>NZ_JBFAZZ010000013.1:0-294434 GCF_040689425.1 Actinoplanes sp. NPDC051475
CGAACGGACCTACCACCGCCGCAGACGGCAGCGGTCCCTGTCCCGATTGACCCCTATCGACTACGAGACCATCATGACCCCACCGGCCAGTCAGGTCGCGTGACTGAAACTGTCACCTATCGGTGCAGCAGACCCAGCCCCAAAATTCGCGTCGCACGTGGCAACCGCAGCCAGGCTTAACGGCTGCCCGCCTCGCTTCGCGTCCTCGATCGCAATGGTCTGCCGCGCTCGGAACGGCATCCAACACGCCGCAGGGAACCAGTACAGCACTGAAGTACGGCAACCGTGACCACCGCGACGAACCCGTAGGCCCCTCGGCAGTCCCGTCTACCTCGCACGACGCCGCATCCGACCGGCTCGCGTCAACTTGACACGGAAGCGCCAGTCCGCCTTGGTCTAGAGACGGCAGAGTGGGACGTCGTCGTAGGCGAGTTGGCGGGCTGCGGCTCGGATCATCGCCGGCTCGTAGGTTCGCAGGCCAGCGACTTCACCGAGTCGGCGGAAGCTGATGAGTGTGGCGCCGTGTTCGGCTGCTCGACGTCGATGCGCGGTGATGCGGGCTTGGAGTTCCTCGGCAGTCGGTGCGGTGTAGGCAGTCTGTGCTAGTGCCGTTGCCTTCCGGCGCTCGTGGTTGAGCTCGGTTCGTCCGCAGACCTCTCGAGTGATGGCCTCCACGCCTGCGAAGGACCGAGAACCTACCAGGTGTTGGGCGACCTGGTTGAACGCGAAGACGGGCTGGCAGTCCGCTACGAGCAGGTCCGCGCTGGTGGCGTCGATGGGGACTAATGCTGCGCTGTCGCGGATCTCGGCGCGGCCTTCGATTCCCAGGGCTGCTGCGGAGAGAAGCGCGGTCGCCTCGGAGGGGTGCCAGTCGAGGGCGGAGATGTATGCCTTGACGTCGGCTGAAGTGACTCGGTGGGGACGGGCGTCGGCGTGGGCCATTCTCGCTCGTACGTAGGTGCTACTTAGTTCACCGTCGAGTCCGGGTCCGCCGACGGCGACCGTTCCTGGTATGGAGAGTCCTGCGACGGCCGCGAGGGCGAGTGAGTCGGCGAGCGGGCTGGACAGCTCGGGCTCGTACCCGGCCGCTGTGATGTCGCCGCCAACGTCGACGAGCGTGACCGCGGAGGCTGAGATCAGTTGGGTTAGCTCGGTTAGCTGCCGGAGCACTCCGTCAGCACCATCCGACGGGTCGAGGAGGAAGAAGCGGCCCTCGGTGCGTTGCGCGAGGATGGTGAGTCCTGAGGTTCCGCCTGCGCGGAGTCGGCTTGTTGAGGTCACCTCCCAGACATGCGGGGCGTGCTGGACCAGGCCGTCGAAGTCGTGAACTGTTCGAGGTCCGGGGGTGGGGTCGATGATGTATCGATCCCAGGAGAAGCTGGCCACGACCTGTTCCGACGTAGTTGTCGGATTCAGCGCGCGATCGGCGATGAGGGCTGCAAGGGCGTCGCCTCCGCCGCCTGCCGCGACAGTCAGTGTCGTAGTCACAGGGCTTACGGTACGGCGCTAAGCTACGGGTGGCCAATGGCCTATACCAAGTAGCGATATCTACCAGATTGCGTGCATCGTGCCGGAAATCAAGGTTGCCCTCCCTAAGTACCTGCAGATAGCCGGGCACATCCGCGATCAGATTCTGAGGGGTGATCTTCAGCCGGGCGACGAGGTGGACAGCGAACGCAAGATCGCGGAGTCCTGGAAGGTGGCACGGCCGACCGCGACTCGCGCCCTCGAAACGCTGCGGCGTGAAGGGCTCCTCGAGTCTCAGCAAGGTTCGGGCACCCGAGTCCGTGACGTTCGCGCGCACAGGCGCGCTTCGCACAGATACCACCGCTACCGCGCCCAGGGTGCACAGTACGCCCCGGATGAGTCCATGGAGATCCTCGGCGTCGGGATCGTTGACGCCCCCGATCACGTGGCCGAGGCGCTGAGCCTGGCTCGGCCGGCGCAGGCGATGAGTCGGCGGCGTCTGATCTCACGGGAGGGCACGGGACCCGTGGAGATAGCCACTTCGTGGTGGCCAGTAGCGCTGTCTGAACAAGCCCCGCGTCTGTTGGACCCGACCTCGCTAGGCGGCATCGGCAGTGTTCGCTACGTCGAGTCGACAACCGGTCGGACAGCTTCATACGCCCGGGATCGAGTCTCTGCCCGCCTCGCCACGAGTCAGGAGGCGGAACTCCTCCACCTTGAAGCGGTCCCCGCAGCGGTCCTGGCCTACCGGCACACGGTGTACGACTCGGCGGACCAGATCTTGGAGTATGCCGAGTCGATCTACCCGCCCGATGTGTGGAGCATCGAGCAGGAGTACCCGATCGAGGGGTAAGTCCTCCGTGTGGACGGGCCGTTTCCTCCTTCTGAAGCAAGTGGCATAGTCCACTATCCATCTCACTGGTATAGTCCACTTGCGGCGAGAGGAGGCGAAGGATGTATCGGAGCCCGTCTAGCAAGGACACGGTCGGGTTGGTGACGCTCGTGGAGCGTCCGATGTCGCAGTGGTACGCCCGGCGTGCCGGGGTCACGGCCCTGGTCGTGGGTTTGGCGTGCGATGCGCTGGTGACGGCGGTGTTGAGCGTGTTCTGCCCGCTGCTGTTGGCGGTGGTGCTGGGTGCGTTGGCCGGTGTCGTGTGCGCTCTGGTGGCGGCGGTGCTGGTGCGGGTTTGGCCGGTGTTGCGGACGCTGTGGTGGTGGTCGATCGAGATCGCGACCACGGTGGTCGTGGTGGGCGGCTGGGTCACGCTGGCGCACCTGACGACCTGGTGGATCGCTTCGGTCGTGCTGCTGGCGGTAGTGATCGCGGTGTTCGTGCCGCGTCGGCCGCGCCGGATCGTGTACGCGTGGTCGTGGTGCCTGGTGGTGCGTCATCGGCTGCGGCTGTCTTTCGCGACGTTGGTGCGTAGCGCGGCGCGGGTGTCGGGTGGTCGTCCGGCGGCGTTGCCGCTGCTGTTGTGGGCGCGTCCGACGCTCGCGGGTGAGCGGGTGTGGCTGTGGCTGCGCCCGGGCCTGGCGCTGGAGGACCTGGAGGGCAAGGCCGGTCTGATCGCGGTGGCGTGTATCGCCAAGCAGGTCCGGATCGCTCCTGCGTCGGAACGGTATGCCGCGTTGCTGCGCGTGGACATTGCCCGGCGTGACCCGTTGACGGGCCGGATTGATTCGCCGTTGGCGCTGCTGATCCCGAGCCTGCGCAACGCGGAAGCGGCGGATGTGCCGGTGTCGCCGGCTGTGCCGCCGGTCGGCCTGGAGTTGGCCGACATTGAAGAGCCTGCACCCGAACCGCCGCGTGGCGCTCGGCGATGAGTGCGGCGGACGGGTTCAGTTCCGGACAGCCCGCCATCGAGGTCGGCTTTCCGGCGGGATACGCGGGTTGGGGCGAGGTTCGCCTGACCACGAACTCCGCCCTACACATCTGGCTGGCCGATGTCGACCGGCTGTGGATGTGCCTGCACCGGGCGCGCCAACTGGCGTTCTGCCCGAAACCAGCAATCGATCCTGAGGAGTAAGAGCAATGGCTGGAGAAACCACGATCACCGTCGTCGGGAACCTGACCGATGACCCGGAACTGCGGTTCCTGCCGAACGGCACCGCGATGGTGAAGTTCACGATCGCGTCGACACCGCGCACCCTGGACCGCGAGTCCGGGCAGTGGAAGGACGGCGACCCGCTGTTCCTCAACTGCACCGCCTGGCGCGACATCGCCGAGCACATCGCCGAGTCCCTCGCGAAGGGCACCCGCGTCATCGCCTCCGGGCGGCTGCGGCTGTCGCGCTGGGAGGACAAGGAGACCAAGGAGAAGCGCTCCGCGTACGGGCTGGACGTCGACGAGATCGGCCCGAGCCTGCGGTTCGCGCAGGCCAAGGTGCAGCGGATGAACCGTTCCGGTGGCAAGGGCGACGGGTTCACCCCGGATGTGCCGAAGGACGACGCCTGGAGCATCGCCGCTCCGGCGACGGTCTAACGGGAGGCTGACTGATGCAGCCCGTCCTGGCCGCGAACACGGCACTCGGCCCGGTCAAGCCCGGCCTGCCCCTGTCGATCTTCGACCCGGTCCCGATCGGGATCGACGAGTTCGGCATGCAGGTGCTGATCCGGCTGATCTGGCGCAACCTGCTGATCGGCGGCGAGCCCGGCGCGGGTAAGTCGGCGTTGCTGAACGTGCTCGTCGCCTACGCGGCGCTGTGCGCGAACTGCAAGCTGATCCTGCTGGACGGCAAGCAGGTCGAACTCGGCCAGTGGCGCAAGTGCGCCGACGCGTTCGTCGGCCCGACCATCATCCAAGCACTGGTCCTGCTGAGCCGTTTGCAGACGATGATGGACAACCGGTACGCGTTCCTGCTCGACTGCGAACGCCGCAAGGTCGTCGAGAAGATCCAGACCCTCTCGCCGGTCACCGGCGAGATCAGCTGGGTGCCGGACGCGTTCCTGCCGTACGTGGTCGCGATCGACGAGATCGCCTACTACTCGGCCACGACCGGGGACAAGAAGCAGCGCGAAGAGTTCGCCGCGCTGCTACGCGACCTGGTCGCCCGCGGGCGGGCGGTCGGCATCATCGTCATCGCCGCCACCCAACGCCCCAGCTCGGACATCATCCCGACGTCGCTGCGTGACCTGTTCGCGTGGCGCTTCGCCGGACGCTGCACCAACGACTCGTCGTCGGACATCGTGCTCGGGCACGGCTGGGCGAACAAGGGCTGGTCCGCGAACACGGTCAGCCCGAACAACCCCGGCGCCGGTCTGCTGATTGCCGAGGGCGGCAGCCCGCAACTGGTCAAGACCGCCTACCTGGATGACCGCACCTGCGCGGCCATCGCCGCCTACGCGGCCGACATGCGCGCCACCAACGCCGACGATCGCCCGCGTCTGCGGCCGGTCCCGGCGGCGGCCTGACCGGCGCAACCCCGACCACCCCGCAAACCTATGCGGGCTGGAATCCATCCACATCTATCGAAGGAGATCGATCAATGAGCAAGCGTCTCCCGGACATTCGGCCCCCGGCGGTCCGGGTTGTGCACTACGTCGACCCGACCACCCCCGCCGAGCTGGCCTACCCGCTCAACCCCGCGGCCCAGCTCGCCGCCCGGCAGCGGCAGGAACGTCAGCAGCGCGCCCTCTACGCCCAGTGGAAGGCCCGCCAAGAAGTCATCGCCGAACGTGACCGCAAGCTGCGCCGGTTCTGGCTCGGCTTCGGCCTGATCGTCGGCCTGGCCCTGGTCGCCGCGCTCGTCACGGCGGGATGGCTGCTGTGGACCGGTATCGGCCTCGGCGCCCTCGCGGTGCCGGTGCTGATCGCCGTCGTCGCCGCGCTCGCGGTGGGCGGGCACCGCTGCATCACCGTCGTGCAGCACTGGCACTGACGGCCATGCGGCCACATCTGTCCTTGTCCCTACTACGGCAAGCCGACGACACCGGCACAAGCCCTGGAAAGCAGACCGGTGCCGTCGGCCCCAACCACTGATCCATCCCGCTAGGAGAGGAGTCAGCGTCATGCACGCTACCCAACCGCAGGGCGGAGCCTGCCCTGAACCCCGCGACACCGACCACGCAACGAACTTCTTCGTCGACCTGCTTGGCGACGACCAGCAGTTCCGCGCCTGGGTCGCATCGGCTGTCGGCATCGCCGCCAACCCGGTGACTCTGCCGGACAGCGCGGAGCCGGACGGCTACCCGTTGGGCACCTGCGAGATTTGCGGGACCGCCGGCACACCAGTGCGGGCTGACCCGGACCCGGATCCGCGCGTGCCGCACATCGTCTGTGTCGACCAATCCGCCTGTGCGGCCTGCTTCGCCACGGACGAGCCGACGGCAGCCCACCCGGTGATCCTGCCGGACAGCGCGGAGCCGGACGGCTACGTCGTCACCGACGCCGGACTCAAGGCCCTCGCCGATACCGGCGGGGCACCCGGCACCGTCGGATCGGTGCTGCGCTCGGCGGCGCTGTACCTGGAACGGCACGGCTGGGTCCAGGGCGCCTACTACGATCCGACCGCCACCATCTTCACTCCGGCGGCGGACATGGCCGGTGCGATCGGCATGGTCTGCTACGGCGGCCCTGTCGAGGCACCGGCGCAACACTTCGATGACCCCGGCTTCCTGGACTTCGAGGAGGCCGTGCTGCACCTCGACCGGTTCCTGCTGGCCGAGAACGGTAGCGAGTCGTACGAGTTCAACGACGCCAAGGGCCGCACCGTCGAGCAGGTCACCGACGTGCTCCGCCAGGCGGCGGCCCGCTCGGCTGAGGAGCTGATCGACGTTCTGCGTGCGCTCGGCACGTACGACGCGGACATGGCCGACAGGGTCAAGTTGCTCGTGCCCGGCGGCATCTGGGCCGAACCGGATGACGACCAGGGCGAGCTGAGCCTGCCCATCCTCTGGGCGACCCCGGACGACGACGGCCGGGGGCCGGTTGGTCACCTCGACCGGCCGCACCTGCCGGGCAACCTGTTCGGCTGCCCGACCTGTGAGGAGCGGTGCTTCTGCGCCGACCTGCCGTGGATATGCGTGCACTGCGCTCGCGCAGCCGCATGGGACAGCGCTGGGGGTTCGCAGGGCGGTGACGCCCGATGAGCAAGAACACCGTCAAGGCTGCCGTGACGCCGAAACCGCGTAAGCGGTCGCGGCGTGAGGTGGAGACCGCCGAGTTCGACGCGTTCGTGCGGCGGATCCTGCGCGCGTATGCCCGCCGGGTCGCCGCCGGTGACGTCGAGGCACTCCGCTCGCTCTCGCAGCTGTCCAGCGAGGTCGATGCAGTGACCCGCCTGGCCGTGGCCGGCCTCCGCGAAAAGCCCTATTCCTACTCCTGGTCCGAGATCGCCGACCGGCTTGGTATCAGCAAGCAGGCCGCGCAGCAGCGCTACGGCGACCGCACCGACCGCGGCGCCCTGGACCGCCGGCTGCTCGAAGCCGGGCAGTGCGTCACGGTGGCGACCCTGGTGCAGGTGTTCGCCGACCATCACCCCGGTGACCCGGCCGCTTCGGTGTGTCCGGGTTGCGGCTACCGCTATCCCGAGGGGCAGTGCGACTGCCCGAGCAACGCCACCGTCCGCCCGCTCCTGCGGCGACGGCGGCATGAGGACGACGCCGTGGTAGCCCGGCTGTCGCCTGTCCAGTTCGCCGACCTGATCGGCACCACCAAGCCCCGAACGCATAGGGCAGCGGCGGTCCGGCAGGCGGCGTACACCGCGCTGGTCCCGGACCGACCCGCAGCACTGTTCGACCTGTCCGGGAAGGAACCAGCCTGATGATCTCCTACTTCATCGCCTACAGCTTCGCCAACGAGACCGGGTTCGGCTTCGGTAACTGCCAGATCGATCTGCAGTATCCGATCCGATCCCAGAAGGACATCGTCGACGTCACCGACGTGCTGCGTCCGGAGGTCCCGGGCGAGCCGGTGATCCTGTCCTTCACCCGCTTCGAAGACGAAGCCGGGAACCGGGCGGCGCGATGAGCACCGACCGACCGGCGGTCTCCGTCCGGGCAACGTTCGAGCGGCTGACCGGCGAGTCCCGTAATCCGATGCTGCTCAGCGAGCATGCCGCGCACGCCAGGGTGAATGGCAGCTGGACCGCATCCGTGTCGTATCTGGACGGTCTCGAGGGATCGGCCGAGGTACAGCGATGCGAGCACTGCCCCTTCGTGTTCGTGGCCTGCGAGCACAGCCGGTGCTCGTGGGATGAGCACGGGATCGTCCTGACCTGCGACCTGTGCGGGAGGGACGTGACATGAGCGCCCCCCGGATGTCTGGCCGCTGGTGGGCGTACATCGGCGCCGTCCTGGGCGGCATCGTGTCGATCGCGGCGAACATCGCCCATTCCTACGTCCCGCCTGCCGGTGTGGCGCAGGACTGGACACCGCGTGGCGGCGCCGTGGTCGGTGCCGTGTTCTGGCCGGTGGCGCTGTTCGTCGCCACCGAGATCCTGACCCGGGTGGCGTGGCCGTCCGGGTGGACCTGGCAACTGCTGCGCTGGGCGGGCATGGTCCCGGTCGCGTTCGTGGCTGCCCTGGTGTCGTACCGGCACCTGTCCGGGCTGCTCGCCTTCTACGGCGAAGAACCCATCGTGTGCGTCCTGGGACCGCTCGCGGTCGACGGGCTCATGGTGATGGCCACCGGCGCGATCCTCGCCACCGGCCAGACCCAGCACACCACACCACACCCTGTGCCCGCCCCGGCCGTCCCAGGCTCTGTCCGGATCCCGGCCCCGACCCCGCCCGCCGTCCCGGCGCCCAGCACCACCGCACCGGCATTGGCGGACCCCATCAAGCCGCGCACGGAACCGGCGGCGACGCCGGAACCCGTGACGGCGACCCGGACCGATGTCGTTCCGACCCCGGCACAGGTTGCCGCCCGGGTCACCCCGAGCCCGACGACTATCCCGCTGCGACCGACCGCTACTCGGCCGGCTACCGCAGGCGCCTCGAAGCCCAAGCCCCGCAAGACCGAGCCGACCAAGACGGCTGAGCCGCTGGCCGCTCCCGCCACCGACACCCCTGTCACCGAGCCGGAGCCCGCACAGCTGCCCCTGCCGTACACCGTCGACCCGGCCCTGCTGGTCAAGGCCCGCGAGATCGCCGAGCAGTACCGCACCGAACACGGCGTTCCGATCAAGCCGGGACAGCTCGCCGCCCGCGCGCGGGTGAACTCCGAGCAAGCAGCTCAGGCCCTGGCCGTGCTCGACCTCGGCCCGGACAGCCCCACCACACCGATTCCGACCGTCAACGGCAAGCGCCCCTCGAAGGCGACCCGGTGACCGTCTCCACGTTGAGCGTCGTACCCGAAGCAGCCGCTTCGGGTACGGCCCCCTGCGCGGAGCCGACCTTCTACCTCGGCACCCACCAACCCCACTGGCTGCGACTCGGCGTGCCGCTGTTCGTCTCCGACCGGCGGCTACGCCGCTACCGCCGCCTGCCTCGCGCCGCCGCGTCGTGGGCGCTGGATTCCGGCGGCTTCACCGAACTCAGCCAGTACGGCACCTGGAACACCGGACCTACCCCGGCCGATTACGTGGCCCGGGTCCGGCGCTACCGCGACGAGATCGGCCACCTCGTGTGGGCGGCGCCGCAGGACTGGATGTGCGAACCGTTCATCGTCGCCAAGACCGGCCTCACCGTCGCCGAGCACCAAGCCCACACGGTCGACAACTATCTGCGGCTGCGCGGACTGGGCCCGGAGCTGCCGTTCGTGCCGGTGGTGCAGGGCCGGACCCCGGGCGACTACCTGCGCTGTGTCGACCGGTACGCCCGCGCAGGCGTCGACCTCAGCCGCAGCGGCCTGGTCGGTGTCGGGTCGGTGTGCCGCCGCCAGTCCACCACCGAGGTGGGTGACATCCTCATCGCCCTGCACCGGCACGGCGTCACCCGCCTGCACGGCTTCGGGTTCAAGACCCTCGGCCTGGCCAGCTGGGGTCACCTGCTCGCGTCGGCGGACTCGATGGCGTGGAGCGCCCAGGCCCGCCGTCAGCCCGCCCTGCCCGGCTGCCACACGCACCGCACCTGCGCGAATTGCCTCCGCTATGCGTTGCGCTGGCGCGACCGGGTCTTGACCACGATCGACGCCGCGACCCGGCAGCCGGCCTTGTTCGACATCGACCCGGCGGGGTGGTCGGCATGACCGTCGCCGCCACCGTGCCCTCGTGGTACCGGCACTCCAGCGACGTGCGCCTGCAAGCCATCGCCCGCGCCGCCCGCCCGGACTACGAGGCGTGGCTGTCGCACGTCAAGACCGCGTCGGCGTGTACGCGGCCGGTGCGGCTGGCCGGGACCATCGCCACCGTCGAGGCCGCGACCGGCCGCCTGCTGGCGGAGCGGTCCACGGCGGATATGCCGGACGGGGTGATCTACAAGCCGTGCGGCAACCGCCGCGAGTCGGTGTGTCCGTCCTGCTCGAAGCTGTACCAGCGTGACGCCTACCAGGTGGTGCGGGCCGGGCTGGTCGGCGGCAAGGGCGTCCCCGAACAGGTCTCCCACCACCCGGCGGTGTTCCCTACCTTCACCGCACCTGGCTTCGGCGAGGTCCACACCCGCGCCGTCAGGCGGCACACCTGCGCTAGGCGCAAAGACTGCGATTGCCGCCCTGAGCCCTGCCACGCCCGCCGTGACCTGAGCGTCTGCCCGCACGGCGTGCGCCTGGTGTGCTTCGCCCGCCACGCGGGCGACGATTCTCGGCTCGGGACGCCGCTGTGCCGTGACTGCTACGACTATGACACCCAGGCCGTGTGGAACGTGATGGCCGGGGAACTGTGGCGGCGTACCACCATCGCCATCAACCGCTACCTGCGGCGACTGGCCCGCCAGCGTGGCGTCCCCGAGTTCCGCGTCTACTACGTCGACAAGCAGGGCAGGCAGCGGTCCCGGCTGGTCCCTGCGTGGCGGCTGTCGTTCGGCAAGGCCGCCGAGATGCAACGCCGCGGTGTCGTGCACTTCCACGCCATCATCCGTCTCGACGGCTACCACCCCGACACCCCCGACACCGTCCTGGCGCCCCCGCCGGAGTTGGACGCGGCCGACCTGGTCGCCGCCATCGACCACGCCGCCGAGCAGGTCAGCTTCACCACTGACCCGCACCCGGCCAACCCCGGCGGCTGGCCGATCGGCTGGGGCGACAAAGGCGTTTTCACCAAGGTGATCACGGTGGCGGCGGAGGGCGAGGTGACCGATGCCCAGGTCGCGGCCTACCTGGCCAAGTACGCCACCAAGTCCACCGAGGTTACCGGGCACACCTCGGCCCGCCTCGACATCACCACGATCGGCCTGTACGCCGACCCGCACGGCAGCCACACCGAACGCCTGATCGCCGCTTGCTGGCGCCTCGGGCGGGCTCCCGAGAACGCCAGCACCGAGCACGGGCAGGGCTTACGCGCCTTCCGCGCGTACATCGGACCGCTCGACGCCACCTTCGGCCCTCTTCGCACCGACTCGGGTTGCGGCGGATGTACCCGCTATCGGATGTGCCCGACCTGCGCCGCGGAACAAGCCGCCGCAGCCACCGCCCGGCCGCCGTCAGAGCGCGTACGGGCGACCGATTCCGCCGCCCGGCTGCGCCGCTGGGCGCACATGCTTGGCTTCGGCGGCCACTTCCTTACCAAGTCCCGCCGCTACTCAGTTACCTTCGCCCTGCTCCGCGAGCAACGCGTCGTGTTCCGCCGCACCCAGAACAGCGGCCCCGAGACCACCGAGAGCGTGTCGGAGCCGATCACGCTGGTCGTCAACTTCCTCGAATTCGTCGGCGCCGGCTGGCACACCGCCGCCGACGCGTTACTCGCGAACACCTCCGCCGCGATGGCCCGAGAACACCAGCAGGCCGCCAGCCAGTACTTGTCCACAGTGGCCGCTTGAACGCCCGTCAACCGTCAAGCCGAGCTTGACGCCCAAATCGCGGAGGAGTCCCGAACCATGGACGGCGCACCGATGGCGCAGTCACAGCTCTACACGCCCGCTGAGGTGGCGTGTCGGCTGCGCTGCTCCGAATGGTGGGTCAAGGAGCAGGCCCGCCGACGCCGCATCCCGTTCTGCTGGATCGGCGGCAGCTACCGCTTCACCGAAGAACAGGTCGTCGCGACCGTGCGGCTTTTCGAAGTTCAGCCGGTCGAGCCACCGCTTGCGGTCGGTTCCGTCGTTCGTGCGATCAGCCGAGCAGCCCATTCCGACGAGGATGCATCCGGCCGCCTGCGGGCGCGGGCTCCGCGCCGGATGCGGGGCGCCGCCCCACCATCGACCACCGCAGCCTGAGAGGAGAAATAACAATGGGCTTCGCCGAAAAGCGCGGCGACTACTGGCGCGGCCGGTACAAGCGCAGCCCCGGTGTGTACGCCACGGTCACCGACGACCAGGGAAACACGATCAAATTCCGCACCCGTCGGGACGCGGAGCAGGCGGCGAACGACGCCGAGGCACAAGTGCGGTCCGGTGCCATGCGCGACATCGCGTCCGGGCGGGCGACGTTCGGCGAATACGCCAATATCTGGTACGACCGGCAGGACCTGGCCGCGTCCACGATGCAAAACTATCGGCGTCGTCTCGAGGAACACCTGCTGCCAACCTTCGAGGAGGACGCGCTGGCCGACATCACCCGGAAAGCGATCGCGGACTGGGTGAAGAAGGAACGGGCGGCCGGCTATGCGGCCGACAGCATCCGCTCGTGGCGTGCCCTGCTGCACCTGATCCTGGCCGATGCGGTGGACGACGGCCGGATCATGGTCAACCCCGCCGCACAGCGCAAGGGACGCGGCAAGCGGGGCGGGCGGTCCCAGCACCGGGGCGCCGAGAAGACCATCACCACCGCGCTCGGGGTGCTCCTGATCGCCGAGCGGGCCGCGTTGCTGTCCGGCCGTGACGATGAGTTCGCGGCCGTGGTCAGCGCGGGTTTCACCGGTCTGCGCTGGGGCGAGCTGGTCGGCCTGGAGACCAAGTACGTCCGGCCCGGCGCGCTCCGGGTGGAGTGGCAGCTCTACGAACTGGACAACGGCCAGTTCCACCGGTGCCCGCCCAAGGACGGCTCCCACCGGACGGTCGTGACGCCGGACTGGCTGACCGACCTGCTGATGGGACAGATCCGCCAGACCCGGCCGGAGCCGTGCCCATGCCACGGGTTCCGCTACGTGTTCCGGGGTTTCCGGCCGCCGAACCACGCGGCGCAGCAAACCGGGCCGAAGCTGATCGACGTCGCCCGCCATGCCGAGGTCGCGATCGGTACAGCGTCGGCCGTGCTCAACGACCGCGCGGTCGTGGCGGAGGCGACCCGGGCGCGGGTGATGGCGGCGATCGAGGAACTGGGCTACCGACGCGGCGGGCAGACCGGGATGGCCGCTCCGCACTGGCGGCGCAACGGATTCGCCATGTGGCTGTTTCGACCGGCCGCGACCGGTGGCTACCCGGCGAAGGCCCCGCGTCCGGCCCGACCGGTACCCGTGGAGGCTGATCCGTGGCCCGGCGTGCCGGTGCGAGGCCGCAACGCGCCGAGCCGAGCGGATGCCTGCTGGCTGCCGATCGCTCCGGGGCTGACTCCGCACGGGCTGCGGCACTCGTACAAGACCCTGATGATCGAGTTGGGTACACCGGCGACCCTGATGGACGCGCAGATGGGCCACGCGGACGGCTCGGTCCAGGCTCGCTACTCGCACGTCACCGATGGCATGACCGGGCGGCTGCTCGACGGCCTGACCGAGGTGTGGCGGGCGGCGTTGGACGAGCGCCGGAAGCTCAGTTCGCTGTCACCGGTGCCGCTGCTGGACCGGCTACTGGGAGAGGAGACCGGGCAATGATCGTCTCCCCGGTTCCAAGATCGTCTCCCAGATTTCTCCCAGAGCCGTCTCCCGACGAGAAACGGGTTTCGTCCCACCGGGACGAAACCCGTTCTGACCTGCTGTTTTGCTTGGTGGGCGATACTGGGATCGAACCAGTGACCTCTTCCGTGTCAAGGAAGCGCGCTCCCGCTGCGCCAATCGCCCTCGATCTAATGCCGAGGTGGAGACGGGATTTGAACCCGTGTACACGGCTTTGCAGGCCGTTGCCTCGCCTCTCGGCCACTCCACCGAGCCGGCCCCGCACGTAACCTGTGGCGGCCTCTCCGAGCGGACGACGGGATTCGAACCCGCGACCCTCACCTTGGCAAGGTGATGCGCTACCAGCTGCGCTACGTCCGCTTGTCCCTCCGGGTTCCCCCGGCGACGGAAGAAACATTAGCCGGTCGCCCCATGGCTTGCCAAACCGGGGTCCCCCGGCGCGTCGCATTTCGGCTGAGCCGCAGGTCACGGGCGACGGGCGGACGTTATCCACAGGCCGCGAAACTGTCGAGCGCCGACCGGCCGGGGCGGGTTGGATGGGGGCATGGAGATCCGACAGATCGCCGCCGACGAGCGCACCGACACGATGTTCCCCCTGCAGACGTACGCGTTCATGCCCTCGCCCTGGGCCGACGCCGAGCGGGAGACCTATGCCAAGCGGATGGTCTTCTACCGGACGGTGACCAGCCTCATCGCCGAGGAGGACGGGCAGACCCTCGCCGGGGTCGCCGCCTTCCCGATGCGGCAGAACGTGCGGGGCGTCGTGCACGACATGGCCGGTGTCGCATCCGTCTCCTCACATCCGGCCGCGCGGCGCCGGGGGTTGGTGCGTCAGCTCATGGGCCGGCTGATGCTCCAGATGCGGGATCAGGGCTGCGCCGTCAGCGCGCTCTATCCGTTCCGGCCGTCGTTCTACGGCAAGCTCGGCTACGTGGGGGTGCCGCGCGTGCGCACCGCCACCTTCGCGCCGGAGGGGCTGTCGCACCTGCTCAAGGCCGATCTGCCCGGCGAGGTCGATCGCCTCCACCTCTCCGAGGGGTTCGACGAATACGACGCCCTCACGCTGCGACAGCTCGAGGAACGGCACGGCTTTTCCGTGTACGACGAGACGCGCACCGCCGAATTCCGCGAGAGCCCTTCGTTGTGGGTGGCGATCGCCCGCGTGGACGGCGAAGTAGTGGGCGCCGTGACGTATCGGATCGATCAGTACGGCGGTGACCTCGTCGCGGGTGACCTGTTGACAACGGGCGCGTTGGGGCGCGCCCTGCTGTTGCAGTTCTTCGCGCGGCACACGGACCAGGTGGCGCGGATCGTGCTGAAGATCGGCACGGATGAGGTGCCCGAGCTGTGGGGTACGGATTTCGCCGTGCTCACGGAGGGCCGGGTGGAGCTCCCGCGCAGGGGCGCCCCGATGGTGCGGCTGCTGGCCATCGACGCCCTGAACGGGCTGCACGCCGGCGCGGAGGCTGCCGTCACCGTGGAGGTGGTGGACGACGAGCTGATCGGCGGCCGTTACCGGATCACCGGCGACGCGGGGAGGCTGGCGGTGGAGGCGACCAAGGACGAGCCTCAGGCCACGCTGACCTGCGCGGGGATCTCGGCGCTGGCCTACGGCGTGCTGGACCCGGTCGAAGTGGTGACGCGCGGGTTCGGCCGGGTGGAGGCTCCGGCGGTGGAGGCGCTCGGGGTCCTGTTCCCCCAGCAGATGCCGTACCTGTTCGCCGACTTCTGAGGTGCGGAGATGAGGTGGCAGGAACTCTCAGACCGCGGCGGGCAGCCCGGTGGTGGTGAACGCCCGCCCGTCGTCGGTCACCGCGGCCGAGTCGTAGCCCTCCGCCACCATCTTCGCGAGCCAGCTCAGCCCCGCCTCACCCATCGCCAGCGCCGCGGTCGCGTACGCATCGGCCAGGGCCAGATCCGGACCGACCACCGTGACCGACCGCAATCCCCGCGCCGGGGAGCCGGTGCGGGGGTTGAAGACGTGGTCGCCGCGTTCGTAGCTGCCCGATGTCGCCACCGCGCAGTCGGTGATGGACAGCACCCAGCTGACCTTGTCGGCTTCCCACGGGTGGCGGATGCCGACGCGCCACGGTTCGCCCTTGCGCGACAGGCCTCGGGCGCGGATGTCGCCGCCGGCGTTGATGCAGTGGTGGACCGAGCCCGCCTCTGCCAGCCGGGCCGAGGCGACCTCAACCGACCAGCCCTTCACGTAGCCGGACGGGTCCAGCGGGCCGCCGGCGTACGCGTCGAAGTAGCCGTCCGTCGACCGCCACAGGTCCGCGCAGGCCTCCAGGACGTGGCGCATGTCGTCCGAGCAGGCGGAGATGTCGATCTCGCCGCGGCGGAGGCGGCTGACCTCGCTGTCGTCGCGGTACGTGCTGAATCGCCGATCCACCTCGTGCAGCCACCGGCACACGTCGTCGATCATCGACTGCAGGGCCGGAGCGGGCAGCTCGTCGGCGAGGTCGATGCTGACGACCGTGCCCATCACGTGCTCGGCGTGGTGCATGCGCCGAACTTACGCGTTCGCTTCGTCGATGGCTGCCTGAAGGGACTTCACGTACGACTTGCTGGTGAACGTGGCGCCGGAGACCGCGTCCACGTCCGCGCTCTGGGCCTTGACGGTGGACTGCTTCAGCGAGGCGATGGCCGGCGGGTTGATGGTGGCGCTGTCATTCGTCGTCGGGTAGGTGGCGTCCGCAGCCGTGATCTTGCCGTCCTCGATCTTGATCGAGACCTGGATGATGCCGTACGGGTTCTTGACGGCCGCGCCCTTGTAGACGCCGTCCTTCAGGCCGCTGCCGCCGGCCTCACCCTGGGACGAGCCGCCGTCCGAGCCGGTATCCGAATCCGCGTCCGAGTCGCCGGAGGGCTTCTTGGCGCCGGGCTTCTTGCTCGGCTCGGGGGTGGCGTCCTGCCCCGAACCGGCCAGGTCGACGGCGGGCGGCGCGGCCGTCGGCACGGCCGGCGCGGAGACGCTCAGTCGCACGCCCACGATCAGGGCGGCGCCGGTCAACGTCCCTACGGCTGCTGCGGTGCTGCGTCGCATCAAAACTCCCGGACTGACAGATCGAAGCGGTCAACGGACTGGAACGGGTGGAAACGGTCCGGCGGGCGCCGGTCAGAACTCGAACGGATCCAGATGCATCTGGCTGTCGGGCACCTCGAGTTCCCGCAGCGTCTGCACCGCCGCGTTCACCAGGCCGGGGGGCCCGCACAGGTAGACGTCGCGCCGGTTCACGTCCGGCACCAGGCCGAGCAGCCCGTTCGCCGTGAACAGGCGGCGGGGGCCCGGGTCGTTCCGCGAGCCGACGATGTAGCGCACCCACGCGTCGCGGCGTTCCGCGAGATCCTCGAGCTCCTCCCGGAACACGAGCTCGTCGGGCCTGCTCGCCCGGTAGATCACGATGGTGTCCGGCGGCATGTCCTCGAGCAGGGCGCGGATCGGGGCGATGCCGCTACCACCCGCGATCAGCAGGGCGCGGCGGCGGGTGCGCCGCTGGGCGGTGAACGTACCGAACGGGCCCTCCGCCCACACCGGCGTTCCCGGCTCCATCTCCGCGAGCCTGGCCGTGTGGCCGCCGACCGCCGTCACGGTGAGGCGCAGCCACTGCGAGTTGGGCGCCGCGGAGAGCGAGAACGGGTGCGACTGCCACCAGCCGTTGCGGGTGAAGAAGCGCCAGCGCATGAACTGGCCGGCCTGCGCGGGCAGCTTGTCGAGGTTCTTGCCGTCGATGTAGATCGAGAACGTGTTGGTGCCCTCGGCGACCACCTCGGCGACCTCGAAGCGGTGCCGCACGTTCAGCCAGACCGGTTCGATCAGGCGCCCCCAGACCAGGGCCGCGATGACCAGGGCGCCGAGCGTCGGCCAGTAGAGGTCGGCGAAGTCGCCCGAGAGGTTGGCGCCCATCGCGATCTGGTGGCCGTAACCGAGCAGCAGCACCAGGTACGCGGTGAGGTGGATCAGATGCCACAGCTCGTACGGCATCTTGGTCCGGGCCGCCCGGATCGAGATGAGGCTGATGAACACCAGCAGCCCGGTGGCGACCGTGGCGCCTATCATGTCCGGGAAGGTGGTGATCATCGTCCAGCCCTGGTCGACGACGCCGGTCTCGGCGGTCAGCGCGTAGCCGTACACGATGAAGACGACGTGGGTCGCGACCAGCACGACCAGGGACGTGCCGAGCCAGCGGTGCCAGCGCAGCAGATCCCGGGCGCCGACCCACTCCTCGAGGAAGGAGACCCGGCTCATCATCAGCAGTTGGATGAACAGGACGTAGCCGCCTGCCAACCCGGTCAGCCGGCCGACCGCCATCAGCAGGGCCGGCGTGTCGTTGATCGTGCCGGCCTCGGTCTCGAAGAGCCAGAGCGCCAGGCTGGTCGCCAGGCCCGCGAAGAACAGCAGCACCGTGAGCAGCCGGTTGCCGGACGTGGCCTCGGCCGGCGGACGGTCGTCGGTGACGATCGCGGGGCCGGAGCCCTCCCAGCCGGTGGGGGCCCCGGGCGCCTCGGTGAGGATGTCGCCGCGCGGCACGCCCTCGTTGAGGTCGGGCTGCTCCCAGAAGTCACGGACCGGCCGCTGGTCCTCGAAGGTCTCGTACATCGTCGGCCCTGGTCGCGCCATCGGTCTCACCCGCTCGGCAGTCGTCTGTCCGTGCCCGGCCGTCACCCCCCGGCGACGGACGTGACGACCCGTCGGAGGAGGCCGTCGACGGGTACTACGCGGTTTCGCGGGCTAACGCTCAACGGAGCGACGAAAAACCTAGTTGTAACCGATCACCTTCTCGATCAGGCCGCTGCCCGGAAAGTCCAGCATGACGGCGCCGGTACGGGTCAGGCCGTGACCCTCGTTCAGGTACGTGAGCAGGAACGGATCCACCCCCTGCACCCCGAACGCCCCGCCCGCGACCTGCTGAGGCTGAGCGAACAGGCTCGCGCCGGAACCGAAGTTGACGTAGATCTTCGACGGGTCGCCCGCGTTGGTGGCATCGAGGAAACGCCGGACCTGATCGCGTTTCGTGGCAATGGCGCCGATGTTCGGTACCTGATAATTGTCCTGGACGTAGGTCGAAGACCCATCCGTCCAGGTAGCGAACTGGGCGAGGCCGTAGTGCTCGATCGGGCTCCCATGCGCGCCGTGCAGCACGGCGAGGACAACCTTGCCGCGCACCTGACCGAGCGTGGGCGTGGCCGCGGCCGAAGCCCGCGTCACCGAGGGCTGCCAGAACACCGGCGTCAGGTACGAGTCGAAGATGTCCGGAAAGCTTTTCTGGCCAGGTACGTCCGTACAGGAGCCGAGCTCGCCGGTGCACTCCTGCTTCAGGCGCATGATCACCGTCTCGGCCGGGTGGGCGGCGAGGAAGTCCGACAGCACCCGTACGACGTCGGAGAAGTTCGCGTTCTGATAGACGGCGCCGTGGTGGATCGTGAACGTGTTGCCGCCGTTGACCCGGGCGCGGATGTCGATCATGCGGATACCCGCGACGAGCTGCCGGGCCAGGGTGCCGCCGCTGTCGCCGAAGTCCTCCTGCGTCTGGGTGAGCCCCCCGCCGTGGATCGCCATCGTCTCGTGCGTGCCGGGGATCGAGAGGCCGGCCAGGCCGGTGCCGTCCGGCACCGAGCGCATCCAGTCAGGATGCTCAGCCGCGCCCAGCGTCCGGTAGGACGCGTCCGGAGCAGCGCGCCAGAAGGAGCCGGCAAGTCCGGAAGAGCCCGCAACTCGGGAGGAGCCGGCCAGTCGGGAGGAGCCGGCCAGTCGGGAGGAGCCGGCCAGTCGGGAGGAGCCGGCCAGTCGGGAGGAAGCGGCGGCGGGGTGCGGGGCGGCGGAGTCGGCGGCGGCGGTGGGGGAGGCGGCGAGGGCGGCGCCGGGGGTCACGACCAGGGTGGCGGTCAGGGTCGCGGTCAGGGCGGCAGCGGCGAGGGCGCGCTTCATGCAGTGAAAGATATCGATCCCCGGGGAGCGGCGGAAGGAGGCCGGTGGTCCGGCAGCTAACGTCACCGGCGTGACTGACAACCCCGCCGGGCTCACCGTGGTCGGCATCGGCGCCGACGGGTGGGCCGGTTTGTCGGGTACGGCCACCGCCGCGCTGAAGGCCGCCGACGTGATCCTCGGCGGTGACCGGCAGCTGGCCCTGCTCCCGGCCGAGGTGACCGGCGAGCGGGTGCCGTGGCCCTCGCCGCTGCTGCCCGCGCTCCCGGGGCTGCTCGACGAGCACCGCGGCCGCCGCATCGCGGTCCTGGCCAGCGGCGATCCGATGTTCCACGGCATCGGCGCCACCCTGTCGCGCCTCGCCACCACGCAAGGGACCACGGCCGAAACCCTGCGGGTCATTCCGCATCCGTCGTCGGTCTCGCTCGCCGCCGCGCGCCTCGGGTGGCCGCTCGCCGATGTCGACGTGCTGAGCCTGGTGTCCGCGCCGGTCGAGGAGCTGCATCTGCTGGTTCACCCCGGGCGCCGGATTCTGGTGCTGAGCCGGGACGCGGGTACGCCCGCCCTGGTCGCGGAGCTGCTGACCGGGCGCGGGTACGGCGACAGCACCCTCACCGTCCTCGCCCAGCTGGGCGGCGAGCGGGAGACCACCCGGACCGGGCCCGCCGCCTCGCTGGATCTGACCGGCGTCGATCCGCTCAACGTCGTCGCCGTCGAGTGCGGTCGCGGCGGTGCGGCGCGGCCGCTGACGCCCGGGCTGCCCGACGACGCGTACGACAGTGACGGCCAGCTCACCAAGCGCGAGGTGCGGGCCGTGACTCTCGCGTTGCTGGGACCGCAGCCGGGCGAACTGCTCTGGGACGTCGGCGCCGGTTCGGGCAGCATCGCGATCGAGTGGATGCGCAGCCATCGGGCCTGCCGGGCGGTCGCCGTCGAGTCGTCGCCCGAGCGGGCCGGGCGGGTGGAGGCAAATGCCGCTGCTCTCGGCGTACCCAAGCTCAAGGTCGTCGTGGGTCGCGCACCCGGCGGCCTGGCCGGGTTGCCGGCGCCCGACGTGGTCTTCATCGGCGGCGGTGTGACGCGCGACGGGGTCGTCGAGGCCGCGTGGGAGGCGCTGCCGGCGGGCGGCAGGCTGGTGGCTAACGCGGTCACGCTCGAGTCGGAGGCGGTGCTGGCCGCCTGGTACGCCAAGCTCGGCGGGGAACTGACCCGGGTCGCGGTCAACCGCGCGTCGCCGGTCGGCGGGTTCACGGGATGGAGAGCGATGATGCCGGTGACGATCTGGTCGGTGGTCAAGCCGTGACGGTGCGCGCAAGCGAGGTGGTCAAGCCGTGACGGTTCACTTCATCGGCGCGGGGCCCGGGGCCGCGGACCTGATCACGGTACGGGGACAGCGCCTGCTCGCTGCCGCGCCCGTCTGCCTGTACGCCGGCAGCCTGGTCCCGCGGGAGCTGCTCGACGTATGCCCGCCCGGCGCTCGCCTCGTCGACACCGCCAACCTTGACCTCGATCGGATCGTCGCCGAGATGGTCGACGCCACGAAGGCCGGGCACGACGTGGCCCGGCTGCACTCCGGTGACCCGTCGGTGTTCAGCGCGGTGGCCGAGCAGATGCGCCGGCTCGACGCGGCCGGCGTCCCGTACGACGTGGTGCCGGGGGTGCCCGCGTTCGCGGCCGCCGCGGCGGCGCTCGGGCGGGAGTTCACCGTGCCTGAGGTGGCGCAGACGGTCATCTTGACCCGTACGGCCGAGCGGGCGACCGCGATGCCGCCCGGTGAGGATCTCGCCACGCTGGGTGCGAGCCGCGCGACGATGGTGCTGCACCTGGCCGTCCAGCGGATCGAGGCGGTGGTCGCCGAGCTGCTGCCGAACTACGGTCCGCAGTGCCCGGTCGCCGTCGTGGCCCGGGCCAGCCGGGAGGACGAGCTGATTCTGCGGGGCACACTGGCCGACATCGCGGCGAAGGTCGTCGAGGCTGGGGTCAAGCGCACCGCCGTCATCGTGGTCGGTGCCGCGCTCACCGCTTCTCAGTTCCCCGACAGCCACCTGTACTCGACCGGTCGATGCCGGACCTGAGAGTTCTGGTCCTCGGCGGCACCACCGAGGGCCGGGCGCTCGCCGGCCGGATGCCGGTGATCAGTTCGCTGGCCGGGCGGACGTCCGCGCCGCTGCTGCCGCCGGGCGAGGTGCGCATCGGTGGGTTCGGCGGGGTCGACGGCCTGGTCCGCTATCTCCGGGAAGCACTGATCGACGCGGTGGTCGACGCCACGCATCCGTTCGCCGCGGCCATGACCGATCACGCGGCGCGGGCCTGCCCGGCTGCCGGGGTGCCGTTGCTGGTGCTGCGCCGCCCGGGCTGGACGGCGCGGCCCGAAGACGTGTGGCATCGGGTGCCGAGCCTGGCGGCGGCCGCGGATGTCGTGCCGGCGCTGGGCGAGCGGGTCTTCCTGACCACCGGGCGGCAGAGCATCGCCGCCTTCGCCGCGCTGGACGGGTGCTGGTTCCTTTCGCGATCCGTCGGGCCGCCGGCGCCGCCTGTGCCGCGGCGGCTGGAGGTGGTGCTCGACCGCGGGCCGTTCAGCCTGGAGGCGGAACGCGAGCTGCTGCGTACCCATCGCATCGACGTGCTGGTCACCAAGGACAGCGGCGGGGCGACCGCCAAGCTGGAGGCCGCCCGGGCGCTGCGGATCCCGGTGGTGATGGTGGACCGGCCGCCGCTGCCCGCCGGTGTGCCGACGGCCGCCACCGTCGACGAAGCCGTGCGGTGGGTCGGTCAGCTCGGGTAGCTGCGGGGGGTGAAGACCTGGGCCGAGCCGTCTCCCCGGGTCACCACGCGGGTCTGGCTGGACCCGATGATCAGCAGGCAGCGCATGTCGATCGTGGCCGGGTCCAGGTCGCCGAGCGTGGTCACGCGTACCGATTCCTGCGGGCCGCCCACGTCGCGGCCGACCACCACGGGCGTCTGCGGGTCGCGGTGCTCGAGCAGGAGGTCCCGTGCCCGGACGAGCTGCTCCTTGCGGCTCTGCGAGGCCGGGTTGTAGATCGCGATCACCAGGTCGGCGCTCGCCGCCGAGGCCAGGCGGGACGCGATCACGTCCCAGGGCTTCAGCCGGTCGGAGAGCGACATGATGCAGAAGTCGTGTCCCAGCGGCGCGCCCGCCCGGCTCGCCACGGCCTGTGCCGCGGTGAGTCCCGGCACGATCCGGATCGGTACGTCCTTCCAGTGCGGGTCCTCGCTGACCTCCAGCACCGCCGCGGCCATCGCGAACACGCCCGGGTCGCCGGACGACACGACCGCCACCCGGCGCCCGTGCTTGGCCAGGTCGAGGGCGAACGCCGCCCGCTCGGCCTCGACCCGGTTGTCCGACGCGTGCCGGCGCTGCCTCGGGTTGAGCGGCACCCGGTCCACGTACGGGGCGTAGCCGACCACGTCGTCCGCCTCGGCGAGCGCGGCCTGCGCCTCCGGGGTGAGCCATTCGCGCGCGCCGGGCCCGAGTCCGACGACTGTGACCTGCCCGGGGTGCGCGCCGGCCGGTTCGGCGGGGGCGACGAACGCCGCGGCGGCGGGGCTGGGGAGCAGGGCCAGGGAGAAGTACGGGACCGTCGCCGGGTCGATGTCCGCGACCCGGCCGTGGCGCTGCTTGTCGGTGGTGGCGCGCTCGACGTACCAGGCGTCGTCGAGGCGGCCGGCGCGGTCCAGGGCCTCGCGGACCCCCTCGAAGGTGCGGCCCAGCTTCATGATCGCGGCGGAGTCGGTGCCGGCGAGCTTGGCCGCCAGCTCGTCGGGGGGCAGCGTGCCGGGGAGCACGGTCAGCGTCTCGTCGCGTTCCATCAGCGGCCGCCCGAGCACCGCCGATGCGGCACTGACCGAGGTGACCCCGGGTACGACCTCAGCCTCGTACCGGTGCGCCAGCCGCTTGTGCATGTGCATGTAGGACCCGTAGAAGAACGGATCGCCCTCGGCCAGCACCACGACGTCGCGACCCGCGTCGAGGTGCGCGGCGAGGCGCTCGGCGCTCGCGGCGTAGAACTCGTCGATCGCCCCCTGGTAGCCACCGGGGTGGTCGGTGGTCTCGGTGGTGACGGGATAGATCAGCGGCTCCTCGATCTGCCCCACCCGCAGGTACGCCGCCGCGATCGCCCGCGCGTTCGAACGCCCGTGCCGGGCCGCGTGGTACGCCACCACGTCCGCGGCGGCGATGAGCCGGGCGGCCTTGACGGTGACCAGCTCCGGATCGCCCGGGCCGAGCCCGACGCCGTACAACCGACCCGCCACTGTCACTCCTCCTCCGAGGCGAGCGCGTTGACCGCCGCCGCCGTCATCGCGCTGCCGCCCCGGCGTCCGCGGACGATCAGATACTCGAGCCCGGACTCCGCCAGGGCGTCCTTCGACTCTGCCGCACCGATGAAACCGACCGGGATGCCCAGCACCGCGGCGGGCCGCGGCGCACCCGCGGCCACCAGCTCCAGCAGCCGGAACAGGGCGGTGGGCGCGTTGCCGATCGCGACGACGGCGCCGCCGAGCCGGTCACCCCACAGGTCGAGCGCCGCGGCGCTGCGCGTGTTGCCGATCGCGGCGGCCAGCTCGGGTACGGCCGGGTCCCGCAGCGTGCAGACGACCTCGTTGTCCGCCGGCAGCCGTTTGCGGGTCACCCCGGAAGCCACCATCGCGGCGTCACAGAGGATCGGTGCGCCCCCGAGCAGCGCCTTGCGCGCGGCCGTCACCACCCCCGGGCTGTACGCGATGTCGCGGACCAGGTCGACCATCCCGCAGGCGTGGATCATCCGAACCGCGACCCGCGCGACGTCGGCGGGCAGGCCGGACAGGTCGGCCTCGGCCCGGATGGTCGCGAACGACCGCCGGTAGATCTCCGCGCCGTCGCGCACGTACTCCATCTCAACCCTTCCTCAGGACGGCGATTACCGCCGCCACCTCGGCGACCGGCACGAGATCCGCCGCCCGCCCGTCGTCTTCCGGTTTGCGCGCCACGGCGTAGCCGGTGCCGGTGGCCTCGACCCGGACGTGCGGCCCCGCCGGGCTGCCGCAACCCCGGGCACATCCCACCCAGTGCACCGGCAGGCCGGAACCGGCCCGGGTCGCCGCATCGGCATCCGATCGCACGTCCGCGAGGGACTTCGCGCAGCCCGGCCGCCCGGCGCAGGCGGTGACGCCCGCCCACCGGGAATCCGCACCGACCTCCAGCCCGGCCCCGGCGAGCTTACGCATCCAGGCGTCGGCCTCCGCCGCTGGCAGGTTGGGGACGATCACGCCTCGCCAGGGGGTGATGACCAGCGCACGGGCCGTCTCCAGGGTCCGGAGCGCATCCCCGCCGAGCCGCCCGAGCGGCACGAGAGCTCCCACGGCCGTCCGCCCGTCGCGGTGCGGGATCGCCCCGATCGGCTCTCGCAGGGCCTGCCGGCGCACGGACGAATCGGATTCGAGCAGCGTGACGCCCAGGGCCGCGGCAGTGCACGCCGCCATGCGAGCGGGTCCGTCCGTCAGTTCCCGCACGCGCCACGGTCGCCGGCCGCTGGAAGACGCGTTCTGCTCGGCGAGAGCGAGGAACGCGTGGGCCGCGGCGAGCAGGGCGGGAACCGCCTGGCCGGCGGGCGCCCGCAGGCCCAGGTCGCGGCCGCCGAACAGGATCGTTCCGGACGGCAACGCCGCCACGTCGGCGGAGAAGGCCACGTCGCCGCTGCCGTCGTCGATGGCGAACAGGAAGCGTCCGGGCAGGGCCGCCAGGGCGGGATCCGCGCACAGCGCCGCGTCCAGCGCGGTGACCGGCGCGGGGTCGGTCAGCAGCGGCGACCCGGCGATGTTGCGGACCAGCTCGTGCGTCGGCGAGGGCAGAAGGCCGGCCGCCGCCAGCCGCTCCGCGAGCCGGGCGGGCGGCGCGCCGCCGAGAGCCCGAAGCTGGAGGTTGGCACGGCTGGTCAGCTCGAGATGCCCGTCACCCCACTCCTCGGCCAGCTCGCGCAGGGCGGCGAGCTGAACGCCGTTGACCCGCCCACCGGGGATGCGAACCCGGGCCAACGGCCCGTCGGCGGCATCGTGCAACCGCAGCGCGCCGGGGCAGGCGTCGGTCTCGGGGCGGGCGAGGGGGGAGGACACGGCCCGGATACTACGGATCGCCCCCGACACTTTCCCGCGGCCGGTCGGGATCGTCACATCCGCGCCCGCGGCGGTCAGCGGCGTCCGGTCGGGATCGTCACAACGCGTCACGTTGACTCGGCGTGCGGCGGTCGGCAGAGTGGAAGGCCACGTGCGGCGACGCCGCGGAGGAAGCCGGTGGAAGTCCGGCGCGGTCCCGCCACTGTCACCGGGTTCTGAGAGCCTGCCCGGGAGCCAGGAACTCCGGTCGCCGTCAATTCCTTCGACCCGGGGCGCGGACCCCGAGGGGAGAGCCGTGTTCCTGCTGCTGTCGACGTCCGACACCGACCTGCTCAGCGCCCGGGCCAGTGACCGGGAGTGGCGCCTGGGCAACCCCGCCCGGACCGCCGTCGCCGACCTTCCCCCGCTCACCGACGGCGTCGACCTGATCGTCGTAAGGATCCTGGGCGGGCGCCGGGCCTGGGAGGACGGGCTCGACGCGCTGCTCGCCGGGCCGGTCCCGGTCGTGGTGCTCGGCGGCGAGCAGGCCCCCGACGCCGACCTGATGAAGCTCTCCACGGTTCCCGCCGGCGTGGCGGCCGAGGCCCACGCCTACCTCGCGTACGGGGGTCCGGACAACCTCGCCGCCGTGCACGACTTCCTGTCGGACACCATCCTGCTGACCGGCAACGGCTTCGCGGCGCCCGTGCCCGCACCCGACTGGGGTGTGCTCGAGCGCGCGGCCGCCCCGGTCGACGGTCCGACCGTGGCGGTGCTCTACTACCGCGCCCACCACATGGCCGGCAACACGGCGTTCGTCGAGGCCCTCTGCCAGGCCGTCGAGGCCAAGGGTGCGCGGCCGCTTCCGATCTTCACCGCTTCTTTGCGTACGGCCTCAGCAGAGCTCCTGGCCGAGCTGCGCAAGGCGGACGCCCTGGTCGTGACCGTGCTCGCCGCAGGCGGCACGAAGCCCGCGACGGTCGGCGCCGGCGGTGACGACGAGGCGTGGGACGTCGGGGTGCTCGCCGATCTCGACGTGCCGATCCTGCAGGGGCTGTGCCTGACCAGCAGCCGCGAGGCGTGGGAGGCCAGCGACGACGGGCTGTCCCCGCTGGACGCCGCCACGCAGGTCGCGATCCCCGAGTTCGACGGCCGGATCATCACCGTCCCGTTCAGCTTCAAGGAGATCGACCGGGACGGGCTCTCCGTGTACGTCCCCGACGCCGAGCGCGCTGCCCGGGTGGCCGGCATCGCCGTGGCCCACGCGCGGCTGCGGCACGTGCCGCCGGCCGAGCGCCGGATCGTGGTCATGCTGTCGGCGTACCCGACCAAGCATTCCCGGATCGGTAACGCCGTGGGGCTCGACACCCCGGCTTCGACGGTACGGCTGCTCGCCGCGTTGCAGGAGTGCGGCTACCGGATCGGGCACTTCCCCGGCGTCGCCGAGCAGGACGGTGACGCGCTCATCCACGCGTTGATCGCGGCCGGCGGGCAGGACCCCGACTGGCTGACCGAGGAACAGCTGGAGAGCAACACGGTACGGATCAGCGGCGAGGCGTACGCGGCGTGGTTCGCGACGCTCGACGCCGACCTGCGCGAATCCATGGAGCGGCACTGGGGTCCGCCGCCCGGCGAGCTCTATGTGGACAAGGGCGACATCGTGCTCGCCGCGCTGCGGGACGAGAACACCGTGGTGATGGTGCAGCCGCCGCGCGGGTTCGGGGCCAATCCGGTCGCCATCTACCACGATCCCGACCTGCCGCCGAGCCACCACTATCTGGCCGCGTACAGGTGGCTGGCCGACGAGTTCGGCGCGCACGCGGTCGTGCATGTCGGCAAGCACGGCAACCTGGAGTGGCTGCCGGGCAAGAACGTCGGCATGTCCGCCGCGGACGGCACCGACGCGGCGCTGGGCGACCTGCCGCTGATCTACCCGTTCCTGGTCAACGACCCGGGCGAGGGCACCCAGGCGAAGCGCCGGGCGCACGCCACCCTGGTCGACCACCTGATCCCGCCGATGGCGCGGGCCGAGTCGTACGGCGACATCGCCCGCCTCGAGCAGCTCCTCGACGAGCACGCGAACATCGCGACCCTGGACCCGGCGAAGCTGCCGGCGATCCGCGCGCAGATCTGGACGCTGATCCAGGCCGCGAAGATGGACCACGACCTGGGCCTGGAGAACCGCCCCGGCGACGAGGAGTTCGACGAGTTCATCCTGCACGTCGACGGGTGGCTCTGCGAGGTCAAGGACGTGCAGATCCGCGACGGCCTGCACGTGCTGGGCGAGGCCCCGGCCGGAGAGGCCCGGATCAACCTGGTGCTGGCCATGCTGCGCGCCAAGCAGATGTGGGCCGGGCAGGTCGCGGCACTCCCGGGCCTGCGCGAGGCGCTCGGCCTGCGCGAGGGGGCCTCCACCGCCGACACGGACGCCGTCGAGGCCCGCGCGCGGGCGCTGGTGGCGGCGATGGAGGAGGCCGGCTGGCCCGAGGACGTCCCGGACATCACGGACGACGCGCAGGTCCGCGAGATCCTCGCCTTCGCGGCGCGGGAGGTCGTCCCGCGACTCGCGCGGACCACCGACGAGCTGACGAACGTGCTGCACGCCCTCGACGGCGGATACGTGCCGGCCGGGCCGAGCGGTTCGCCGCTGCGCGGGCTGATCAACGTGTTGCCGACCGGCCGCAACTTCTACTCCGTGGACCCGAAGGCCATTCCCAGCGCGCTCGCGTGGGAGACCGGCCAGGCGATGGCGGAGTCGCTGCTCAAGCGCTACCGCGACGACTACGGCGACTGGCCGAAGTCGGTCGGGCTCTCCGCGTGGGGCACCAGCGCCATGCGCACCGCGGGTGACGACATCGCTGAGATCCTCGCCCTGCTCGGGGTACGCCCGCTCTGGGACGCGGCCTCGCGGCGGGTCACCGGCATCGAGCCGATCGGCCTGGACGAGCTGGGCCGGCCGCGCATCGACGTGACCGTACGCATCTCGGGCTTCTTCCGCGACGCCTTCCCGCACGTGGTGGCGCTGCTGGACGACGCGTTCGGGCTGGTCGCCGGCCTGGAGGAGGCGCCGGAACAGAACTTCGTCCGTGCGCACGCGCTCGCCGACGCCGAGACGGGCAAGAGCTGGCGGCAGGCCACCACCCGCATCTTCGGCTCCCGGCCGGGCGCGTACGGCGCCGGCATCCTCCCGCTGATCGACAGCCGTAACTGGCGCGGCGATGCCGACCTCGCCGAGGTGTACGCGGTCTGGGGCGGCTTCGCGTACGGCCGGGACCTGGACGGCGTGGCGGCGCGTGCGGACATGGAGACCGCGTACAAGCGCATCGAGGTGGCGGCGAAGAACATCGACACCCGTGAGCACGACATCGCCGACTCCGACGACTACTTCCAGTACCACGGCGGCATGATCGCCACCGTACGGGCGCTGACCGGGCGCGCGCCGGCCGCGTACATCGGGGATTCCACCAACCCGGACGCGGCACGGACCCGCAGCCTGTCCGAGGAGACTGCCCGGATCTTCCGGGCTCGGGTGGTGAATCCCCGCTGGATCGCGGCGATGCGCCGGCACGGCTACAAGGGCGCCTTCGAGCTGGCCGCGACGGTCGACTACCTCTTCGGCTACGACGCGACGGCGGGCGTGGTCGCGGACTGGATGTACGAGCAGCTCGCGGCGGCGTACGTGCTGGACCCGGAGAACCAGAAGTTCATGACCCGGTCGAACCCCTGGGCGTTGCACGGCATCACGGAACGCCTGCTGGAGGCGGCGGACCGCAAGCTGTGGGAGGCCCCGGACCCGGACACGCTCGCCGCCCTCCAACAGGTCTACCTGGAGACCGAGGGCGACCTGGAAGGCGACGCCTAGCGGGCCAGCAGCTCGAGCAGGCCGGTGGGGTAGAGGATCGCCTCGCCCCGGGTGAACCGGCTCAGCGGCTGCCACGAGACCGGGCTGCCCTCGTCGATGATCCGGCCGACGTCGTCGCGCTCGTACAGCGACGGCTCGGCCAGGTCGGCGGCGTACACGAAGACGATCTCGTGGCCTTGCCGGCCGAACGCGGCGAAGATGTTCTCCAGCACGCCGAGCAGTTCCACTCGCGACAACTCCGCCGCGAGTTCCTCGCGCAGCTCGCGGCGCAGCGCCTCGACGGCCGGCTCGCCGAACTCGATGCCGCCGCCGAGCGGCCGGTAGAACGTCTCGCCCTTCGTGGCGTCGTGGCCCTCGAAGACGAGCAGGTCGTCGCCGCGCCGGACAGCCGCCAGCGCGATCGGGCGGATGGCCGTCACGGGCGGCGGCGGAGCAGGTACGTGTCCATGATCCAGCCGTGCCGCTCCCGGGCCTCGGCGCGGACCCGGCGGATCTCGTCGGCAACCTCCGCCAGCGGCCCGGAGATCAGCAGCTCGTCCGGGGTGCCGATGTACGCGCCCCAGTAGATGTCGACGTTCTCCGCGTCCACGGCGCCGAAGGTCTGGTGGGCGTCGAGCATCACGATCACGTCGTCGACGTTCGCCGGCCATTCCTCGGCGAGCCGGCGGCCGGTCGTCACCTGGAACGGCTGCCCGACCCGGTTCACGCCGATCCGGTGCTTGGCAGCGAGGGCCGAGACGCTGCTGATGCCCGGCACCACCTCGTAGTCGAAGTGCGTGTCGCCGCGGGCCAGGATCTCGTCGAGGATGGCGATCGTCGAGTCGTACAGGGACGGGTCGCCCCACACGAGGAAGGCGCCGGTCTCGTCCTCGAGCAGGTGCTCGCGGATCAGGGCCTCGGTCACCTCGGAGCGGCGGTGGCGCCAGTCGGCGATCGTGCCCTCGTAGTCGGCGGGGGTGCGGTTCCGGTCCGGGTCACGGCCCTCGGCGATGCGGCGGCCGGGTTTCCCGTACGCCTTGAGCACCCGGCGCCGGAGCTCGATCATGCTCTCCTTGGCCTCGCCCTTGTCCAGCAGGAAGAACACGTCGGTCCGGCCGATCGCCTTCGCTGCCTGCAGGGTCAGGTGGTCGGGGTCGCCGGCCCCTATTCCGATGACGTAGATCTTCCGCACGCCGTGCAGTCTGCCCCATCAGCCGGCGACGGCCGCCGCCCGGGCGTGTTCGACGGCCAGCTGCAGGGCTCCGGTGAGGGCGGCCTCCGTGCCGAGGGTGCCGTGCTCCAGCCGGAGCGGGCCGGGGAACGCCAGGCCGTCGCGGACCCGGGGGAGCAGCGCCGGATGGGTGCCCACCGGGCCGCCGAGCAGTACCAGGGCGGGGTCCACCACCGCCGCCACGGAGATGATCGCCCGTCCGACCGCCTCGGCGAGCACGGTCAGGGTGCGCTCGTCCCCGCGGTCCAGGGCCCGCAGCACCGCCGCCACGTCGTTGGACGGGGCGTCAGACCGGGCCAGGCCGCGCGATGCCAGGTCGCCCGAGAGCGTCGGGGCCGAGGCGCCGGGCAGGTAGCCGATCTCGCCGGCGAGCCCGTGCGCACCCCGGATCAGCTGGTCGCCGATGTAGAGGCCGACGCCGAGGCCGGCACCGACGTAGACGTACGCGAAGCTCGACGCCCCGGCGGCCTGTCCGGAGCGGTGCTCGGCCAGCGCGGCCAGGTTGACGTCGTTGTCCACCAGGATCGGGGCGGAGACCAGGTCACCGATCAGCTCCGTGGGGCTCAGCAGGCCCTCGGGGAACGGCGTACCCGCCAGCGGCACCGTCTGGTGGGTGACCGGGTCGACCGGGTTGGCGATCGAGACGCCGACCGCGCGCAGCGGGCCTTCGGCGCCGGTCACCGTGCCCACGACCGCCCGCAGGCTGGCGACCAGCGCGTCCACGTCGCCGGGTGGGGTCGGCGGCCGCCGCAGCTCGTCGAGGGTGCGCCCGGCGAGGTCGGCCGAGCGGGCGTGCACACCGGACTGGTCGAGCTCGAGCGCGAGCACCCACCCGGCCCGCGCCCCCAGCGAGTAGAACGTGCCGACCCGCCCGCGGCGCCCGGTCTCCTTGAGGCCGGTGGCGTCGAGCAGGCCGCCCTCGACCAGGCGGCGGACCGCCTCGGACACCGTCGGCCGGGAGTAACCGGTCACGTCGGCGAGCTCGGCGCGGGTGGTCCGCCCCTGCCGGATGGTCTCGTCGAGCAGTCGCCGGTCGGTGGCCTCGCGCAGCACGGTCTGCGGCAAAGCGCGGACAGTCACGCGTACCCACCCCTTGTGATCTTCGGCCTCCACCTCTTACATTAGGTCAAGGTTCTAGTTAGGTCACCTAATCAAATCTGCGAGAGGCAGGACGATGACCACCGCACCGGCCGACATCAGCGCCGCGATCCGCGACACCAAGACCACCCTGCGAGCCCGGATCGGCGACTACGCCGGTGCTTTCGCCCGCGCCGAGGAGCTGATGCGGGCCGAGGTCGCCGATCTCGTCGCCCGCCGCGACGCCGGCGAGGAGATCTGGCCGGTCGTGCAGTTCTCCGACGTCGCCGCCGGCACCGTGCCGGCCGAGCTGGTCGAGGCCGTCCGCCGCCGCGGGTGCGCGATCGTCAAGGGCACGTTCCCGCGGGAGCGCGCCGAGGCGTGGGACGGCGAGCTCGTCTCGTACCTGGACCGCAACGACTTCGCCGGGACCTACCGCTACGTCGACGACGGCGTCTTCGGAGGGCTCGCCGCGGGCAAGCCGTCGATCTTCCCGATCTACTGGTCGCGGCCGCAGATGGAGGCGCGCGAGGACGGCAACATGGTCGCCGTCCGTACCTTCCTCAACTCCTTCTGGAAGCACGAGTCCGAGGGTCGGGTGTGGTTCGACCCGACCCGTGACACCGCGTACCCGGACCGGGTCCGGCGGCGCGAGCCCGGCAGCAACTCCGCCGGCCTGTCGGCCCACACCGACTCCGGGTCCGTCGAGCGCTGGCTGCTCCCGGCCTACCAGAACGTGTTCCGGCACGTCTTCGGCGGCGACGTCGACGCGTACGACCCGTGGGACGGCGCGTACCGCACCGAGGTCGACGAGTACGAGTCGACGGTGATGTGCTCGGCCTTCCGTACCTTCCAGGGCTGGACCGCTCTGTCCGACATGGCCCCCACCGAGGGTGTGCTGCACGCGGTCCCGATCCCGGGCGCGATGTCGTACCTGTTGCTGCGCGCGCTCCAGGACGACGTCGCCGACGACGACCTCTGCGGCGCCGCGAACGGCCAGGCCCTGCCCGTCAGCGAGCGCTGGCACCCGGTGCTGATGCCGGCGCTGACCCCGATCCCCGCGGTCGAGCCCGGCGACACCGTCTGGTGGCACGGCGACATGATCCACTCGGTGGGCGCGGTCCAGGACCAGCAGGGCTGGGGCAACGTCATGTACATCCCGGCGAGCCCGTGGTGCGAGAAGAACGCCGCCTATGCCGCCGGGTGCGGCCAGGCGTTCCTCAAGGGAGTCAGCCCGAGCGACTTCGCGGCCGAGGACTACGAGGCGACCTGGGCCGGCCGGCCCGCCGCCGACGAGCTCAGCGACATCGGCCGCGCTCAGCTGGGCCTCTGAGGATCGCCGGGTCAGTCGGGCAGGATCGGCACCGACGGGTTCAGGTGGCGGCCCAGCGACGCCGCGCGGGTGACCGAGCCGGAGCCGAACCGGTCCCGGACCGCGTCGAGCGCCGTGTCGAGGCTGTCGTCGTGCGGATCCTCGAACGGCAGCTCGAGCTGCACGGCGCCGTCGCTGTCCAGATTGCCCACCGCGACCCCGACCAGCGTGATGCCGCGCTCCTCGATCAGCGGGCGGGCGGCCACCAGCAACGCCCGGGCGGTCTCCAGGATCGCCCGGGTCTGCATCGTCGCCTTGAGCAGGCTCCGGGAGCGGGTCGCCCGGGTGAAGTCGCCGAAGCGCAGCCGCAGCGTGACGGTACGCCCGGCCCGCTCCGCCGCCCGCATCCGCCGCGTGACCCGGTCGACCAGCGCCGCGAGCGTCGCGTCGATCTCCTCGAACGGGCGTGGCCGCCGCCCGAGCGCGCACTGCGAGCCGATCGAGCCGCGCCGGTGCCCGACGCGGACCCGCCGGGGGTCGCGGTTGTGCGCCAGGGCGTGCAGGTGCCGCCCGGCGTGCGCGCCCAGGATCGCCACCAGGGCCGCCTCGCCGATCCGGGCCACGTGCCCGACCGTACGGATCTGGCGCTCCCGCAGCTTGCCGGCGGTGATCGGGCCGACGCCCCACAGCCGCTCGACCGGCAGCGGATGCAGGAACGCCAGCTCCTGCCCGGGCGCCACCACGAGCAGGCCGTCCGGCTTGCCGACGCCGCTGGCCACCTTGGCCAGGAACTTGGTGCGGGCCACTCCCACGGTGATCGGCAGGCCCACCCGCTCCCGCACCTGTACCCTCAGCTCGGCGGCGATCGAGGGCGGCGCGCCCCGGATCCGCTCAAGGCCGCCGACCTCCAGGAAAGCCTCGTCGATGGAGATGCCCTCGACGATCGGCGTGGTGTCCCGGAACACCTCGAAGACCGCCTTGCTCGCCGCCGAGTACGCCTTCATCCGCGGCGGGACCACGATCGCCTGCGGGCAGAGGGCCCGGGCCTGGGCGATGCCCATGGGCGTCCGCACACCGAACGCCTTCGCCTCGTAGCTGGCGGCCAGCACCACGCCGCCGCCGACCAGCACCGGACGCCCGCGCAGGCCGGGGTCGTCACGCTGCTCGACCGACGCGTAGAACGAGTCGAGGTCGGCGTGCAGGATGGTCGCCCGGTCGTCCACGGCGCCATCTTAGAACACATGTACGACTGCTCGGGCTTCTGTGGGCGTCGAACAGCTCGCAGGGTCATGGTGTGACTGCGACCGTTGGTTGGCCATTGCAAGGCCTAGTTGGCCAGGGGGCGCTGAGCTCAAGTTTGTGTCAATACCTGCTGTGAGCCGCTGGGTGTGCCGATGAGGACCGCCTGTGTAGCCGTGCCTGGTGGGCCTCACGCACGGATCTTGTCGCGGGATTCGGCGAGGTCCGGGTGTTCAGGGCCCCGTCCAGGCCGACGGTTATCGACTACAAGCGGGGGGTGATTGTGTTCAAGGCGGTTTTCGGTTCGCGGCCGGCAAGTCGGCGTACCGGTGTCGTCGCAGCATGCGGTGCGGTCGCGATGCTGGCCGGGTTCGTCTCAGCGGCGCCGGCGCACTGGAACCCGATCAGCGGCTGGGCCGCCGCGCCACGGCCGGTCGGCTCGGGCCTGACGCTGCGCGGCATCATCGCGGCCGACGGCGCGAGCGCTCAATTCAAGCCGGCCCTGGCGGTCGACCTGGCACCCACCCCGAGCGACCCTGACGGCACCCACGAACTGGTCTTGCAGGACGCCGCGGGTGTGGTGTTGCACAGCGTGCGGTTCACCCCCGGGCACCAGGACGCCGACGCGGGGCCCGGCGGCGCCGGGGCCGGCCCGCAGGCGTCGCTTTTCAACGTCGTCGTCCCCGCCGACCTGACCGGCGTCGCCCGGGTACAGCTCCGCGCCGCCGACGGTCGCACCCTGGCCACCACGACCGCCACGACGGCCGCGCCGACGGTCTCAGTCGACGTCCCGGCCACCGGCAGCACCGAGCGGCTCACCATCTCCTGGTCCTCGCGCGACGCCGACGCGGCCTCGCTGGCCAACACCGTGCTCTACAGCGCCGACGGAGGCACCAGCTGGCAGGTCATCGGGGTCGACCTCACCGGCTCGTCGATGTCGGTGCCGCGGTGGTCGCTGCCCGGCAGCACCCACGCCCAGCTCAAGGTGATCGCCAGCGACGGAGTCCGCAGCACCACCGCGGTCTCCGAGACATTCTCGCTGCCCGACCTGGCGCCCATGGTCAGTGTGTCCGCCCCCGGCGCGGGGAAGGTGTTCACCGGCGAACAGGCCATCGTGTTCATCGCCCAGGCCCACGACGTCGAGGACGGCCACCTCGACGACACCGCGGTCCAGTGGTCCTCGGACCGCGACGGCCTGCTCGGCACCGGCGCCTGGCTGCCGTGGAACGCCGACCAGCTCAGCGAGGGCGAGCACGTCATCACCGTCACTGCCCGCGACTCGGCCGGCCACACGAGCACGGCCACGGTCCGGATCAGGGTGGTCTCTGCGTAGACCTTCAGCGGCTTCGAGGCGCCGGTGATGACTGCGGGGCCGACCGGCGTCAAGGCTGATAGCACCGTCCCGCTGAAGTGGTCGATCTCCGGTCCGGGCGTGAACGCCGGCACCATCACGTCGGCCAGGTTCCTGACCGGCGGCGCGAGCTACGCCGGATCGAGAAACACGCCGACGCCATCGTCGCCGCCGTTGAACTCGGCCTGTCCAACTCCGCCTCGAAGGCATCAACGCCAAGATCCGGCTGATCCAACGACGCGGCTTCGGCTTCCGAAACCTCGACGCCCTCACCGCAGCCATCTACCTCTGCCTCGGCGGAGTCATCCTGGATCTGCCCCTGGAAACCTGAGTAGTCGCACACATGTACGACTGACTGTCGCCTGCTCGTGACGTCAGCCGCTGACGTGGCGGAGGACGGCCAGGACCCGGCGGTTGTCGCTGTCCGAGGGCGGCAGGCCGAGCTTCGCGAAGATGTTCGCCACGTGCTTCTCCACGACCCCGGGCGTGATGACGAGGGCCGCCGCGATCCCGGCGTTGGACCGTCCCTCGGCCATCAGTGAAAGCACCTCACGCTCCCGGGGAGTCAGCGACGCCACCTCGGCCGTGTCCCGCCCGGCCCGCATCAGGTGGCCGACCACCTCCGGATCCAGCGCGGTGCCACCGGAGGCCACCCGGGTCAGCGCGTCCACGAAATCGGCGACGTCGGCGACGCGGTCCTTGAGCAGGTATCCGACGCCGGCCGGCCGGTCGGCGAGCAGGCGGGTCGCGTAGCGGGTCTCCACGTACTGGGAGAACACCAGCACGCCGACGCCGGGATGGTCGCGCCGGATGTCGATCGCGGCGCGCAGTCCCTCGTCGGTGTGCGTCGGTGGCATCCGGATGTCGATGATGGCCACCTCCGGTACGACCGCAGCGATCGCGGACCGCAACGCCTCCGCGTCGGCCACCGCCGCGCAAACCTCGAAGCCGCGGTCGGTGAGCAGCCGTACCAGTCCCTCGCGCATCATCGCGGCATCCTCCGCGATCACGACCCGCATGTCGTCGCCTCCGTTCACACGTGTGTGGGCAGCTCGATCTCGACCCGGGTCGGACCCCCGGCCGGACTGTGTACGCGCATCCGGCCGTCCACGACGGCGATGCGGTGGGCGAGGCCGGACAGGCCGGGACCGTCCGGCTTCGCCCCGCCGATGCCGTCGTCCTCGACGGTCACCGTCAGGTGTTCGCCGGATCGGACGACGCCGAGGTTGATGCGGGTCGCCCGGCTGTGTTTGGCCGCGTTCGCGAGCAGCTCGGAGGCGCAGAAGTAGGCGATGGTCTCGATCGCGGGTGCCGGACGGTCGGGCAGCTCGAGGTGGACCGCGACCGGGATGGCGCTGCTCGTCGCGAGCGTCGCCAGCGCGTCGCCGAGACCGTTGTCGAGGACCGGCGGGTGGATGCCGCGTACGAGGTCGCGCAGGTCGGCGAGGGCGTCCTTCGCTCCGCGGTGGGCGAGCGCGACCAGTTCGCGGGCCTGGGCGAGGTCGGGTGGCGGGCCGTCGGCACCGAGCTTCTCGGTGGCCATGCCGAGATTCATCGCCAGCGTGGCCAGCCGGATCTGCGCGCCGTCGTGCAGGTCCCGCTCCAGCCTGCGCATCATCGCGGCCGCGTCGTCGATCGCGCGGGCCCGGGTGACCTGCAGTTCGCGTACGCGCTCGGCGAGGCCGCGCGGACCGAGCAGCCGTCGCATCGCGGCAAGGTCAAGGGTCGTGCCGGCCCGCATCAACCATGGTGCGACCAGCAGCATGGCGAGGCCTGCCGCGGCTATGAGGAACGTTCCGGCGAACGTCCGCGTACCGATGGTGCCGAACGGCGTCAGCGCCCACACCGGCCCGAGGCGCGTCCCGGCCGGGTGGTTGCGGAACAGCGGCCACCACACCGGGTAGCTGAGGTTGACCACGCCGAACACGTAGCAGAACGCGCCGTAGCCCTGCGGGATGGCCAGCGGCACCTTGAGCAGGGCATAACCGACGGCGCGCCATCCCGGCCCGTCGGTGATCAGGGCCCGCCGGGGCGGAGGGGCGTCCATGTGCACGGAAAGCAGCCGCTCCGCGAGTCTGCGATGTACCGCTCCCATCGCCCGCCCGATCGGGGCGGCCAGGACGACCAGGAGCGCGATGGTCAGCGGGAACAGGACCAGGAACACCGGTGCGACGGCAGGTGCGGGCCGGCGGGACAGGGCCCCGGTCGCCCAGAGGAAGAGGACGCCCAGGGCCGGCACGACCGCGGGTACGGCCAGGATCGCGGCCGCACTGACCACGCCGGCGACGCAGTACACCGCCTGGCGCAGGGCCAGGGTGGTGAACGGCGCGCGCAGCGTGGTCATCGGCCCATTGTCGTCGGTCACGCGTCGCGACGGCGGAGCAGCATGCCGCCGCCCAGGATCGCCACCGCCGCGTAGCCGCACATCAACAGCGCGCTGATCCAGCCCGGGAACAGGCCGGGTACCGGCGAGGTCACCGCGATCGAGTTGAGCAGCATCAGCAGCGGGACGAAGCGGCCGACCTGGATCGCGCTCTCGCCGAACAGGCCGGCCACGATCATCGGGACGAACATCAGGGCGAACAGCGTGCCGATCGCGGCGCCCCCGTGCCGCACGATCGTCCCGATGCCGACCCCGATCAGCGCCGTGGCACCCAGATACACCCCGGTCAGCACGACCGCGCGCAGGATCGCCGGCTCCCCGAGGGACGCGGCCGGGATGGCGGTACCGCGGATCGCGAGCTGCCCGCTCAGATAGCCGGCGAAGCTCGCGAGCTGGCCGACGGTGAGAGCCGCGCCTCCGCACACGGCGACCTTCGCGGCCAGGACGATCCGGCGCCGCGGGACGGCGGCGAACGTCGACCGGATCATCCCCGTGCCGTACTCGCCGGTCACCACCAGGACGCCGAGCGCTCCGAGGAGCAGCTGGGCCAGGATGGCGCCGCCGAGGCTGTTGTTCAGGATCTGGGCGGCGGTGGGGACCGGGGCGTGCGACCGGTACCCGAGTCCCACCCCGGCCCCGGCCGTGGCCATCGAGACCACCGCCGCGATCGCCAGCCACCAGGTCGACCGGACGCTGCTCAGCTTGATCCGCTCCATCCGGGCCGCGTGCCGGAATCCGTACCCGTTCATGACGCTCCCGTTCCGCGATAGTCGGTGGCCTGCGAGGTGAGCTGGAAGAACGCGTCCTCCAGGCTTTCGGCGCCGCCGGCCAGTTCGGCGACCGTCGTCTCGGCCAGCAGCCGGCCGCGGCCGATGACCACCAGCCGGTCGGCGGTCAGCGCCATCTCGGCGATCAGGTGGCTGGACACGAACACCGTCCGGCCCTCGGCGGCGAGCCCGCGCAGCAGGTCCCGGATCCAGCGGATGCCCTCCGGGTCCAGTCCGTTGACCGGCTCGTCGAGCAGCAGGACGCCCGGGTCGCCGAGCAGGGCCACGGCGACGCCGAGCCGCTGGCGCATGCCGAGCGAGTACGTTCCGGCCCGCCGCGTCGCCGCGCCGGACAGGCCGACCATGCGCAGCACCTGCTCGACCCGGGAAGCGGGGATGTCGTTGCTCGCGGCCAGTGCGGCCAGGTGCGCACGCGCGCTTCGGCCGGGATGGAACGCCCCGGCGTCGAGGAGCGTGCCGACCTTCTTCAACGGCCAGTTCAGGTCCGGGTACCGGACGCCGTCGATCAGTGCCCGGCCGTGGTCCGGGGCGTCCAGGCCGAGGATCATCCGCATCGTCGTCGACTTGCCCGATCCGTTGGGGCCGAGGAAGCCGGTCACCACGCCCGGCTGGACCCGGAAGCTCAGCCCGTCGACGGCGACCCGGTCGCCGTAGCGCTTGGTCAGTTCATGAAGTTCGATCACAAGATCGACGCTAGGCGGCGCCGCCGGCGGTCAGAAGCCGGAAACCAACCGACTCCGCCTGGGGGTTTCCACCCCCGTCGCGCTATGGGGTAGACAAGGATCATGACGACCCGACCGCCGCTCGCCGAGGCCCTGGATCTGCGACCCCACCCCGAGGGTGGCTGGTACCGCGAGACCTTCCGGTCCGCGGTCGTCTTCGAACCGCAGGGGTACCGGGGCCCGCGTGCCGCCGCCACCGCCATCTACTTCCTGCTCCAGCCGGGGGAGTCCTCGGCGTGGCACGTGGTCACGTCGGACGAGCTGTGGCTCCTGCACTCCGGCGATCTCGAGCTGCGCCTCGGTGGCTCAGGGCCGGAACCGCGGGAGCCCGGTGAGGTCGTACGCCTCGACTCGCACGCTCCTCAGGCGCTGGTGCCCGCGGGGGTGTGGCAGAGCGCCCTGCCGGCCGGCGACGTACCGGTCCTGGTCAGCTGTGTGGTGTCACCCGGCTTCGACTTCGCCGACTTCCGTATGGCCTGAGGTCAGTGGCTGAAGGCGAAGTAGTTCAGGTTCAGGAGTTCGGTGCCGCTCTGGCTCGAGAACGTGATGAAGAGGGTGTGCATCCCGCTCACCGGCGTGATCACGGTGGACTGCGTCTGCCAGCTCTGCCAGCCGCCCAGATAACCCACCGTCAGGCCGCCGACCGAGGGTGCTGACGGGCTGTCGAGGTGGAGCACTAGCTGCCCGGTGACGCCGTCGCCGACGTCGGAAGCCACCCGCGCCGCGAAGCGGGTCGCCGGGGTCGCGCCGAAGTTGACCTGGTCGTAGCGCAGCCAGTCGCCGTTGTTCACCCAGCCGACGTTCCGGCCGCCGCCTTCGTCCTCGGTGTCCTCGTACTCCACGCCCTGTTGGTTGGTGGCGTTCTCCGCCTGGATCGTCGTGTACGCATCTGTCCCGCCCTCGGGGGCCGGCGGCGGCTCCGAGGACGGCGCCGCGGAAGGCGTGGATGCCGCGGCGGAGCCCTGCGGAATCGCGGCCGCGGCCGGGGCAGGATCGGCGGCACCGCCCTGGAGGCGGCCGATCAGATAGCCGAGCAGGGCGAGCGCCAGCCCGGCCGCGGCCAGCGCGGCCCGGTTGCGGGTGACCCTCGACCGGGAGGTGTAGACCCCCGGCGGCGGTGTGGCGGGCGTAGTCATCGGATCGAGAGGATAACCCAGCACGGTGATGATGAACGAGATAGCGCTCAGTGACCGGGCGCGAATTCGCCCGAATAATCCTCCACACTGGCCCTGAGCTGCACTGTCGTTCGAGAGTGCGAAACATTTGTATCTGTGATACGGGACGAAATGTATTGGTTGACATCTTTGAACCGCCATACGACAGTGGTTGAGAGCGCTCTCACAGCCGACGGCGATGCGGAGCGTGACGGCCAGGACGCATCCCCCTTCCCGTGTCCGCCTCCGAAGCGTTCCTGGCCGGTGTGGGATCCCTCTCGGCCCGGTGGCCGGGCCCGCGCCGAACCGGAGGCCGGACAGTGGAGTGCGAATGCGACTCAATCGGAAAACCATGCTGGGGCTGGCCGTGGCGGCCGTCGCCGTCCCCGCCGCCATCGCGGTCGTCCCCGCCGCCCAGGCGGCGACCGGACCGGACGTCCTCCCGCTGACGGTCACCAACAACTCCGGCCGCAACCAGGACGTGCACCTGTACGTGCTCGGCGAGTCCGGCGGCAAGCTCGGCTTCGTCACCGAATCGGGCACCTTCACCCCGTGGAGCGGCGGCGCGAACCCGCCCGTACCCGCTCCCGACGTGTCGATCGACGGCCCGGCGAACGGGGCGAGCAAGACCATCGGCGTCCCGCGGGGTCTCTCCGGGCGCATGTACATGTCCTTCGGCGACAAGCTCGACTTCAAACTCACCCAGGACGGCGGCCTCGTGCAGCCCGCCCCGTGGGCCGCCGGCGACGCCAACAGCGACGTGCTGTTCGACTGGAGCGAGTTCACGTACAACGACTCCGGGGTGTTCCTCAACAGCTCCCAGGTGGACATGTTCGCCGTGCCGCACGAGGTCAGCGTCACCGGCTCGAACGGGCAGACCCTGGCCACCGGCAAGCTCAAGCCGGGCGGCCGCGACGCCGTCGTCGACGCCATGCGGGCCGACGACGAGTTCAGCAAGCTCGTCCAGACCGCCGCCGACGGTACGGTGCTGCGGGTGCTCTCGCCCGGCAAGGGCGCCGACGGTGGCTCGTTCGACCCCGGGTACCTGGCGTCCTACATCGACAAGGCGTGGGTCACATATGTGACCACAGACCTGGTGGTGAAGCCGTTCGCCGAGCAGCCGGACAAGGTTTTCAAGGGCCGGACCGCCGGGGACGTCATGACCTTCACTGACGCGACCGGCGCGCAGGTCGCCACGTTCACGAAGCCGACCACGGCGAACGTCTGGGGCTGCGACGGCAACCTGGGCGCCCCGAACGACCTGGTCGTCGGCCCGATCGCGCGCAGCCTCTGCGCCGCCCTGCAGCGCACCACGCTGGGCACGCAGCCGGCGGAGCCGAGCACCGACTCGTCGACGTTCTACCGCAACGACCCGACCAACGAGTACGCGAAGGCGATCCACGAGCAGATGATCGACGGCAAGGCGTACGCGTTCGCGTTCGACGACGTCGCCAACCAGGAGTCGCTGGTGCACGACGGCAATCCGACGTCGATCGGCATCACGCTGACGCCGTTCGAGTAGGCGAGGCATCGGCGGCAGGGGCGGCCGGGAGGCCGCCCCTTTTCCGCGTACCGTCGTCAGATCTTCGGAATGAGGACCTTGGCGATCCGCTGGGCCTTGTCCATGTTCTCCTCGTCGCTGTCGCCGCGCGAGTAGACGTCGATCGAGACTGTGCCGTGCAGGACGTAGAGGTGACCGGCGAGCGAGAAGGCGTCCTCGCCGACGCCGTCCACCGGCTCGGCCTCGGCGATCTTGACCTGGAAGTCGGACTCGGTGGTCCGGGCGAGGAAGACCGCGAGCTGACCGCCCGGCTGCTGCCACTGGCAGAACCGGGAGACGTCACCGGCCTGGGCGCCGTCCTCGTCCCGCTGGCTGATGCCGCGGCCGGTGAGGTTCCTGACCTCGGCGTCGCTGAGCAGGGTGCAGGGATCCGGGATGTCGCCGGAGTCCTTGACGGAGTCGCCGAGCCCGGCGGCGGACGACGGCGTGGGCACGGACCCGCTCGCGGAGTCGGTGGCGGGCAGGACTCCGCAGCCGGTCAGGGCGGCGCAGGTGGCGAGGGCGGCGAGGAGGCGCTTCATGGACGTCAGGGTGCCGGGCGGCGGTGATCCCCCGGAAGAGTCGGCGACCCCGGCTGACACGTATGCGGGAGAAGATTCAGCCGTTCGGTGCCAGGGCGGTCAGAATCTGCTCGGCGCGTTCGCCAGCAGCGCGCGGGTCGGCATCCGGCGATCCGATGAACGGGTCCCAGTTGAGGTCGTAGAAGAGCTCGGTGACGCCGGCCTCGGCGTACAACTGGGCGCCCGCACGGATCTGCTCCCAGGTCCCGGAGAGCGGCACGGCGTCGTCCCGCAGCCCGGCGCGCACCACCCCGCGGACGACGATGCGGACCGAATCGGGATCCCGCCCGGCCTCCTCGGCGGCGCGGCGCACGATCTGGGCACCCCGGGCGATGTCCTGCAGGCCGGCCCGGCTGCTGCTCACCCAGCCGGCGGCGATCCGCCCGGCCCGGCGCAGCGCGCTGTCGGCGCTGCCACCCAGGAGGATCGGCGGCCCGCCGCGCTGCACCGGCGGCGGCCCCATCGTGCTCGGCGGCACCCGGTAGAACTCGCCGTCGAAGGCCGCGACCTCGTCGGTGAACAGGGTCCGCAACACCTTGAGGTATTCCTCCGTACGGCGGCCACGCGGATTCGGATCGGAGCCGGTCGCGGCGAACTCCACGTCGGACCAGCCCGTGCCGAGCCCGAGGTCGAACCGGCCACCGGAGAGCACGTCCAACGTGGTCGCCTGCTTCGCGAGGTACGCCGGCGACACGTACGGCAGGTTGATCACGGCCACGCCGAGGCGGATCCGGGTGGTACGGGCGGAGGCGTAGGTCAGGGCGAGCAGGGGGTCGAGGACGCTGCGGTAGACCGGCTCGAGGTCCTGGCCCGCACCGGCGAGCAGCCGCTGGAAGGCCCACATTCCGTGGTAGCCGAGCTCCTCCGCCCGCATCGCGAACCCGGTCACCGACAGGGGATCGGCCCACACCCCGGACACCGGACATCCGCAACTGGTCAACATCCGGTCACCGTACTGCGGCACCGCGCGCAGAGCCATCGATCCACATCGCATGCGGGTCCGAGGGCGGCTTCGGTCACGGGCGTGCGGTGATCTTGTGGTGACGGTGCGGCAGGTTGGTCCGGACTTCCTCAGAAGGCGCGGTTAACCGGGTGAACCGGCATCGCGGTCCCTCCGTGGGGGTACTCATGCGCCCCTCAATCGAGCCATCATCGGACCAACCGGTCCGATCCGACCCGAGGAGCACGACCGTATGACAGATCCGCCCCGCCCGCAGCGGCACCTTCCGCTCAGCGAGCAGGACGTTGCCGAGGGCGAGCAGTACGCCTCGGCGCATGATCCCGGGCCCGGCGAGCAGTACGCCGGTGACCCCGTTGCCGACCCCTGGGAGGAGGAACCGGATGGCCAACTGGATTCTGGTGCCGAGCCTGGTCTCACTCCGTAACGAGTTCAACCGGCTGGCGCCGAACCGGGACAAGGCCTCGGACGGTTCCATCGGCGACACGTCTCATGCGGCCAGTCCGTCGGATCACAACCCCGACGAGACCGGCCGGACGCCGTACGAGGACAGCGACCGCTCGAACGAGGTCCACGCGATCGACGTGGACGACGATCTGCGCAAGCCCGGCTGGACGATGACCAAGTGTGTGGAGATCATCGTCATCCGGCACCGCGAGGGCCGCGACAACCGGCTGCAGAACGTCATCTACAACCGCCGCATCTGGTCCCGGTCCTGGGGCTGGACGGCTCGCAGGTACACGGGCGCGAGCGCCCACACCGAGCACGCGCACTTCTCCGCGCGTTACACGACCGCCCAGGAGCGGGACACGCGTCCCTGGGGACTGCTGGAGGCAGACGACGTGACCAAGAGCGAGTTCAACGCCTGGATGACCGAGTGGGCGCGCAGCGCCGCCGGCCGGGAGGCCCTGGCCCGCGCGGTGCTGGCGTACGACCCCGGCAAGGACGCCAGTGGGAAGGTTCCCGCCGGAGGTATCGCCAATCCGGGGGCGGACGGCGCAGGGAACCCGACGGTCGGCGCCGCGTGGGCGCTGAACCGGGCTATCGTCGCATCGATCGTCGGCTACCAGATCAGGGACCGGGTCGACCACCTTCAGGCCGCGGTGGACGCCCTCGCCAAGGCCGGCCCCGTGCCGGTCGGGGAGCAGGTCAGCGCGCAGACGGCGCTGGATGCGATCGGGTCCGGGGGGCTGAGCCCCGAGGAGACCGCCGCGGCGCTGCGTGCGGCCCTCGGTGAGGATCGGGCCGCGAGCGTCGGGCGGCTGCTCGTGAAGTAGCCCGCGAGCGGGTCCGGGCCGGGCCGCCACCCGCCCGGGCCGGTGACGTCAGCCCTCGACCCCGGTCGCGGTGTGCGCCGTACCGACCGGCTTGGACTGCGAGGAGCCGCGTTGCCGCAGGTAGATGGCCAGGATCGCCATGGATGCGACCGCGAGCAGCTCGGACTGCCAGTTCTGCAGGGTCCGGTTCCAGAAGTCGGGCGCCATCAGGTACTGCCCCGGGCTCATCGGATCCTCGAGGTTGCGCAGCTGCTCCTCGTTGAAGGACGCCCGGCCGGCGATGAACTGCGCGAGCCAGGAGACCAGGAAGATCGCGCCCATGACGAAGCCCAGGGAGTTGGAGAAGAGGAAGAGCTTGAACCCATGGGCGCGGGCCCACTTCGGCGAATTCTCGTCGGCGTACGGGCCGACCTTCTGGTCCTTGTCCGATTCCCGGCCGACCTCGTCGAGCTTCTTCGACTCGGGGGAGCCCTTCTGGACCAGCCACACGGTCAGGAAGATGAAGAGGAAGAACTGCAGGTACTCCGACTGCCAGTTCTCCGCCACGTCCGCGGCGAAGCTCGCCGAGGTGATGTAGCGGCCGAACGAGATCTCCGGCAGTCCCGCGGTCAGCTGCTGCTGGTTGAAGTCGGCCAGCCCGGCGAACGCCTGGCCGATCAGCACGACCAGGAACAGCAGCCCGAACGTGAGTCCGAGGGCGTTCTCCTTGACGAAGCGCTTCACCGGTGCAGCACCCCCAGGGCGATGAAGTAGGCGAGCCCGGCCGTGACAATGACGAGCAGCAGGATGAACAGTGCGCGCATCGGTCAGCCTCCCTGCAGGGTGCAGTTGTACGGCTGGTCGCCACGGGACGTGCAGCCGGCCGCGACCACCCGCCATCCGCCCGGGAAGGCGGCGAGGAACAGGGTGTCGCCGGTGAGGCGGACCTGGGCCAGCTGACCGTAGACGTCGGTGCCGGTCACCGTGCCCGGCGAGGGCAGGTCCTCGTCGAGGATGGCCTTGTCGCAGGGCTGGCCGGCGGCTTCCTCCACCTCGGCGAGGGTGTCCGGGGCCAGCGTGGCGCAGGCGGCAGGCCCGTCGTCGCTTTCGACGGCGGTCAGGAGCCGCAGCGCCACGTCGTCGGCGGCGTCACCGCGGTCGCCGACCGACGTGCAGCCGGCCAGTCCGGCCAGCAGCATCGCGGGCAAGATTCGTTTGAGCACGTGGCGCGCTTTCCCCGCCATGACTGGTTTCAATCATCGGTCGCCGTCACCGCCCGGTCTCCGCTTCCTGGAGGAAGTGCTCGATCCAGCCGATGCGCTGCGGGCTCAGGCCGGCGTCGCGGGCCTGCTGCAGGGCCTGGCGGACGTGGGCCAGGCCCTGTTCGCGCAGCCCGTCGGCCAGCTCGGCGAGGCCCAGCGCCACCGTTCCCCCGGGGATCCAGCGCGGGTCGCCGAGCTCGGCGCGCAGGTCGTGGGAGATCTTGAGGTGGTGCAGGGCGAGATCGGACTGGAGGTCGCTCGTCGTGTGGTAGAAGCCGATGTGCCGGTGCACCTCCGAGCGCAGCAGCAGGTCGCCGTGCTTCTCCGCCAGCTCGAGGGCCTCGCGGTAGTACGGCATCGCCGCCGCCCAGTCGCCGCGCAGCACCTGGTGCACGAGGCCGAGGCCGAAGAGCGACTCCGCCGTGCCGTTCTCGTCGCCGATCTCCCGGCGGATGCTCAGCGCCTGCTCGAAGAGGCGCTGCTCGGTGTCGCTGTCCGCGTCCGCGAGGTCGCGCTCCAGCGCCTGGAAGTGCGCGAGCATGCCGAGCCGGTCCAGGGCGGCTGCCTCGAGTGCGCGGTCGCCGGACTCGCGGGCCTTCGCCAGCATGCCGGTGAAGGTCGCCTCCGCCTCGGCGTAGTCCCCGGTCCGGAACGCGGCCTCGTAGAGCGCCTCGTTGCCGCTCGTCAGTGTTTCCCCCGTTGTCCCCATAAGCGGAGGCTACTCACAGAGCGGCGATCGCGTCGGGGATGGGCGTCTCACCGCCGAATAGCTCGAAGGTGAGCCCGGTCGTCGCCGGCGTCGCCAGGACGTGGGCCAGCACCGCGGCCACGTCGTCGCGCGGCACGGGACCGCGGCCGCCGAGCTCGCGGCTGACCCGTACGAGGCCGGTGCCCGGGGCGTCGGTGAGCGAGCCCGGCCGCACGATGGTGGCGTCCAGGCCGGAGGCGCGGACGTAGTCGTCGGCCTCCGCCTTGGCCAGCAGGTAGGGCCGCATCGCGTCGCCCGCCGACTCCGGCCGGTCGGCGCCGATCGACGAGACCATGACGTAGCGGCGTACCCCTGTCGAGACGGCCGCGTCCGCCAGCTTGACCGCGCCGCCCAGGTCGACCGTCCGCTTGCGCTCGGGCCCGCTTCCCGGCCCGGCGCCGGCGGCGAACACCACGCCGTCCGCGCCTTGCGTGTACGCGTCCAGCGCGGCGTCCCGCTCGAGGTCTCCGAGCACGGGTACGGCACCCACGGCCCGCAGGTCGGCGGCGTGCTCGGGCGACCGGACGAGTCCGCGGGCGGTGTGGCCATGCGCGGCCAGGAGCTGGAGGAGGCGGAGCGCGACCCTGCCGTGGCCGCCGGCGACGAGGATGTCCATGCCCTCAGTCTTCACCCGTGCGGGGCGCGGTGAACGCGACGCCGGTCACGTCGGCCGCCACCTCGGTGAAGTCGGTGCCGTAGGCCTCCGGTTCCCGTACGCGCAGGACGAGGCAGAAGGGGCGCTGGTCGCCGTACGCCTGCTGGAGGTCGCGGTGGTGGTTCGCCAGGTGCCGGGCGGCCCCCAGGTTGCCGTCGGAGCTGAGCCCGCCGAGGAGGAAGACCGGCCGGACTGCGGACGGGGACAGGAAGCGAGCCAGGACGGCGTACCGGTCCTCCGCGGTGTTCACGTACTGCTTGCCGTCCGCGGTGAAGGAGAGTCCCTCGTAGGCGATGCCGGGCATGGCCGTGCGGAGGTGGACGGCCGTCCGCGCGTTGGCCGACGGGCCGCCGACGCAGAACTCCGTCATCCGGCCGAGCTCGTGCCGCAGATCGGTGCCGCCGACCAGGTCGGCGCGGGCGCCGCACTCCCTGGCCAGCGTGGTCAGCTCCACGAGGGCGGCGACGTCCCGGCGGTGCACGCTCTCGGTGCTGGGCGAGGCGAAGTGCCGGGAGGTGACCAGCAGGCACGTGGTGCCGTCGGCCAGGCCGAAGAAAGCGCGTTCCCGGTCGAGCCGGCGGCGCCGGATCGCGAACTGCGCGAGCCACACCGTGGCACCGGCGATGACGCTGGCGAGGAGATTGATCAGGAGGTCGCCCACGCAGTCATGGTGGCCTATGCCGTTCCGTGACGATCACGCGGACTCGCGGACCACCAGCGTGGGCTGGAAGGTGACCGACCGGGGCAGCCTGCCGGGCGAGGCGATGTGCGCCATGAGCACCTCCGCCATCTCGGCCGCCATCTCCTCGACGGGTTGACGGATCGTGGTGAGCAGCGGCCGGCAGTCCAGGGCCGCGCTGCTGTCGTCGAAGCCGACCACGGCCAGGTCGTCGGGTACGCGCCGGCCCAGGTCCTGCACCGCCCGCAGCGCCCCCTCCGCCATCAGGTCGCTGGCCACGAACAGCCCGTCGACGTCGGGGTGGTCGGCCAGCAGGCGCCGCGCGCCCTCCTCCCCGCCGTGCCGGGTGAAGTCGCCCTCGACCGACGGCACGCCGGGGAAACCCCGGTCGGCCAGGTACGAGCGGAACCCGTCCAGCCGGTCCAGGGCGGCCGGCATGTCCAGCGGCCCGCTGATCGTGGCGAGCCGCCGGCAGCCCCGGGCGAGCAGGCGATCGGCGGCGAGCCGGGAGCCGAGCCGCTGGTCCACGTCCACGAAGCTGGTCGCCAGCGGCGTCGCGGGTCGCGCCGACACCACCGCGGGGATGCCGAGGTCGTGCACCTGGCGGGGGAGCGGATCCTGCTCGTGGCTGCTGATCAGCAGGACGCCGTCCACGTGGCCCTGGCGCAGATAGCGCAGCACGTGGTGGTGGTCGGTCGAGTCGGTCGGGATGATCACCAGGTGGATGTCGTGCGGGCGCAGCGCGGCGGTCGCCCCGGCGGTGATCCGGCCGAAGTAGGGGTCGGTGAAGATCCGGTTCAGGAACGAGGAGTCGTACGGCCGGTCGGGCTCGGAGATGACCAGCGCGACCGAGTTGGACTTGCGGGTGACCAGCGAGCGGGCCGCGACGTTCGGCACGTACCCGGTCTCGGCGATGGCCCGCTCCACCATCTCGCGGATCCTGGCGTCGACGGTCGGTGCGCCGTTGATGACCCGCGACACCGTCGCCCGGGACACTCCCGCGGCCTCCGCGACCTGGTCCATCGTCGGATTCTGGCCGCCGCGACCGGCCCGGGTGCTCATGGGCTCTGTTATAGCATCGAGCTTGATCTCCTGGAGAGCGCTCTCTGGCCTCCCGCCGCCGGGGCCGCGCGCAGCCCCGGCGGCGGGAGCGGCCACGTCAGGGACGCCCGTCCGTGCCGCACTTCACGATGACGCGGATGCAGTCGTCGACCCGCCGGGCCATCTCCTCCACCGGCCACGCGTTGAAGAAGTCGCCGTGCATCGTGTAGCCCGCACCGGACGCGAGCCGGAACCCGGCCGGATTTCCGCTCACCGGATACCGCATGACCTGGCGCAGCTTCGGCACCACCACCGGGTGGGTGGCCGGGCAGGCGTTGTTCACCGGGTACGCCATGTGACTCTTGTGGTCCGCCGAGTCCAGGTGCACGCCGTCCCAGCAGTGCGGGAAGTCCAGGTAGGACTCCAGCATCGAGCCGGGCGGGCAGGTCACGAAGTCGTGCGAGGAGCCCACCTCGCCGGCGTGCAGGCAGGACCAGCGGGAGATGGTGTTGTCGTCGGGGCCGGTTGCCCGCGCGTTGCCGGCGACGATGCGCAGACCGAACGGCAACGGCTGGGTCTGGGCGATCAGCGCGTCGCTGACGCCCTCACCGAGGTAGTAGAAGACCCCCGTGGTCGGTTCGACCGGAACGTTGTTGTTGAAGAACGTCGGGATCCAGTACGACGACTTGTCGATGGACGGGTTGCAGTTGCTGTTGGCGTTGACGAGGTCGGTGACCGTCGTGGCGGCGTTGGTCACCTCGCTGCCGAAGAAGCTGTGCATGTGCGAGGCCCCGGGCATGTTCGGGAACACGATGGGGTCGTCGGGCAGCCGGTGGCTGAACGGGCAGTCGGCGAGGAACTCGGCCACGCGGACCGCGCCCGGCGGGATGGTCGGCGGGGGAGCCGAGCCGCCGCCCGTCCCGTACACCTGGAACTCGGTGAGCGACACACCCCACTGGGTGGCGCGGGCGACGGACTCGAGCCGCACGTAGCGGCCGGAACCGGAGACCGCGACCGTCTGCCGGCCGCCGGTGCCGGCGACGCCGGCCTTCAGATTCGTCCAGGTGCTGCCGTCGGCGGAGATCTGCAGGTTGAAGGTCTTCGAGTACGCGGCCTCCCAGTCGAGCACGATCGAGGAGACGGTGGCGGTGCCGCCCAGGTCGACCCGCAACCATTGCGGGTCGCTGAAGGCGCTGGACCAGCGCGTCCCGGCGTTACCGTCCACGGCGTTCGAGGCGGGGAAGGCGGCGGACTCGGTGGACGATGCGGTGGCCGTACGCCCCTGGGAGAGCAGGCCGTCCGCGGCGCTGGCACCGACTTGGGTGATGGCGAGGTACGCGGTCATGACGGCCGCCACCGATGCGGCGACGGTCATGCTCTTCTTGCGCATGGGGGAAACCTCACTGGTAGACGCGGACGTAGTCGACGAGCATCCGGGCGGGGAACGGGGTGGAGCCGTCGACGGGACCGGGGAAGTCGCCGCCGACCGCGAGGTTGAGGATGAGGTAGAACGGGTGGTCGAAGATCCACGGACCGCGGGTCGCCTCGACGGTGGCCTTGGTGGCGTAGAAGACCTGGTTGCCGTCGAGCAGGAACTTGATGCCCTTGCTGTCCCACTCGGCCGCCCAGACGTGGAAGTCCTGCGACAGGTCCACGGTGGCGTACTTCTGGCCGTAACCGCCGGCGCCGTTGTACTGCGGCGCGTGCAGCGTCGAGTACGCCTCACCCGTGTTGCGGCCCAGGACCTCCATGATGTCGACCTCGCCGTTGTACGGCCACGGGCGCCCGGTGAGGAAGTCGGCGCCCATCATCCAGAACGCCGGCCACAGCCCGTTGCCCTTCGGCACCTTGATGCGCGCCTCGACGCGGCCGTACTGGACGTGGAACTTGGTGCCGGTGTTCATCCGTGCCGAGGTGTAGTCACGGCCGTTGACGGCCTCCTTGCGGGCCTCGATCACCAGCTGGCCCTGGCCGTTCGTCTGCGCGTTGTTGCTGTTCTCGCTGTAGTACTGGACCTCGCCGTTCTGTGGGAAGCCCGGGTCGTACGTCCACTTCGCCGTGCTCGGCCTCGTGCCGGCCGGGTCGTTGAACTCGTCCTGGAACACCAGCCGGGTCGCCGGGAACACCGGGTCGGCGGGCCTGGCCGGCGGGGTGTTCGGCGCGCCGCCGGTGCCGTAGACGTCGAAGTCGTACAGCGAGTAGCCGTACGGGCCGGAGCGGGCGGTGCCGTACATCCGCACGTACCGTCCGGAGCCGGAGACCGTGAGGACCTCCTTGAAGCCCTTGCCGGTGGTCGTGGAGTAGATGTCGGTCCAGTTGCTCGCGTTCGGCGAGACCTGGATCCTGTACGCGGTCGCGTACGCCGGATCCCACTGCAGCTCGACCCGGCTGATCTGCGCGGTGGCGCCCAGGTCGACGTAGATCCAGCCCGGGTCCACCCAGCCGGTGGTCGAACTGGTGGCCCAGCGGCTGGCGGGGTCGAGGTCGAAGGCCTTCGCCGCGGTGCACGGGTTGCAGTTGACGTCGTTCTGCTCGCTGGAGGCCACGCCGGGCTTGTTGTACGAGAGCAGGGTCGAGTCGGTGGCGCCGCCGCCGGCGTACACCTGGAACTCCCACAGCGAGTAGCCGTACAGGGACAGGGCCCGCTCGGTGAGGTTGAGCCGCACGTAACGCGCGGTGCCGGCGACCGGGATGGTCTGCGCGCCCACGTTGCCGCGCAGGCTGCTCGTGGCGTTGGTGAAAGTGGTGCCGTCGGTGGAGAACTGGACGGTGAAGGCGGTGGCGTACGCCGCCTCCCAGTTCAGGTCGATCCGGCTGACCGCCATGGCAGAGCCGAGATCCACCTTGATCCATTGGCCGGCGGAGAACTGGCTGGACCAGCGGGTGCCGGTGTTGCCGTCGGTCGCGGCGGAGGCCGGGGTGCCCGCCCACTCGTCGGACGAGGAGGTGGTCGGTTTGCCCTGCGAGACGACGACCTCGGCCGCGGCCGCCTCGCCCACGATGGTCACCAGGAAGGTGCCGAGCAGGCCGAGCAGCGAGGCGCCGAGGGCTGCCATGCGCACGCGGCGGCGTCCTCGCCGGCCGCCACCTCGGAAGAGAGCTGAGCTCATGCGGAAGTCCTCCTTGCGGGGAATCAAGAAGTGAGGGGGATGGGGGATGCTGAGAAAGCGCTCTTTCGTACGCCACTGTGAACCGGCTTGTTAACAGGTGTCAATGCCTGGTCAGCGTCCGGGAAGCGCTTTCTTCGCCGCGTTCACCGCAGCGCTCGCTGTCTCCGCAGGTAGGCGCCATGAACCCGCCCGCCAGGTCCCCGGAAACTTCGACGCTCAGCGCACAGGCGACCGGGCGTCCAACGCCTCGGCGACGAAACCCGTGACGAGCCGCGTCCAGAACAGCGGCCGGCGCAACAACGCGTGGGTCTCGCCCGGCACGGGCACGAACGAGGCACCGATCCGGGCGGCGTACACCGCCGACGCCGCGGGACTCGTCACCCGGTCGGCGGCGCCGTGAGCGATCAGAACCTGCGCGCCCGGCCGCGGCTCCGGCTCCCCGGCCTTGAGCCACGGCGCCAGCGCACAGACGCCCACCACGTCCGGCTCCCCGGCCAGCCGCAACGCGGCCCGCCCACCCATGGAATGCCCCACCAGCACGACAGGAGCCCCCGGATGCCGCCGCCGCGCCTCGTCCAGCCCCCACCGGCCGTCCGCCACCGGATCCTCGGCGGAACCGTTCCATCCCCGTACGCGATACCGCAACAGCCAGGTGGCGACGTCGCGGCCGTGCAGTTCCGTCGCCACGGCCCGGACGAACGGCACCATCCGTAGGTAGGCCAGCCCTCGCCGGGCCGGGGCTTTGCTGGTCTCGCTGCCCCCGTGCAGGAACAGGACGACCGCGCGGGCATCGGCAGCGGGTCCGGAGACGGTGAGGCGGGGAGACGTCACGATCTCTTCCTTACCCGCTTCACCTGTGAACATCCCCTGGGGAAGCTGAGTGCAGGAGCAAAGGTGACGACGAACGTCAGGAGCCATCTTCCGCCGTGAGGGCCAGGTGGAAGCGGTCGTACGAGTCGAACGAGGCCACCATCGTGAACCCCAGCCGCCGGAGCAAGGCGACGGTGCGGTCGTTGCCGTGGGTCACCCCGGCGTAGACGTCGGTGGCAGCCAGCGTCCGGACGTGCTGCAGCGCGGATGCCACCGCCTTCGTCGCGTACCCCTGGCCGGTCGCATACTCGCCGAGCCAGTAGCCGAGCCCGTAGCGGGGCGGGTCGACGGGGATGAGGTCGATCCGGCCGATCAGCCGCTCTCTCAAGACGATGCCGTACCGCAGCGGTCCCGGCCCGGCCAGCCGTGCGGCGACCTCGTCCAGGGTCGCCGCCACCTCGTCGCGGTAATCGCCGAGCCGGGTCAGGTGGGCGGCGTTGCGTTGCACGAGGGCGTGGTATTCGGCCGCGTCCGAAGGCGTCAGGGGTCGAAGAACTGGTTCATCGATCACGACGCAAAAGCGTGCGTGCCGGCACCTCCGGCGGTCAACCGGGTTAGTACGAGTGCTTCTGCTGAGCGCTCATAGTGGGCCAATGCTAGGGCTCCTGAGCGGATTTCCGGGCGATCGGATCAGGCGGCGGGGCTGACGCCGGCGCCGTCCAGCAGCAGCCGGCCGGCCTCGCCGGCGGGTACCGGGCGGGAGAAGTAGAAGCCTTGGGCGAACGTGCAGCCCATCGCGCGGAGGGCGGCGAGCTGGCCGTACTCCTCGATCCCTTCGGCCACGGTGGACATGCCGAGACTCTGGCCGAGCTGCACGATCGTGCCGGCCAGGGCCGCGTCGTCGCCCTGCTCGCCGAGCCGCTCGACGAACGAGCGGTCGATCTTGAGGGTGTCCACCGGGAAGCGGCGCAGGTATGCCAGCGACGAGTAGCCGGTGCCGAAGTCGTCGATCGCCAGCGTCACCCCGAGCGCCTTGAGGCTGACGAGCTGGGCGAGGTTCTCCTCGGTGTCGGTCATCAGCACGCTCTCGGTCATCTCGAGGCAGAGCTTGTCGGCCGGCATGCCGGTCTCGGTCAGCACCTCGCGGACCACCGCGGCCAGGTCGATGCGGTCGAACTGGCGGACCGAGACGTTCACGGCCATCTTCACGGGCGGCTGCCCGCTGCGCCGGGCCCACTCCATCGTCTGCCGGCAGGCCTCGGTGAGCACCCAGCGGCCCAGCGGCACGATGAGGCCGGTGGCCTCGGCGAGCGGGATGAACGCCATCGGCGAGATCAATCCGCGGGTCGGGTGCCGCCAGCGCACCAGCGCCTCGAACCCGACGACACGGCTGTCCGCCATGTCGATCGTCGGCTGGTAGTGCACTTCGAGTTCGCCACGGGTCAGCGCCAGGCGCAGGTCGGCCTCGAGCTCGAGGCGCTCGACGAGGCCGGCCAGCATCTGCGGGTCGTAGACCGCGAAGCCGCCACCGCCGGTCGTCTTGGCCCGGTACATGGCCAGGTCGGCGTTGCGCATGAGCTGCTCGGCCGCGTCCTCGTGCCCGTCGCCACCGAGGTCCGTGTACGCCGCGAGCCCGATGCTGCCGCGTACGTGCAGCTCCCGCTCGTCGATGCGGAACGGCTCGTGCAGGGCGTCGACGATGCGCTGCGCCACGCCTTCGGCGTCGCCCGCGCCGAGCTCGGAGCGGATGAGCACGGCGAACTCGTCGCCGCCGAAGCGGGCCACGGTGTCACCCTCGCGGATCGCCTCGCGCAGCCGGTCGGCGACCTGCACCAGCAGCTTGTCGCCGGCGAGGTGGCCGAGGCTGTCGTTGACCTCCTTGAACCCGTCGAGGTCCAAGAAGAGCACGGTGACGTCGTCGGCGCCACGGTTCTCGAGGGCCTCGGCGACCCGCTCGCGGAAGAGCGCCCGGTTGGCGAGCTGGGTGAGCGCGTCGTGGTACGCCTCGTGCACCAGCTGCTCCTGCAGCTCCTTGCGCTCGCTGATATCGCGCGTGTTCAGCACCAGACCGCCGACGTTCGGGTCGGTGAGCAGGTTGGTGATGGTGATCTCGGCCTGGCGCTGCCGGCGGTCGCGGTGGCGCAGGGTCAGTTCCAGGACCGTGCTCGCGTACGGGCGGCCGCTGACCGAACGCAGGGCGTCGGCGAGGCGCGCGGCACTCTCCCGGCCGATGACGCTCGTGAGGCGGCGGCCGGTGACCACGTGCGCCGGGAATCCGAAGACGCGCTGCACGGACTCGCTCTGGTACAGCACCTCGGAGTCGATGCCCACCACGGTCACCACGTCGGAGCTGTGCTGGACGAGGGCCTGGAAGCGCTGCTCGCTGGCGTACAGCTCGGCGGTGCGCTCGGCGACGCGGGCCTCGAGGCCACGGGTCAGGTTGCGGTTCTCCAGCAGGGTGAGCAGTTGGCGGCCGACCATGAACAGCATCAGCGCGGACGACCCGTACGCGACGAACGCGCTGCTCTGCCCGGTCCGCGCGAACCACACCACGCTGGTGACCAGGGCGGCGAGCACCGCCACGTAGGGCAGCAGCACCCCGAAGGGCTGCCCGGTGTCGCCCGGCGCCGCGGTGCCGGTTCCGCCGCCGGCGAAGGGCCGGGCGGCGGCGAGCAGGATGAGGCAGAAGCCCGCGAACCAGCCGATGTCGGTGGCCCCGCCCGCGACGTAGGCATCGACGAGGTGCAGGTAGGCGTACATGATGTCGGATACGGCGAATGCCACGCTGCCGGCACCGACCAGCGCGAGGTGCGCGAAGTTGTGCCCGCGGCGGCGCTGCAGGGCCAGCATGTAGACGACGATCGTCACGAGGACCACGTCGCCCAGCGGGTAGGCGAGGCTCACGGTGAGGGCCAGAGCGCTGTCACTGCCGGCCGTGATGAGCGGATCCACGACGAAGATCCACGAGATCAGCATGAGCGCCGCGGCCACCATCAGGCCGTCCAGCACGCTCCGGGCGCGGTTGGCGGCACCCTGGCTGGCGACCGGAAGCGCCAGCAGGCCGGCCGGAGCCAGCACCACCATGCCGAGGTAGCCGATGTCCGCCGGCGAAGGCAGCGGCTGGAAACCGGCGAAGATGTACATCCAGACGCCGTACGCCTGGCCGAGGCCCCAGGAGAGGACGCCGAGGCCGATCAGTCCCCATCCGGCCCGCGTCCGTCCCCGCAGGGTGGCCGCCCGGACCAGGCAGACGATCGCGGCGCAGACCGCCGAGGCGCACAGGCCGAGGTTGGAGATCGTCTCGGCGGTGTGGGGGCCGCCCACGCCGGTGCTGAGGATCAGGCCGAACGTCGCCACCACCACGGCCACCGCGATGCACAGCCGGGCCCACAGGCGCGGCGCGTCCTTCGCCAGCGGGGTGGGGGCCATCGGCTGTCTCCGGTCTGCCAGCGCCGGCCCAGAGGTGGGACGGCCGCGTCTGCCGTGATCGGGTCGCCGGTGCCCGAACTTGAGGACTTCCGCCGCTCGAGAGACAGCTCAGCGGGCGGCGCATTGACACGGATCTCTGCGACGTGACAACGTTGTCACGGGACGATGACGTCGTTGACCGGAGGTTTCTTCCATGACCCGTCGGTTCCTTGCGGCCTCGACCGCCCTGCTCCTGGCTGCCGCGGTGCTGCACGCGAGCCCGGCGGCGGCCGCCGAACCCGCCCCGGTCGACCTCGTGCACCCCTTCGTGGGCACCCAGAACTTCGGCAACACCTTCCCCGGCGCGAGCGCGCCGTCCGGCATGGTCCAGGTCAGCCCCGACACCGGCGGACAGGGCGGCTACGACTACCAGCAGACCAGCATCTACGGCTTCAGCCAGACCCACCTCTCCGGCGTCGGCTGCGGGGTGGCCGGCGAGCTGCCCATGATGCCCACCACCGGCGAGGTGAGCACGGTCGACCCCAACGCCTACCGGTCGCCGTACTCGCACGCCGACGAGGAGGCGTCGCCGGGCTACTACCGGGTGGGCCTGTCGAAGTACCAGACCCGGGCCGAGCTGACCGCCACCCCGCGCACCGGCTGGCAGCGCTACACGTTCCCGGCCACGGCCGCCGCCAACGTGCTGTTCAACACCGGCAAGGCCAACCAGTCCGTCTTCGACTCCGAGATCCACGTCGTCGGTGACCGTACGGTCGAGGGCCGCGTCCACGCGGGCAACTTCTGCGCCGGGAAGGACGACCACACCGTCTACTTCACCGCCACCTTCGACCGCCCGTTCACCGCCTTCGGCACCTGGCGCGGCTCGGCGATCACCAAGGACTCGCGCGACGCGGCGGGCAGCGGCGGCAACGGCGCCTACGTCACCTTCGACGCGACGGCCGACCGCGACGTGGTGGTCAAGGTGGCGCTCTCCTACACCGGTGCCGACGGCGCCCGCCGCAACCTGGCCGCCGAGACCGGCGACTCGTACGACTTCGACGCCACCCGCGCGAAGCTGCGCGACACGTGGGTGGACGAGCTCGGCCGCATCGAGATCGACGGCGGCCCGGCCGACCGGCGCAGCGCGTTCTACACTGCGCTCTACCACTCCCTGTTGCACCCGAACCTGGCCGGCGACGTCGACGGCCGGTACGTCGGCTTCGACCGGCGGGTGCACGCCGCCGACGGCTACACGCCGTACCAGAACTTCTCGCTGTGGGACACGTACCGGCCGCAGAACCAGCTCCTGGAGCTGCTGGCGCCGGACGTCGCCCGCGATGTCGCGCTCTCGGTCGTCGCGATCGGGCGCGACGGCGGATGGCTGCCCCGCTGGGCCCTCGCGAACAGCGAGACCAACATCATGACCGGCGACCCGGTCACCCCGTTCCTGGTCGAGGCCTGGTCGAAGGGTCTGCTCGCCGGGCACGAGGAGGAGGCGTACGCGCTCCTGCGCAAGAACGCCACCGCCCAGCCGCCGGCGGAGTCGCCGTACAACGGGCGCACCGGGCAGGACTACTACGCCGACCGGGGCTACATCCCGTCCGGGCTGGTGCTGGGCAAGGACTGCGTGCACAAGGGCGGCGACAACGACTGCAACCACCCCGCGTCCGCGACCCTCGAGTACGCCGCCGCCGACGCCGCCCTCGCCCTGATGGCACAGGGACTCGGCAAGACGGGCGACGCGACCCTGTTCGCCGGGCGCGGCCAGTGGTACCGCAACCTGTGGGACTCGTCGATCAAGCAGTTCCGGCCGCGGACCGTCGACGGGACGTGGCTGACGCCGTACGACCCGGTCGCGGCGGGGGAGCAGTTCCACGAGGGCGGGGCGTACCAGTACCAGTGGCTGGTGCCGCAGGACCCGGCCGGGCTCGTGACGCTGATGGGCGGCCGGGCGGCCACGGAGAAGCGGCTCGACGACTTCTTCGTCTACGACAAGCTGCTCACCGACCCGGCGGGCACCGCGCGCACCGACTGGATCGCCAGCCCGTACGACTACTACGCCAAGGCCACGTACAACCCCAACAACGAGCCTGACCTGCTGGCGCCGTACATGTACCACTGGGCGGGTGACCCGGCGAAGACCGCGACCGTCGTGCGGGCCGCGATGACGCTCTTCACCACCGGCCCCGACGGCATGACGGGCAACGACGACCTCGGCACGATGAGCGCCTGGTACGTCTTCTCGTCGCTGGGCCTCTACCCGACCATGAGCGGCGCCAACTTCCTCGCGGTCTCCAGCCCGCAGTTCCCGGCCGCCAGGGTCCGGACCGGCGGCGGCACCCTCACGATCACCGCCCCGGGCGTCTCGGACACCAGCCGCTACATCCAGCGGGTCCGGCTGAACGGCAGGAACCTGGCCAAGAGCTGGGTCGACTGGTCGCAGATCGCCCGGGGCGGCACCCTCGCCCACACCGTCAGCACCACCCCGTCGTCCTGGGGCACCTCGATCGCCGCCCAGCCGCCGTCGGTGAACCAGGCTCCCGCGGACGGCCGTACCCATGTCGACGCGGCCCTTCGCCCGGCGAGCGCCGCCCTCCCCGCCGGCTCGGCCACCACCCAGAAGGCGACCTTCGAGGTCGACGTGGTCGCCCAGGCACCGCTCGCGATCGCCCCGAGGGTCACCGCGACGGCCCCGGCGGGCTGGAAGGTGACGGTGTCGCCGAGGCTGCCGAAGATCCTGGTGACCCGCCACCTGCCGATCGGCACGACCGCCACGGTCAGCGTGCAGGCTCCGGCCGGGACGGGCGTGGGGGCGTACCCGATAGAAGTGCAGGTCGGCGCCCCCGGAGCGAACACGGTGAAGCGAACCGCGACCATCGCGGTCGTGCCCCCGACGACCTGCGTCGCCGACGGCGACGTCTGCCGGATCGACCTGACAGCGGAACGCAACATCGACGGTACGGCCACCGTCGCGTCCCCGGCCGAGGGCGACTTCGACGGCGGCGGCTGGAGCTACGACGGCGACCTGCTGCCCCCGGCCGGCCCGGTGACTTGGGGCGGCGTGACCTACGAGGCGCCCGACCCGAGGGGCACGGCGAAGAACTTCGTCCAGGCCCGCGGCCAGTCCCTGCTGCTGCCGGCCGGCGACCACGGCACGGTGAAGCTGATCGCCACGACCCACAACGGACCGGTGACCGCGGCCCTGACCATCGGCTACACCGACGGCACGTCCGCCCCGGCGACGCTCACGATCGCCGACTGGTGCGGAAGCCCGGCGCCGGGCACGACGGCGGTGTTGTCCATGCCCCACCGGATCAAGGCGGGGCAGGGAGTGGACGGTCCGCCGGTGAGCCTGTTCGGGGCGTCGCTGCCCGTCGCCGCGGGCAAGCAGATCCGGTCCGTCACGCTGCCGGACGACCCCCGGTTCCACCTGTACGCCGTGACACTGGCCTAGATCTGTCCTGCTGGTCACGACGGGCCCACCTTCCGGCTCGCCGCCAAGCTGGACTCCGTCTCGGCGTCGCCATGACCGGCCCCGGCACGCCAGGGCGGTAAGGTCGGGGCGTGCAGAGGCTAGCCGGGGAAACCCTGACGGCGATCGGCCGCATGACCGTCGCGGCCACCGAGCTCGAGCACCTGCTCGCGTGGATCGGCGCCGACCGGGCCGGAGGCGACGCCGCGGCGGTCTTCGCCCACCCCGGCGAACCGTTGCGGGCCGCCCGCGGCTCGGCCGAGTTCGCCCCGCCGGCGCACCGGGACGAGTTCATCGCCCACATCGAGGGCGCCGCCACCCAGCTCGCCCTGAGCCAGGCCGCCCTGCGCGCGCTCTGGCGCGAGGACGGCGGCCGCCGCGACCCCGAGATGTACAACGAGATCGCCGGCCGGCTGCTCCGCTGCTGCGACGCCCTGCAGACCCTGCTCCAGGAATCCGTGGGGGGCCGCCGATGACGTTCGCGGTCAAGCGCGTCCATGAGGAGCCGTCCCCGGAGGACGGTTTCCGGGTGCTGGTCGACCGCCTCTGGCCGCGCGGCGTCTCCCGGCAACGGGCCCGACTGGACCTGTGGCTGAAGGAGGTCGCGCCGAGCACCGACCTGCGGACGTGGTTCCACGCCGAGCCCGGGCGCTTCGACGAGTTCGCCGCCCGCTACGAGGCCGAGCTCTCGGACAACCCGGCGGTGGACGAGCTGCGGGAGATCGGTGCGCGGCATCCGGTGGTGACTTTGCTGTACGCCGCCCGCGCCGCGCCCGACCGCAACCACGCCGCGGTGCTGGCCCGATTCCTGCTCGCTCCGGATCACGGCCGTGGTTGAGCGTTGCGCATCCGGATGTTGCTGAACTCGACCGAGGCCGCGACGACCGCGTCGACGTAGGGCCACAGGGACGGCGTCAGGCGTAACTCCACATCGTGCTCTGCCAGCGCGGTGAAGCAGTCGTCGACCTGACGCACGCCATGCACTCGCACTCTCTGCCCAGTCACCCAGTAGCCGGCGGTGGCATCGAGCAGCGTGAACCCGTGCGGTTCGAGATCGTGCACCTTGAGTCCGGCGGCGACCAGGCGATTCGCCCACGCGTGCTCGACGACCACGACGCGGGCGGCAGGCGAGCTGAGCACCCCTCGGCTGCCCGCCGGAGTGGCCCAGCACACCCGGGGACACTGCCGCGGCACGAGATAGTGCGGCAGGCGCCTCTCGTCGACGGCCCAGACCCACTCGCGTCCCTCGTACGGTGTCCCGGGCGGTGACGGGCGCGGGCTCATGATCGTGAGCGGACCGTCCTCGCTGACGTGGTACAGCCGGGGCCGGCTCGGGGCTGCCGGCCGGCCGGGCGGCCTCGTCATTCCGGTTTGCGGCCCCAGGCCGCGATCATCGGAGAGGTGGCGAGGTCCAGGATTCCCGCCGCGACGTTGCCGAGATGCTCATCGATCTCCTCGTTCGTGGCCAGCTCCGCCGCGACCAGCCGGTCCCGGATCTGGTGCACTGTGGCCTCTTCGAGCAGGTTGCAGGCCGGACCGGTGATCGGGAAGAAGGCGTCGGCCTCGACGTCGACGAGTTCCGCCTCCCGCAGCATCCGGGGCAACGTGCGGCCGTAGGCCAGGTCCACACCGCGCTGGGCCATCAGCGTGCGGAAGTCCCGCTTGAGCTTGTTGGCCAGCTGCTGGGGCCGGCCGGACTCGTCGGGGCAGACCAGCGGCTGCATCATCGGGTCGGCCTCCTCCACCAGCAGCCGGCCGCCCGGTCGCAACGCTGAGACCATCGCCGCCAGTGCCTGGGCGCGCTGGGGCACGTGGACCAGGACGAGGCGGGCGTGCACCAGGTCGAAGCCGCCGCCCGGCGGGGGATCGGCGCCGACGTCGTGGCGGCGGACCTCGAAGCCGCCGGCGGCGGCTGTCAGCCATGACACGTCGATGTCGGTGGCAACGACCTGTCCCGCCGGACCGACGCGCGCCGCCAGCCAGGACGGCACGCTGGGGCCGCCGGCGCCGACCTCCCAGCATCGCCAGCCGCCGGCGATGCCGAGCGCGTCGATGTGCCGGAAGGTGGCGGGGTCGAACAGCCTCGCCAGGGCGTCGAAGCGGGTTCCCGCTTCGGCCTGGTTGTTGTTCAGCAGGTAGCCGGAGTCTTCGGTCATGGGCGGGGTCAGGGCATCAGCCAGCCGTAGAGGCGCTCGACTTCCAGCCTCAGCACCACCCGCCCGTCGGCCACCATCGCCCGGCGGTAGTCGGCCCAGTCCGGGTGCTCCTTCCCGCCGATGAGGCGGTAGACCTCGATGAGCTCCTCGACCGTGGCGTCGTGCTCGTCCGCTGCGGCCGGCGAGAACGACGCCGTTGCCTCAGCGATGACGTAGCCGCCGCCCGGCGGACCGACCCGCAGCGTCGCGCGGGGGTCGCGGCGCAGGTTGTGAACCTTGGCGAGGGAGGCGCGGGTGGAGGTGCGCAGGACCCGGGTCGCCGGGTCGGCCGTGTAGTTGACGTCGGACAGCTGGGGCCGCCCGTCCTTCTTGATCGTGGCGAGAGTGCACAGGTCGGCCGCGACGACGGCGGCCCACAGATCATCGTCGGACATGTCTCCACCCTAGGTTCACGAAGGGAACGCCGCGGTCCCGGCGGGGACCGCGGCGCTCATCGGTCAGCGGATCGTAAGAATCACCCGCTTGGATCATTCATAGAATCGAACCCATGTTCGAATCGCCGTCAGATCCTGGCGCACTGGCCCAGGCGAACCCCGGTGCCGGTGGTGTGCAGTCCGTTGTTCACCGGCGCCGGCTGGTTGCCGGAGCAGGTGAGCGGACCGTTCACTGTGTCGGCCGCCACGACGGTCGCCGTGCGGTTGTTCAGCAGCGTCACAGGGCCCTTGATGGTGGACCCCTCCAGCAGGACCGGGCCCGAGCCGGTCACCGTGACCGGGCCGTTGACCGTGGCGTGCAGCAGCGACACCGTGCCCGCGCCGGTCGCGGTGACCGCCGCGCGCAGGGTCGCCCCGGAGACATAGAGCGAGGCGCCCTTGGAGACCGTCACCAGGCCGGTCACGGTCGCCCCCTCCTTGATGCAGGTGACGCCCGACTTCACCGAGACCGCGCCGACCACCTTGTCGGCGATCGTGGTGGTGCAGGCCGGGGCCGGCTTGCCGAGCAGTTCGATCTCGGCCAGCGTGGTGCTCGCCTCGCCGGTGTTCGCCGTGACGTCCAGCTTGTAGTGCGCATAGCGGCCCGGCTTGGCGATCTTGTAAGGCTTCGTCTGCAGTCGCCAGTCGAACGTCTGGTTCGTGCGCTCGTCGATCGTCGTCCAGGTCGTGCCGTCGTAGGAGCCGGAGAGCTTCCACGCTTTCGGGTCGCCGGCCACCGCACCCGAGGTGAGGGTGTAGTAGTCGGCCTGCTCGCCGCCGCTCGCGAACTGGTAGTGCCACGACGACGCGGGCGCGCGGGTGTTGGAGGTGTCGTCGACCAGCGCCGGGTCGGACGCCGTGCCCTTGCCCGGGCCGGTCAGATCCCGCAGCGGGCTCGGCACCGCGTCACCGGTGGTGATCGACGGCGGTGCCGCGTCGGCACTCGTGCCCCAGGAGGACGGTTCCGGACCCATGGCGAAGTCCAGGACCGCGCCGCCGGCGAGCAGCGAGTGCGGCAGCGACGTCGACGTGTAGGCCTTCCCGTTGACCTTCAGCGACTGCACGTAGACGTTCTTCGCGCTGTTGCCCGGGGCGTTGATCACGATCTTCTTGCCGCCGGGCAGGTTGATCGTCGCCTTGGTGAAGAGCGGGGACCCGATCGCGTAGGCCGGGCTTCCCATCTGCAACGGGTAGAAGCCGAGCGAGCTGAAGACGTACCAGGCGCTCATCTCGCCGTTGTCCTCGTCGCCGGGGTAGCCCTGCCCGATCTCGCTGCCCAGGTAGAGCCGGGACAGCGCCTCGCGGACGATCTTCTGGGCCTTGGCCGGCTGACCCGCGTAGTCGTACATGTAGGGGATGTGGTGCGACGGCTGGTTGCTGAAGCCCCACTGACCCATCCGGACGTCGCGGGCCTCGAGCATCTCGTGGATCGTGCCGCCGTACGAGCCGGGGAAGCCGGCCGTCTCCGGCGTGGCGAAGAACGTGTCGAGCTTCTTCGCGAGCTTGTCCTTGCCGCCGTAGAGGTTGGCCAGGCCCTGACCGTCCTGCGGCACGTGGAACGCCATGTTCCAGCCGTCGGTCTCGGTGTAGTCGTAACCCCAGACCCGCGGGTCGTAGGCCGACGGCGGGTTGCGCCAGTTGCCGGCGGAGTCCTTGCCCTGGAAGAAGTCCACCGACGGGTCGAACATGTTCACGTAGTTCAGGGCCCGGTTGCGGAAGTACTCGGCCTGCTCGGCGTACTCCTCCGCTTTGGGTCCGCCCTTCTTCGCCAGCGCCGCGGCCATGTTGGCGATGCCGAAGTCGTTGATGTAGCCGTCCATGGCCCACGACATGGCCTCGCCGGTGACGTCGCTCGGGGTGTAGCCCTTGAAGATCGACGTCGCCAGGCCCTTGCGGCCCACGTTCTGGTTCGGCGGGGTCACGGTCGCGTTCTTCACCGCGGCCTGGTAGGCCGACTCGGCGTCGATGTCCGGTACGCCCTTCAGGTACGCGTCGGCGAACGCGACGTCGGAGCTGGTGCCCACCATCAGGTTGGCGTACCCGGGCGACGACCACCGGGAGATCCAGCCGCCGTCCTTGTACTGCTGGACGAAGCCGTTGACCATCTCACCGGCCGCGTCCGGGGTCAGCAGCGAGTACGCCGGCCACGTGGTGCGGTAGGTGTCCCAGAAGCCGTTGTTGACGTACACCTTGCCGTCCTTGACCGGCGCGCCGGTCTCCGTCGGCGAGCTGGGCGGGCTGGTGACGGCCGACTGGACGGTGTGCTTGTAGGCGGGGTTCTCTGCGGTGCCGGTGTTCTCGTAGGCCGAGTTGGGGTAGAGGAACAGCCGGTACATGTTGGAGTAGAGAGTGACGAGCTGGTCCTCGGACGCGCCCTCCACCTCGACCGTGCCCAGCTTGGCGTCCCAGGCGGCCTGCGCCTTGTCCCGGACCGACGCGAGGGTGGCGTCGCCGGGCAGCTCCAGGTCGAGGTTGTGCTTGGCCTGGTCGACGCTGATCAGCGACGTCGCCATGCGCAGCGTCACCGTCTTGTCCTGCGCGGTGTCGACCTTGACGTATCCGGTCGACGGGCGGTTGCCGGTGGGCAGCATGCCGCTCGCGCTGATCGGGGCGTCGATGGTGGCGTAGAGGAACATCCGGGTCCAGCCGGCGGAGAGCCCGCCGCTGTTGATGTCCGACCAGCCGGTGATCGTACGGGTGGCTGCGTCGATGGTCAGGCCCGACCGGCTGTCGACGTTGTCGAAGACGAGGTTCGAGCTGTCCCCGGTGAACGTGAAATGGAACAGCGCCGCGTGATCGGTGGGCGCGAGCTCCGTCTTGATGCCGTTGTCGAACGTGACGCCGTAGTAGTACGGCTTCGCGATCTCGTTCTCGTGCCCGAAGGCGAGCGCCCTGTTGGCGCGGTTGGCGTCGGGCGTGCCGGTGGCGGCGGAGGGCATGACCTGGAACGTCTGCCGGTCACCCATCCACGGACTGGGCTCGTGGCTCGTCGAGAACGCCTGCAGCGCCGGGCGGTTGGCCGCGTTGTTCTGCCGGTGGTATTCGTACAGCCACGACGTGGAGCCGGCGTTGGTCACCGGGGTCCAGAAGTTGAAGCCGTGCGGCACCGCGGTCGCCGGGTAGTTGTTGCCGCGGGAGAACTCGCTCGAGGACTGGGTGCCGCGCCGCGTCTCGGCGTAGTCGGAGAGGTGGGCCTTGGGTCGCGCGGGCGCCACCGGAGCGATGGTGATGTCGTCGAACCAGGCGCGGAAGCTCGTCGGGCCGCCCGGCTTGTCGTAGCCGACCAGGATCCGGTCGATGGTCTTGCCCTCGGCGACAGCGCCGATCCGCGCGGTCCGCTTGTTCCACTGCGCGGTGTAAAGCGTCTTCGATGCGCCCTGCGCTGCGGGGCTGACCACCACGCCGTGCTGGTCCACGGCCTTGAGATCCGACAGGTACGTGCCGTCGGTGAACGCCAGGTCCACCGCCGTGTACGTGGCCGGGTTGCTCAGGTCGTCGCGGTTGAACTCGGGCAGCACCAGGTACGACAGCTCGGTGTCCCCGGTGACCGCCACGTCGACGTCGAAGACTTTGTTGTACGAGTACCCGTGGCCCTCGGCGGTGTGCCGCCCGGCGATCTGGAACGCCTTGAGCCCGGTGTAGCCCACGCCCGCCTTGGCCGTGGGGGAGCTGGCCGGACCGTTGCCGACCCGGCTCTGCATGGGCCCGGCGGGCGGCGTGGTGACGTTGGCGTCGGCGAGCTCGAGGTCCGCGAGCTGGGTGAGGTTGCCCGACGGGTGGCCGCTGATGCTCAGGCGATAGATCGGGAACGACGCCGGGTGCGCCACCGTGTAGGTCTTCGTCTGGAACCGCTGATCGAACGTCTGCCCGGTCTGCGTGTCGACCGTGGTCCAGTCCGTGCCGTCGGCAGAACCCTCCAGCGTCCAGTCCCGCGGATCCCGCTCGGGGGCGTCGTTGGCGGAGGTGAGGGCGTACTTCACCACCGTGGCAGGGGCGTCGAGGGTGTAGCGGGCCCAGCTGGTCGGGGTGTCGACGAGCCACTTCGTGGCAGCGTCACCGTCGTTGAGGTTGGTCACCCCCTCGTTGGGATTCGGCTCGGCGTTCGCCGCGATCGCGGTGACGTGCTGGCGCAAGCTGCCCGGCATGCCGACGACCACGGTGCCGTCGACGCCGCTGGTGCGGTCGCCCTCCACCGAGTCGGTCCAGGCCGGCTGCGGGTCGTCGGCCTCGAAGGACGACCGGAACGAGGCGGCGGCCGCCGCTTGGGCCGCGCCGCCTGTGGCGACGGCCGCGGCCGCCGCTATCAGGCTCACGGATAACAGGGCGACACCCCATCGTGGCCGGTGCATGCCGTCTCCTTCGCAGGGTGGGGGAAGTGGGCTCGGAACATCCGCGACACATCGTCACGTGCAACTGCATCGATCCGCAAGGCTTCCCTGACATCGATGTCATTCGCCGCCTCTCCGCCGCGTCTCCGCCCCGCTCGGCCGCCCCCTTCCCCGAGGCGCAGCCCTACGAGGGCGTCCACCCCGACTTCGTGCCGCCCCGCTCCGCCCCGCTCCGCTGTGCCGCCGTCTGGCCGTGCCGTGCGCCGTCGTCCGCCGTCCCGCTTCGCCGCCTTCGGCCCGAGTTCGTCCATCGGCCCGCCGTCTCGCCGGCCATCAGGCCGCCGTGCGCCGTGCCGCGGGCCGCCGAGGCGGGGCCGGATCGCCCCCAGGATCGGGTGGCACGCGACACGGGCTGGGTCCGATGGTCGAGGGATTGCGACCTGCCGGTGCGGGTCAGCGCCCGACCAGGCCCTCCTCGTACGCGACGATCACCAGCTGGATCCGGTCCCGGACGCCGAGCTTCGCGATCGCCCGGGTGATGTGCGTCTTGGCCGTCAGCGGGCTGATCACCAGCGTCCGGGCGATGTCCTCGTTCGACAGGCCGGTGGCGACCAGCCGGACGATCTCCCGCTCCCGAGCGGTCAGCACGGCCAGGCGCTCCCCGCCGGCGGGTGCCGGCGCCGGGCGGTGCGCGAACCGGGTCACCACGCGCCGGGTGACGCTGGGGGAGAGCAGCGCCTCCCCGGCGGCGACGACGCGGACGGCGTGCCGCAGGCCTTCCGGCTCGACCTCCTTGGTGAGGAAGCCGCTCGCTCCGGCGGCCAGCGCGGCGAACACGTACTCGTCGGTCTCGAACGTGGTCAGGATGACCACCCGGCAATAGGATGACCACCCGGCAATGCGGCAGCTGCGGATCGGCCACGATCCGCCGGGTGGCCTCGATGCCGTCCAGCCCGGGCATGCGGATGTCCATCAGCACCACGTCCGGCCGCAGGGCGCGGGCCGTGCGGACCGCCTCGTCGCCGGTGGCCGCCTCCCCCGCCACCACGATGCCCTTGTCCCGCTTCAGCAGGCTGCGGAACCCGGCACGGACCAGGTGCTGGTCGTCGGCGAGCAGGACGGAGACGGTCACGGCCGGGCCGCCACCGGGATCGTCGCGCGGACCGCAAACCCGCCGCGCGCCTCGAGGCCGTCGGCCAGAGAGCCGTCGGTCAGGAGGCCGGCGGAGAGGGTGTCGGCGGAGAGGGGGCTGGCGGACGGGGTGTCGGCGGACAGCGGGCCGGTGGAGAGGGGGCTGGCGGACGGGGTGTCGGCGGACAAAGGGCTGGCGGAGAGAGGACCGGTGGAGAGAGGGCCGGCGGACAGGGTTCCCCCGAGCGCGGTCACCCGTTCCCGCATGCCCACGATGCCGTGCCCCTCCGTAGCCTCCCCGCCCCTGCCGTCATCCACGACCTCCACCACCACCTCACCCGCCCCGTACCTCAGCATCACGGCCACCTGCGTGGCCCCTGAATGGCGGACGGTGTTGGTCAACGCCTCCTGGACGACCCGGTGGACGGCCGTCGCCACCGGTGCCGGCACCGAGACCCGGTCGCCGTGTTCCGTGAGGCGGACGTCGATGCCGGCGGAGCGTACCCGTCCCACCAGGTCGTCAATGCGGTCCAAACCAGGCGCCGGCTCCCCGCCGTCGAAGCGCAGCACGTCCACCAGCGCCCGGAGGTCGGTCATCGCGCGTCCCCGTACGTCCTGGGCGAGGCGTACGGCGTCCCGCGCCTCGTCCGGCTCCTCGTCGAACGCGTCCAGCGCCACGTTGAGGTGCACGCCCACCACGGCGAGTGTGTGCGACACGACGTCGTGCAGGTCCCGGGCGATGTCGACGCGCTCCTCCGCGCGGCGCCGGCGGGCCTCGAGTTCCTGCTGTTCGAGTGACTGGCGCAGCCGTGCGGCGACCTCGTCCTGCCAGCGGCGGGTGCTGCGGTACGCGTGCGCCAGCCCCACCACCGCCGCCAGCCACAACGCTTCGCCGCCGACCCGGCCGATCGCGTGGTCGAATGTGGACGTCTCGACGAAGTAGTCCCAGATGAAGCCGTACCAGAGGACCAGCGTGCCGGTGACGACGGCCGTGCGCACCCGCCCGGCCAGTACGACCGCGACGAAGGCGGCGGTCGCCGGCCACACCCAGCCCGCCCCGATGAGGTCCGCGCCTCGCAGGGCGGGCGACCCAGCAGACCGAGACGATGAGCACCGTCACCGGCCACCGCCGGAGCAGCAGCGTCAGCAACGCCAGGGTCCAGGCCAGCGCCCCGGTCACCGCGGTGTCGACGTTCCCGCCGGTGAGGGCCAGGCCGGCCGGCACCCCGATCAGGGTGAGCCCGGCGGCAAGCCACAGCATGGATCCGCGCACGACGTTCACCTCCCACCCGTCGCGGCCCGCGCCGCGCCGCCGAGCCGCAGGGCGGCGAAGGTGAGCCAGCCCGCGGCCGTCCACAGCATGATGCGGGCGCCCGTCGAGGGGAGCGTCTCACAGGGGTCGATGCCGAGGCACGGACCGGTCAGCACGCCGAGCCGGGCGACGGTGAGCAGGGCGAGCAGGCCGAGCGCCGTGGCGGTGGCCAGGCGCAGCATCACGACAAGAGTTCGCATGCCTCGCAAGCTAGGCGCGGACAAGGCCGTTGCGCGTCGTCCCGCAGGCGTCTCTGCCGTCTGCTCTTTCCGGGTACGGGACTACGCCGATCGGTGTACGCCGGCGCCTAACCGAGGGCCGTGGCGACGGCGTCCACGAGCGGCGTGAGGCCGACCTCCGGCGGGACGTGGTCGGGGTTCACCTCGGTCAGCGTCATGCCGGCGAACTGGGGGCTGGCCACCAGTACCGACAGGGTCTCCACCAGTTCCTGGAGGGTCAGCCCCGCCGGCTCCGGCACGTCGGCGAACGGCGCTTGCGCGAACGCCAGCACGTCGACGTCGACGTGCACCACGAAGCTCGGCGCCAGGGCCTCCGCGGTGAACCGGGCCCGGGCCGCCGCCTTCGCCGGGCCGGTACGGACCTCGTTGCCCGGCACGTACGTCATGGGCAGGCGGTCCACCAGGATCCGCTGCGGGTCGCCCGGCGGCAGGTCGAAGCCGTACGCGACCACGCGCTGGGGTGGCAGCGAGGCGATCGACGCCACCAGCGGGTCGCAGCCCGGCAGCCCGACCAGGTGGGCCAGGACCATCGCGTCGAGGTTGCCGTGCGGGCGGGTGTCGGGGGTGTGGAGGTCCGGGCCGCCGGCGATGTAGATCAGGGCCGGGCTCCCGGTGGCCGCCACGAGGCCCAGCGTGACGGTGCAGTCGCCGCCGAGCACCAGCGGGACGCCCGGCGCCGCCGCGACGACCTTGGCCACGTCGGTCGCCACCCGGGCCACTGCGGCGGCGTTCTGCGCCGTGGGGCGTGACGGGTCGGGACGCCAGCGGAACCCCGGTACGTCGCCGAGATCGTGCACCAGCAGGCCGCGGTCGTCGAGCGCGGACAGCAGGCCCGCCGCGCGCAACGCCGCGGGGGCCCGCTCCACACCGGGCGTGTGCGCGCCGGCACTCGACGGCGCGCCGATCACACTCCACCGGGGAACCATGCGCCCATGCTGCCTGATGGGCCGCGGGAATCACACCGGCACGACGTCGGCGACCACGCAGGCCACGTTGTCGGGGGCGCCGGCGGCGTACGCCTCGTCGACCAGCCGGGTCACCGTCGCCTCCGGATCCGCTCCCGCACGCAGCGCCCCGGCTAGGTCGGGCACGGTGGTCCACACACCGTCCGTGCAGAGCAGGTACCGGTCGCCCGGCAGTGCCGTCCGCAGCGAGAGGTCCGCCTCGCCGCCGGCGCCCAGCGCCCGGACCAGGAGCGGCCGCTGGGGATGCGCCGGCAGGTCCGCGGCGGCGAGCTCGCCGGCATCGACCAGCTGCTGCACGTACGTGTGGTCGTCGGTGAGGCGGGACAGCTCGCCGCCCCGCAGCAGGTACGCCCGGCTGTCGCCGACGTGCGCCACACCGATCCGCGAACCCGACCACACCAGGGCGGTCAGGGTGGTGATCGGGCGCTCCTCGCCCGCGGAAGGCAGCGCCCGCACGGCTCGCTCCGCGTCACGGACACCACCTTCCAGCGCGCGAAGCAGATCGGTGCCGCCTTCCAGAGGGCGGAGCAGGTCGGTGCCGCCCGTCAGCCCGCGGAAGACCTCCACGGCCGCGGCCGCGGCGCGGTCACCGCCCGGCCCGGCGCCATCCGCGACGGCGAGCAGGGTGCTTCCGGCGTACGCGAAGTCCTGGTCTGTCTCGCGGACCTTGCCGATCGCGGACCGCGCGGCGAATCGCAAACCCAGGGCGGGTGCGTGCTCGGACATGGGTGTCCCCTTTCCGGTGAGGTAGTCGGTGAGGAATCCGGCGAGCCGGCCGCGGGCCTCGAGTTCCGCCTCGAGCTCCGCCATGTACGCCGTGACCGCCTTCGCCGCGGCCGCGCCGGACAGCTCGCAGGTCGAGCGGATGCGGTCCAGCGGCATGCCGAGGCGGCGCAGCCAGGCGACCAGGCGGGCCCGGCCGAGCTGGCCCGGGTCGTAGTAGCGGTAGCCCGAGTCGGCGTCAACGGCCGCCGGGCGCAGCAGCCCCAGCTCGTCGTAGAGCCGTAACGCCTTCGGCGACAACCGGGCGGCACGCGCGAAGGCGCCGATGGTCAACATGGTTACGTAGCTTGGGGCTTCACCCAGGGTGAAGGTCAAACGGTCGCCGCGGCGTGAGCCCGATCCGACATCGATGTCATACTTTTGTCCTTCACCTCTGCAGAACTCGGAGCACGATGTCCGCATCCCGGTCCGCCGACGCCGCTGTCGACGGGGCGAACCTGCGCCGTCCCACGTTGACCCAGGTCGCCGCGATGGCCGGCGTGAGCCTCAAGACCGCGTCGCGGGCGCTCAACGACGAGCCCAACGTCGCCGAGGCCACCGGCCGGCGTGTCCGCGAGGCGGCGGACGTGCTCGGCTACCGGCTCAACGGCATCGCGCGGGAGCTGCGCCGCGGTGCCACCTCGGCGCTCGTCGGCCTGATCAGCGGGGACCTGACCAACCCGTTCTACAGCGCCGTCGCCAGCGGCATCGAGCGTGAGTTGCGCCAGCACGGGCTCCAGCTGCTGACCGCCAACAACGACGAGGACGCCGAACTCGAACGGGCCCTGGTCGACGCGTTCCTGCAGCGGCGGGTCCGCGCCCTGCTCGTGGTGCCGAGCGGCGACCGCCACGAATACCTGGCGGCCGAGGCCAACCACGGGGTCCCGTTCGTCTTCCTGGACCGGCCGCCGGACGGCCCGGCGGCCGACGCCGTGCTCATCGACAACGCGGGCGGCGCCCGTGCCGCGGGCGCGCATCTGCTCGCCGGCGGCCACCGGCGCATCGCCCTCGTCACCGACCTGGCCCGGATGGCGCCGCAGCGCGACCGCTACGACGGGTTCGTCCAGGCGATGGCGGCGGGCGGGAACGACGAGTGGCGGCCGTACCTGCGGACCGACGTGCACGACGTGGGCCGGGCCGAAGAGACCGTGCGCGAGCTGCTCGCGCTCGACCCCGCCCCGACCGCGCTGTTCACCACGAACAACCGGCTCACGACCGGCGCGCTGCGGGCGCTGCGCGGGCGCCCCGGCGCCCCCGCCCTCATCGGCTTCGACGACTTCGACCTGGCCGACGTGATCGGCACGACGGTGGTCGCCCACGACCCGGTCGCCATGGGCCGGGAGGCCGCGCGGCTCGCGTACGAGCGGATCAGTGGTTTCGCCGGACCGGCGCGGACGGTGACGATCGGCACGACTCTGATCGCCCGCGGCAGCGGAGAGCGACCCCCGGCCGCCCCGGAGGAGTGACCGCTCGACGGGCGACGGCGCGCCGCCTCCCCTAGAGTGCTTCTCGTGACGCTGGAGATCGAGCGGTCGCCCCTGACCCGCGGGAACATGGTGCATCGGACCGCGCAGGAGGTCCGGGAGGACCGGCGGGCCGCGGCCCGGCGCGCCGAGGCCGCGCTGCACATCCTGCTCGTCACGCTGCTCTGGCTCGTGTCCGTGCCGTTCCTGCTCGGTTGGGGGCTCCTGGGCGCCGAGCCGCAGCCCGGCACGCTGTTCCTCGCCGCCCTGCTCGCGGTGGTGCTCCCGTTCGTCGGCGCGGTCATCGCCACCCGCAGCGCCCTGTATTTCACCGGTGGGTGTTACGCCGTGCTGACCCTGGTCATGGTGCTTCCCGCGATCAGCATGGTGCGGGCAGGATGAGGCCATGGCGGCGGAGAAGGAAGAACGCGACGGCGTACCCCTGACCAACCTCGACCAGGAGCTCTTTCCCGGCGCCGGCGCGACCAAGCGCGACCTGGTGGACTACCTCGACGCGGTCCGCGACCGGATCGTCCCGGTGCTGCGCGACCGGCCCCTGTCGGTGGTGCGCGTGCTGCGTGGCCAGGACAAGTTCATGCAGAAGAACCTGCCGAAGTACACGCCCGAGTGGGTGCCCCGCACCAAGGTCTGGGCCGAGGCGTCCCACCGCGAGGTCCTGTACGCCCTCTGCAACGACCGCAGAACCCTGCTGTGGTTCGCCAACCAGCGCGCGGTCGAATACCACCCGACGCTCATGACGACCACCGACCACGACCACCCGACCCACCTCATCATGGACCTCGACCCGCCGGAGGGCGGCGCCTTCACGCTGGCGGTGCAGGCCGCCCGGCTGGTCCGGCAGGCCCTCGCCGACGCCGGGATGGACGGCGCGGTGAAGACGAGCGGGTCCAAGGGCGTGCACGTCTTCGTTCCCCTCGACGGCACCGCCGCCACCTGGGACGTGGCCGCGGCGACCCGGGCGGTGGCGGCCCGCGCCGAACGGCTCGACCCGGCCCTGGCCACGACCGCGTTCATCCGTGAGGACCGCCACGGCAAGGTCTTCCTCGACGCCACCCGGTCCGGCGGGGCCAGCGTGGTGGCCGCGTACAGCCCGCGGGTACGGCCCGGGGTGCCGGTGTCCTTCCCGGTGGCGTGGGACGAGCTCGACGGGGTCACGCCCGCGGACTTCACCGTGCACACCGCGCCCGGCCTGCTCGGAGACGGGGACCCGTGGGCGTCGGCGATGCCCGCCCCGCAGAAGCTCGACGCCGGGCTGGTCGAGGAGGGGCACACGATCCCGGTCGCCCGGGTCGCGGCCATGCACGAGGGCAAGCGCCGGGCGCGGGCGCGGCGGACGGAAACGCCCGAGTCGCCCTGACAGCGGGATGCGCCACATTCGGCGCACTTGTCGACCGAACGGGGTACGCCAATCGGGCTATAGCTCCTGGTCGATGCCCTTGGCGAGAATCATGTTCATGACCGCCCCGGCAAACGACGCCCTCCTGATCACGCTCCTCGCCTCGTTCACCGCCTGTGCCGGGTACGCGGCGGGCCGCCTGCACCAGTGGTACCGGACCGGTCTGGACCGCGACGAGGCGTACCGGGACGGCTACGACACCGCCACCCGCAGCGTGTTCAGCATGGCGGCCCGGTTGATCGGGCCCCGCCGCGCGGTCCGCGGTACGGCGGCCGTCACGTCGGCCGTGATCACGACGACGCCGGTGGTGCCGGGCGGCGAGGTCGTGCCCGGCGGGGAGGTGGTGCCGGGTGGCGAGGTTGCGCCGGGTGGCGGGCGCCATCTCGTGCCGGACGAGCTGGTGCAGGGGCCCACGTATCGCCTCACGCCCGACCGCGTCGCCCGGGCCAAGGTCCGCGACATCGAGGCGGCCGACGAGAGTGAGCAGCAGACGACGAGGCTGCCCTCGGTGCCGCGCCCCCGCTCGTCCTGACGGAGTGAGTGTCATACCCCCGCGTTAGCGTCCCGGGCATGGTGACGGTCGAACAGGTGAGGGCGGTGGCGCTCCGGCTGCCCAGGACGACGGAGCATCTGATCCGGGACAGGGTGAAGTTCCGGGTGGGGAAGATCGTCTACGTGGCGTTCTCCCGGGACGAGACGGTGATGGGCTTCGGATTTCCCAAGGTGGAACGCCAGGGGCTGGTCGAGGCGCGGCCGGACGTCTTCCACCTGCCGGGCGAATCCGACATGCGGTTCCAGTGGGTGCAGGCCCGGATGTCGGCCCTCGACCCGGAGGAGATGGAGGAGCTCGTCACCGACGCGTGGCGCATGGTCGTCCCGAAACGCGTGGCGGCCGCATATGTGGCCGGCCTGCCCGACCGGCCCGCTGTGCTCAGGCCGGACTGATCAGGCGGTAGCCGTCCTTCGCCAGGTGCCGGCCCTGCTCCTCGTAGGCCTCCGGACGCTGCGGTGCGACCGTCGCGAGCCCGTCGACGTAGCGGTTGTACATGCAGAACGCGGCCGCGATCAGCACGGTGTCATGGATGGTGCGGTCGTCGGCGCCCTGCTTCCGCGCGGCCTCGACGTCGGCGGCCGTGACGGTGCGGCCGTCCACACGCACCTTGTCCGCGATGGCGAGCAGCGCTTGCATCTTCGGGTCGCTCTCGACGGTGGCCGGCGTCCGCCCCTCGTCCTCGAGGAGAAGGTGCGCGACCGCGGCGTGGCTTCCGGTGCAGAAAGTGCACTGGTTGCCCCGGGAGACGTGGGCGGCGATGGTCTCCCGCTCGCCCGGGGTCAGCGGGGACGGCGCCCGGAGCAGGGCCTCGGCCAGGTCGTTCAGGGGCCCGCCGGTGTGCGGGTAGCGAGCCAGCGGGCCGACGATGCCGGGCAGGTCGGGAAGCTCGATGTGCGGCATGGTCCTCATCGTCCTCGCGGCCGGGACGCCGGGCCACTCCGTCCGTGCGACGAGGCCGCCGGGCTATGCGGGTCGTCGTGGCGGGCCGGCCTCGATCCGGTGGCGGATCTCCCGCATGCGTTCCGGCGTGTGATGGGGCATCTCCCACCTGGTCTCCATCCACCAGGTGCAGCCCGCCTCCGCCCAGGGTTCGACGTGCTCCCACGCCGCGGCCGGGTCGCCGGCCGGCGTCTCACCCTCGGCGAGGATGTCCAGGCCGGATGGCGCGCCGCGCTCGGTCAACCACGCCCGCATCGCCCGCATCTCCTCGGGGCCGCCGCCGTGACCGGGGATGACGCCGTCGCACTTGAGCACCCGGCGCAGTGACTTCGGGCGGGGCCAGACCGCCACCACCCAGATCGGAATGCGCTCCTGCACCGGCCGGCCCACCTCGGCCAGGTCGTCGCGGTCCACCCGGTAGTCGTAGTGGGGCCCGTGGTGGCTCGTGCCGCCGGCCCACACCGTACGCATCAGGTCGATGGCGTCGTCCATCATCGCGGCGCGCTGCCGCAGATCGGTGACCTCCCCGGTCTCCGGCAGGTCGGTGGTCAGGGCGCCGACGCCGATGCCCAGCACGGCCCGGCCGCCGGAGAGCTGGTCGACGGTGGCCACCTGGCTCGCCACCTTCCAGGGCCGCCGCCACGGGAGCGGCGTCAGCATGGTGCCGAGCCGGATCCGCGTCGTCCGCGCGGCGACGGCGGCGAGGAGGCCCCAGGCGTCCACCCCGGACGCCGCCTCCCAGACGAAGACGCCGTCCCAGCCCGAGCGTTCCGCGAGGACGGCCTGGTCGAGCTGCTCCGGGGCCGTGCCGCCGGGAAGGATCACGCCGTAGCGCATGGGCGGGGCGCCGTTCGAAGGGGCCATGGTGGAACGTTAGCGGGGACGCCGTCCGAGCAGGGTGAGGATGCGGTCGAGCGGCCCGCTGCCCGGGTCCGGGAGGCCGGGTGCGAAGGCGGCACCGGGCGCGAGGCGGGCTTGACCGCCGGGCACTGCCTGCGCGATCGGGAGGGCCGCGGCGAGGAGGTCGTCGTCCAGCTCGTACGGCACGCCGATCGTGCGGGCGACGTCCCAGCCGTGCACCACGTAGTCGATGAAGTGGAAACCGATCGCCGTGTGCCCCGGTATCGGGCGCGGACCGATCTCGGGCAGGTCGAACGGGGCGTCGAGGCTGCCGGGTGCTGCGAAGGCGCTGATCACGGCCTCGGCGGCGGCCGCGTACACCGAGAGGTCGGGCGGCCCCGGCACCCAGATCTTCCGGTCGCGGCCGTTGCCCTCGGCCGCCGCCGCGAAGCCCCGGTGCTGGGCGGTCATGTGGGCGAGCAGCGCGCCGAGGTCCCATGCCGAGCACGGCGTGGGCAACGAAAGGTCGGCCGCCGAGACCTGAGCGACGACGGTCACGGTCGCCCGGACCGCGCGGGCGTCGAAGGGTCGCAGATCAATGGTACGCATGAGCTTACGATCTGCCTCCGCGTACGGTAAGTCAAGCGGTATCGTCCCCGCCGTGCCCGACCGCCCCGACCTCGCCGCGATGATGGTGCGGCTCTCGCGTGCCCTCGTGGCGGCCGAACGCCCGGTGCTGGAAGCGCACGGGGTGTCGATGTGGGGATACATCGTCCTGAGCGCGCTGGCGGAGGAGCCGATGCGTACCCAGGCGGCGCTGGCCCGGGCGATCGGCGCGGACAAGACGCGGATCATCGCGGACCTCGACGACCTCCAGGAGCGGGGCCTGATCGAGCGCGAACCTGACCCGGCGGACCGGCGCGTCCGGCTGCTGCGCCTGACCGCGGCGGGACGCGAGCTGCACGCCGCGGTCCGTGGGGCGATCCGCGCCGAGGAGGACCGCCTGATGAGCGACCTGCCGGCGGCGGACAGGCGGCTCTTCCTGCAGATCCTCCAGGCCCTGGACCCGGGCGCGCCCTGACGGTGGTCAGCGGGCGGCCAAGGCCTCCTGCAGGCCCCGGGCGGCGAGACGGTCGGCCCGCTCGTTCTCCGGGTGCCCGGCGTGGCCCTTCACCCAGTGCCACTGCACGTCGTGGCGGCGTACCGCGGCCTCGAGGCGCTGCCAGAGGTCCACGTTCTTGACCGGCTGCTTCGCCGAGGTCTGCCAGCCGTTCGCCTTCCACCGGGGCAGCCACTTCGTGATGCCGTCACGCACGTAGATGCTGTCGGTGTAGAGCAGGACGGAGAGGGGCGCGCGGGTCAGGCTTTCGAGGGCCCGGATCGGCGCCATGAGCTCCATCCGGTTGTTGGTGGTCGGGGTGGCCTCGCCGCCGCAGAGGTCCTTCTCGGCGGTGCCCCAGCGCAGCACGGCGCCCCAGCCGCCGGGTCCGGGGTTCGGCACGCAGGCGCCGTCCGTGAAGATCTCCACCGCGGTCACCGAGCCCGTCATGGCCAGCACCCTACCCAGGCGCCGCGGGGTGGCAGCGACGGCCCGGTCGCCTGCGTGACGATGCAGGCTCCGGGGGGAACCGGTCCGGGCCGACGGCCTGCCCCCGCGATCCCGGGGCGCTTGGGAGCGCTCCCAGAAGGGTGAGCGTAGCAGGACGCAGGTCACAGCGGCTCGGCCAGTACAGTTTCGGCATGGTCGAGGCCGCCGTCGAAGTGCAGGACGTCGTCGTCAGGTACGGCGCCGTCACCGCCGTCGACGGGGTGTCGCTGACCGTGCCGCGCGGCTCGATTCTGGCCCTGCTGGGCGACAACGGGGCGGGCAAGACCAGCCTGTTGCAGGTGTGTGAGGGGTTCCGCGGGCCGGACGGCGGCTCCGTCCGGGTGCTGGGGCTCGACCCGATCGCCGACCACGACGCGCTCATGCCCCGGCTGGGGATCATGCTCCAGTCCGGCGGCCTCTACCCGTGGGCCACGGCGGGGGAGATCCTGCGGCTGTTCGCCTCGTACGCGGCCCATCCGCTCGATGTGGACATGCTGCTCGACCGCCTCGGCCTGCGGAAGTTCGCCAAGACCACCTTCCGTCGCCTCTCCGGCGGGGAGCAGCAGCGGCTGTCCCTCGCGGTGGCGCTGGTGGGCCGGCCGGAGCTGGTGTTCCTCGACGAGCCCACCGCCGGCATGGACGTCGGCGCCCGGCAGACCACCTGGCAGCTCGTCGACAGCCTCCGCGCTGACGGCGTCACCGTGCTGCTCACCACCCACCTGCTCGACGAGGCGGAGAGCCTCGCCGATCACGTCGTCATCATGGACGGCGGCGTGGTGGCCGCCACCGGCACCCCGGCCGAGCTCACGGCCGCGGCCGGCATCGACCTCCTCCAGATACGAGCGGAGCCCGGCCTCGCCCTCACCGGCCTGGCCGCCCGCCTCGACGCGAAGGTCGCCGAGGAGTCGCCGGGCGAGTACACGGTGGCGGGCGCCCTCGGCACGGAGTCGATCGCGGCGGTGCTGGCCTGGTTCGCCGAGTCCGGCGTCCACGTCACCGCGGTCAACACGCGGCGCCGCACCCTGGAAGACGTCTACCTGGCCCTGACGGCGGGAGTCACCCGATGAGCACCGGCACCTTCGCCCCCGCCCCGGGCCGCGCCCCCATGCGGACCATCCTGCGCCGGCAGGTCCGGATGGAGCTGATCCTCACCGCCCGGCGCGGTGAGGCGGTCGTCCTGGCCATGGGCGTACCGCTGCTCGTCCTGCTCGGCGCGGGGCTGACGAAGGCGACCAACGTGCCCGGCGACGACCGCCTGGGCTACGTCGTCCCCGGCGTCCTCGCGCTGACCGTCATGTCCACCGCGTTCACGGGACAGGCCATCACCACCGGGTACGAGCGCAGCTACGGCGTGCTCAAGCGCCTCGGCGCCTCGCCGCTCACCCGGCCCGGCCTGCTCTTCTCCAAGACCGCGGCCGTCCTGTGCCTCGTCGCCGTCCAGGTGCTGGCGCTGGCGCTGGTCGGCGTCGCCGCGGGATGGCGCCCGGAGCTTTCCCAGGTCCTCCCGGCGATCGGCGTGACGGTCCTGGCCACCGCCGCGTACTGCGGGCTGGCCCTGCTCATCGCCAGCCTGCTGCGACCGGAGACGGTGACGGCCATGGCCACCCTGATCTACGTGCTGATGCTGGCGGCCGGTGGGATCATGTTCGCCGCGCCGGACCTCGGCACGGCGGGCTACTTCGTGCTTCCCCTGGCCGCGCACGCCGAAGCGCTGCGCGACACGCTGACCGGCGGCTCGGCCGTGCCCGGCGCCGTCTGGCTGAGCCTCACCCTCTGGGCCGCGGTCGCCCTCACCGCGGCCGCCCGCACGTTCCGCTGGGAGTAGGCGTCCACCGATCGGTGGACACCGGCTGACCCTCGCCCGGTCGTCCCGCCGGCACCCTCCCGCCCGCGAAGCTCTTTCCCATGACAGCGATCCACGTACGCGGGCTCCGCAAGACCTATGGCGACCACCTCGCCGTCGCGGGCGTCGACCTCGACGTCGCCGAGGGCGAGGTCTTCGCCCTCCTCGGCCCGAACGGCGCCGGCAAGACCACCACCGTGGAGATCCTCGAGGGTCACCGGCGCCGCACCGGCGGCGAGGTCCGCGTCCTCGGCGAGGACCCGCAGCGGCCCTCCCCGGGCTGGCGGGCCCGCATCGGCATCGTGCTCCAGTCGGCCTCCGACGCCTCCGACCTCACCGTCGCTGAGATCGTCCGGCATGTGGCCGGGTTCTATCCGGATCCACGCCGCCCCGCCGAGGTCATCGACCTGGTCGGGCTCGGCGACCGGGCGCGGGCCCGGGTCGGCGCCCTCTCCGGCGGCCAGCGCCGGCGGCTGGACGTGGCGCTGGGGATCGTCGGGCGCCCCGAGATCGTCTTCCTGGACGAGCCGACGACCGGGTTCGACCCCGAGGCGCGGCGCCGGTTCTGGGAGCTGATCCGGGCGCTGGCCGGCGAGGGCACCACGATCCTGCTGACCACCCACTACCTGGACGAGGCCGAGGCCCTGGCCGACCGGCTCGCCGTCGTCGTGGGCGGCGTGGTCGTCGCCGAGGGGACGCCCGCGACGCTCGGCGGGCGGGCCGGCGCCGGGGCCGTCGTGCGGTGGGGCGCGTCCGAGGAGGCCCGCACCGCCGATCCGTCCGCTCTCGTCACGCGGCTCGTGGCCGAGGGCGCCGATCTCAGCACCCTCACCGTCACCCGCCCGACGCTCGAAGACACGTACCTCAGCCTGATCGGAGAGAACCGATGACCAGTACGCTCACGATCGGCCGGCGACGCGGTGGCGTGGAGATCCTGCAGTTCGTCCGCGACCGCACCGCCATGATCTTCACCTTCTTCTTCCCGGCGCTGTTGCTCCTGCTCTTCGGCACGATCTTCGCCGACTCCTACGACCACCCCGGCGTGAGCGCGGCCCGGGTGTTCTCCGCCAGCATGATCGCGTACGGGATCGTGTCGACCGCCTTCATCACGATGGGTGTGGGGATCGCAACCGACCGCGAGGACGGGACGCTCAAGCGGCTGCGGGGCACACCGGTCAGCGCGTCGGCGTACTTCCTCGGCAAGCTGATCCTCGTCGGCGCGCTGGCCGCCGCCGAGGTGGCCGTGCTGCTGGCCGTCGGGGTGCTCATCTTCGACGTGCCGCTGCCGTCGGACGCCGGCCGCTGGCTCACGTTCGGCTGGATGTTCCTGCTCAGCGTCGTCGCCTGCGGCCTGCTCGGCATCGCCGCGAGTGCGCTGGTGCGCTCCGCGCGTACGGCCGGAGCGGTCCTCAACGTGCCCGTGGTCGCCCTCCAGTTCGTCTCCGGGGTCTTCATCCACCCGATCACCCAGCTGCCCGGCTGGATGATCACCGTGGCGTCGTTCTTCCCGGTCAAGTGGATGGCGCAGGGCTTCCGCTCGGTGTTCCTGCCGGACTCCGCGGCCGGGCTGGAGGCGGGCGGTGCCTGGGAGCCGGGGCGGACCGCCTTGGTGCTGGGTGCCTGGTGTGTGATCGGATTGGTGCTGTGCCTGGCGACGTTCCGGTGGACCGACCGCCGCGACTCATGAGTGACCGGTCCCTCTGGGACGTGTTCTGCGCCGTCGTCGCGGCCGCGGTGGCGGCTGCGGTGGCGGCGCAGGACCAGCCCGGCCGGCCGTACGCACTCGCCGCCGTCGCGGTGGTCGCCCTGCTCTACGCGGTGTGGGGACGCCGGCTCGGGCGGGAGGACTGGCTGAGCGTCGCGTACGTCGCCGCCACCCTCGCCGTCTTCGCCGCCGGGACGCTGGCCGACTCCACGGTCAGCTACCTGCTCTTCGCGATCTGCCCGGTGGTCTTCCTGGTGCTGCCGTTGCGCCGGGCACTGGCCGCGGTGGTGCTCGCCAACGCCCTGCCGGTGGTCACCGGGGTCGCCGGCGGCGATCACGACCGGTGGCACCTGGCCCACGACGGGCCGATCTTCGTGATGGGGGCGGCCTTCTCGTCCCTGTTCGGCGTCTGGATCACCCGGGTCATCCGGCAGAGCCAGGAACGCGCCGACCTCATCACCGAGCTGGAGAACAGCCGGGCGGAGGTGGCTCGGCTGTCCCACGAGGCCGGGGTGGCCGCCGAGCGGGCGCGGCTCGCCGGCGAGATCCACGACACCCTGGCCCAGGGCTTCACCAGCATCATCACCCTGCTCCAGGCCGCGGACCCGGCGCTCGCCGACGAGCGGCTCGCGCTCGCCGTGCGTACCGCCCGGGAGAACCTGGCCGAGTCGCGGGCCCTGGTCGCGGCCCTCGCGCCGTCCGCGCTGGGGTCCGGGTCCCTGCAGGATGCGGTACGCCGGCAGGCGGCGCGGATGTCCGAGGAGACCGGGGCGACGGCCTCGTTCCGCACGTCGGGGCAGCCACGGCCGCTGCCGACGGCGGTCGAGGTGGTGCTGCTGCGGGCCGCCCAGGAGGCCCTGACGAACGTACGGCGGCACGCGGGAGCCCACGAGGTGGGGGTGCTGCTCGCGTACGGTGAGGAGTCCGTGCGCCTGGTGGTGCGCGACGACGGTTGCGGCTTCGCCCCCGGCCGCTCGCGCGGTTTCGGGCTCGAGGGCATGCAGGCGCGCGCCGGCCAGGTGGGCGGGACGCTGGCGGTGCGCAGTGTCCCGGGCACCGGTACGACGATCGAGCTGGAGGTGCCGGCGTGATCCGGATCCTGCTGGTGGACGACCACCCGGTGGTGCGGCACGGGCTCCGCGGCATGCTGGAGGCCGAGCCTGATCTGACGGTGGTGGGTGAGGCCTCCTCGGGCATCGAGGGCGTCGCGAAGGCGGTCGAGCTCGTCCCCGACATCGTGCTCATGGACCTGCGCATGCCCGGCGGGGACGGCGTAGAGGCCACGGCCCGGATCCTCGCCGAGGCTCCCGGCGTACGCGTGATGGTGCTGACCACGTACGAATCGGACCGGGACATCCTGCGCGCGATCGAGGCCGGTGCCGGCGGCTACCTGCTCAAGGACGCGTCGCCGGCGGAGCTGGCCGGCGCGGTGCGGGCCGCCGCCCGGGGTGAGACCGTGCTCGCGCCGAGCGTCGCCTCCACTCTGGTCCGGCAGGTCCGCAGCCCGGCGCCGCCGAGCCTGTCGCAGCGCGAGGCGGAGGTGCTGCGGCTGGTCGCCCGCGGTCTGACCAACGCGGACATCGGCCGCGAGCTCTTCATCTCCGAGGCCACGGTGAAGACGCACCTGCTGCGCGCGTTCCAGAAACTCGACGTCGCCGACCGTACGGCGGCCGTGACCAGGGCGATGTCCCTCGGCATCATCTGACGGCACACCCGGGGGTGCGGTGTCAAGCCGCCGATCGACGGGCGTGCCTCCCGATCCGCCCGTCTGTCCAGTACGGACAGATGGGACGAATCGATGATCACCGCTGCCCCGTGACCGCACCGCGGGGTGGTCGTGTTACCGTGCGACGCCGGAGATTACCCGGTTGGGCAAATCACGGACGCCAATGCGTGAAATTCGGGCATACGGCCGCTGGGGCGGCAAGTCTTCCGTTACTCGCGGTGCAGCTGATACTTTGTCCGATGTGGACCTGAGTTCACCCGAATTGAGGGTGGATGCCGCCCGCACCGACATCCGAAAATCCGCGGAGGCCGGAGTAAAGATTGCGACACGCGGGGTCGGCTTTAACCTGATCCTCGTCTAGCGTTCACCCTCGGGCGTCCTTGCGCTTGTTTGTCGTGGGCCAAGGGGTGTGGGGGGCTGGAAAGAGTGGTGTGCGCGGAATTGCCGTGTGGGCGTGGGGTCTCACCGGAGGCAGAGGCGTCGTGACAGCGACGGGAACGGCGGGAAACGCCGATACGCAGGACATTCCCAAAATTGCAGATTCTCCGGACGTCGCCGACGGGGATCTCGGCGGCGGCTGGGGGCGTGGCCACGCGGACCGCTGGGTCTGGGAGGCGCGCTACGTCAAGCTGCTCCTGGGGGTCGACTTCGGAGCGACGCTGGTGGCCACCTTGGCCGCCTTCGTGCTGCGCTTCCAGGGCGCGGCCTACGCCGACTGGTATCTGGCCCTGTCGGGGCTCGTCCCGCCGGTGTGGGTGGGCGTGCTGGCGCTGACGCACGCCTACGAGCGCCGGGTCCTGTTCGTCGGCGGCGAGGAATACCAACGGGTCCTCCGAGCCGGCGTGCGCCTGACCGTGGCGATGGCGCTGGCGTCCTACGTGGCCAACGCCGACCTGGCCCGCGGCTACCTGCTCATCGCCCTGGTGCTGACCACGGCGCTGTCCCTGGCGGGGCGGTTCGTGCTGCGCAAGATCCTGCACCGGGCCAGGCGCCGCGGCGCCTGCATGCACCGGGTGCTGGTGCTCGGGCACGCGCCGGCGGTCGCGCAGATCACCCGGCAGCTGCACCGCCGCCGCCATCACGGCCTGCACGTCATCGGCGCGTGCCTGCCCGCCGGCCAGCTTGCCGACGCGGCGCGGACGGTCGACGTGCCGGTGTTCGGGGCGCTGGGAGCGGCCGCCAACTCGGCGGCGGCGGCCGGTGCCGACACGGTGATGGTGCTGTCCTGCCCGGAGCTCGACGGTGCGATGCTGCGCCGGCTCGCGTGGGAGCTGGAGCGCGACGACATCGACCTCATCGTCTCGTCGTCGCTCGTGGACACCGCGGGGGACCGCATCACGGTGCGCCCGGTCGACGGGCTGCCGATGATGCACATCGAGCACCCCCGGCTCTCCGGCGGCCGGCGGCTGATCAAGTCGGTCTTCGACGTCTCGTTCGCCGCGCTGCTGCTGGTGCTGCTGGCCCCCGTCTTCCTGGCGATCGCGCTGGTCATCAAGCTGGATACCGGCGGGCCCGTTTTCTTCCGGCAGGTCCGGGTGGCCCGCGGGGGAGAGCTGTTCCGGATGGTCAAGTTCCGGACCATGCACACCGACGCGGAGGCCCGGATCGCCGCGATGCGGGAGCAGAACGAGCACGCCGGGGTGCTGTTCAAGATCCGCGACGACCCGCGGGTCACCCGGACCGGCCGCTACCTGCGCCGGTACTCGCTCGACGAGCTGCCGCAGCTGGTCAACGTGCTGCTGGGCGAGATGTCGCTGGTGGGCCCGCGCCCGCCGCTGCCCAGCGAGGTCGAGCAGTACCCGCAGGACATGCGCCGTCGGCTGATGGTGAAGCCGGGGATGACCGGGTTGTGGCAGGTGAGCGGACGGTCGGATCTGTCCTGGGAGGACTCGATCCGGCTGGACCTGCGGTACGTGGAGAACTGGTCGCTCACCTTCGACCTGGTCATTCTCATGCGGACCGCGATGGTCGTCATGCGGGGCGCAGGCGCGTACTAGACGCGCCGCGGGGTCAAGGGAATCGTGCGGTCGGGACACCGCTCGGGAATATGGGGACGGTTCGGTGGTAGTGCTGTATTTCGTGGCGGCCTTCGCGGTCGTCGTGCCGGCCGTGGCCGGTCCGCTGCTCGCGTACGGGCCGGGCCGCAGGCTCGCCGGCGGCCGCCTGGTGGGCAAGACCAGGGAGGCCATCGCAGGGCTGGTCACCACGCTCGGCCGGCCGCTGACGGCCCTGGTCTTCCTGCTGTTCTGGGCTGCCCTCGTCATCGCGGTCTTCTGGCCGGTCGGGCTGTTCGCCCACAGCCTCGAGGACGCGGTCGACTGGCCGGTCCTGCTCTGGGTCACCGACCGCCGCCACCCCGGCTTCGAGGACTTCAACTGGTTCTACACCGCCCTGGGCGACCGTGATCCGCTGAAGAAGATCGTGGTGGTCGGCGCGGTGGTGTTCGCCGTGCTCTGGCGCAAGCGGTTCTGGATCCCGCTGACCGCGATCCTGCTCAGCTTCCCGCTCGAGCAGTACGTCCAGGCGATCCTCTCCGCCATGGTGAACCGCGGGCACCCGCCGACCGGGCTGGGGTCGTACCCCTCGGGCGGGATCGCGCGGATCGTCATGACCTTCGGGGCGATCGCCCTCTTCGCCGCCCTCACCTGGAAGCTGAGCCGGCGCTGGCACGTCGTTCTGGGCACGGTCGTGCTCGTGCTGGCCTGCTACGAGGGCTACTCGCGGCTCTACGTGCAGAAGCACTGGCTCACCGACGTCATCAGCGGCATCTTCTTCGGCCCGGCCCTGTTCCTGGGGTACGCGATCGCCGTGTGCATCCTCGCCGGCCGTTACCCCCGCGAGGCCGAGGCCGCCCCGGCCGCGGAGGCCGCGCGGAGCCGGCGCGCCAAGGCGGTGCCGGCGGCGTGACGACCCTGCTCGTCGCCTCCACCGGCGGCCACCTGGCCGAGCTGCACGACCTGAGGCCCCGCCTCGGGATCGGCGCGCGCCGGTGGGTGACCTTCGACAGCCCGCAGAGCCGCTCCCTGCTCGAGGGCGAGGACGTCGTGTTCGTCCCGCCCACCACCAGCCGGGACGTGCCCGGGGTGCTGCGCGACCTCGTCATCGCCCGGCGCATGTTCAAGGCGGAGCGCTTCGAGCACGTCATCAGCACCGGCGCCGCCGTGGCCATGGCGTTCTTCCTGCCGGCCGCCGCGTCCGGCGTCCGCTGCTCCTACATCGAGAGCGCCACCCGCACCGGCGGGCCGTCGCTGACCGGCCGGCTCGCCGCGCGGGTGCCCCGCATGCGGCTCTACACGCAGTATCCGGCCTGGGCGGGCGGCGCGTGGCGGTACGGCGGGTCCATCTTCGACGCTTTCGAGGCCGAGGCCCGTACTGAGCTTTCGCCGATCTGCAAGGTCGTGGTGACCCTGGGTACCCACCAGCGGTACACGTTCCCGCGCCTGCTCACGCACCTGATCGGGCTCCTGCCGCCCGAGTGGGACGTCCTGTGGCAGGTCGGTGCGACGGTCATCGATAGGATGCCCGCCGGCGCCCGCAGGCAGGTGCCGGCCGCCGAGATGCGGCAGGCGCTGGCGGAGGCCGACGTCGTCATCTCCCATGCCGGGGTGGGCTCGGCGCTGGCGGCCATGCAGGCCGGCAAGCGCGCGGTCTACGTACCGCGGCGCAGAGTCCACGGAGAGCACGTCGACGACCACCAGGTCGAGATGGCTCGGGAACTGGAAGGCAGGAAACTCGTCGTGGCCCGCGAGGTGGAGGACCTCACCCTCGCGGACCTGGAAACCGCCGCAGCATGGTCGGTGCGGGCCGCCCCCGGTGTCGCCCCGTTCCGGCTGGCGCCCTCATGAACCGCCGGAGTCCGGTGCCCGTCCTCAGTGCACTCGACGCGGTGGCCGATGGGCGTCTTCTGTAGTCCGTACGGTCGATAGCGAACCGCCCGGCACCGCACCAGGCTGCGTCAAATCCCTGAAATTCCGATTAGGAGGGCTCGTGTCCTTGAAACGTCGACTCCGGCCACGGCCGCTCACCAGAGTCCTGGTGCCGGCCGCGGTGACGAGTCTGACGGTCGCTCTGACCGCCATCCCGGCGAGCGCCGTGTTCGTCCCGCCGAGCGAATCGGCCTCCATCGTCACGGCGAACCCCGCGGACAACACGCCGCACGCCCAGAACGGCAGCATGCGCGCGTTCGCGCAGATCGGTAACACGGTCTACGCGGGCGGGTCGTTCTCCGGCGTCAAGGCGGCCGGCGCCACCGCCTGGTCGCCCGCCGCCAACCTCATCGCATACGACGTCAGCACCGGTGCGATCAGGACCGGCTTCACCCCGGCGCTCGACGGCGCGGTGCAGACCCTGGCGGTCAGTCCCGACAACAAGCTGATCGTCGGCGGCAGCTTCGGCACCGTGAACGGTGTCGCCCGCAAGAACCTGGTCGAGCTCGACCCGGCGACCGGCGACACGGTCACCAGCTGGGCGGGCCGGGGCGACGGTGGCGTGGTCCGCCGCGCGATCGTGCACGGCAATCAGCTCTACATCGCCGGCGCGTTCCACTGGGTCAACGGCACCGAGCACTCGCTGCTGGCGCGACTCAACGCCACCACCGGCGCCGTCGACCCGGGCTTCCAGGTCGACGCGAGCGGTGCCCGCTCGTACCCGAACTCGACCGAGCTGGTGTGGGGCCTCGCGGTCGCACCGGACGGCGACACGGTCGTGGCGGTCGGCAACTTCACCGACGTGAACGGCGCCAAGCGCAACCAGGTCGTCATGATCGACACCGTGGGTACGCCCACTGTCGCGGACTGGAACACCGACCGCTACGTCGCCGGCTGCTACAGCGACTCGTTCCCGTTCTACGCGCGGGACGTCGATTTCTCCGACGACGGTGACTACTTCGTCATCATCGCTGACGGGGGCCGCGGGGACGCGTACTGCGACGCCACCGCGCGCTGGGAGACCGCGGACCGTGGGTCCAACGTCAAGGCGACCTGGGTGGACTTCACCGGTACCGACTCGGTGACCTCGCTCGAGGTGGCCGACGGCATCGTCTACGTGGGCGGTCACTTCCGCTGGCAGAACAACGCCAACGGCAACGACGCCCAGGGTGCCGGCGGCGTCAGCCGGTACGGCATGGCCGCGCTGGACCAGCAGAACGGCGTCCCGCTGAACTGGAACCCGACCCGCTCGCCCGGCAGCCAGCTGCCGGCCGGCGGCACCAACTGGGGCCCGATCATGTGGGAGATCTGGAAGGGGCCGTCCGGCCTGTTCATCGGGCAGGACTCCGACGGTCTCGGCAACGAGTACCACGGGCGCATGGGCTACTTCCCGAAGTCCGGCGGGCGCACCATCGGCGTCCAGGACGCCCCGCAGGCCGCGTCGGGCTACCTCTACCTCGGCGCCGGCAACGGCCAGGTCACCAAGGTTGCGTACGGCGCGGGAGAGCTCGGGACGCCGGCGACGGTCAGCCAGCCGCAGCTCACCAACGCCAAGGCGGCCTTCGCACTGTCCAACAAGGTCTATTGGGCGAAGACGGATTCCTCGGCGCCGAGCGGAAGCGTGCTGAACGTCTCCACGCTGACCGGGGGCACGATCGGCGCGCCATGGGTCGGCAGCGGTTACAACTCGTGGTTCACGGCGGCGAGCATGACCGGCGCATTCTTCCTGCAGGGTCGTATGTATTACACGACCTCGAGCAGCAATTCGCTTTTCTATCGATATCTCACGCCGGACGGTTCCGTCATCGGCTGCACCGCATTCACGTTGCCTACGTCGGGTATTGACTGGCGTACTGTCCGTGGTCTTACCTGGGTGGCGGGGAAGCTCGTCTATGGTTCCACGAACGGATCGCTGCGCACGGTCGACTTCGACCCGGCCGCGGCCACGGCGGTCAACGGTTCCACGGCGACCGTGGTGGCGACCGGCACAGCGGCGGCAACCTGGAACAACCCCACGCTGTTCTTCGCCACCTCGTAGCGGAGAACGTCGGACGCGTCGGCGTCCCCGGCCGGGCAGCGCAGCCCGGCCGGGGGTGTCGCGGGAGAACCGGAACACAACTGCAGACGTCGGGGAGAGACGACACATGGACGTGACTGATTCCGTCGCCGCGAGCCGGCAGCGGGTCGTCGGCTTTGCGGACGTCGTACGGATACCGTTGCGCCGCTGGCGCATCGTGGTGACCGCCACCGCGGTCGTCACGACCGCCGTGCTCGCCTACCTGTTGTTCTTCCCAGCCACCTACCGGGCCACCACGGTCGTCGTGCTGCGGCCGGTGGTGACCGACCCGTTCACGCTGCCCTCCAGCGGCGCGGACCGGGCCATCAACATGACCGCCGAGAACGGCATCGCCCTCGGCAACGACGTCATCGACTCGACCGCGCGCATCCTGAACCGCGATCCCGAGGACGTCCGCGAAGCGCTCACCACCGAGGTGCCCACCGGCGGTCAGGTGCTGCGGTTCCAGTACGCGGACGACACCGAGGACAGCGCGATCACCGGCGCCAACACCGCCGCCGAGACCTACCTGCGGGTCCGTGAGGACATCTACAAGCAGCAGCGGGCCGCGCTGATCCTGTCGTACGACAACACCGTCAAGTCGGTGACCGCCCAGCGCCTGTCCGCCCAGAAGGAACTCCCGTCGAACTCGTCGTCGGATTCGGACTCCGTGTCGCCGCGGACCCAGGCCATGCTCGACCAGGTCAGCGCGCTCAACGACCAGATCGCCCAGCTCGCGAATGCCCGGGCGAAGGTGGCCTCGGCCGACCTGACCCCCGGCTCGATCGCCGCCGCGGCCCGGGCGCCGGTGCCCTCCAGCCACGACGCCGCGGTGCTGTACCTGGCCGCCGCCGTGCTCGGCGGCCTGCTCCTCGGCATGGTCCTCGCGCACGCCCGTGAGGCGCTGGACCGCCGCATCCGCTCCATCGACCAGGCCGCCGACATCATCGGGGTGCCGGCGCTCGGCGTGGTCCGGGCCGCCGGCCGGCACCACGAGGCGGGCGCCGCGGCCGACGCCCGCTACGTGTCCCTCGCCGTGCTCAAGTGGATCGACCGGCACCCGGACCGCTCGCTCGTCGTGCTCTCCGTACGCGACGACGAGGGCCGCACGACCGTGAGCGGCAACCTCGCGGTCGCGCTGGCCGAGGCCGGCCAGGACGTCACGATGGCCGCGCCGGTGGAGGCCCAGGAGGAGCTGAAGCGCATCCTCTTCGCGGCACAGAAACGTACGCCGCCACGGCCGAGGACGGTTCCGGCCTCCGGCGCGGGGCTCAACGGCGCCGCCACGGCCGGCGGCGCCGGTCGCGGCCCGGCCGGCGGGGGCACCGTGGCCGCTCCCGGCGTGACCCGGATGCCGGGGTCGTCCCTGCGCCTCGCCGAGGTGAAGGCCACCTCCGAGGATCCCGAAGCCACCCTGATCATGGACACGACGAGCGGGCGTGCCGTTCCGTCGCCCGTCGTCACGCAGGCGGTGCGGTCCAAGGCCGATCCCGACGGCCGCGCGCCGCTGGTGGTGCTCATCGGCGGCGGCGTGGTGCGGCTCTGCACGCTCGGCGAGGAGCCGGACACCGGCGTCGTGGTCGTCGACGCGCCGCCGTCGGACACCGACGAGCGGGGGGTGCGAGCCGCGCAGACCGGCGTCGCCGTCCTGGTCGTGGCGCGCGACCGCACCCGCAACGCCGAGCTCGGCCGGCTGGTGGACCGGCTGCGGTCCGCCGGCGCCCAGACGGTCGGGTTCGTCCTGACAGGAGGCCGTAGTGCCTGACAGCTACCCCGTCGTCAGCGTCATCGTCGCCACCCGGGACCGCCCCGGCCTGCTCGAGCGCGCCGTCGCCAGCATCCTCCAGCAGGACTATCCCGGCGCGATCGAGTGCATCGTCGTCTACGACCACGTCGACGTGCGGGACCTCGACATCGAGGCCGGGCCGGACCGGTCCCTCAAACTGATCAACAACACCCACCGGCAGGGCCTGCCGGGCGGCCGCAACAGCGGGGCCGACGCGGCCACCGGCGACCTGCTCGCCTTCTGCGACGACGACGACATCTGGCTGCCGGCCAAGCTGCGGCGGCAGGTGGAGTTGCTCGCCGACCCCGCGATCGGCGCGGTCAGCTGTGGCCTGCGGCTGCGCGGTCCCGGCATCGACAAGGAGCGGGTGCTCGACCGGGACACCGTGACGCACGAGGAGTTCCTCGCCGACCGGGTGATGGAGGTGCACTCCAGCACCATGCTCGTGCGCCGCACCACCTGGGAGGCGGCCGGCGAGGTCGACGAGCAGATCCCCGGCGGCTACAGCGAGGACTACGAGTGGCTGCTGCGCGTCTCGGCGCACACGCCGATCGCGGTCGTGCGCCAGGCCCTCGTCATCGTCGACTGGCACGGCGGCTCGTTCTACTTCGGCCGGTGGGCCACCATCGTCGAGGCCCAGCGCTACCTCATCGCCAAGCACCCGGACCTGGGCCGGAGCCGCGCCGGCCTGGCCCGGCTCCGGGGGCAGATCGCGTTCGCGCTCGCCTCCGGCAACCGGCGGACGGAGGCGGTGCGGGAGCTGGCGGCGGTGGTCCGGCTCAACCCGCGGGAGAAGCGCGTGCTGGTGACCGTACCCGTGATCCTGCGGCTGATGACCGGTGAGCGGGTCCTGCGGATGGCGCAGAAGCGCGGCAGGGGGATCTGAGGTTGGCCCGGACGTCCGTGCGGCCGAGGGCACGAGCGACCGCGCCGGCCCGGGCGCGGGCGGTCGCCGCCGTCGAGCCGGGAGTGCTCGACCCGCGCGCCTGGCGGATACGCACCGCGAAGCTGCCGGTCTGGCCGCTGGCCGGCATGTTCGCGCTGATGCCGCTCTGGTGGGGGCTCGGGGTCTGGTACTTCGCCTGGCCGTTCTTCGGGGTGGTCCTGCTGGCCCTGCTCACCACGCGCGGCGACGTACGGCTGCCGACCGGGACGTGGCTCTGGCTCATCCTGCTCGGCATCATCGCGATCAGCGCCACCCGGCTGGAGCGCGTCACGTCGCTGTTCGTCTTCGGCCTGCGGCTCGGGCACCTGTTCACGGCCCTGATGGTCGGCATCTACGTGTACAACCTGGCCCGCGACCGGGTCTCGTGGGTCCGCATCGCCAACCCGCTCGCCGTCTTCTGGCTGGCCATGGTGGTGCTGGGCTGGCTGGGCGTGCTCGCGCCCAAGTTCAGCACGGCGAGCCCGTTCCAGATGGTGCTGCCGCACAGCGTGCAGGGCGAGCGCTTCATCACCGACATTTCGCGCCTGGACGCCACCGAGTTCAACCCGTTGAGCCGCAACCCGATCTACCGGCCGGCGGCGCCGTATCCGTACACGAACAACTGGGGCACGGCGTACTGCTTCCTGGTGCCGTTCGTGCTGTCGTATCTGACCTCGGTGCGGCGGGGCCGGATGCGGGTGGCGCTGCTGGTGTCGCTGCCCCTGTCCATCGTGCCGGCGTTCCTCACGCTCAACCGTGGCATGTTCATCGGGCTCGGCGCGGGGGTGCTCTACCTGCTGGGCCGGGAGATCGCCCGCGGCCGGGTGCGGCTGCTGCTGCCGATCGCCGGCATCGTGCTGGCCGGCTGGGTGGTCACCCTCTTCATCCCGGTCGTCGACCTGATCACCAACCGCACTACGACGACGGACACCACCTCGGACCGCTTCGACCTGTACGTGCAGACGTGGGCCGCCGTCCTGCACTCGCCCCTGCTCGGCTTCGGCCAGCCCAACTCGGTGGACACCACGCACGCCGCCGAGCCGCTCGGCACCCAGGGCATGATCTGGCAGCTGCTCTACAGCCACGGGATCCCCGCCACGGTGTGCTTCTACGTGATCCTGCTGGTGCTCACGCGCCGGCTCGCCGCCGCCGTGACGCCCACCGGGCTGTGGCTCAGCTGCCTGCCGGTCATCGCCGCGATCGTCACGCCGTTCTACTCGTACATCGATCCCAACATGTCGGTGCTGCTCTTCGCCGTCGGCCTCGGGCTGGCCGCGGTGGACGGACCCGTCAACCGCGAACCGAAGGAGTCCCGTTCATGACGGCGGTCACCGAGGTGCGTCGCAGCACGCGCAGCGGCGCGATCGGCCTGGCCGGAGCGGCCGTCAACGGTGCCTTCGGCTTCGTGCTCACCACCGTCATCGTGCGGACGTTCGGCGCGGACGGCTCCGGCGCCCTGTTCAGCGTGATCGGGCTCGTCACGATCGTCGGCGCTATCTGCTGCCTCGGCGCTGACACCGGGCTGATGTGGGCGCTGCCGCGCCGCCGGGCGGGCCGTGACGGCGACGCCGCCCGCCTGCTTCCGCTCGCCGTGCTGCCGACGTTGGGGCTGGCCCTGGTGGTCGCCATGGGCGGGATCGCCGCTGCCGGGCCGATCTCCCGGGCCCTGCTCGACGAACCGGCCGGCACCGCGCTGGTCCGGCTCGCGTTCGCGGGCGTACCGGTCATCGTCGCCGCGACGGTGCTGCTCGCGGCGGTCCGCGCGACCCGGCCCGTGTCGGCGTACGTGGCCGTGCAATTCCTCTTCGTGCCGATCGCCCGGCCGGCGCTGATGATCGCCGGGGTGGTGGCAGGCGGCGGCGTGCTGCTCGGCTTCGGCGGCTGGCTGCTGCCGATGGCGGTCGCACTGCTCATCGCGCTCGCCCTGGTCGCCGCGCCCCTCGGGATCGGGGCCGGTGCGTCGCTGCGGCCCGAGTCCGCCGACTGGCGCTGGTTCTGGGGATTCGCCCTGCCGCGGGCCGCGTCGGTGGCCGTCGACGCCAGCAGCATGTGGGTCGGCGTCCTGCTCACCGGTGCGCTGGCCACCCAGGCCGAGGCCGGCGTGTTCGCCGCGGTCGGCCGGTACGCCCTGGCGGGCCTGCTCATCATGCAGGGCCTGCGCGTTGCCGTCGCCCCGCAGCTCTCCCGCCTGCTGGGCGACGGGCAGCGGCACCAGGCGGCGCAGGTCTACCGCCGGACCACCCTCGGGATCGTGCTGCTGTCCTGGCCGGCGTACCTGATGCTGGCGGTCTTCGCTCCGGCCTTCCTGGCGCTGTTCGGGGCCGAGTTCCGCTCCGGGGCCACGCCGATGGCCGTGCTGGCGGTGGCCATGCTGGTCAACGTCGGCGTGGGGCTCGTCCAGACGGTCCTGCTGATGAGCGGCAACAGCCGGGGCCACCTGCTGGCCACCCTCGCCGGGCTGACCCTCAACGTCGTCGCCTGCCTCGTGCTGGTGCCGCGGCAGGGTGCCCTGGGAGCCGCGATCGCCTGGTCGATCGGGATCGTCTGCGAGAACGTCCTGGCCGCCGTGCTCGCCCGCCGGGCATTGGGGGAGGCCCTGTTCGGCCGTACCCTCGTCGTCTCCGCCCTTGCCGTGACCGGCGCGACCGGCGTCGCCGCCGCGATCGGCACTCTGGTCGCCGGCCGGGGCCTGCCCGGCCTCGCCGTCGCGCTCGGCCTCGTCGCCGCCGGCTGCCTCGCGATGCTCGCCGACCGCCGGGTCCGCGCGGCCATCGCCGCCATCCGTCACCAGCTCAAGCCCGCGAGATGAGAAGGATCGCCATGACCGTGAAGGACCGGATCAAAAGCGTCGCCCCGCGGGCCGCCCGGGAGCAGGTCCGGGAGCTGATGGTGCGCTACGGCGAGCGGACCAGCGACCATCGGCCACTGCCGGACTTCCTCGTCATCGGTACGAAGCGCGGCGGCACCACCTCGCTCTGGCGCTACCTGATCCAGCATCCCCTCGTGCCGCGGCTCTTCCCTGCGTGGAACACCAAGACCTCGCACTACTTCGAGGAGAACTGGTCGCGCGGCGAGGCCTGGTACCGGTCGCACTTCCCGACCCGCAGGCAGCGCGCCGCGCTGGAACGCAAGCACGGCGGACCGTCCAAGGTGGGCGAGGCCGCGCCGCTGTACATGTTCCATCCGCTGGTGGCGGGCCGGGTCGCCGACCTCATACCGCAGGCCCGGATGATCGTGCTCCTGCGCGACCCGGTGGAGCGGGCGTACTCGCACTGGAAGGAACGGCGCGGCGAGGGCGTGGAGCCGCTGGACTTCGCCGACGCCCTGGCGGCCGAGGAGAGCCGTACGGCGGGGGAGCGGGAACGGCTCCTTGCCGATCCGGGCTACCACTCCGAGGCGTACGACTGGTACACGTACCGGGCGCGAGGCCGCTACCTGGAACATCTCGAGCCGTGGCTGGACCGCTTCGACCGCTCCCAGCTGCTCTTCGTCGCCAGCGAGACGCTGTACAGGCGGCCGGCCGAGACGTACGCGCAGATCCTGAGATTCATCGGCCTGCCGTCGTACGAGCTGCCCGCGTACGACGTCTTCAACGACCGGCCGAGCAAGGGCATGGACGAGGACGTACGAGCGGAGCTGAGCGCGTACTACAAGCCCTTCAACGCGGCGCTGGCCGACCGGCTGGGGATGACCTTCGACTGGTCCTGAGCCGCGGCGTCGACGAGCCGGGCCAGGTGGAGCATCTCGCGGCTGTCCGGGTAGCTGCTCCACGGCCGCTGTTCGAGCTCCTCGATGGCGTACGTGAGCATCGATTGCTGCACCGAGGTGAGCGTGCCGCCGGAGGACAGCACGGCCAGAGCGCTGGCCCGCACCCGGGCGGCCGCCGGATCACCGCGGGTCAGCAGGCGCGCTATTCGTTCCCGGTACCACCTCTCGACGGCCAGCAGCGCACTCATCGGGGCAGGCGGGTGGCGAGCACGTCGAGCAGCGCCGGGTGCAGCTTCGGGTTCCAGCCCGCGCCGCCGCCGGACAGCTCGTATGTGCGCAGCCACAGCTCCACCAGGTAGGCATCGGCCACGAAGCGCTGCCCCGCCGCGTCCAGTCCCAGCGCCGGCCCGTGCTCGCGCAGCGCCTCGTCGACCGCCACCGCGCACTCGGCCGCGGGCCGCCGGTGGGTCGACAGGGCCGTCTGGAACGCCTGGTGGGCGAGGTCGAAGCCGACCGGTACGCCCGCCGCCCGGTTCTCCCAGTCCCAGACCAGCAGCCGTCCCCGGTGCCGGGCCATGTTCCACGGCACCCAGTCGCCGTGCCAGTCCCCGAACTCGAGCTCCTGACCGGTGTCCAGCGCGTCGATGAAGGCGTGGATGCGAGGGTCGGCGCCGGTCGCACGCTGCCGCCAGGCCGTCAGCAGCTCGGTGACCGGGCGCGGGGGAGTGGCCGGTCCGCCGCGCCGGGCGACCGCCAGCATGGCCTCCAGGCGCGGCCGGTCGGGCCGCCGGATGCGCCGGACCGTGCGCGGCATCGGCTCGATGATCGCGATCTCGCGGCCGTGCCACTGGGTGTGCAGGACGAGCCGCGGCGCGGGCGGGAAGCCGCCACTTGCCGGCAGGTCGGCCAGGGTGGCGGCCTCCGCCCGGACCATCGCGCGGGTGCCGTCGTTCCAGCCGATCTTCGCGTAGCCGCGGGGCCGGCCGCGGTCGTCGAAGAGCTGCAGGGTCGGCTTGTGGTGCGGGTCGGGCGGGCGGATGCCGATGGCGGCGTGCAGCCGGTCCACGCCGAGCCGCTCCGCCAGGAAGGCCGCGAGGAGCTCGCGCGGCTCCCGGGCGTGCACGGACAGGATCGGTGCCTTCGTGAGGCCCAGCAGCCCGAACCGGGCGAGCATGCCCACCGCCGCCCGGCCCGCCCGGACCTTTGGCGGCCGCAGCGCGTTGTACGCCAGCAGCGACGCCGCGGTGACCCGCCTCGACGCCAGCGGCAGCAGGAACCGGGCACCGGCCAGCGACGGGATCACGGCGTACCGGACGGTCGCGGAGGGATCATCGCCCACCGCGACCGTCACACCGGGGTCTCCGAACACGGCCCGGGTGACCCAGCCGAGCCCGTCTTCGAAAACCAGAGACTCTTTCAGCACGCCCTAGACCATAGGTGAGCGTCGTTCAGCGTTGATAGACCCGTACGTAGTCCACGAGGAAGTCCGCCGGGAACTGCGTGCTGCCGTCCGGGTCGCCGAGCCAGCCGCCGACCTGGAAGTTCAGCCGGATGTTGTACGGCTTGTTGAACGCCTTGTCGTACCACGGGGTGGTGCTCCGGTCCCGGGTCCAGACCAGCTTCCCGTCGATGTACCACTTCAGCGCGGTGGCGTCCCATTCGGTGGTGTACGTGTGGAAACCGTCCGCCGGGTAGCCGCCGGTGGGCAGGTTGATGCGGGTGTCCTGCTTGACCGGGGTGTAGTCCCAGAAGATGGCCGCGGTGGACTTGTCGTACCAGTCCTCGCCGCCGGGGAGCTCGGTGACGTCGATCTCACCGTTGCCGCCGTCGTCGGGGCGCAGCCAGAACGCCGGCCACAGGCCCTTGGACGTCTCCGGCTTGTTCGGGGACTTGGCGCGCATCTCGAAACGGCCGTACTTCCACGACGCCTTGCCGATGGTGTCGAGGTACGACTGCGTGTACTGGCGGTTCTCCGAGCTGCAGGAGGAGTTCTCCCGCAGGGCGCGCAGCGTGAGGTTGCCGCCGCCGACGAAGGTGTTCTTCGCGTTGTCCACGTTGCAGCCGGCGTCGATGTCGCGGCCTTCGCCGTCGCGCAGATTCCACTTCGACTTGTCGACGCTGCCGCCGTTGAAGTCGTCGCTCCAGACGAGCTCCCAGCCGGCCGGCGGCGCCGGTGCCGTGGTGGCGGCCGGCGGCTTGCTGGTCGGTGCCGCGGTGGTCTTCGTCGGCTCCGCGGGTTTGCTCGCCGGCGGCGTGGTGGCCGGTGCCGTGGTGGGCGGCGGCAACGCGGTCGCCGGCGTAGTGGGCGCGGCCGTGGGCTTGCCCTGCGTCTCGTACGCCAGCACGAGCTCGGGGTGCAGGTTCTCCTTGGAGTTCTCCCGCGACGCCCAGTAGACCCGGGTGTTCAGGTTCTCCTGGGAGAGCGCGAACGTGTAGGTGCCGTTGCGCTGCACCGACGCGGAGACGTCGAACTCGTTGTAGCCCTGCTTGACCGTGTCCAGCGCCTGCACGCTGCCGGCCGTGGCGAGCTGTGCCGGGGTGCTCGCCGCGGTCAGGTCGCCGGGCAGCGTGCGGGCCAGGATGCGGGCGGCGACGTCGTGCCACGCGTACACGCGCAGGGTCGTCTTCACTTTGGTGGCGTTGACCGGCAGCTTGTCCACCGCGAACTGCAGGGTGGCGTCCCGCCGGCCGTGCGCGTTGTTGTCGCAGAGCGAGGGGCAGCTCGCCAGCGTGGTCTTGACGTTGTTGTCCCCGTCCTGCGGCACCTGGGTGATGGTCGTGTCCGCCACCGGGTGCAACGTGAGCCCGTCCTCGTCGCCGGCGAAGACCGGCACGAGCGTCGCGGCTGTGACAGTCACCACGGCGATCCCGATGACCGTGAGCGAGCGGGTGCTGCGGATCCCCCGTCGCGGTGCCGGTGCGTGGGCCGGCGCGTGCGCCCTGCGCAACATCAACTCTCCTTTGTGGTTCGTCGATGTCGGAGCGTATAGGTGCGGGCACATAGATCACAGCCGCACAAAAGGCTCGCTAATGCTGGCTTAAGGCGGACCTAATGCCAATCCTCCGGTGGCGGTGGGTTCCTAGGCTCGGCGCATGCTGCGCAGGATCGCCGCCGTCGTGGTCACCCTCATCGCCCTGGTGGCAGGGGTTCGCCTGGTCACGGCCCCCGACCCCGCGGGGGTACGCCGGCAGCTGACGTTCCTGCGGGCGGCCCTCGACGACGACGCGGCCACGGACGCCCAGCAGCTCTTCCCCGAGGGCTACTTCTTCTTGTACGCCCTCTACGGTCTTGCCCGGGTGGACCTCGGCGACGAGCAGGAGGCCCGCTGGGCGCTCGAGCATCTGGAGACACCGGAGGGCCGGGCCCCGTTCAGTGCCGGCCTCACCCCCGCGTACGGCGTCTTCTACCAGGGGTGGACGAACTGGCTGCGCGGCGGCATCCTCTCGCTGCGTCCCGACCCCTTGCTGCGCGAGCGGTTCGAGGCCTCCTCCGCCGCCCTCGCCTCGGCCTTCGACGCGGCGCCGACGCCGTACCTCGCCGCCTACCCGGGGCAGGCGTGGCCGGTGGACTCGACCGTGGCGGTGGCCTCGCTGCGCCTGCACGACCGTCTCCTCCCTCCCCGGTACGGCGCCACGGTCACGCGGTGGCTGGCCGGCGTACGCGTGCGCCTGGACCCGGCGACCGGGCTGATGCCGCACACCGTCGACCCGGTCTCCGGGGCGCCGACGTCGGGCGCCCGCGGCTCGTCGCAGAGCATCATCCAGCGCTTCCTCACCGACATCGACCCCGCGTTCGCCCGCGAGCAGTACCAGCGCTTCCGCTCGCTGTTCGTGACCCGGCCGCTGCGCCTCGGGCCCGCGGTCCGGGAGTATCCGCCCGGTGTCTCCGGGGCCGGTGACGTGGACTCCGGGCCGCTGGTGCTGGGAGTCAGCCTGTCGGCCACGGCCGTCACGCTGGGGGCCGCCCGGGTCCAGGGAGACGCGACGCTGGCGCGGGCGCTGGAGAACTACGGGGAGCTGGTCGGCGTACCCGTGACCACGCCGTGGTCGAAGCGCTACGCCGGCGGCCTGCTGCCGATCGGTGACGCCTTCCTGGCTTGGTCGAAGACGGCTCGGCCGTGGGTCTCGGACCCACCGGCGCCGCCGGAGCGGGAGCTGACCCGCTGGTGGCGGGTGCCGCTGGTCGCGGTGCTGGCGTTGGCCGTCCTGTTGTCCTGGATTCCGGTGGCCCGCGCGGCCTCTTCAAGAAGGGAACAGCAGCGCCAGCGCGCGCCGGGCCAGGTCCTCGACGTCCTCCGGTGACTCCTGGAACGCGCCCCCCAGCGCGAGCGAGGCGATGCCGTGCACCAGCCCCCATGCGGCGATCATCGCCGCGGTCGGGTCGCCGGTCCCTTGTGCACGGATGCCGTCGCGCAGCGGCGCGATCGCCGTGGCACGTGTGGCGATCACCTCCGGGTCGTCGTCATCCAGCAGGTCGGTGCGGAACATGACCGTGAAGTGGCCGGGGTGGTCGAGGGCGAACCGCACGTAGGCGACTCCCACGTCGCGGAACTCCCCGGCGCCGGCCGCCGCGGTCAGCTCGTCGGCGAGCCACCGGTTGCCCTGCACCGCGAGCCCGTCGAGCACGCCCTCGCGGCTGCCGAAGTGCCGGCGGAAGGCGGTGTGGCTCACTCCGATGTCTGCGGCGATCGCGCGCAGGCTGAGCCCGCCGATGCCGTCCCGCGCGATGGCGGAGGCGGCCGCGGCAAGGATCGCATCCCGCAGGTTTCCGTGGTGATAGCCGGCCACGCGCGGATGTTACCGCCGGACACTTTTAGCCGTCAGATTTCCCGTGAATGTCGGACGAAAGATTGATCACCGGCGACCCGAGTCGGCACAAAACCGCGCTGACAGGGCTATCCGACCTAAAAGTCCATTTCCGGTACACCGCCCCAAATCCGTGGTTACAGTACGACCGGCGCAGTTCCCAAGTGCGAGCTTTGTCCCCGTGCTTCCGACCGCGCCGAACCGGCTTCATGGCCGGCGCTCCACCCGCCGTCGCGTGCGGCACCGAGAAAAGGCAAACCCGTCGAAAGGCGGGGACGCAAAGCCAGGGACCTCCCGAGCGGGAGGCGGCCCAGCCGCCGAAGGAGACAGAAGTACATGCGCTATCAACCAGCCCATGCAGCCAAGAGCGGCTCGGTACCGTTCATGCTGCGTGGACCCAAGTCGGTCCGTACGGTCCTGTCGGCCGCCGTCGCCGGCGTCGTCGGCCTCGTGCCGACCGTCCTCGTCGCGTCGCCCGCCATGGCCGCCGTCACGGCTGGCACCTACTCGATCGCCGACGCCTCAGGCGCCGAGGGCGGCTCGGTGACGTTCACCATCACCCGCACCGCGCCCTCCGTCGGTAACACACTCGGCGAGGAGACCCTCACCTGGGCCACGTCGGACGGCGATGCCACTGCAGGCGCCGACTACACGGCCGTGACGACCGGGAGCATCACCTTCCCCGCCTACACCAACACGGCCAGCGCGCAGACCCGGACGATCACGGTCCAGACGCTGCAGGACACCACCGACGAGGCGGACGACGAGGACTTCGTCGTCACCCTCAGCAAGCCGGGCGGCTCGCCCATCACCCTCTCCGACGCGACCGCCACGGGCACGATCGTCGACGACGACAACCCGACGTTCACGCTCGCGGCCACTCCGAACCCCGTCAACGAGTCGCTGGCGAGCGACGCGGCCCGTCAGGCGACGATCACCGCGACGCTGTCGAAGACCTCGACGTCCACCATCACGATCCCGATCTCGACGTCCAACGGCACCGCCACGGCGGGCCAGGACTACACCGCGGTCGACGACGTGATCACCATCGATCCCGGTGACCCTTCGGGCACCATCAAGGTGCCGGTCCTCGACGACGAGGTCGACGAGCCGGCGATCCAGAGCTTCACCGTCAACACGACGGCGGGAGCGAACGTCGCGGGCACCCAGTCGGCGACCGTCAACATCGCCGACAACGACGCCGCCCCGGTGATGAAGATCGCCGCGGCCGGTAACGTCACCGAGGGCGGGACCCTCACCTTCGCCGCCACGCTGGTGGGTACGTCGGAGAACACCGTCACCGCTCGCTGGGACACCAAGGACGGCCCAGTCGTCGCGGACGACACGCACGGGATCGCCAAGGCCGGCGACGACTACACGGCCGTCGCCAGCGGCACGGTCACGTTCGCCGCGGGCGCCACGACGCCCACCACGCCGATCACGGTCAAGACCCTGACCGACAACGTCGACGAGATCGACGAGGACCTGCAGGTCAAGCTCTCCGAGCCGTCGAACGCCACGCTCTTCACCACCTCGGCGGCGACCGGCACCATCCAGGACAGCGGCACCACGCTCGGTCCGCAGGTGACGCTGGCCCCCACCGAGATCACCGAGGGCAGCGCGACCACCAGCCGCGCCCGGACCTTCAAGGTCACGCTCTCCAAGGCGTCCGGTCGCGAGCAGCAGGTCGGCTACGCGGTCGCCGACGGCACGGGCAACGGCGGCACCATCGGCGACGCCGAGGACGGCAAGGACTTCGCCGCCACCACCGGCACGCTGACCTTCGCGGCCGGTGAGACCGAGAAGACCTTCACCGTCGACGTCATCGGCGACAACGTCGACGAGGCCAGCGGCGAGAACATGCTCGTCACCCTCACCGATGTGGGCGGCGGCCTCGCGGCCGGTCTGTCGCTGGGCGGCAACCAGGTGACCATCACCGACGACGACGCCAAGCCGATCATCAGCCTGAACAAGACCGACATCACGATGCCCGAGGGCGACGGTCCGTCCGCGGTGCTGTTCGAGATCAAGCTGTCGAACCCGAGCGCCAAGGCGATCGACTGGACCGCCACCCGCTCCAGCACCCCGGCGGGCACGGCGGCCGAGGTCGGCGACGCCGGGTCGGACCCCGGCGACGACGACTACGAAGAGCTGACGGCCCTGACCGGCACGTTCGATGCGGGCACGACCTCGCAGTACGTGCTGTTCGTGGTCAACGGTGACGAGGTGTTCGAGCCGGCCGAGACGATCCGCTACACGATCGTGCGCGACGGCGTCAACGAGGACGAGGCGACCGGCGGCCCGCTGACCGCACAGGTCACGCTCACCAACGACGACGCGGCGCCGCAGCTGGAGGTCACCTCCGCGGACGCCACCGAGGGCAAGGCACTCACCCTGAACGGCCTGATCACCGGTGTCGCCCAGGGCGACACGCCGCTGAACCTGACGCTCGTCGGCAAGGCGATGGACGGCAAGGCGGCCGCCTCGGCAGCCGACTTCACCCCGACGTCGTTCACGATCACGATCCCGGGCGGTACGGCCACCGGCACCAACTGGGCGATCGGCAGCGTGACGATCGCTGACGACGACGCCGCCGAGCCCGCCGAGACGATCCTCGTCAGCGGCGTCGGCTTCGGCAACACCGGTTCGGTCAAGGACGGCGTCATCACCATCGCGGCCAGCGACACTGACGCGCAGCCCGGTGACATCTCGCTCAAGTCCTCGGCCAGCTACCGGCTGGGTGTCGGCTCCCTCAAGCTGAGTGGTACGGCCCTGGCCAGCACCGAGCTCAGCCTGATGGGCAAGCCGATCGGCGCCGCCGATGACGCCGAGTGGGAGAGCCTGGGTACCACGACCTCGGACGAGGACGGTGCGTACTCCTTCTCGCCGAAGTTCACCACGACCGGCTGGTGGTTCAAGGTGACCGACGGCGACAACGAGTCCGACGCGATCAAGGTGTACCTCAAGCAGGACCCGGACTTCTACGTCCGGTCCTCCAGCAAGGGCGCCGCGACGCTGTCGGTCTTCGGTGACCCGCGGGTCGCCGGCCTCTCGGTCCGGCTGCTGCGCGCCAACAGCGACGGCACCTGGAGCACGGTCGGCACCGGCCGGCTGAACTCCGAGGGCAAGTACATCCGGACGCTGACCGGACTCAAGTCCGGCAAGTCGATCCTCTACAAGGCGACGGTTTACGGCGACGGCGACGTCGGCATGCTGACCAACACCTCGCATAGCGCACGCGTCACGATCCGCTGAACCACCTGGCAATGACGAAGGGGGCGGCCCACCGGGCCGCCCCCTTCCGCTTGTTTCCCCTGGACTAATCCACCTCGACGGCCGCCTGGGCGAACTGCGCCGAGTACAGCCGGGCGTACGCCCCGCCGGCCGCGATCAGCTCGTCGTGGCCGCCCTGCTCGACGATCGCGCCGTCCTCCATCACCAGGATCACGTCGGCGTCGCGGATGGTCGACAGCCGGTGCGCGATGACGAACGACGTGCGGCCCGTGCGCAGCGTGTTCATCGCCCGCTGGATCAGCACCTCGGTGCGGGTATCCACCGAGCTCGTCGCCTCGTCCAGGATCAGGATGCTCGGCTCCGCGAGGAACGCCCGGGCGATCGTGACGAGCTGCTTCTCGCCGGCGGAGACGTTGGAACCCTCCTCGTCGATCACCGTCTCGATGCCGTCCGGCAGGGACCGGACGAAACGGTCCACGTGGGCCGCCTCCGCCGCCGCGGCGACGTCCGAGGTGGACGGATCGTCCGCGCCGTACGCGATGTTGTCGGCGATGGTGCCCCCGAACAGCCACGTGTCCTGCAGCACCATGCCGATGTGCTCGCGCAGCTCGGCCCGGGGCATCGTGGCAATGTCGACGCCGTCCAGCGTGATCCGGCCCGACGAGACGTCGTAGAACCGCATCAGCAGGTTGACCAGCGTCGTCTTGCCCGCCCCCGTGGGCCCGACGATCGCCACGGTCTGGCCGGGCTCGACGCTGAACGACAGGTCCTCGATCAGCGGCTTGTCCGGCAGGTAGCGGAACGAGACGTGCTCGAAGGCGATCCGGCCCTCCACCCGGCGTGCGCCCGCCGACGCCGGCTCGGGCGACTGCTCGGCGGCGTCCAGCAGGGCGAAGACCCGCTCCGCCGAGGCCACCCCGGACTGCACGAGGTTGGCCATGCTCGCCACCTGGGTCAGCGGCTGGCTGAACTGGCGCGAGTACTGGATGAACGCCTGCACCTCGCCCAGCGACAACGAGCCGGAGGCCACCCGCAGGCCGCCGACCACGGCCACCAGCACGTAGTTGATGTTGCTGATGAACAGCATCGCCGGCTGGATCAGGCCCGAGATGAACTGGGCGCGGAAGCTGGACGCGTACAGCTTGGAGTTGTGGTCGTCGAAGGTCTGTGCCGCCTCCCGCGAGCGACCGAAGACCTTGACCAGCGCGTGGCCGGTGAACATTTCCTCGATGTGCCCGTTCAGCCGGCCCGTCGTCGCCCACTGCGCGACGAACTGCGGCTGCGCGCGCTTGCCGATGCGGGTGGTGACCCAAACCGAGATCGGCACGGTGACCAGCGCGATCAGCGCCAGCAAGGGCGAGATCCACAGCATCATCGCGAGCACGCCGACGATCGTCAGCAGCGACGTGACGAGCTGGGCGAGCGTCTGCTGCAACGTCTGCGCGATGTTGTCGGTGTCGTTCGTGGCGCGGCTGAGCACCTCGCCCCGGGCCTGCTTGTCGAAATAGGACAGCGGCAGCCGGGACAGCTTCGCCTCCACGTCCTGGCGCAGCTGGTACACGGTCGCCTGGACGACGCGGGCGGTGAGCCGGCCCTGGAACACGCCGAAGACCCAGGCCGCGAGATAGATCGCCAGCACCCACAGCAGGATGTGGCCGAGCCGGGTGAAGTCGACGCCCTGACCGGGGACGAAGTCGATGGCGGAGAGCATGTCGGCCCGGTTGTTCTCGCCGCGGGCCCGCAGCTGCTCGACGATCTGTTCCTTCGAGACGCCGGAGGGCACGCTCTTGCCGACGACGCCGGCGAAGATGACGTCGGTGGCGTGGCCGAGGATGCGGGGGCCCACCACCGACAGCGTCACGGCGGCGATGCCGAGCAGCAGCACCGCGCCGACCAGCATCCGCTGGGGCCGCAGCATGCGCAGCAGACGTTTGCTGGAGCCCTTGAAGTCCTGCAGTTTCTCGGTCGGCATGCCGCCGCCGCCCATCATCGGCCGGGGCCCGCCCATGGGCGCCCCTCCCGGCCGGCCACCAGGAGCCGTCACGCTGCTGCCTCCTGCTCCGTGAGCTGGGAGAGAACGATCTCCCGATACGTTTCGTTGGTGTCCATGAGTTCGGTGTGCGTGCCGGTGCCGACGACCCGGCCCTCGTCGAGCACGAGGATCCGGTCGGCGTCGCGGATGGTGCTGACCCGCTGGGCGACGATCACCACGGTCGCGTCCGCGGTCTGCTGGGCGAGTGCCGTCCGCAGCGCCGCATCGGTCGCGTAGTCGAGCGCCGAGAAGGAGTCGTCGAAGAGGTAGATCTCCGGCCGGTGCACGAGGACCCGTGCGATCGCCAGCCGTTGCCGCTGACCGCCCGAGACGTTCGTCCCGCCCTGCGCGATCCGCGCCTTGAGCCCGCCCTCCATCCGCTCCACGAAGTCGCGGGCCTGCGCCACCTCCAGCGCCGCCCACAGCTCCTCGTCGGTGGCGTCCGGGTTGCCGTAGCGCAGGTTCGACGCCACCGTGCCGCCGAACAGGTACGGCTTCTGCGGCACCAGGCCGACGAGCCGCGACAGCAGCCCGGGGTCGAGCCGGCGTACGTCCACGCCGTCGACGAGAACCTCGCCACCGGTCGCGTCGAAGAGTCGCGGCACGAGGTTGAGCAGGGTCGTCTTGCCCGAGCCGGTGCTGCCGATGACGGCGGTGACCTCGCCCGGCCGGGCCGTCAGGTGCACGTCGCAGAGCACCGGCGCCTCCGCTCCCGGGTAGTGGAAGGCGACGTCGCGCAGCTCGAGTTCGCCGTGCCGGGTCAGCTGCGTGACCGGGTTCGCCGGGACCAGAACCGACGTCTCGGCGGCCAGCACCTCCTCGATGCGCTCGGCGCACACGTCGGCCCGCGGGATCATGACGAACATGAACGTGGCCATCATGACCGCCATGAGGATCTGCATCAGGTAGCTCAGGAACGCGGTGAGCGCGCCCACCTGCATCGCGCCGCTTTCGATGCGATGCCCGCCGAACCACAGCACGGCGATGCTGGAGAGGTTCACGATCAGCATGAGGCTGGGGAACATGACCGCGATCAGCTTGCCGACCCGCAACGAGACGTCGGTCAGCTCGTCGTTGGCGGCGCCGTAGCGGGCCTGCTCGTGTTCGTCGCGGACGAAGGCGCGGATGACCCGGATGCCGGTGATCTGCTCGCGCATGATCCGGTTGACCTTGTCGATGCGCACCTGCATGCGGCGGACAAGCGGGCGGATGAGGCGGATCAGGATCAGCACCACGATCAGCAGCAGCGGCAGGATCACCAGCAGCAGCCCGGACAGCGGCACGTCCTGGCGCAGCGCGAGCAGGACGCCGCCCACGCACATGATCGGTGCGGAGATCGTCAGCAGGAAGCCCATCAGCACGAGCATCTGGACCTGCTGCACGTCATTGGTGATGCGGGTGATGAGCGAGGGCGCGCCGAACTGCCCGACCTCGCGGGACGAGAAGTCCATCACCCGGGAGAAGATCGCCGCCCGGATGTCGCGCCCGGCGCCCATGGCCGTCTGCGCGCCGAAGTAGACCGCCGCGACCTGCGCGGCGATCTGCACCAGCGACACGCCGAGCATCCCCGCGCCGACGCGCATGATGTAGCCGGTGTCGCCGGGCACGACCCCTTTGTCAATGATGTCGGCGTTCACGGTGGGCAGATAGAGCGTGGCCAGCGTGGCGACGAACTGGAAGAGCACGACCAGCAGGATCGACTTTCCGTACGGCCGCAACCGCGCACGCAGTAGTCGGATCAGCACCTTTCAGGCACCTCTCGGATCGGTTTCGGATGGGACGAGCAGGCCGTCGAGCAGGAGCGAGACCATCTCGTCCCCGTCGAAGCGGGCGGGATCACCGAACGGCCCGAAGGAGTTCGCGCCGCAGAAGAGCAGAAGCAGCCCCGCGACCGTGGCCGGCGGGCGCCGCAGGAGGGCGGCATCGGGCGTGATCAGCTCGGCCAGGACCGCCTGCAGCCGCTCACGGGACCGGGCCATCCGCTCGGCCGCCTCCGGATGACTGCCGGAGGCCAGCACCAGCTTGCGGGCGCCGGCCATGAGATGGGCGTTCTCGGCGAAGCGCTCGTTGATCAGCGTGGCGGCGCTGGAGAGCCGCGCGCGCAGCCCGGCGCCCGGGTCGATGGCCGCGATCGCGTCCAGGGTGGGCTGCGGGTCGAGCGTCTCCAGCAGGGCCGCCACGATCAGCGACTGCTTGTCGGGGAAGACGCCGAAGATCGTGCCCTCTGCTACCCCGGCCGCCTCGGCGATCCGCCGCGTGCTGACCTCGAGCCCGAACTCGAGCAGCAGGGGAACGGTCGCGGCGATGAGGGCGGCCCTGCGGTCGTCGGGTGCCATCGCGGGCACCCGACGCCGGCGCACCTGCCCGGGCGTGGAACTCATGCCGGCGACACTACTGAGCGAGCACTCACTCAGCCACTGATATTTGTCATGGCTTTCGGTCGGATTTCAGTCTTAGGCGTCGGAGAGGGTGGCTCCGGGCCGCCGGCGCCGCGTGCTGCACGGCGCCGGGGCTCAGACGTCGGCGAGGGCGGCCCGGGCCGCCGGCACCGCACGCTCGCGGTCCGCCGGGACCAAGCCGAGGCGGGTGCGCCGATCCAGCAGATCGTCCTCGGTCACCGCGCCCTCGTGGCGTACCGCGAAGAGCAGCTCGGCGCCCGTCACCTCGACGCCCGGCGCCACCGGCTCCCGCAGGGCCGGATCCGTCGTGCCGAGGGCGTGCACGGCCGGGGCCTCGGCGCCGTAGCGGGCGATCAGCCGGGCCGGCGCGCTCAGCCTGGCCAGCCGGGCAGCCGGTGCCGCCCCGACCAGCGGCAACCGCGCGGTCCGGCACGGGCCGGCGCTCAACCCCGCATAGGACACCGCAGCGTCGACCGCGTCGGCCGCCATCCTCCGGTACGTCGTGAGCTTGCCGCCCACCACAGTGGTGACGCCCGAGGCGGAGGTGCGTACGGCATGGTGCCGTGACAGGTCGGCGGTGCTGTCCGCCCGTCCCGCCAGCAGTGGCCGCAGGCCGGCGAACGTACCCACGACGTCGGCCTCGGTGAGAGGGGCCTCCAGCGCGGTCGCGAAGACGTCGAGCAGGAAGCCGACCTCCGCCGGACTCGGCTGCGGCACGTCGCTCACCGGGCCGTCGACCGGCTCGTCGGTGATACCGGCGTAGACGAGCCCGCCTGCCTGCGGAAGCGCGAAGACGAACCGGTTGCTCTCGCCCGGCACGGGTACGGTCAGCGCGGCCGTGGGGTGGCCGAGCGCCGCGGCGCGCAGCACCAGGTGGGTGCCGCGGGACGGGCGCAGGCGTACGGTCGGGTCGAGCTCGCCGGCCCAGACCCCGGTGGCGTTGACCACGGCCCGCGCCCGAAGCTCGTGGCGTTCGCCGGTCAGCGTGTCGCGGACGGCGGCGCCCCGCCCGTGCAGGTCTTCGACGGCGCAGTGGGTCACGATGCGCGCGCCGAAGCCGGCCGCCGTACGGGCCAGCGCCACGACCAGCCGCGCGTCGTCGACCAGCTGGCCGTCCCACTGCATCAGCCCGCCGCGCAGGCCCGAGCGGCGTACGGCGGGTGCCAGCCGCCGCACCTCGACGGCCGAGATGCGCCGGGAGCGGGGAAGGGCGGCGCGCGGCGTGCCGGCCGCGATGCGCAGGGCGTCGCCCGCGGCGAAACCGGCCCGCGTCAGCCAGGCCTTCGGCGCCGGGACGAACGGGGTGAGCGGCAGCACGAACGGCAGCGCGCTGACCAGGTGCGGGGCCGTACGCCGCAGCAGCACGTCCCGCTCGGTGGCGCTCTCGTACGCCAGCCCGATGTGGCCGCCCGCGAGGTAGCGCAGTCCACCGTGGACCAGCTTGGAACTCCAGCGGGAGGTGCCGAAGGCGAGGTCGGCGGCGTCGACGGCGGCCACCGACAACCCGCGGGACGCGGCGTCCAGGGCCACCCCGGCGCCGGTCACGCCCAGGCCCACGACCAGCAGATCGACCGTCGTGCCGCCGGCCAGCTCGGCGAGGTCGCGGCGGCGGCGGGCCGCGGACAGCGAGGTGGCGCTCACGGCCGCAGGTGCCGGTCGAGGAGCAGGCGCAGCTCGTCGTCGAGCGCGTCCTCGGTGATGTCGCCGTCCGCCCCGGTCATGGTCGAGGCGGAGATGACGAAACCGTGTACGGCCAGGACCGCCGTACGCGCCAACAGCACCGGGTCCTGCCGGCGCAGGGAGCCGTCGCCCTGGCCTTCCGTGATCGCCGCCACGAGGTGCTCGAGGATGGCGTCCTGCACGCTGCCACGACGATCCACCAGGTAGGGGAGCAACACTTCGGGATCGAGCTCGACCACGCGCCGGAACATCGCGTGCCGGCGCAGCGCCCGCGAGCCGCGGACGAGGCCGTCGACGATGCGCTCGCGTGCCGTCTCACCCACGGCGTCCGATTCCGCCGCGAAGGCCAGCGTGCTCCACTCGCGGGTCATCAGATCGGCCATCAGCGTCGCCATGTCCGGCCAGCGCCGGTACATCGTCATGCGGGAGACGCCGGCTCGCCGCGCCACGTCGGTGAGCGTCGTGCGTCGCAGGCCGACCGCGAGCACGCACTCCCGGGCCGCGTCGAGCAGCGCGTCATCACCTCGCTCACGGGCAGGGGTGTTACGAGTTGACGTCATGTGTCACAGTGTAACGCATGACCACCTTCCGCTGGGGAGATCCCGCCGACGCCGTCACCCTGCCCGCCACCGTGCGCGACCTGCTCGCCGCCGCGCTGGGCGTGACCGGGCCCCGCCCGGCGGCCGAGCCGGTGCTGCCCGAACCCGCGCCCCTGCCGGACTTCCCTGGCCTCGACGTCTCGCCGGCCGCCCGCCTGTGCCACGCCGCCGGAATGTCCACCGAGGACCTTCTCACCGCCCGCGGTGGCTCGGTGCCTGACGCGCCGGACGGCGTCGCCCGGCCGACCTCGCACGAGGAGGTGCTGGAGGTGCTGCGGCTGGCGGCCGAGCACCGGGTGGCGGTCGTGCCGCACGGCGGCCGTACCTCCGTCGTCGGCGGCCTGCGGGCGGTCCGCGACGGTTATGCCGGTGTGGTAGCCCTCGACCTGAGCGGCCTCGACCGGCTCCTGCGCCTCGACCGGACCTCCCGGACGGCCACCTTCCAGGCCGGCGTGCGCGGACCGCGCGCCGAGGAGATGCTCGCCGCCGAAGGCTTCACCCTGGGCCATTTCCCCCAGTCGTTCCAGTACGCGACGCTCGGCGGTTTCGCCGCCACCCGCTCCAGCGGCCAGGCGTCGGCGGGCTTCGGCCGGTTCGACCAGATGGTCGTCGGCCTGCGGGCCGCCACCGGCGCGGGAACCCTCGACCTGGGCCGGGCGCCGCAGTCCGCCGCCGGGCCCGACCTGCGCCAGCTGCTGCTCGGCTCGGAGGGCGCCTTCGGCGTGCTGACCGAGATCACCGTGCGCATCCGTCCGCAGCGAGAGCTCCGGTACGCCGGCTGGGCCTTCCCGTCGTTCGAGGCGGGGATGCGGGCGGTGCGCGCCCTCGCCCAGGACGGCCCGCTGCCGGCGGTGCTGCGGCTCTCCGACGAGGCCGAGACGGCTATCAACGCGGCGACCGGGTCGGGCGCGGAGGCCGGTGGCGGCTGCCTCGCCATCGTGGGCCACCTCCCCGGCGCGGACCCGGCCGAACGGCTCGCGGAGTACGGGGGCGAGCCGCTCGGGGAGGAGCCGGGCAAGGCGTGGGAGGCCGGCCGGTTCCGGGCGCCGTACCTGCGCGACGCCCTGCTGGACGCGGGAGCGCTCGCCGAGACGCTGGAGACGGCCACCTTCTGGGACCGCCTCCCCGAGACGTACGCCGCCGTCCGGAACGCGCTGGTCGGGACCCTCAGTGCGGCCGGGACGCCGCCCATGGTCATGTGCCACATCTCCCACGTGTACGAGACCGGCGCCTCGCTCTATTTCACCGTCGTGGCCGCGCAGGCGGAGGACCCGATCGCCCAGTGGCGGGCAGCGAAGGCGGCGGCGGGCGAGGCGATCGTCGCGTCCGGCGCCACGATCAGTCACCACCACGGCGTCGGCCGCGACCACCGCTCCTGGTACGGCGAGGAGATCGGCCCGGTCGGCACCGCCGTGCTGCACGCGGTCAAGCGGGCCATGGACCCGCACGACGTCCTCAACCCGGGAATCCTGCTCCCGTGATGCGCGAGACGTTCACCGCGGTCGTCAACCCCGCCGCCGGTGCGGGGACCGCCGCGGCGACGATGATCACTCTGGCCCGGGCGCTGCGGGAGAGCGGGGCCTGGGTGCGGGTCACGTACAGCCGGGGTCTGAAGCATGCCACCGAGCTGGCCGCCGCGGCCGCCGCCCGGGGTGAGACGGTGCTGGCGGCCGGCGGCGACGGCATGGTGGGGGCGGTGGCGGCCGGCCTGATCGGCACGGCGGCGGACTTCGGGGTGGTGCCGGCGGGCCGGGGCAACGACCTGGCCCGGGCGGTGCCGCTGCCGCGGGACGACCCGGCGGCCTTCGCCGCGGCCCTGCGGGAGCGTCCGAGCCGGCCGGTCGACGTGGCGATGGTGGGGGACCGCGTCGTGCTCGGCAGCGTCTGCGCGGGCCTGGACGCGGCCGCGAACGCCGCGGCCAACCGGTGGCGTCTGCCGCGCCGGCCGATCGCCTACCAGATCGCCGCGGCCGGCGTGCTGGCCCGCTGGCGGCCGGTCACCTATGACCTGGTGGTCGACGGGCAGCCGCAGCGGCTGGTCGGCAACACCGTCGTCGTGGCCAACTGCGCCTGGTACGGCGGCGCGCTGCGGGTCGCCCCGGCGGCACGGCTGGACGACGGGCTGCTCGACCTCGTGACGATCGGCGAGATGGGGCGCCGCCGGCTCGTGCCGGTCCTCGCCGCCATGCGCCGCGGCGAGCATGTGACCATGCCGGGCATCGCGTCCCGGCCGGTCCGCGAGGTCACCATCGCCACCGACCGCCCGACGCCCTTCTATGCCGACGGCGAGCCGCTGCCGCCCGGTCCGGCGACGGTGACGGTACGCCCGGGCGCCCTCCGGATGATCGGCGCCTGAGCGGGGATCACCGGAGCGACGCGTCCAGCCGGCGGATCAGCTCTCCGACGCGCCCGCCGCCGGGCGGGGCCGGAGGATAGCGCCGCAGGACGTCCACCACGACGGGACTCGCGAGGAGCCGGGCCTGCGCGATGCGCTCGGCTCCGACGGCGGGATCGTCGCCGGCGTCGAGCTCGAGCGCCCGGGCGGCATGGGCGGCCGCGCCGAGGATGTGCTTGACCTGGGTGGCCCTCGCCAGTGGGTGCAGGTACGCCGCACCGGCCGCCGCCAGGGCCGCTCGGGCAGCGTCGCTCGCCGCGGCATGCCCTGCGTCGCGGGTCTCCTGGGCCGCGCGCTGGGCCGCCCACGCGCAGTCCCGCAGCGCCTTGGTGCGCTCGCCTCCCTCCGCGAACGCCCGCGCGGCGTCGATCGCGGCTCGGGGGCGCCCGTCGTCAGGGCGTACCCGTTCGAAGATCGCCAAGGCCGGCCCCGCGCATGCCGCCGCATAGTCGGCAACCTCGCGGAGCTCGGACCGGGTGAGGTCATCCATGGCGTCATCTTTGCGTACGGGTCGGTATTCCCTCGGCGTATACTCTCAGCGTATAGTCGGCCGCATGACCGTGCCGCTGACCCTTCTGGGGCTCCTCGAACGCGAGCCCAGCCATGGCTACGACCTCAAGCGCGACTACGACGCCTACTTCGGACGCGGCAAGCCACTGTCGTTCGGGCAGGTCTACTCCACGCTCAGCCGGCTCGCCCGCGACGGCAAGGTCGTCATCAGCGAGGTCGGACCCGGCGAAGGCCCGGACCGCAAGCGCTACATCATCACCGACGCCGGCGCCACCGAAGTGGACACCTGGCTCACCGAGCCGGTCGAGCCCGAACCGCACCTGCAGACCACGCTGTTCGCCAAGGTCACGCTCGCGCTGATGCTGGGCCGCCCGGCCGAGGCGTACCTCGACACCCAGCGCGCCGCGCACCTGCGCCGGATGCGGGAGCTGACCGAGATCAAGCGCACCGGCGGGCTGGTCGACGCGCTGCTCGCCGACCACGGCCTGTTCCACCTCGAGGCCGACCTGCGGTGGATCGAGCTCACCGCGGCTCGCCTCGACGCCCTCGCCAAGGAGGTACGCCGATGAGCCTCATCGCCGCCCACGACGTCTCGCTGTCCTTCGGGCAGACCCCTGCCCTGCGGGGCGCGAGCCTGGCGGTCGACGCCGGGGAGATCCTCGCCATCATGGGCCCCAGCGGCTCCGGGAAGTCCACCCTGCTGCACTGCCTGGCCGGGATCCTCACCCCGGACGCCGGGGAGATCCACTTCGACGGCCGTCGCCTCGACACGCTTGGCGAGACCGCCCGCAGCGCGCTGCGGCGGGACACGTTCGGCTTCGTGTTCCAGTTCGGACAGTTGGTGCCCGAACTCACCGCCGAGGAGAACGTCGCGCTGCCCCTGCTGCTCAACGGCGTACGGCGGGCAAAGGCGGTGCGGGAGGCACGGGACTGGTTCCCCCGGCTCGGCCTCGACGGCCTCGAGCACCGGCGCTCCGGCGAGCTCTCCGGCGGCCAGGCGCAGCGGGTCGCGCTCGCCCGTGGCCTGGTCGGCCGCCCCCGGGTGCTGTTCGCCGACGAGCCGACCGGCGCCCTGGACTCGCTCACCGGCGAGCACGTCATGGACCTTCTCGTCGACGGGGCCCGCGAGCAGGGCACCACCGTCGTCCTGGTCACCCACGAGCCGCGGGTGGCCGCGTACGCCGACCGCGAGGTCGTGGTCCGCGACGGCCGGGTCCACTCGCTCGCCGCCGAAACGGCCGTATCGTGATCCGCTTCGGGCTGCGCCTCACGGTCGCGGGGGGCCGCGAGGCGGTGCTGCGGCTGGCGATCATCGCTGTCGCGGTGGCGTTCGGCGTCGGCATGCTGCTGACCGCCGTGGCCGGGATGTCCGGCGTCGAACGCCAGAACGACCGCTACGGCTGGGCGAACGCCGCCGTGCAGCCGGACGGCCAGGGCCCGCTCTGGTGGCAGCTGCGGGTGGACAGCTACGACAAGCGGGCCATCGGCCGGGTCGACCTCGCCGCTGCCGGGCCGGGAGCGCCCGTGCCGCCCGGCCTGCCGCGGCTGCCCGGGCCCGGCGAGTTCTACGTGTCGCCGGCCCTGCGCGACCTGCTGGCCACCGAGCCCGCGGACCAGCTCGGCGCCCGCTTCCCCGGCCACATCGCCGGCACGATCGGCCCGGCCGCCCTGCCCGCGCCGGACTCGCTGGTGGCCGTCGCCGGGTACGCCCCGGCGGAACTGTCGAAGCGCCCCGGAGCCGTCCGAGTCTCCCGAATTCCCGACGGCCCTCCGGCGAACTGTCCGGGCGGCTGCTGGGCCGGCATCCCGACCTCCGGACTCCAGCTCATCCTGGCCGTGGTGGCGGCCGCGCTCATCTTCCCGCTGCTGATCCTCGTCGGCTCGGCGACCCGGCTCAACGCCACCCGGCGCGAGCAGCGGTTCGCGGCCATGCGGCTGGTCGGCGCGACGCCCCGACAGGTGTCGACCGTCGCCGCGGTCGAATCCATGGTGTCCGCGCTGGCCGGAACCGTCGGCGGCTTCGGGCTGTTCTACGGATTCCGCGACATGCTGGCCGCCATCCCGTTCACCGGTGCGCCGATGTTCCCGTCGGACCTGTCACCGGGTGTCGCCGGGACCCTGGCCGTGGCGGTGGGCGTACCGGTGGCCGCTGCCCTGGTGGCGCGGTTCGCGCTGCGCCGCGTCCGGATCTCGCCCCTGGGGGTGAGCCGGCGGGTCACGCCGCGGCCGCCGCGGGCGTACCGTCTCATCCCGCTGGCGCTCGGAATCGCCGAGCTGGCGTATTTCATCGGCCGCAAACCGGACTCCACCAACGGCCAGGTCCTGGCGTTCCTGCCCGGCATCCTGATCGTCATGGCCGGCCTCGTCGTCGCGGGCCCCTGGCTCACCATGGCCGGCTCCCGGCTGCTGGCCCGCCGGGCCCGGCGACCGGAGTCGCTGATCGCCGCCCGCCGCCTCGCCGACGACCCCAAGGCCGGATTCCGCGCGGTCGGCGGCCTGGTGCTCGCCCTCTTTGTGACCAGCGTCGCCGTCGGTGTGATGACGACTCTCGCGGCGGACCATCACCAGCCCGGGGTGGGCTACAACGGCGAGCTGGGCCTGATCTTCCGGGAGCAACGGACGGCGCCCACCGGGCCGGTCGTCCCGGCCGGGCTCCCGGACCTGCCCGGGGTACGCGCGGTGGCCGTCGTCCGCGTCGCACCCGACGACCTGCCGCGGCCGCCGGGACGCGCGGACATGTTCTTCTTCCCGGACGGCCTCGCCGCCTGCGCGGACGTCGCCCGTACGACCGGGGCGCGGCAGTGCGAGCCCGGCGCGGAGGTCGCCTGGGTGTGGTCCGACCTGGTCGGACCGGACGAGTTCACCGGTCCCTGGCCGGCCGCGGACCTGCCCGCCGCCCGGCTCCGGGCACTGCCGGCGATGTCGCTGGTGGCGGAGACGGACGGTACGGCGGCCGCCGTCGAGCGGGCCCGCACGGTGATCACCGCCGCGTATCCGACTCGGTGGGGACCGATCACGCCGGCCGAGTGGGAGGCGGACGGGGCGAAGGTCTTCGACGGCTGGCAGCGCCTGGCCGACGTGGTGGTGCTGACCAGCCTCGCGATCGCCGGCCTCAGCCTCGCTGTCACCGTGGCCGGCGGCCTGGCCGAACGCAAACGGCCGTTCAGCATGCTGCGCCTCACGGGGATGTCCCTCGGCACCCTGCGGCGGGTGGTGGCGCTGGAGAGCCTGACGCCGCTGCTGACGGCGGCGCTGGTGTCCGCCGGTGCGGGGTTCCTCTGCGCGCATCTGTTCCTCGAGGCGCAGATGGACCTGTCGCTGAGGGCGCCGGGGGTGGGGTACTACGTGATCGTGGCGTTCGGGCTGGCGGTGTCGGTGGCGGTGATCCTCTCGATGCTGCCGCTGCTGCGCCGGGTCACGGGTCCGGAGGCGGCGCGCAACGACTGACGCGCGGGCTCGGGGCTCACCCGGCGGTGCGGTGCATGATGTGCCCGGTCACGGGCCTGCTGACCGCGCCGCCGGGGTCCCCGGCCGGCAGAGGCGGGTCTCCGGCCGACAGGGCCGGGTGCCCGCGCGGCTGGCAGGCGCGAGGGTGTGGGGTCAGGGGACGCGGGCGACCACGCCGTTGCAGGAGACGTCCTCGATGGAGGGGCGGGGTTTCGGGGCGCCTTCCGCGCGCCAGCGGGACACCGACACCAGGCCGGGCTCGAGGAAGTCGAGGCCGTGCAGCAGTTCGCCGAGACGCTCGCCGGTGCGGGGGACGAAGCGCCCGTCGCGGTTGTTCGCGCTCAGCTCGGCGATCGCCTCCGGGGTCTGGTATTCCCAGGTGGCGTGCGACGCGACGACGTAGCTGCCCGAGGGCAGGGCGCCCACGAGCTTGTCGATGATCCCCTGCCGGTCCTCGTCGTCGCGGATGAAGTGCAGGACCGCGACGAGCAGCAGCGCGACCGGCTGGGTGAGGTCCAGGGTGGCGTGCAGGTCGGGGTGGGCCAGGATGTCCTCGGGACTGCGCAGGTCGGCGTCGAGATACGCGATCGCGCCCTCGGGCCCGCTCGTGATCAGCGCCCGGGCGTGGGTGAGCACGATCGGGTCGTTGTCGACGTACACCGTGCGGGTGGTGGGCTGGAGCGACCGGGCGACGTCGTGGGTGTTGCCCGGGGCGGGTATGCCGGTGCCGATGTCGAGGAACTGCCGCACGCCCTGCCCGGCCAGGAACTCCACGGCCCGCCCGAGGAACATCCTGTTCTCCACGGCCATGAGCCGGATGGTCGGCATGGCGGCCTCGATGGCGTCCCCGGAGGCCCGGTCCGCGGCGAAGTGGTCCTTGCCGCCGAGCCAGTAGTTGTACCGCCGGGCCGGATGCGCGACCGTCGAGTCGAACCGGTCCGCACCGGATTCCGCATTACCGCCGCTCACGCTGCCTCCCACCGCCGGACGGGGAAACGTCCCGTACCGATCTTAATGACTGGATCGAACGAGATCACGCCGCCCGTTCGTGGACCAGCTCGAGGCCGTCCTCGTCGTCCCACTGTTCGCCCACCAGGGTGAAGCCGAAGCGGTGGGCGAGGGCGAGCGAAGCCGCGTTGTCCGGGCCGATGCTCAGCAGGACGGTCCGCACGGCCGGCTCGCGGGCCGCGCGGTCGAGCAGGACGCTCAGCGCAGCGGTGGCAAACCCCCGGCGGCGGAACGCCGGGTCGATCGCGTACCCGATCTCCACCAGGCCGGACGGCGACGGGCGGCCGTGGAAGCCGGCGCGCCCGACCGATCGCCGGCCGTCCTCGTCCCAAACGATGCCGGTGACCCAGTCCGCCTCCGCCAGGTCGGCCGAGGCCTGCAGATGGCGCCGGCGCCAGACCCCGGCATTCTCGGGACCGGCCAGGTACGCCGAGAGCGGCACCGGACTCAGCGCCTCCGCGGCCGCAAGGTCCTGCCGGGCGAGTGCCTCGAAGATCGGGGCGGACAGCTGCACGATCCGGACGCGGACGGGGGCGGCACCCGTCACGGCAGGAGCGCGCGGAGGATGACGACGGCGAGGAACACGACGATGAAGGCCAGGTCGATGCCGATGCCGGAGAAGCGCAGCGGGGGCAGCACCCGGCGCACGGGGGCGAGCAGCGGCTCGGTCGCCGCCCGGACACCGGCGGACAGGCGGGAGCGGACGGAGCCGGGCAGGCTCGGACCGGCGATCGCGACGGTCCAGTCGAGCACCGCCCGGGCGATCAGCAGCACCTCGACCAGCAGCAACAGCAGGCTCACGATGGCGAGCACGATACCCATGGGGCACCTCCAGAGAGCCGGTGGGGTGGCTCCACTATGCGGGCTTTGTTGTGAAATCGCTGAGTCCCTGATGAGAAGGGGGTGGACGGCAGCTGATCGCCGCCGCCCAGCCCGGGGACCAGGCGGTCACCGGCCCAAGTGGTAGCGGCCTTATGGCGCCGACCCTAATTGGCCGTGTCCACCAGGCGACCGCCGCGCTGGGCGGGCGCCGGGCCGCTGGGGCTGCGCGGCTGGGGCTCAGGCGGCTGTGGCTGAGGTGGCTGGGGCTGGGGCGGCTGGGGCTGAGGTGGCTGGGGCTGAGGTGGCTGGGGCTGAGGTGGCTCGGGCCCGGGTGGCTGGAGCCCTGCGGCTGGGGGCGCGGCGGCTGCGGCGGACGACCCGTTCGGCGACCGCGAGGTTGATGACCCAGCCGGCGAGCATCAGGAACGAGCGGGTGAACGGGCTCGGCGTGCCGAGGAACAGGAGCCAGGGCACGTGGGTGAGGAACTGGGTGCCGGCGCCGAGGCCGATCGCGTAGCCGCGGATCATCCACGCCTCGTGGCCCCGGAAGTCCCGGCGGCGGACCGCCGCGAGGCCGAGCAGGATCGACGCGAGCATCCCCGTTCCGAAGATCACTCGGTAGACGTTGGTGGCCGTGTTGTCGGCGGCCGGCAGGTCGTACGCGAAGGTCATCCAGAGGCCGGAGGCCGCCGTGACCAGGCCGCAGAGCACCAGTACGCGGCCGGCGAGGCGGTGCCATCGGGGCCACCGGCGGCGCACCGCCGCGGAGAACTGGAACGCGCCGACGATGCAGAAGGGCACTGCGCCCAGGATGTGCAGGATCACCGGCAGGGGCAGGTCGAAGAACCGCTGGTTGGCCTCGGTCACCTCGGCCCCGGCGGCCAGCTGGGTGAGGCGCGCGGCGCCTGCCACCGACGGGACGAGGGAAAGCGCGACGAGTCCGGTGGGCACGAGCCAGGTTCGGGAAGCCATGGATCGATCGTCGCGGGGGAGCGGGGTGCGGCTCATCGGTGCAGAGGCCGGAGCTTTCTCGTACCGGGGACTGAGGCGCGAGCCGTACTTATGGCCGGGTCACGCGGCGGTGCTCGTACGCCCACATCGCGATCTCCACCCTGTTCCGGGCGCCGAGCTTGGCCATGAGGCTGGCGACGTGGGTCTTCACCGTGCTGAGGCTGATGTGCAGTTCGCCGGCGATCTCGCTGTTGGTACGCCCGACCGCCACCGTCCGCAGCACCTCCTCCTCCCGGTCGGTCAGCGGGTCGACCGGCTGCCGTTGCGCCCCGGCGGGCCCGGCCGCGGCGAAGGTCCGCAGCAGGCGCGCGGTGATGCTCGGCGCGATCAGCGCGTCACCGGCTGCGGCGGCGTGCACGGCCTCGGCCAGCATCGCGGCGCCCGCCTCCTTGAGCAGGAAGCCACGGGCCCCGGCGCGCAGCGCTGCGTACACGAGTTCGTCGAGGTCGAAGGTGGTGATGACGACGACCGCGAGGGGATCGGCGACGCCTGGGCCGGCGAGCAGGCGGGTCGCCTCGATGCCGTCGACGCCGGGCATGCGGATGTCGAGGAGGCACACGTCGGGGCGCAGCTCCCGGGCCAGCTCCACGGCGCGCTGACCGTTGGCCGCCTCGCCGACCACGGTGATGTCCGGATGGGCGTTGAGCAGGATCGTCAGCCCCGTGCGGACGATCTCCTGGTCGTCGGCGACCAGCACCCGGATGCTCATCCGGCCGCCCCGGCGAGTCCTGACGCGCCAGCGACTCCGGACGCGCCAGCGACTCCGGACGCGCCAGCGACTCCGGACGCGCCAGCGACTCCGGATGCCCCAGCGACTCGGGACGCCCCGGCGAGCCCTGACGCCCCAGCGACTGCGGATGCCCCGGCGGCGCCTGACGCCCCGGCCAGTGGCAGGGTCGCGGTGACCGTCCAGCCCCGGTCGGGCCCGGGACCCGCCGCGCAGGTACCGCCGAGCAGGCCGGCCCGCTCGACCATGCCGGTGATGCCGAACCCGCCGCCGCCGAACCCGCTGCCGGCCGAGCCGCCGCCGGCCGGGCGTCCGTGCCCGCCGTCGCCGTCGTCGCTGACCCGGAGGCGGACCTCCTCGTCGCCCGCGTCGACCCGGACCTCGATGCGGCTCGCGTGGCGGGCGTGCCGCCGGGCGTTGGTGACCGACTCCTGGGCCAGCCTGTAGACCGCGGCGCCGACCGAGGGCGGCACCCCGCTCACGTCGCCGGTGATCCGCACGTCCACTTCTGGACCCCCGCGCGCCCGCCCGGCGAAGGTCGTCACGTCGCCCATGCCCGGGCTGGGCGCCAGGTCGAGGGGCTCGCCGCGGCGCAGGACGCGGACCATCGCGCGCATCTCGGCGAGCGCCTGCGCCGCCTCGGTCTCGATGAGGCGCAGGGCGTCGGTCGCGGCGGCGGGGTCGTTCGGGGAGGTGGCCAGGCCGGCCTGGGCCCGGATGGCCATCGCGGAGACGTGGTGGGCGACGGTGTCGTGCAGGTCGCGGGCGAGCCGTTCCCGTTCCAGGAGCTTCACCTGGTCGAGCTCCCGGGCGCGGGCCCGGGCGCGGTTGCGGAAGGCGAGGCCCAGCGCGGTGACCGAGGACATGACGATCAGGCCGGTGAGGGCGTCGTCCAGCACCAGCTGACTGATCGCCACGGCGATGAGGATCTTGGACGCGATGACCGCCGCGCCGAGCACGATCTCCCGGCCCGAGCCCCATCTGACCAGCGCGTACGGCAGGACCAGCAGGTAGGCCATCGTGTAGAGCTCGGGGCTGACCCCGCCGGTGACCAGCGGGAGCAGGGCCGTGGTCCCGAACGCTACGGCGACCGCCGCCAGGGGCCGCTCCCGGCGCCACAGCAGCGCCGGTAGCAGCGCGACGAGCAGCGCCGCGCCGGCGATCCGCGCGGGCAGGGCCGGCCGGAGCACGGCCTCGAGCGGGATCAGGACCGCGAGGGCGGCGGCCAGCAGCCAGTCGCGCCACATCCGCGCCGGGGCCGCGGCGGGGCGCGGTTCGTCCCAGACAGAGCGGAGTAGTGATCGCACGCTCTGATGGTAGGAGCCGGCAGGCACTAGTGATAGGTGAGCTCGCCCGCAGGGATCGGCTCGGTGAGGGTGTTCTCGGGTGGGGCCAGCGGGCAGAGCCAGGCGTCGTCGTACGCGCAGCTCGGGTTGTAGAGGTAGTTGAAGTCGAGCCGGACCCGGCCGGAGCCGAGCATCTCGACGCCGCGCCCGTGGGTGCCCTTGACCGTGTCCGTCAGGTAGCGTCCGCCGCCGTACGTCTCCTTGCCGCTGGTCGCGTCGCGGACCGGGAGGAACAGCCCACCGCCGTACGCCGCGAGCCACCACAGCGACAGCGGGCCCCACGGTGTGTCCAGGATCCCCACCCGGTCGTAGTGGCAGATACCGTCCTCGCCGCCCGTGTCGATGTCGATGGCACCGGGGGCCTCGCGCAGCTCCGCCTCGGTGACGTACTCGTCGGCGGGCGGGTAGTACCTCAGTCCGCGGAACGGCTCGCCGCGAGGGATCGCCGACTGCGGGTGGGTGGCGAAGAGGGCGTCGCGGCGGGTGCGGAAGTCGGTGAGGTCGGCCGCGGTCAGGTAGAGCCGGGCGACCGCGGCCCGGTAGTCGGCCAGTTCGAGTGCCTGCACGGCTTCCACCGTAGCCCCAGACCCTTGAGTGGATCTTAGAACTCCGCCTACCCTCGAAGGGCCATCGTATTGAAACGTTTAAATGCATAACTGGAGGTTCGCATGGCAAGAACCGCCCCGGCCAGAGCCGCAGCAGCCGTCCTGGCCGCCATCATCGCGCTCCCGCTGTCCGCCGCCCCCGCCGCTGCCCGGCCGATTGAAATGCGCATTGAAACGCTGACCGGCGCGCACTGGATCTGGTTTCCCGAGGGCGACCCCGCCACGGGCGCCCCCGCCGCCACCCGCTACCTGCAGCGCGCCTTCACCGCCCCGGCCGGGCCGTACACCGAGACCGAACTCCTCCTCACCGGCGACGACACCGTCGACGTCTGGCTCAACGGCACCTGGCTCGCCGGTTCCCCGCGCGCCGCCGACTCCTGGAAGCGGGCGCAGTCCGTCGATCTCGCCGCCGCTCTCCAGCCCGGTGCCAACACGCTCATCGTCGCCGCGCGCAACACCGGGGGCCCGGCCGGCGTCGTCGGGCGCCTGCGCGTCGCCTCGGCGCAGGGGGTCATCGACCTCGGCACCGACGGCGCCTGGCAGGCCGCGGACGCCGTGCCGCAGCGCTGGGTGCCCGCGAAGGACCTCGGCGCGTACGGCACCGGGCCCTGGCGCTCGGACGTCACGGTGCCCGCCGCGGACGCCGCGTCGCCCGTCACCGTCGGCGGGCTCACCACCGAGCGGCGTACGGACCCGGTGGGGATCGACGCGGCGAAGCCGCGCTTCGGCTGGCGGCTCAGCACCGCCGCGAAGGGCCAGGTCCAGGGCCGCTACCAGGTCATCGTCGGCACGAGCCCGGGCGCGGCCGACGTCTGGGACAGCGGCCGGGTCGCCTCGCGGCAGTCCGTCGACATCGCGTACGGCGGACCCACGCTGACCGCCGATCGCACCTACCACTGGCGCGTACGGATCTGGGACGCGCAGGGCCGCCCCAGCCCGTGGAGCGAGTCCGCCCGCTTCGACACCGCGCTCGCCGGATGGCAGGCCGGCTTCATCGGGGCGCCGGGCACCGCGACCCTCGCCGGCGCCTCCTGGATCTGGTACCCCGAGGGCGATCCGGCGGCCGGCGTCCCGGAGGGTACGCGCTACTTCCGGCGTACGGTCGACGTCGCCGCCCCGGGGCGTACCACCCTGGTCGTGACCGGCGACGACACCGCCGACGTCTGGGTCAACGGCGCCCGGGTCAGCGCGTCCCGGCGGGTCGCCGACTCGTGGAAGCGGGCCACCACAGTGGACGTGACCGCGCAGGTACGGGCGGGCGCGAACACGATCGCGATCGCCGCCACCAACACCTCCGCCGGCCCGGCCGGGGTGATCGCCCAGCTCCAGGGCGCGGCGACGAGCGGCACCGACGCGGCGTGGAAGGCGTCGCAGACCGCCCCGGACGGCTGGCAACAACCCGGCTTCGACGACGGTGCCTGGCCGGCCGCGCGGGTCGCCGCCGCGTACGGCTCCGGCCCGTGGGGTGACCAGGTCGTCGTGCCCAATCCGGCACCGCGGCTCGCCAAGACCTTCAGCGTCGCCAAGCCCGTCGCCCGCGCCCGGCTCTTCGCCACCGCCCTGGGCCTGCACGAGACGTACCTCAACGGCGCGAAGGTGAGCGAGGAACGGCTCGCCCCCGGCTGGACCGACTACACCAAGCGCTTGCAATACCGCGCCTATGACGTGACCGCCGCCCTCCGGCAGGGTGACAACACGCTGTCCGCGCTCCTGGGCAACGGGTGGTACTCCGGCAGCCTCGGATTCGCCGGGAGCCGGCGTTACGGCAGCTCGCCGTGGTACTCGGCGGACCTCGTCATCGAGTACGCGGACGGGACGCGGAGCGGTGTGCGTACCGATGGATCCTGGTCGGCGACCGCGAGCCCGATCGTCTCCGACGACCTGTACCACGGCGAGGACCAGGATGCCCGCATCGCGGGCGGTCCCGCGCAGCCGGTGACCGTGCGCAGCGGGCCGGCGCCGCGGATGGTGGCCCAGGTCGACCCGGGCGTGACCGTGCAGCAGGAACTCCGGCCGGTGCGGCTCACCCAGCCGAAACCCGGCGTGTGGATCGCCGACCTCGGCCAGAACTTCGCGGGCTGGAACCGCCTGCGCGTCCAGGGGCCGGCCGGCACCACGGTGACGCTGCGGCACGGCGAGATCCTGAACGCGGACGGGACCCTCTACACGGCCAACCTCCGGGCGGCCCAGGCCACCGACACGTTCACCCTGGCCGGCGGCGGGATCGAGACGTTCGAGCCGCACTTCACCGTGCACGGCTACCGCTACGTGGAGCTGACCGGCTTCCCGGGCACCCCGGCCGCCGAGAGCCTCACCGGGCTGGCGGCGTGGACCGCCGGCGCCGAGACCGGCACGTTCACCACCTCGGACCCGCTGGTGAACCAGCTCCAGCACAACATCCTGTGGGGTGCCCGCTCCAACATGCTGTCCATCCCGACCGACTGCCCGCAGCGCGACGAGCGGCTCGGGTGGACCGGCGACATCGCGGCGTTCGGGGCCACGTCGACGTTCAACTTCGACACCCACGGCCTGCTGGCGAAGTTCGCCGACGACCTGGCCGACGCCCAGCACGCCGACGGCGCCTTCACCGACGTAGCGCCGGATGTGCTCGGCGGGGCGGGCAAGGCCGGCTGGGGCGACGCGGGCGTCATCGTGCCGTACGTGGTCTGGCAGCGCTTCGGCGATCTGTCCGTCGTGGACCAGCACTTCGACGCGATGGCCCGCTGGGTGGACTACCTCAGGGCGACCGCCGGCCCCGACCTCATCCGCAACCAGGACACCTACGGCGACTGGCTCAACGTCAATGACAACACCGCCAACGATCTGACGAGTACGGCGTTCTTCGGCTGGTCGGCACGCCTGGTGTCACGGATGGCGGCGGCGACCGGGCGTACCCAGCAGGCGGCCACGTACGGCGACCTCGCCGACCGGATCGCCGCGGCGTTCACCGGCCGCTTCGTCGGCGCCGACGGCACGGTCCGCGGCAACAGCCAGACCGGCTATGTGCTCGCGCTCGCCTTCGGCCTGGTGCCGCAGGATCGTACGCAGGCGGTGGCGGACAAGCTCGCCGCGAAGGTGGCCTCCCGCGACGGTCACCTGTCGGTCGGCTTCATGGGCGTCGAGAACCTGCTGCCGGTCCTCGCCGAGCACGGGCATCTCGCGACCGCGTACCAGATCCTGCAGCAACCGGACTATCCCGGCTGGGGCTACATGAGCTCCCGGGACGCGACCACGATCTGGGAGCGCTGGGACGGCATCCGGCCGGACGGCTCGCTGCAGGACCCGGGCATGAACTCCTTCAACCACTACGGTCTCGGGTCGGTCGGCGACTGGCTCTACCGCACGGTCGGCGGCATCGCCCCCGGTTCGCCGGGATACCAGACGTTGCTGATCGCACCCAAGCCCGGCGGTTCGCTCACGGCCGCGACCACGTCCCTTGATTCCGGGTACGGCCAGACGCGCACCCAGTGGACGCGAAACGGCGGAAAGCTGACCCTGACCGTCGTCGTGCCACCGAACACCACGGCGACGATCGAGGTCCCGGCGCCGTCCGCGGCCGCTGTCACCGCCCCGGCGGAGGCTGTGCCACAGGGCTTCACCGGCGGCGCCGCCGCGTACGCGCTCGGCTCGGGCTCGTACACCTTCACCGTGGCCTGATCACCGCCGGTGACCAGCCGCAATCGTCCTGGCAGGAGGGACGGTATGAGCCCCACGCCGATAACTCGTTCGGTCGGACTGCGCATGCGACATTGTGCAAAGCGCCCGGAAGGAGAAACCTGGAGAGGTTCGCGATGTGGCTCCAGCGCCGGGAGGGGTACAGACCCTGCATGACCGTCCGTGACGAACGGCCAAGGTTGGCGGAACGCAATCGGGACATCACCGTCCGCAATGGGCGCCCGGTGCCCGTCGCACCCCCGTCGGGCGCCGATGACCTGCCGCGATACCTCCGTGCCCTACGCCGGCTGTCGAACGCCGACGACCTGGCGGTCGCGTATGCCGGCTGCTCGCTCGCCGTCGAGGTGGCCGGGCGGGAGGGTACGGCGGCGGGGCTCGTCATGGCGTACTCGGAACGCAGCTCCGCGGCCCGCCGCCTGGGCGACCTGCCCGCCGCGCGCCGCGACGCGGAGGCCGCGGCCGAACTGCTGGAGGTCTCCGGCGCCGATCCCGAGGGCGCCACGGCGGCGCTGCTCACGTCCCGGCGGATCGCGGTCCGCCTCGACCTGGGCGACGCCGAGTCGGCGGATGCCCTGCTCGCCGCCGGGCCCTTCGGCGGCGACCTGCCCGACGACACGGAGTTCCTGCTCCTGCGCTATGTCCGCGGCCGGTTGCACACCGAGGCCGGCCGCCCCGGTGAGGGCCTCGCGGACATGTACCAATGCGGCGAACGGGTGGCGGCGCGCCGCTCCGACCACCCGGGCGTGCTGCCCTGGCGCTCGGCCGCGGCCCTCGTCCTCACCGGGCTCGGCGCCGCGGAGGCGGCCGAACGGCTCGTCGCCGAGGAGGTGTCGCTGACCCGCCGGCACGGGCTGGCGTCGGCCCTCGGGCGCGCGCTGCGGATCCAGGGCCAGGTGCGGCCCGGGCCGGCGGGAATGAGCTCGGCCGAGGAAGCGGTACGTGTGCTGCAGGGCACGCCCCGCCGCTTCGAACGAGCGGCGGCGCTGGTCGACCTCGGGGGCCTGCTCAACCTGGCCCGCCGCCGCCCGCAGGCGCGCCGGGTGCTGCGGGACGGGCTGGAACTGGCGGAGGCCTGCGGATCGCCGGCGTTGGTGGCGCGAGCGCGGAGCTATTACGCCGGGCGGTCGCCCGGCCGGTGACGCCTCGTCAGGCGGCCAGGGGTTCGCGAGGTGCCCACTGGGTGTGCTCGGCGAAGGTGCGGTAGCGGTGCAGGGCGACGAACAGCCAGCCCAGGCTCAGGATCGCCAGGACGACGAAGGGGATCACGCCCCCGAACGTGTCCCAGGCCGTGTGCATGGCGACGGCGCCGATGAACGTACCGATGAAGGCAAGCAGCTTCTTCACGGTCGGGGTGGCGACCAACGCCCAGAGCGCGCCGCAGGTGAGACCGGTCCACGCGGTGTGGCCGGCTGGAGCGGTCAGCCCGCGGACGAACAGCGTCTCCTGCACGGCGTTGATGTTGCCCTTCGACGCCAGGAGGGCGCTGAACCCGTACCCCATGGTCTCGAGCGCGGCGAACCCCATCCCGGACGCGACCCCGATGACCAGCCCGTCCGACGGGAGCCGCCGCCCTCGGCGCGCGAGCAGCGCGAAGAGCAGCACCACCGGAATGATCATCTTCGCCGCCTCCTCGATGACCGCGACGAAGAGCATGGGCAGCGCCCCCAGCCCCCGGAGAGCGTCGTACTCGAGCGTGCCGGCGACCACGACCCCGATCACGCCGCCGAAGAACGCGGCGATGACCAGTGCGGACGACGGGACCTGCCATCGTCCGGTCCGGGCCTGGGCGAAGGTCAGGAAGGCCAGGGGTACGACGGTCGCCCCGAGCAGGAGCAGGGACGGCACGAAGTTCGGGTTCTGGGTCCGTACCAGCGTCCTGAGGACGACGACGTAGAGCGCGAGCCCGATGACGAGGACGCCCAGCCAGGCCGAGCGGCGGGAGAGATCTCGCATGCCCGGAGTCTTTCGCAAGCCCTGGCTTTGCGCTACCCGGCCTCACCAATCATTGCAGCCGGCGCCCGGGCCTTGCTGACGTGCTCCGCTCGATGTGCCTGCACAACGTGTGGTCCGGGCGTGCGACCATCCATGCCGTGGGATCGAACCCGACCGCCTCCCCGGGGTGGCGCTGATGCCGCCCGACGCGGAGCTGGCCCGCCTGCTCGACGACCTGCGGCCCGCGGAGATGGCGTTACGGGACTGGGTGCGTACCCGGTTGAACGCGTCGATCGTGCGGGAGATCGCCCACCTGGACTACGGCATGCGGGTCGAGGAGCACCGGCAGGGGATCGAGGCGATTCTGGTGGCCCGCCGACTGCCGGAGGAGCTGGGGTTCGTCCCGGGTGAGGTCCTCGACCTGGCGAGCTTCGAGGTGCCCGCCGACCCGGAACGCCAACCGGGTTCGAAGGGATGGCGTGACCATGTCGCGCGGCTCTTCTCCTGCCTCGTCCTCGTCCACGCGAAGGAGACGATCGTGCCCGCCGGAACTCTGGCGGGACTGGTCGAGTCTGCGCTGGAACTCGGCCCGGAGGCGACGGACCAGGCGATGCACTACCTGGCATGGTGCCGCCTGCACGAACCGGGCGCCTGGCGCCACGATCCCGAGGCACTGCCGTTCCTGACGCTCGGGTTGCTGCTGCTGTACGTCATGGCACCGGGCCGAGAAGACCCGGCCGTCGCGGCCGCATTGGCCCGGACGTTCGTGGCCGAGGTGACGCAGCTCCCCGGGCAGTGGTGGCCGGACCAGCCGCCGACGGCGCTGCTCAAGGCGACGGCCGGTGCCGAGGGCTGGCGGATCTGGCGGGCGTTGATCCACCGCTGCCTGACCGACGATCCGGCCGGCCGCGGCGGTCCGGACGACCGGCAGGCGTCCGTAGCGACGCTGCGCACCTGGGCCGGCGGGTGAGCGCCAGCTCGAGCCTCCTGGTAGTTCAGCGGCTGATCCGGCGCCTCCCTACCGGGTCGACCTTCCACCGTGATGGAGACGACGCCCCCGCGGCGATCAGCTTCGGGCCGCCCGTGCCGTCCGCCGGAACGGACCAGACCCCGCCGTCGCGACCGTAGGCGACGGTGGTGTCGTCCAGCCACTCGATCTGGTCGTCGAACGGCCTGGTGTCCGCGAGCCGGGTGACCTTCCCGGTCGCCAGGTCGAGCACCGCCGGATACCACTTGCCGTCGATCTTCACCTTGTACGCGATCCGCGTCTCGTCCGGCGACAGCGACGGACACTCCACGTCCGGCGCCACCGAATCGGCGCGCCAATGGTCGGTGTCGCCCCGGATCAGCCAGGTCTTGCCGCCGAAACCGACGGTCGCGTAGAAGAAGTTGTCGTCGACGAACGTGATGCCCCAATAGTTGAGGTCGGGTGCCGTGAATCGCTTGCCCTCTATGTAAAGAGCGATCGTCTCCATCGTCGTCACGAGGTAGCCGGTCTCGATCGTGTAGAACGACGTCCGGGTGCTGAAGTTCCCGCTCGCGTACGTGTCGCCCACGGTGAACCGGGTCCACGCCACGACCCGCCCGGAAGGCGACACCCGGGCCCGGCTCGGCACCCCGGGGAACCGGATCTCCTTGAGCTGCCGTCCCTTGTCGTCGTACAGCGTCATCAAGGTCTGCGGCCCCGCCAAACCTGGCACACCCTGGATGCAGATCATCGTTCTGGCGGCCTGGTAGGTCCGGTCACAGGCCGGCCCACCCGCGTCCCGGACGCCGCCCCTGATCGACGCCACCCGCCCGGTCGCGGAGTCCCGCACGAGGAGATCTCCGCCTGGCCGCCAGCGGCCAACCGCCGGGGCCGCCGGGCCGGTGGCAGGGCGCGTCATCACCGCGTAAATCGTGGCCACGAGGACGAGCATCAGGGTTCCGCCGATGGCGACCAACCGCCGGGTACGGGGCTTCACGCGGCCACCTGCCGCAGCAGCGCCATCGACCCGCCGAGCGCCGCCACCAGGCCTACCGCGGCCACGAGCACAGCCGTGCCGGGTCCCCATACCGTCCAGGCGGCACCGAAGCCGATGCCGCCGACCAGCCGGGCCACCGCCTGCGCGGTCTGCACCATCGCGAACCCGGTCGTCGCCGACTCGACCGGCAGGGACGGAGCCAGCAGGGCCATCAGCACCCCATCCGTCGCCGCGTAGAACGTGCCGTGCAGGGCCAGCACGATCACGGCGAGAACAACGCCGGTGGCTGGGCCGAGCAGTACCGCGTACACAAAAAGCAGTGCGACGTGACCTGCGATGAAGAGCGTCCGGCGGCCGAACCGGTCGGCGAGCCGGCCGAACGGCACCGCGAGCACCAGGAACCCGGCGGCGGTGCCGACCGGCAGCAGCGGGAACAACGTGGGGGACAGGTTCATCCGCTGCTGGAGCAGCAGGTAGACGAAGGCGTCGCCGATGGTGACCGCGCCGAGCAGTGCCGTGGCCGCGCACGCCCGGCGGACCGGCGGCGTCCAGGCCCACGGCACCCTGGCCTTCGGGATCGCCGGCATCGGCGGCGGCACGTCCCGGACGAAGAGCACCAGCAGCAGTACGGCGACCATCGCGATGCAGAAGCTGGCGACGAAGACCGTGTCGTACCGGCTTCCGGTGGTCGCCAGCAGCCCGACGGCGACCAGCGGCCCGCCCAGCGCGCCCACCGTGTCCATCGCCCGGTGCACGCCGAACGACCGGCCCAGCATCCCGGGCGAACTGCTGGCGGCGATCAGCGCATCGCGCGGCGCCGTCCGGATGCCCTTGCCGGACCGGTCGACGGCGAGCACCCCGCCGAGCATCGGTACGGAGGCACCGGCGGCGGGCAGCAGCAGCTTGCAGACGCCGGAGAGGGCGTAGCCGATTCCGGCGACGAGCTTGCGCCTGCGGGTACGGTCCGCGGCCCGGCCGGCCGCGATCCGGACGATCGCCGTCACGCCCCCGTAGAGGCCGTCCAGGAAACCGAACTGGAGCGGGCTGAGACCGAGGCCCAGCACGAGATACAGCGGCAGGACGGCGGTGACCATCTCGGAGGAGATGTCGGTGACGAGGCTGACCACCCCGAGCGCCAGGATGTTCGCGGCGACCCGGCCGCGACCACGAGGCGCCCGGAGGCGGTCAGTCGTGTTCTGGTGCGCCAGGTACATCAGTGGCAGGTGTACGTCGGGCTGCTGTCCAGCGGGGTCTGGCTCGTGCCGGTCGGCAGGAAGTCCCACTTGAAGGTGGTCGCCCCGAAGTGCAGCTTGACCACGCCGAGCTTGCCGTACACGGTCTTCTGGCTGTTCGGCGCCTTGGCGTCACCCGGGTCGTAGAAGGGCGCGCCACCGGCACCGTTCACCAGCTCGACGATGCCGCCGGCGGTCGCCCTGCCGTTGGGATCCTGCGGCCCGAGCCGCTCGTACGAGTGGTCGTGACCGTTCAGGAAGAGGTCGGCCCTGGCCGCATAGAGCGCGTCCCAGTACGGCTTCATCCCGCTGTTGTTGCCGTGGTCACCGGAGGAGAACCGGGGGTGGTGGGCGAAGGCCGCGATGCACGGCTTCGTGGTGGATGCCAGGTCCCTCTTCAGCCACTCCAGCTGCTTCTTCGAGTCGACGTCGCTGCCTTCCTCCTCGATGAAGTTCGAGTCGATCGCGATGAAGTGCCAGTTCTCCCTGTCGAAGCTGTACCAGGTCGTACCACCCGGCCCGGTGCCGTTGCTGCCGAAGTACCTTTTGAAGCCGTCGTAACCGTCATCGTCGTACAGGTCGTGGTTGCCGACGACGGCCTTCGTCCTGGATTTCAGCCGGCCCCAGGTCTTGTCGTAGTAGGTGTTGTAGAGCGTGAGGTTCGAGTCGTCGTACTGCGCGTCTCCCATGACCAGGACGAGGTCCGGGCTCTCGGCGATGGCCCGGTCCGACGTCAGCTTGTGCGCACAATTGGTGGCCGTCGGCGTCTTGCACTTGTCCAGAACGGCCTGTTCGGCCGAGTCGTCGGACTCCTTGTTCGGGTCGACGGCCAGGTCACCGACCGCGATCGCAGTGAACGGCTTGGCGCCGCCGCCAGGGGGCGGGCTGGTCGGCGTCGGGCTCGGAGACGGAGATGTGGCGGTGCTCCCGTACACCTCGAACTCGAACATCGAATAGCCGTAATCGGTGGCGCGCTCCTGCGCCAAGATCCGCACGTAGCGACCGGTGGCCGACAGCGCCGAGGTACTGTCGACGCCGCCGTCGCTGGCGCTGGTGGACCACACGCGGGTCCAGCTCTGGGAGTCGTCGGAGACCTCAAACCGGTACGCCTTCGCATACGCGGCCTCCCAGACGACCCGGACCTTGCTGATGTCGGCGGTCTCACCGAGGTCGACGGCGATCCACTGCTCGCCGGCGCCTTCCTTACTGGCCCACCGGGTGGAGCTGTTGCCGTCGACGGCCTTACTGGCCTCGAATCCGGCACCTTCGGTGGAGGACGCTGTCGCGGGGCGCCCCGCGGTGAGCAGGGTCTCAGCCGCTTCAGCGGAATGAGCCAGCACCACACCGCCGGCCACGGCGAGCGCGGCCACGGCACCAGCGCCGATGAATGATTTCCAGCGAGCAACCACGTCGCCTCCTGGTCAGAGAATCCAGTTCGCTAGCGAGCAGGAGGCAGAAGCTCACACTGGCGGGGACCCGGCCTCCAAGCCACCCTGCGGGTGACGGCACCCGTCTCCACTGCCCAGAAGGAGCGGGCATGGCAGACGCGAGACGGCCGGGTCAGAACGAATTCACTGAGCGCGTCACACCCGAGAGCCGGATGCCGCGCCGAGCCGTGCCGTGATTCAACCCAAGTTCATAGGCACCTGTCAATGAGGGAACTGTCGTGGGGGGTTCACCTGTGAAGATGACCTGGTGCCGGACTTCAACTACGACGCCGTCGGCGGGACGCAGCCGGAAGAGGCAAGCTGGCCGGCACACCCCGTTGGCTATCGGTGCTTCGAGCGAACCGTGTGCCTCGGCCAGGGCGCCGAGCGATGGGAGACGGTGGCCGCCGCCGTTCTGCGCTGGCAGGTCAAGACCCGTAGCGGCTTCCACGTCCACCCCATCGACGGCGCCATCGAGGCACGCCGTGATGCCGACTACGAGCTGACGGCGAGGTTCGGACCGGTGACCGTTCGCGAACCGGTACGAGTGGTAACCGTCGTCGACCGACCGGCCCGGCGCGGCTTCTCGTACGGGACGCTCCACGGTCATCCCGTCAGCGGGGAGGAAGCCTTCATCGCGAGCCGCTCCTCCGACGGGAGGGTGTGGCTCACGATCAGATCGCTGACCAGGCCGTCGGGAGGCGCATGGCGATGGGCGTTTCCGGTGCTCCTCATCGCCCAGCGGTATTACCGCAGCCGCTATCTCCAGGCGTTGACCCGTACGGGTTGACGAGCCGACCGGCTGGTTCGGAGAGTGGGCGGCCGCCACCGGCTGGGCCGTGGTGCTCGCCGAACTGGCCGTGCACTCTCTCTCGCATGGCGTTCACGATGAGCCTTGAGGCGCCTGGCCTGGTGGCTAAGCGCCACCGTCGAGGGGTTGAGCACGGCCGCGCGAGGCGAACGCTGAAGATCATGTGGTGGCATGCTGTGTGCCATGACGGGAACGGACCAGTCTGCCAGCGATGCCGCCCGATTGGACCCTGCACCCCGGTGGGTCGCACCGGTGTTCGCCGTGCTCGGTGCGGCTGCCGTCCCGTGGACCGCCTACCTCGCGATGTCACTTCCAGAGCAGGCACGTACCCACAACTACCGGACGGCTTGGGTGGGCTTCGACATGATGCTCATCGTGCTGTTGCTACTCACCGCGTACGCCGCCTGGCGTGGCCGGCCGATCGTCGGGATCCTCGCCGCAGCCACCGCCACCATGCTCGTCCTGGACGCCTGGTTCGACGTGACCACGTCACGCCGCATCGATGTACCCACAGCGGTCCTGTCAGCCCTGCTCGTCGAGTTACCCCTTGCCATCGTGTGCGGCTGGATCGCCCTGCACGTCGAGCAGGTCGTCGAACGTCGACTCCGCCAGCTCGCCAGGCGCGCCGCACGGGCACCGCGAGCACACCGTCGGCCCGGGCTCCCGTTGCGGTCCCACGATTCTTCGGACTGAACGCCGTGGGGTGACCGACGGCGTGATGACAAACGAATGGCCGAGAGTCATCGGCATCTGGACGAACGACCGCGAATCTGCGCTGGCCTGGGGCGACGAACTCGCCAAGACGTGCGCCCACACACTGCCAAAGCTGTCCGTACCCCGAAATTATCCACCGCGTACCGGCGTCGGAACAGCACGACGGCCCTCCGACAGGAGGGCCGCTGTGTGCTCAGCCGGGCCAGGGGATCTCAGCCACACCGACCCAGACGGTTACTGAAGCCAGACTCACAGCCTTACCTCAAGCCCAGCGCAAGCCCACCTCACAATCCCGTTTTTTCGTGCTCGCCGGAAGTGTCGGGTGATCGACCGGCGTCGTAGCGGCCCTGCTCGTACCCGGACCAACCGGCAACCGGTCCCGGCCAGCCCGCCCGCCCGGGGCGATCCTCGAAACCGTCCATCACTCAACGTAAGTTGGCAGCGGATGGCCTCTACCGTGTGCATTGTCATGCCGAGATGAGGCCGTCTCGGCCCGACCTGGAGAACGGGGGCCGCCGATCTCCGGGGAAGTGGTTAGGCTGCCGCGGTGATGAATCGGGGGCGTATTCGTGGAGTGATGTTCGATGCCGGCGGTGTCCTGACACGGCCGATCGGTGGGCGATGGAATCCTCGGTACGACTTCGAGGACATCGTCATGTCGCACCATCCTCAGGTACGGCAGGGCCTGTTCCCACGAGCTATCGAAGCCGGGCAGGATTTCCTGGACGCTGCTACGGCAACAGCGAACCGGACCGACTATCACCGGACGGTGCTGGCGACACTCGGTGTCGAGCGCCCATCGGAACAACTGCTGCGACAGTTGGAGGCTCCGGCCGCCGGACCGGTCATCGAGCTCTATCCCGATGTTCGCCGCGTGCTCAGTCAGCTTCAGCTTCGAGGCATCCGCATGTCGGTCGTCTCCGACAACTGGGTCGGTCTGGAGGCCACGTTCGCCGACCTGGACATCCAGAACTACTTCGAGGGCTTCGCGATCTCTGAAGCGCTGGGCTGCCGCAAGCCCGACCCCCGGATGTACGCCGAGGGAAGCCGCCTGCTCGGGCTCGAGCCGCACGAGTGCCTGTTCATTGATGACGACCCGCAGTTGGTCGACGCAGCCCAGGAACTCGGATACCAGGGCATCACGCTCGACCGTGAGGCACAGCGCACGACCACGAGCGTCATCGTGTCTTTGGACGACCTCCTGCCCATCATCGAAGCCTGGCGAACCACCGGCACAAGTGGCTGAGCAGGCCACAGCGAATCTCAGGCACCTGGCCAACCTATGGCTCAGCCAGAGCCTCTATGTCTTGATCCAATGCACTGTTCTGCCGCGGACAACGTGAGGCTCGGGTCGGTCGATGCGCGGCCTGAAGGCCAGGAGGCGCGGCCGCGTAGCGGTAGTGTCCCCAGCGTGGGCCTTGATGTTGAGCTTTTCACGTTCGAGCAGGAGGGCACGAGCCCACGGCGACGCCGATCTGTCGAGCTGGCAGTGATCGGTGACACGCGTTTCCGGTTCGCGCAGGCTGTCGAACGTGCGCAGCACTGCGGGTCGACGCCGATGCTTGACCGTATCGACCCGTATGGAGTTCTGGAACTCTCCTCGGACGAGATGCCGCAGTTCCTGAGCGAGTTGAACCAGATGCTTGCCGCGGCTGTCGACGACCGGGATCGTCAGGTCCTCGAGGCGGTACGCAGTCTTGCGGAACGGTGCCGGGATGACCGGCATCTGTCCCGGCGGTTGGTCGGTGACTGAGCCTGTCCGGCGGCCGACCTTTCCAGATCACGCGCACTCAACTGCCGCGAGGCGCTCGCTACGTAGCGTTATGTAACCGGGGGGCCCCGGCGGGCCTCGGCGCGGGTTCGCTGCTCCTGCGTTCGCTCGAACGCTTGTTACCGGCGAGGAATGAAGCATTCAGAGTGCACCCAGTCGGGCATGCTTGGATTGTTGGTCATGGCCAACCCTTTGCAGCGCCGCGCCGGTCACCCCGGGTCGCGCATCTTGAGCGTCGCCACGTACCGCCCACGGACCGAGGTGGGCAACGAGACGGTCGCCGCCCTGATCGACTCGAGCGACGAATGGATCCGCCGCCGCTGCGGCATCGAGTCGCGCCGGCGCGCCGCACCCGACGAGGACCTGGTCACGATGGCCGCGGCGGCGGCCTCCAAGGCCCTGGCCGGCGCCGGCGTCGATCCGCGCGACGTCTCGGCCGTGCTGGTGGCGACGATGTCCCACCGCGGCCGCGCGACCACCGCGGCACCCCTGGTGGCCGACGCGCTGGGCGCCTCCGCGGCCGCCGCGATGGATCTAGGAGCGGCGTGCGCCGGATTCCCGTACGCCCTTGCGACCGCCGACGCGCTCGTTTGCAGCGGCGCGGCCGGCTACGTGGTCCTGGTCGGCGCCGAGCGCATGACCGACATCATCGACGAGCGCGACCGCGGCACGGCGTTCCTTTTCGGCGACGGCGCGGGTGCGGTGGTCGTCGGTCCGGCGCAGACGTGCGGCATCGGCCCGGTGGTGTGGGGCGCCGACGGTTCCCGAAGCGAGCTGCTGCGCTACGACGAGGCGGGGATCCTGCGTATGGCCGGCCCTGAGGTCTTCCGCTGGGCGACCGCCGTCATTCCCGACCTGGCCAGGCGTGCGCTGGATGCGGCCGGCATCTCCGCTGCCGACCTTGCGGCCTTCATCCCCCACCAGGCCAACCTGCGCATCACCTCGGTCGCCGCCAAGGCCCTGGGACTCGGCCCGCACGTCCGGGTGGCCACCGACATCACCACCAACGGCAACACCGGCGCGGCCTCCATTCCCCAGGCAATGGCAGCCCTGCCCGACACGACGGGTCCCGCGCTGCTCGTGGGCTTCGGCGCCGGCCTCTCGTACGCGGCTCAGGTCGTCACATTGCCCTGAGCTGCTCGGGACGTCGCGCTGTCCCGACTTTCCCGCCGATATGGGTGCGTCGCAGACACAACAGAGGCCGGGTGCGGGAAGACGAGCCCTCCAGCGTGAATCAAGTGACGGATGCTTCGCGAGCAAGCGACTGGAGATAGTTGTTTCGCCGCAGTTCCGGTTGCTCCCAGACAACAATCTGAGGGCGTCGGCCAAGGCCACGTCCACAAGCTGTTCAAACACCTCGACCGGGCACGAACCGTTGATCCAACCTCCATCGACTCCGCCCCGGATACGCAACCACACCAACCCGCGCTGTCTTGAGAACCACCACTGGTCACCCCGGTCTGACAAATCGATCTCGGCAGTTCCCTGCCGCCGCATGATCGCCTTCGCGGCTTGCAACATCAGGACGAAGTCCAGAATGCTCACGGGTAGGGAAGTCATGCTCTGGCTGAAATCGACCCCGCCGAGCTTGAAGATGACTCTGACCCGGAAATTGGTCCATATGAACGCCGATTGCGGCAGGTCTTCGATCGGAGTCGGATGAGAGAGGGCGTCCGCGGGAACCCCAGTCCCGCCTCCATGACGGGTCTTGCCGGTCCAGGCTGAACGTGACGAATGTATCCGCCGGCATCGTTGCTGCTTCCCTCGCTCGATCCGCTCTGGATGAACGATAGGAGCCAGCCAGGTCCCGCGTCCGTAGTTCTGGCTAACTGTCCTCGACCACTTGGCTCGACTCTGCCCTTACTGCCGCCTATCCGCCCTGATCCAGTCGAGTCCTACTGAGACAAGGGAGTGAAGGCCTGCTCGAAATCGGGTGGTATGAATTGCGAGCCGCCGCTCAGCCACCAGGTGTCGGAGCTGCGATAGAGCACGGTGTATGTCCGCGGGCCGTCCCGGAACGCTATCTGCCGGCCGTGGGTGCGTTCACCGTTGCGAGTCCAAGTGAACTCCCACATGACTGCGGGCTTGCCGCGATACGTCCAGCGCCGGCTCGTCTTCAGCTTCTTGTACTGGTCCTCGGCGTGCTCCTTGGCGAACAGCTTCTCGTCCTGGGTCAGCCGTACCCATGGGTCCACGCTTTCGTAGCTGTGCACTTCGAAGTTTGCCTCGATCATCGTGTCGTTCGACTCGACGAACGTGGTGGGGCCCACGGTGTACGCCTTGTAGACCGTAGGCACGCCGACGGCATACCCGCCGACCGGGTTCCGGGCGGATGAGTAGTTGTCCGGCAGGTCCTGGCCGGGCGCGTCGGCGTCCTCGGTAGTGACCTCGAGCACGCCCTGGCGCCCGACATGTCCCGCGCCCAGCCCCTGGGAGGGTAGATCCGCGGCGGACGGAGCCAGCTCCTCCGAGGTGGTTCCGTTCCCGGAGTCGGCCCTGGAACCGTCGCTGGCCTTCGGCTGACTTGCCGAGGTGTCGGCGTGCTCTCCTATCGCCGTGTCGGCCTGGTCGTCCGCCGTCCGGGTCGCCGCCGGTTCCTGGCTCTGCCGACCCGCCGCCGCGCCACCGTTCCGGCCCGGCGACGCGGAATCGCCCCGCAACAGGAGGAAAGCCACCGCTGCGAGCCCGGCCACGAGGAGTCCGACCAACCCCACGAGAACCCCCGCCAAGCGCCACGGTTGATGCTGTCTCAATGTCCCACCCTTCATCGCGACCGCAGTCCGATCAAGATCGCTGATGAACCCGGCCGACCCACTTCGCATGACGCCTGCATCTCGGCCCGGGCGCGTGCTACATGCTCGGCCAGAGTCTCTGCCGCTCCCGTTTCGCGAGGTCACCGCGCCGCCCGTCGCCTCACCCACCCCGGCGCCGATTCGCCGGACGCTGTGGCCGAGTCAGAATCGTGCAGGATCGCTCCGGCCTTCGCGTCCGTGTAAGCACGTAGATCTCGATTTACGTACGGACGCCGCCCAGGGATCTCGGTGGGCTCCGCCTCCAGCGCCACCACAAGCGGCCACCGTCACGCCGCTGATGACGGAGTTCGATCGCAATGAGGGCGCCATCACCAGCGGCCTCCGCCGCATCGGCGTCACGGAGGTGGAACACACCGGGCGGTCCCTCAGCCTTGAGGCCGTGACCCAACGTTCCCGCAGGTCACGGCCTCAACTAGAAAGCGCGCCCGAAGGCGACTCGAATCACTGACCTTCTGATCCACAGGGTCCAGATGGGGCGGTTACGTCCGGCCCGGTCCGTTGATTCCGCCACGTCAGCGCTAGCCGACCCAGCACCATGCTCCAGGGGTTCAGATCCCGTCGGCGAGCAGAGCCCGTACGAGAAAGCCGGCGAAATGCTGGTCGCCGTCGTCGCTGGTCCACCTCTCCGCCGTCTGCACCCATGCCATCGCGCCAGAGCCTCGTACTGGCTGCGGATCGAAACGACAGTGCACCGTAGCGATCGACACCACCGTGGCCGCTCTCAGCGGGCTGCCGCCGTGGTGGTCTTCGACAGCGCCGACGGTCGCCGCGACACCGGGGGACAAGACGACGTCGAGCCATTCCAGTCCAGTCGCCGGTCGCAGCTGCCACTGCACCTCGGACCCCGTGTGGAATGGAACACCACAACACTCCATCTGCCAATGGTCCATCCACACGTTGATCTCCACCCGCCAAGCCTGCCAGGGACGACGGGCGCGACGCTGCTGAGGCCAGGACCGCCTGCCCAGCGGCCACTCATCTTGCACCGCGTAGTGCAGTCGCTGGGCAGGACGAGAGCCTGTCCTCAACCGTTCGTGCCGCTGTTGGGCCGGCTGCTCGCTCCCGGAGCCCGACCGGAATCGAGTCGGTCAATCGGCCACGTGCTTGTCGAAGCCGATGTACAGGCGGGCCGCCGCGTTCTCGCCCAGGGCGCCGAGCGTTTCCAGCTCGCGGAGCCGGAGCAGGGCCGGGTGCTGCGCGTACGCCTCGGCTGCCGCGGCCAGCCGACGCAGCGCGTCCACCTCGGCGTCGGCGCGGATGCGCTTGGCCTCAGCGTCCGCCTCGGCGCCGACCCGGGTCGACTCGGCGCGTGCGGCGGCCTCGAGCGTCTCCCGGTCGGCGCGTGTGCGCGCCTCGACCATCTGCGCCTCGGCCATCCGCTGCGCGGTGAGCACGCGATTCATGACCTCCTGAAGATTGCCCGGGAAGACCAGGTCCTTCACGTCCGCGCGGATGATCTCGACGCCGTAGCCGGCCGAGACGCCCTCGACGTCGCGCAGGATGTCCTCGCTGAGCTGGTTGCGGTTGGTCAGGATGGCCTCGAGCGTCATCGACGCGAGCGATCGCCGCGCGGCCAGCTGGACGTCGCTGTAGATGCGGTCGTCGAAGTCGGCGACCCGCTCCTTCGCGGCGACCGGGTCGACCACCCGGAAGTGCGTGATGATGTTGACCCGTACGGCCACCTTGTCGGCGGTCAGGATCTCCTGGCCCTTGATGTTGAGCTCGCGCTCGCGCACATCAACGAGCACGATTTCGACGCGCGGCACTCGCCGGCCACCGAACCGCCGACGGGGCAGTTCATATCGGCCCGGCTCGAGCACTTCGCCGAGTCGGCCGTCCACATAGCGAAGACCACGGAATCCGCTGCGAATGATCACCTCTGGGTGATTTGTCATGGAGCACCTCAACACAGGAACGAAAGAATTGGGCGGCCCCGTAGCGGATCCGATGGGAAGGATCGGTCGCCGTGAAGGCAGCGGATAAGCGCGGTGTGATCGCCAGGGCATCCGCCACGGAGGCGCTTTCTTCTGAGTCCGCCGGGGCCGAGTAAAGGATCTCAAGGGCGCCGATCATCCACAACGCAATATCACACACAGCCCGAGCCGGCCGGCCCCTCGTGCCTATCGACGACCCACGGTGCTCCAGGACCAGGTGGAGAGTGTGGGCGCACGCGACTTACTCCGTCGACTCGTCTGCGATCGGTGCGGAACCCGCAGAACCGCCGAGTCGGCCGTTTACCGGCATGCAGCGGTGATCGCATAGGCTCTGCCCGTGTTCGAGGCTTCGCGGATCTGCCGCTGCGTCATCTGCCACGACTACGGCGATCGCGACGACTACGACGCGGCCGACTGTGGCGTGATCGGCAACGTGGAGAAGTTCGGGTGGAGCGTCACCGGAGTTCCGGCGGACGAGCAGGGGCCGGGGTGGACGTACACCATCGGCCGTTGGCACAGCCGTGGCGGGCCGGAACTGGCCATGTTCGGCCTCGACCTGCGCGTCATGCAGTCCTGCTTGAACATCCTCGCTCAACGCGACGGACTCGCCGACGGCCAGGTCCACGACGATGTCGTCAACGGCTATCCGGTGCGCCTGAGGACCATCGAGCCGGCCTGGTACCGGGCCTTCTTCGGCCACGGTATCTGGTTCTACCGGCGCCCGCCGATCCCATTTCTCGAGGTTGTCTGGCCGGACCGCGACGGCGCGTTCCCCTGGGACACCGGCAGCCTCGCCCAGCCACACCTCTGGCTCGCGCCCGGCGAGCACGCGCAAGGGATCTGGACCCAAGACGTCTGACCACTTCCACCTCGTCCGCCGTGACCCAAGCCAGCCGGATAGGTAGCTGTTCTCGTCACGTCGTACCGCTTGCCCCAATCTTTCGGCGTCGCATGCATGAGCGTCGCGCGGCAGTTACGCGCCGTCGTTGCCGTCGCGCAGGGAACGGACCATGCTTTGCAGGATCCGGAACGCGCCTGACTGCTCGGTCTCGGTCAGGCCGGCCAGCATCCTGACTTCGACGGACCGGACCGCTACGGTCGCCTTCTCGAGACTCCGCCGGCCGCGAGGCGTGAGCCGCGTGGGAAGAACCTTCCCGACGGGCGCCTCCGCTGGCCTGGTCACGTACCCCTCTCGTTCAAGGGCCTGGAGCAGCACGTTCATCGACTGCCGGGTCACGAACGCGCCCCGCGCGAGCTCCGAGTTCGACAACCCCGGTCGTTGAGCCAGCAACTCTAGGCAGGAGTAGCGCGTCACGTTCATCCCGAGCGGCCGCAGCACTTCCTCCATGGCCACGCGGAGGGCACTCGAGGCCTCTTTCAGCAGGTAGCCCAGTGACGTCTCCAGGTCGACGCCCGTCCTGTCTTGACTCATGTCAGCATTCTGACATAGATTGCCTCGTGTCAGTTACCTGACACGAGCAAAGGAGCATCATCATGCCCGCCACCGGCCCCGACTTCGTCTCGCTGCAAGCGCGCGACCTTGACGCCTCACGGGCGTTCTACGAGCAGTACCTCGGCCTCGTCCGCTCACAGGCCGGACCTCCGCACGCCGTCGTCTTCGACACGAAGCCGATCGCGTTCGCGCTCCGCACCGTTGTTCCCGGCACCGATCTCGCATCCGTTGCTCAGCCCGGCATCGGTGCCGCGATCTGGCTCCACGCCACAGACGTCCAGGGCATTTACGATGCCCTCGTCGCCGACGGTCACACCATCGTCTCCGCACCGATCGACGGCCCCTTCGGCCGGACATTCACCTTCGCCGACCCCGACGGCTACCAGGTCACTCTCCACGACCGCACCTGATGAGCCAAACGCCGCCGGATGATCGCCGTTCCCGGATCTCTCCCGTCAACGGTGTTTCCGGCGGTTCCCATCAGTAGTTCTTCGGCAGCGGCTCTACCCCCGCCACCGCGCAAGGGCCGGGGCTGCAGGCGCGGAGGTCTATGGATGGGCGGGCGCGACCGTACATCGGCGGTCGTGTTCTGACCGCAATGGTTGGCACGATGAGTCCCATGACACCAACGTGGAAGATCGAACTCATCCCCGTGCCGGTCACCGACGTAGACCGCGCCAAGGCGTTCTACCAGCAGATCGGCTTCAATGCCGACCACGACCACGAAGTGCATGCCGACCTGCGGTTCGTCCAGCTCACGCCGCCCGGTTCGGCCTGCTCCATCGTGATCGGTGCTGGCATCACCGACAAAGTGCCGGGCACCCAGGAGATTCAGGTCGTAGTGGCTGACGCCGGCGCCGCCCGCGAACAACTGTTGGACGCCGGCGTCGAGGCCGGTGACATCGACGTGCAGCCGTGGGGCCAGTTCGTCCACTTCCGGGACCCCGACGGCAACAGCTGGTCGCTGCAGGCGATCCAGTCCAGGCCGAATGGCTGATCGGCGCGCGAGGATACCCGGAGGGCGCCCCGATGGCCGGCGTCGCGGCGGTCCATCGACAAGAGGTGACCGAACGCCTCCGGGTATCCACTCTGCCGAGATCCGAGCGGGTGGGCTGGACGCTCAGCGCCTGATGCCGACGTCTGCGCATCCGGCATCGCTGCCATTCGAACCGTGGCTCATCGAACGATAGGTGCGACGGCGACGTTGTTGGACGGGTTGCTGTCACCGGTGACCAGTAGCCGGACGGTGAGAGGTGCGCAGGAACAGTTCCCGGGCGATGAGTTGATTTCGACGACGAGCGCCATGGTGACTGACCGCTGGGGCACTGGGATCGTCTTCGACGGAATGGCGCATCGGGCCACGTCTGTCCCACCGGGTCGGGTGACTATGCGGCATGGCAGTCCGTTCACGGTGACCTGATGAAGCCGGGACACCGTGTCCACCTCGATGCTCGCGGCGGATGGCCGGGTGGTGCCGAAGTTCGTGATCGTGACGGTGGCGACGCCGGAATCGGGAAGCGTCGCAGGAGGCTGGAACTCCAGCGGGGACGTTCCGACCGCCAGGTCGAGGCTGGCCGTCGCGGCTCCGGCGAGACTGGTGGTTGCGAGGACCGCACCGGCCGCCAAGATCGCTGTCCGTGGGGTGTGGTCGTGGTCTGATTCCCGCTTGGCGTTCAAAGGATTCCGGTTCATGCCAAGGTGGTCATGGCGGTGGCGCGGTTTCGGTGACTACAGACTCGGACTGTCGGCAGCGAGAAAGCTCCGCTCTGACCCGGCTGCACTCAACTGCAGCGAGGCGAGCGTGAACCGGGTCCCGGCTGACCGACCGGCAAGCGGCAAACGGAGAGGGCACCCGAGAGATGGCAAACGACGACCGACCGGTCCAGTGCACCTTCTTCGGCACGACGTCGGTATTCGTGAGCGACGCGACGGCCGGCATCTTCACCGACGCGTTCTTGAGCAGACCACCGCTGCTGCGCGTCGCCCTGGGACGCATCGCGCCCGATCGCGGCCGAATCAGCCAGGCGTTGGCCCGTGGACACGTGGAGCGTCTGGACGGCATCTTCGTCGCCCACTCCCATTACGACCACGCCTTGGACGCACCCGAGGTGATCAGGCAGCTCGGCGGCACGCTGTACGGGTCCGAATCGACCCTCAACGTCGGACGCGGCGCCGGCCTGGGCGAGGACAGCCTGCAGCGCATCGCCGACGGCGATGAGCACACCGTCGGCGACTTCGGCGTACGGGTCTTCGAGGGCCTGCACAGCCCCGGCAACCGGTACCCGGGCACGATTGATGAGCCCCTCACCACCCCGGCCAGAGCGAGCAGCTACCGCGACGGCGGCTGCTACTCCTTCCACATCGCCCATCCCACCGGGTCGGTCTTCATCCATCCCAGCGCCAACTTCGTCCCCGACAAGTTCAAAGGTGTGCAGGCCGACGTGCTATACCTCGGGATCGGTGCGTTGGGGGCGCAGCCAGAGCACTTCCGCGAGGGGTACTGGCATCACGTTGTCGAAGCCATCAGCCCCAAGCTCATCATCCCGGTGCATTGGGACAACTTCATGCACCCGCTCACCAAAAAGCTGCGCCCGATGCCGGCGTTCATGGACAGGCTCACCGACACCAAAGACTTCCTCGACCGCAAGAGTGCTGAAGGCGGTTGGACCGTCCGCTTCCAGGACCCCTTCGAGACGATTACGCCCTTCGTCCCCTGAACCGTGGCGGCGCTCTCGCGGGCCCTCCAGCGTGATGCCAACGCAGGCGCGGGAACGAATGAGAGCACGCCCGCTCGCCGCCGGCTGAACCTGACAGCCGACTATCCGGCGGCAGTCATGCAGCAGCGAGGGACAACGACGGATCTTGGTCGTACTAGGCTTCGCGCCATGGCCTTGCGTCCGGACCAGTTCTATGAGCACGCCGTCGCCGTCGCGGACAACGAGCGGCGGCTTCCGCTGGCTCGCATGACGGGATGGGACATCAGCCCCTTCGAACAGGATGGACTTCGCGTCGCACCGCTGCGCCCGCCGGTGCTTCCCGAACCTGCCCGGCACGGCGAGGACCCGACGAATTGCAGGAACTGCCAGGAGCGCGACGAGGGAATCTGGTTCAACGATCACTGGCGGCTGGCCCGGGTTCCAGGAGTGGGCGTGCCGCTGGCGCTCATGCTGTACCCGCGTGATCACTACGACATGGCGGATCTTCCCGACGAGCTGGCCGCGGAGCTGGGCCTGTTGACCACGCGGATCGTCAGGCACGTGCAGGCCCTGCCGCATGTCTCGCGAGCCCACGTCTATCGCATTGGCGACGGCGCCGCGCATCTGCATGTCTGGTTCTTTGCCCGGCCCGAGGGTCAGGCGCAGCTTTACGGATCCTGGCTGGTCGTCTGGGACGACCTCCTGCCGGAGTACCCCGCCGACGTCGCCGAAGCAGACGCCGCGAATGTGGCAGACGCCTTGGTCGGCTCTCACGGGGGCCGCCGATCAGCCGCCGCGTAGCCGGATGCGTGAGCGGCATCCTCATCCGCCGCAGTGAAGGCGCAGTTCCACCGAGCGGAGCCAGCGGCGGTGAGTGGCGGTGGCGATGCCGTGCACCAGGCGGGCGAAGTCGGCTGCGCCGTCCGGATCATCAGCGCGGCGGACAGTGGTGAGGATGGGACGGACCTCGTCGAGTTCGACGTCGGCACACAGCAGCACGAATTGCAGGACCAGGCCGCCCAGGCGGGCGTTGCCGTCGTCGTACGGGTGGAAGAACGCGACGTCGAGATAGGCCCGGGCCGCACGGGCCACCACCGGGATCGTCAGGTCCGAGGCTCCCGACAAGCACGATTCGTACCGCCGAGGGGTGGTGGCCTGCAGCCCGTACCGATCCCGGCCGTTCTTGGCGAAAGCCGGGCCCCGGCGGAAAGCGGCGGCCGGAATGCCACGCAGCATCGCGTTCGAGCGGGCCGTCAGGTCCGCGGTGAGACCGGCACCGGTAGCCGCCGCACGCCGGACGTCGTCGTGCGCGGCCACCAGCAGACTCTGCCGTCGTTGATCCTCGCCGATCGCGGCATGGGCGGTGAACCCGTCCCGGACAGCGAGTACCGGGGTTTGCAGGTGCGGGACGACGTCGCGCCACGGCACCTGCTCGCGGACCCGCTGCCAGGCCGTGAGCTGGTCAGGCACCGGACACCTGCCCGGCAAGTCGCTCGGCCACCGACGCGATGAGCTTCCGGTCCGGCTCGGCCCAACTGGCGAACCGGCCGCCGATCGCGTGCTCGAGCAGCTTGTCGTGCTCGCCAAAGGAGATGCCGGCCGCTTCCAGGAACCAGCCGAGGACGGTGGTGCAACAGCGGTACCAGGCGGACTCGTACTGGGTTCGGTCCCCGACGGCGGTCACCAGGTGAGCGACCGCGCGTTCCCAGCCGTCGAGGTTGTCGGAGGCCAGCGGGAGGAAGCGGTCGAACCGTTCGGCGGTGTCTTCCAACCAACCGCGCCACTCGATCAGTGAGGCGCAGACAGTGGCAGCGGTTTCCTCCGTGGTCGTGACCGAGTGCGGAAAACAGCACCAGTTGCCGACCGGCCCGCCGTCGAGGTCGCCCTCGCCGACTGACCAACGCCAGCCGACCGTCCACGGCCCGTACCGTTCGGTGAATCCGATCGATATGTTCTCCAGCCACAGGTCCCGCAGACGCCAGTCCGCGTCCTGCCCCGGGAGATTCTCGGCCGTCACGAGTTCGGCCACCACGGCCGCAACCGTCGCCGGATCGAAGTCCCGGCCTCGCGGATCGACGTCGATCCAGCTCAGGCTTGCCGGGTGGGGAACGCTCCGGGTGAAATGCGCGGGGTTGAAGCGGCTGATGCCGGGTGACTTGACCGCCCGCCAGGCCACCGGGTCGCCGGTGCTGCCGGTCGTGGCCGGCGCTGCCGCGGCGAACCGGCCGCAGGCGTCGGTGGCGAGTTCGACGGTCAGTTCGTGCCAGGCCACCAGGGCCTGGGCGAGGCGGTTCAGTGTCTCGGCCGGCGTCGTGATCGTCAGCTCCACGTCCCACCAGATCGGGATGACGCCGCGGCCCGGGTAGTCCTCCATCACCACCGTGTACTGCCAGCCCACCGCCCACTCCCCGAGGCGCTCGACCAGGGCCGCTGTCATCCGATCCCGCCAGAAATCGGCGAGCCGCCAGTCGGTGCCGGCCGGTGGGACCTCGGCGGCCAGGGGCAGCGACCGCACCAGCTCGGCCACACCTGCCGGATCAAAATCAGGGCGGGTGGCAGGGTCGACGTCACGCCAGGTAAGCAGCCGGAAATCGGGCAGGTGGACACGATCAGCGGCCAATGCGGTCAGCCTTCCATGGGACAGCTGACCAGAATATCGGGTCGTCGCGTCCGCCCGCTGCCCCAAGAGCTCGGAAGGTGCCGCGATGGGTGGTGCCGGAGAGTTTGCAGAGCGCTCTCCTGCGCGACCTGAGCTGCGGTTTTTCCGTACGGGCAGAATGGGTCGGTGATCGGATTCCGAGCCCATCGCTTCGCTGTCCTGCTCGCCCTCGCGGCGTTGCTCGCCGGCTGTGCTCCGCCGGCGACCTCGTCCGCCTCGGAGCCGGTCGCGTTCCCGTCGAAGCCGGTGCCCTTCCGGTCCGGCCGCGCCACCCCGTCGGTGACCGCCGTGACCTGCCCGCCCGAGGGTGTCCGGTTCGAGGTGGGCGAGGGGGACGCCGCGATGGGGCTGCGGGTGCTCGGCATCACGCTGGTCAACTGCGGGTCGCGGACCTACCCGCTGAACGGCTATCCGGCCGTACGGTCCCTCGGCGAGGACCGGGTGGCGCTGAAGGTCCGGGTCCTGCACGGGGTGAAAGAGATCATCGGCTCGGTCATGCCGTGGGACGGCCGGCCGCAGCCCGTGGTCTTGAAGCCGGGACAGCGGGCCGGCGCGGCCGTGGCCTGGCGCAACACCTACGACGACATCCGGAAGCCGCCGGTGACTGTGAGGTTCCTCGACATCGCCCCGCTGGCCGGCCGCCCGTCTCAGGTCGTCGCTCCGGACGGCGGTCTCGACCTGGGCAGCACCGGCCGGATCGGGGTCAGCGCGTGGGAGCTTCTCCCGGACACCGACGCCCCGGCGTCTCCGGCCGGCCCGCCGGTCCCCGGCGCCTCCGCCTCGGAACCTGTGGAGACCGGCGGCCCGCTGCCGTGATCCGCCCCCAGCGGGCGGGTCAACCGGCGGGCCTCCTCATTTGACGCGGTGACTGCGATCCGGGTGGCCAGTCGAGCGGCGTTCCTTTCCTGCCGATGCTCGCCGCCCCGGTCGATGGTCGCTGCTTTGCCGGCTACGTCCCCGTTCGGCCGGTAGGTGTCGCGGCGCCGGCCGAGTCGGCGGGCGGTCAGCACGGTGGTGCGACCGCCGCGGTCGTCCGGTCACCCGTGCAGTCGAGTGCGACAAGTCGTCAAGTTGCGGCTCGGCTGGCCGAAAGGAGGCGCCGGACCCCCGTCTACACGCTGTTGGAGCCGCACGTGACCCACGAATACCCGCAGCCCTACGGTGGCGCGTACCAGCACCAGTGGCCATCGCCAACTCAGCCCGTGCCGTACGGATATCCCGCAGTGATGCAAGCGCCTGGTTATCCGCATGCGCCGGCGAGAAAGGCTCCGGGTGTGGTGCTGATCGTCCTGGCCACCTTGTTTTCCGGCATCCTCGGCCTGGCTCTGGTCATCCACCGCGCCAGGACCGCGCGCCACATGGGCCTGCCGACTCGCCGCTACTGGCTGGCCTGGGTCATCCCGCTGACCGTCTGGTTGCCTCTGGTCATCTACATCAACGTCTTCGCCGCCGACCCGAGCTGCTCCTGCTGAACCGCTCCCGACCTGCCGGTCGGCCGGCGAGGCCCTGAAGGTGGGTGGGGACGCGGACCTCGCGGCGAGCGGATAACGGAAGTCTCAGGGCAAAGCCGACTTCATCGCTGATAAGAAAAACTTCTGGCAGGGTGTCGAACAGGCCGGCCGCCGTTCGACGCGTAGGTGAGAAGACACCCTGACATGAGGAGACAGCGATGCGGTTCATGGTGATCACCAAGGCCACCGCGGAGAGCGAAGCCGGCGTGCTGCCCGCCACCGAGGATTTCGACAGGATGGGCAAGTTCCTCGAGGAGCTGGTCGACGCCGGGGTGCTGCTGGCCGCTGAGGGCCTCCAATCCAGCGCGAAAAGCGCCCGGATCTACTTCGACGGCGACAAGAGGACCGTGGTGGACGGGCCGTTCACCGAGACCAAGGAGCTCATCGCCGGATTCTTCCTCGTCGAGATGAAGTCGCTCGAGGAGTGCGTCGAGTGGTTCAAGCGCTGCCCGGTCCAGAGTCCGGGCGGGGAAGCCCAGAACATCGAGATCCGGCGGGTGTTCGAGGCCGAGGACTTCGGCGAGAACTTCACCGCCGAGCAGCAGCAGGCCGTGGACAAGCGGCGCGCGAAGGCCGGCGGAGAAAACTGATCAGCACAGCCTGGAATTGTTGCGTCTGTTCGCGCGGTGGGATAGTCGGGGGTCGTGGCCACTGACACCCACCGTGCGATCGAGGCTGTCTGGCGGATCGAGGCGCCTCGGCTCATCGCCGGACTGACCAGGCTCGTCCGCGACGTCGGCGTGGCCGAGGAGCTTGCCCAGGATGCGCTGGTCGCGGCGCTGGAGCAGTGGCCGGCGGGGGGCGTGCCGCACAATCCGGGCGCGTGGCTGATGACCACCGCCAAGCGCCGGGCCATCGACCAGTTCCGGCGTGCCGAGACCTTCAAGCGCAAGATCGAAGAGGTCGGACGGGAACTCGAGGAATCCACCCCGGACATCGGCGCGATGGTCGCCGAGGACGACGGCATCGGCGACGACCTGCTACGGCTGGTGTTCGTGGCCTGCCACCCGGTGCTGTCCACGGAAGCCCGCGCCGCGCTGACCCTGCGGCTGCTCGGCGGGCTGACCACCGACGAGATCGCCCGGGCCTTCCTGGTGCCGGAACCGACCGTGGCGCAACGGATCGTGCGGGCCAAGAAGACCCTGGCCAAGGCCCAGGTGCCGTTCGAGGTGCCACAGGGCGACGAGCTCGCCGCCCGGCTCTCCTCGGTGCTCGAGGTCGTCTACCTCATCTTCAACGAGGGCTACTCCGCCACCGCCGGCGACGACTGGATGCGGCCCGCGCTGTGTGAGGACGCCCTGCGGCTGGGCCGGATCCTGGCCCGGCTGGCCCCGCGCGAGCCGGAGGTGCACGGCCTCGTGGCGCTGATGGAGATCCAGGCCTCCCGGGCTGCCACCCGCACCGGCCCGGGCGGCGAGCCGATCCTGCTGGCCGACCAGAACCGGGCCCGCTGGGACCAACTGCTGATCCGCCGCGGCCTGGCCGCGTTGGGGCGGGCCGAGGCCCTGATCGACGGCAAGCCCGGCCCGTACGTCCTGCAGGCGGCCATCGCCGCCTGCCACGCCCGCGCCCGCCACTTCGAGGACACCGACTGGGAGCGCATCGCCGGGCTCTACGAGCACCTGGCCCAGGCGATGCCGTCCCCGGTGGTCGAGCTGAACCGCGCGGTGGCACTGTCCATGGCGTTCGGGCCGGAGACCGGGCTGGCGCTGCTCGACCAGCTGATCGCCTTCCCGGCCATGCGGAACTACCACCTGCTGCCCAGCGTGCGCGGCGATTTCCTGGCCAAGCTGGACCGGCACGCCGAGGCGCGGGTGGAGTTCGAGCGGGCGGCGTTGCTGACCCGCAACGAGCGGGAGCGGACGCTGCTGCTGAACCGCGCCGCCGCCTGCGCTCAGCCGGCGCGAACGGACCCTTCCGGCTGACTGCGAAGGGCCTGGCCGCCGCGGGAACCGGCGGCGGGACAGCAGTCCCGCCGCGGTCGATTTACCCGTCGGTCAGCACTGGAACCAGGAGCCCCAGCCGGGGCCGGCGTTGCGGGTCGAGCACCAGATGCTGTTCGAGCCCGCGACGTAGACGCTCACGCCGCGCCGGCCGTCGTTGGAGTAGTAGGCGGTCCAGGTGTCGTCGGCCCGACCATTGTTCGGCATCTGCTTCCACCCGCCAGATCCCGGCCAGGCGTGCCAGATGGTCCGGCTGGGGGCAATGCCGAAACATTCATCGATGCTCGTGCCGGCGTCCTCCCAGTCGACCAGCAAGACGTCCGACCCGTCCTTGAACGTGCCGGTGTAGCCGAAGCAGGCGGCGTCATAGCTCAGGGTGCCGACGCCTCCGGATACCGGAACCTTGGTGACGTGCGGGCCTGCGGCCCCGGCCGCCGGCCTCGGATCCGCTGTGACGTCCGCGTGCGCCGCGGACCCGGTGGAGAGCATCGCACCGACCAGCACCACCGCTGACATGACTCGCACAATCGCAATTTTCATGCTGTCCCCGCTTCTGTCGCTGTCGTACGGCAATCGACAGGCATCACTTTAAACCAACCGTCCGCATTGGACTATCGAACGGCGGGAATGTCGCCATGGCGACAGAGGACGTGCCGCAGGAGGCATCCGGGTGTGCGAGCAACCTCCGCTGCGCGAGATCTGAAGCCGGAACCCCACTGCCGAGCGCCGGCCCAACCGCGAGGCAGGCGACTTCTCCATGGGCCAAGAGGGGCCGCCGTCCGTCGTGCTGAGAAAGGCAGGAGCGCCGTCGACTCGTCTCGGTGCTACGGATCGGCTACTTCGGCGAGGAAGCGACTCGGGCGACGAGGAACTTCGGGGCCATCTCGCAGTAGCTGTCGGTGAGAAGCTCGGCGATCTCGGTCCAGTCGGTGTCGTCGGCGAGGAAGGCCCCGACGACGTCGCGACCCCAGCCGGCGCGGAAGAACGGGAAGCCGCTGCCGGTCAGGCCGAGCAGGTCGTCGGACGGTACGCGAAATGTCATCAAGGTCGGCGGTTCGCCGGCGATCAGATGCCGGGGGTAGAACAGATTACGTTCAGGGTCCGCGGTGTAGACATGGGCGAATGTCCGTTTGCGGATCCGCCAGCGGACGCCGATCCAGGCCGGCTCCTCGTACGTCTCCGGCAGCCTCCGGCAGATCGGTCGCAGCCGGTCCAGAATCTCCGGTGGCACGTCTCCAGGGGCGGACATGGGCCGACAGTACCGGCCGCCGGCGAACCTCGGTCGACCGCTTTCCTGAAGTGCGATTCTGGGTCCCCCGCAACAAGACCGTCGCCTCCGGGCGGTGCAGGATGGCTGCGGTCGCGGCCGGCGGTCAGCACTCCTCTCATCAGACCCCTTCGAGGTTGCCGACGGTCCCGGTGGCGTCGGGCGAGTCGCATGCGGCTGAGGCGGCACGCTCACCCAGTGGGCCGTAGCGCCGCCCGAGCCCGTGGTCGGCCGGCGATCGCGGATCAGGACGCGCTGATTCAATTCGGCATACAGCCCGCAAATCGCGTCCGGGTATTCCTGGGCGCGACCGGACCGCGCAATCAGGTACGCAGCTTGTCGTAGCCGTAGTGGGCTGGGTCGATCTCGTCATATCGATGAAGTTGCTCTAGCGTGTTGCCAACCGTTCACACTCTGTCCTCCCACAATGAGGGTCACCCACCTACCGTCCGTGGGTCGGCTCGCGCTCGTGGGAGTCGTGTCATTCAATTTGGAGGTCGGGTCCGTTGTCCCCTGCGCTCATGAGGCGTTCAACAATCGGGGCCGTTGCAGTGTCGTTGTCCGTTGTCGGGGTCGCCGCACCGGCGTTCGCCGACACGGCCGGCACCGGCCTGGTCATCACCGAGGTCTACGTCAACGGCGGCTCGTCCGGAGCCACATACAGCAACAAGTTCGTCGAGCTCTTCAACCCCACCGCGAGCGCGATCTCGCTGGCCGGGGACTCCCTGCAGTACCGGGCCGCGACGAGTACCGGTACGCCGGCCGGCTCGCAGGTGTTCGCGCTGTCCGGGTCGGTGGCCGCGCACGGCCACTTCCTCGTCCAGTTGCCGGGTAACGGCGCGAGCACCAACCCGGGTGCCGCGCTGCCCGCGCCTGACCTGAACACCGGCGCCAGTGTCAATCCGGGGGGCGCTGGTGGCACCCTCTACCTGGCCGCGAGCGCTTCGGGCGTACTGCCCACGGACACCGCGGTCATCGACCGGATCGGCTGGGGCACCAGTAACGCGCCGGAGGGCACGGCAGCCGCCGGTAATTCGCTCGTGCTGAGCTATCAGCGCGCTGCGTCCGGCCTGGACACCGACAACAACGGCGCGGACTTCACGGCGGCCGCGCCCACGCCGCAGAACTCGTCGGACGGCGGCACGACGCCGCCGGTGTCCGTCACGGTGACCAGCCCCGGTACGCAGAACGCGACGGCCGGCACGGCGATCACGCCGCTCACGATGAAGGCCGCGGGCGGGACCACGCCGTACACGTGGAAAGCGGTTGATCTCCCCGCCGGTCTGACGATCTCGGACGCGGGGGTCGTCTCGGGGACCCCGACCACCGCCGGTACGTCGAAGGTGACCGTGACCGCGACGGACGCGGCCGGGGTGAGCGGTTCGGCGACGTTCGACTTCCAGGTGGCCGCGCCCGCCGTGGCCGTGACGATCGCCGCGCTCCAGGGCACCAACACCGACACCTCGCCGTATGCGGGCCAGGCCGTCACCACCGAGGGCGTCGTGACCGCCGCCTACCCGGCCGGCGGCTTGAACGGCTTCTTCCTAGAGACCGGCGGCGCGGGCGGTGACGACGCCACGCCGGGCGCCTCGGACGCGGTATTCGTGTTCGGCTCGCAGGCTGCCGCGCAGGTCGCCGTGGGCGACTCGGTACGGGTGACCGGCAAGGTCGCCGAGTTCCAGGGCGAAACCGAGATCACCGCTCCGGCCGTGACGAAGCGCGACACGCCGCTGCCGGCAGTGCAGGCGGGCATGCTGCCGTGGTCGCAGCTCACGACGGACGCTCAGAAGGAGGCCCACGAGGGTGAGCTGATCACGCCGCAGGGCGCCTTCACCGTGACCGACAACTACGACGCGAACTTCTACGGCTCGTTCACGCTGGCCGCCGGCGACAAGCCGCTGCGCCAGCCGACCGATGCCGGGCGGGCCGGCAGCGCCGAGGCGCAGGCCGCGGTCGCCGACAACGCCGCGCGCACGATCACTCTCGACGACGCGGCGAGCTTGAACTACAGCACGAGCGCCAACAACGGCCGCCCGCTGCCGTGGCTCACCCCGGACAACCCGGTCAGCGTCGGTTCGAAGGTGGAGTTCCACCAGCCGGTCGTGCTCGACTACCGGTTCTCGCTGTGGAACTTCCAGCCGACCGCGCAGGTCACCGGCGACGGCTCGGCGGTGGCGACGTTCAGCGACACGCGCACCGGCAACCAGAAGCCGGCCGCGCTTGCTGGCAACGGCCACCTGGCCACGTTCAACGTCGAGAACTACTTCCCGATGACCGGTGAACGGTACGTCGCCGCGGGCCTGGGCACGTGCACGTACTACAACGACCGGGCGGGCAACCACATCGGCGTGAACACCTGCACCGGCAAGGACGGCGGCTCAGGACCGCGCGGCGCGGCCGACGCGGCCAGCTTCGCCCGTCAGCAGTCGAAGATCGTCACCGGCGTCAACCGGCTCGGCGCGAGCATCGTCTCGTTGGAGGAGGTCGAGAACTCGGTCAAGTTCGGCGAGCCGCGCGACACCGCGCTCGCCGGCCTGGTCGACGCCCTCAACACCGCCGCCGGCTCGGCGGTGTGGTCGTACGTGCCGTCGCCGGCCGCCGACCAGCTGCCGCCGCTGAACCAGCAGGACGTCATCCGCACCGCGTTCATCTACAAGAAGGCGGAGGTCGCCCCGGTCGGCCCGTCGGTCGTGCTGACCACCGAGTCGGACCCCGGCGAGCCGTTCTCGATCGCCCGTCAGCCGATGGCGCAGGGCTTCAAGAAGGCCGGCGCCGGAGACGGGGACGCCTTCCTCGTCGTCGCCAACCACTGGAAGTCGAAGGGCAGCGGCACCCCGCTGTACCCCGGTGACGTCGAGGACAAGTCGTCACCGGCGGCCGATCAGGGCGCGTTCAACGAGACCCGGGTGCACGAGGCCGAGGCCGTGATCACGTTCGCCGCAAAGACGGCGGACACCCTGCGCACCAACCGGATCTTCCTGCTCGGCGACTTCAACGCCTACACCCACGAGGACCCGATCGAGAAACTGTACGCGGCCGGCTACACCGATCTCGCCGGTGCCTTCGACGTGGACGAGCACACGTACATGTACAACGGTCTCGCGGGCTCGATCGACCATGTGTTCGCCAGCCCGGCCGCCAAGGCCATGGTCACCGGCGCCGACGTGTGGGAGATCAACGCGCAGGAGGCGGTGGCGTTCGCGTACAGCCGCTACAACTACAACGCGACGCTGCTGTTCAACGGCAACGACCCGTTCGCCGCGTCCGACCACGACCCGGAGATCGTCGGCCTGAATCTGCCCTCGACCCCCGCCTGGAACGCCAAGAAGATCTACAAAACCGGCGACCTCGTCAGCTACGACGGTTCGACGTGGCGCGCCCTCTGGTGGACGACCCTCCTCCCGCCCGGCTCCCCGTACGGCGCCTGGGAAGAGATCGCCGTCATCTCGGACGGCACCGCAGTGTGGACGCCCTCGCGCGTCTTCGTGGCCGGTGACACCGCCGTCTACCAGGGCAAGAAGTATGTCGCCCGGTGGTGGAACCGCAACGAGAAGCCGACGAGCTCCGGTCCCCACGGGCCCTGGAAGCCCGTCGCGTAGCGCGACACGTCACCGATTCGGGCCGCCTTCGCTCAGCGGGGGCGGCCCGGAAACGTGGACCCGGATGGTGTCGGCGCCGTCGGCGCCCGGCGTGTTCGTGAATCCGAACCAGGGCATCAGTGCTGACGGCGGCCCCACGGTCCGGTGATGGCGAAGACGTAGCCCGGCCTCCCAGCGTAGGGATGCCAGCAGAACCATTCGTCCAAGACATTACATTGAGATGTCCTGACAAAGGAGACGGTCGATGTAAGTTCGCAGTGTCGGCCGGACCCGCGCGAGCCGGAGGTGCACGGCTTCGCGGCCAGAATCCGTTGTCCCGGACGCATTGTTGACCGCGCGAGCGACCCGACCGGCTGCTTCGGTCAGTGGGCGGCCGCCACCGGCTGAGCCGAAGTGTCAACGGGTAACGACCACGGCCGGACCACTGCGGCCAGCACGAGGTTGGCGGCGAGCATGCCCCCGGCGATGACAAGGCCCATGCTGACCGCGCCGGTCCCCAGCACCCCGACCAGCGGTGCCGCCAGCGCACCCACTCCGAATTGGACCGCCCCCAGGAGCGCAGCCGCCGTTCCGGCCGCCTCCCCGTGGCGGGACAGCGCAAGCGCCGGGGCGTTGGGAAACGCCAGGCCCGCGGAGGCCAGGACGACCCACAGCGGCACCAAGATCCCGACGAGGCCGCCGAAGTCCGTGAGCGCAAAGATCAGCAGGACGACTCCCGCCACCGCGCCGACCGCCAAGGCGGTGACGAGGATGCGGGACGGGCTCCAGTACCGGAGCAGGCGGACGTTCAGTTGGGTGGCTGTGATCAGGCCGACCGCGCCGGCGCCGAAGACGAAGCCGAATTGCTGTTCTGTCAGGCCGTACTCGTCTTGGAAGACGAAGGACGAGCCTGCCACGTATGCGAACAGCGCCGCCATCGTCAGGCCCGCCACGATGATGAGGCCGAGGTACACCCGGTCGGTGAACAGTCTGCCGTAGTCGCGGATGGTGCCGGCGAATCCGCCGTTGCGGCGGCGGTCTGCGGGCAGTGTCTCGGGCAGCACCAGTGCGGTCACGGTCAGGATCGCGATGCCGAAGAGCGTGAGTACGACGAAGACGCCACGCCATGACGTCCAGGTGAGGGTGACGCCGCCCAGGGTCGGGGCGAGGATCGGGGCTGCGCCCATGACCAGCATGAGCCGGGAGAGGAGCTTGGCCGCCGCGAAACCGGTGAAGAGGTCGCGGACGATGGCCATGGCGACGACCGTGGCCGCCGCGGCGCCGAGGCCCTGGAGGACGCGCAGGGTGCCGAGGATCGCCAGGTTGGGTGCGATCACGCAGAGCACCGACGCGAGGATGTGCACCGCGATGCCGGCGAGCAGGGGAGTGCGCCGCCCGAGGGCATCGGACACCGGGCCGACCAGCAGCTGGCCGAGCGCCAGGCCGGCCAGCGTGCCGGTCAGGGTCAGCTGCACGGCCGCGGCGGTTGTCTGCAGCTCCGCCGTGATGGTGGGCAGGGACGGCAGGTACATGTCGATCGTGAGCGGGGCCAGCGCGATGAGGAAGCCGAGCACGAGGACCAGCCGGAGCGGTTCGCGGGAGGGCGAGGTTGCCGGGTCGGCCGTCGGTGCTGCGAGGCGTTCTGGCGCCTGCGTCATGAGGAATCCCATTCGAATCGTCTTGCCGGTCCCCGTACGGCGACCGGCACAAGTACGACAAGTTGGGTGGCTCACCCATGATTCCCCGGGAGGCGAAGACGTGGGGGCCGTCACGCATGACGGCCCCCACGCACGTCAGAACGGGGTCAGGACGATTCCGGCCTGCCGCGGGTCGCCGTCGTGCACCAGCGACTCCTGGTTCTGCACGTCGTCGAACGCGAACGCGTACGCCTTCCCGTCCGCCATCTGGTCGTGGATGACCCGGGCGTAGACGTTCGCCGGGTCGCCCTTGTAGAAGTCCGCCGCCTGGCCGCTCGGCTGGGTGTCGAGCCTGCCCAGCGTGGTGCGCTGCACGGCCGCGCAGAGCGTACGGGCGATCGGGCCGACGACCAGGTCGTTCGGGGCGCCCAGGGCACCGTCGCAGCCCCACACGTTGGCCGTCGACGGCTTGGTGAACGACGCCACCACCCGGCCCGAGCTGTCCGTGAAGTTCATGACCGATCCGCTGGTGCGGCCGAAGAACTTGGTGTTCGGGCGGTCGCCGAACGGCACCACGGTCAGGGTCTTGGTGGCGTACGCGTTCCAGGCTCGGTTGATGTACGGGTCCAGGTACGTGGCGCTCATCAGGCCCGCGTCCGCCGCCTTGCCGGGGGCGAGCACGCGCAGCACCGTACCGTCGGAACGGGTCTGGACGCTCTTGGCGAAGTCGGGCTGGGACTTGAGGGTGTTGATCACCTTCTGCCGGCCTCCCGCCTTGAGCTCACCCGTCTTCCGGGTCACGCCGTCGCCGCCTTGGACGCTGACGATGTGCGGGACCGCGAACATGTCGACCTGGGAGCTGTTCAGGAACAGGCCCGAGTCGTTGAGGGTGAACTCGCTCCAGTCGAACAGGATGTCCTTGTTCGGGTCGCCGCCGGCCCACGGCGCGGGCTGGACCAGGCCGTCGTTGCTGAGCCGGAAGTCGAGCTTCCTGCCGAACGCCATGTAGATCCGGCCGGAGAGGTTCTTCGGGATCCTGATCGTGGTGCTGGCGCCGGTGCGCGGTCCAGGGATGGACACGTCCGGGGCGGCCACCGGTGTGGCCGCGCCGCCGCTCCACGGGGTGAATGTGCCGCCGGCGTCGACGTGGCCGAGCTTGCCGGTGGTCAGGTTGACGCCGAGGACGTAGAGGTGGACGGCCTCCGGGCGACCGGTGTTGTTGGTGACCTTCACGGGCAGCAGGTTGCCCGCCGGCGGGGGCTTCGGATTGTCCGCCGGCGGCGTCGTGGGTGCCGTGGTCGGCGCCTTGGTGGTGGGCGCCGTGGTAGGGGTGACCGAGGGTCTGGTCGGTGCGGGCCGGGTGGGCGCGGTGGCCGTACCCGTGCAGGGTCTGCCGTTGATCTTGCAGTTCAGGGGTGTGCCGCCGGAGCCGATGAAGCCGAACGACACCTTGCCGTCGACCGCGACGGAGCCGTTCCAGGGGCGGTTGGTGAACGTACGGTGCCGGCCGGACGCCACCATGTCGGCTTCCCAGAAGCTGCCGACGGTGGCCCTCGCGGGCAGGTCGAACTCGACCTTCCACGACGTCAAGACCTTCGGGCCACCGTTGGTGATCGTGACGGTGCCCTGCCAGCCCGTGCCCCAGTCGGAGGCCTTGCTGAAGACCGCCGTCGTCGCGGCTGCGGACGCCGGCATGGCGATCCAGGCGGTCCCGGCCGCCGCCAGCACGGCGGCCACGGAGAGGATGAGTGTTCGCTTGCGGCGCATCGGACGATTATTGGCGAGGCGCGGTCACCGGGCCGTTCATCGAGGAAAGATTAAAGTTCTCTTCATGGAAAAGCGCCGCCCACCGGCCGTGGAATGCGTGGCCGGCGGGCGATAACACTTTCTCGTAAAAAGATTCTATGAGCGCCGCCACTTTTGATTGGCGGTGCCGGCGCAGTCCCACAACTGCAGCAGTGCGCCGTCGTTGCCGTTCCAGTCCTTGATGTCGACGCACTTGTTGGCCTGCGGGTTCACCAGGTCACCGGCCGCCGAGAGGACGAACTGCTGGGCCGGGTTGCCGCTGCAGCCGACGATCTGGATCGCCGCGCCGTTCGCGGTCGAGCCCCAGGCGACGTCCATGCACTTGTTGTTCGAGGTCTGCAGTGTGCCGTTCACGAAAGTCCACTTCTGGGCGCCCGTGTTGTTGCAACCGTACATCTGCAGTTGTACGCCGTCGGAGAAGTTCGAGTTCGGTACGTCGATGCACTTGTTGTTCCAGTTGCTGACCACCGAACCGGAGCTGCCGCCCCCGCCGCTGGTGGTCAATGACAGCCCGTAGACGCCGAGGATCTCGTTGACCGGCTGGAACCACATCGTGCCGCCCGAGGTGCAGTTGCCGGTACCGCCGGAGGTGACGCCCTGCGCCTGGTTGCCGGTGATCCAGGAGCCGCCGGAGTCGCCCGGTTCGGCGCAGGCGTTGCTGCGGGCGAGGCCGGAGACGGCGCCCTGCGCGTACACGACGGTCTCGTTGCGTCCGAGGATCGTGCCGCAGCGCCATCCGGTGGTGCGGCCCGAGCGGCAGACCGAGCTGCCGACCGCCGCCTCCTGCGAACCGGTGACCACCACGTTGCCGCCCGAGTAGTTGTTGACCCACGGCTGCGGCGTCCAGTTGCCGTTGGTACGGATCCACGAGTAGTCGTTGCCGGGGAACGACGAGCCGGCGAAGGTGCCCTGGGCCACGTTGTTGTAGCCGAGGGTCGGGCTGTTCACGCCGCCGCAATGGCCGGCGCTGACGAAGCCGCCCGCGACGGAGAAGCCCACCGAGCACAGGGTGTTGCCGTTGATGACGTACTGGTCGCCGCCGCGGATGTCGTACACGGGCCGTGGCTGCTCCGCGACCGCCACGACGGTGACCGCGCCGGCGCCGCTGTCGGCGGCGAACTTCCGGGCCTGCGCCGCCGCCCCCGGCTTCGCCATCACGACGACGCTGTTGGTCGCGGTGTCGACGTACCAGCCGCGGACGGCGGTGCCGCGGGCCTCGGCCGCGTGGTGGTCGAGCTTGGCGCGGGCCGCGGCGAGGTCGCGGTCGCTACGGTCGACGATGACGGGTACGGCGCCGGCCGCGCGAATCTGTGCGGCGCGGGCGGCGTCGGTGGTGGCGACGGTGAGGCGGTCGGCGCCGGTGGGGATCCAGGCGCCGGCGAACGTGGCGCCGAGCAGGGCTTGCAGCCGCTTCTCGACGACGGGTGCCGCGGCCTCGGTGGCGAGGCGGCCGGCGATCTGGTCGTCGGTCAGGTGGAGGTCGCGGCGCAGGGCCTCGACCATGCCGGGCGCCATGTCGAACCGGGGCGCGGCGGTGGGTACGGCGGGTGCGGGTGTCTCGGCGGCGAGGCCGGGAGCGGGTATGAGACCGACGAAGGCCAGAGCGAAGGCGGTGGCGCCGATCGCCTGGAGGGAACGGGACATGGGGGGAGTCCTTCCGCTGATCAGGGGAATCGCGGGAGGAGAGCGCTCTCCATATCGAAGTGTTTCGATTGTTGACAACGCTGTCAAGAAACTTTCACAATTCGCGGACCCGGTACCGGTTCCGAGGGCGCTCGCCGTCGTCCCGCCGACGTGGAAGGCTGAACGCATGGGAATGGTCAAGGTCGTCGGGCTCGTCCTGCATCCCCGCCGCGACTGCGGCGCGGCGATCGATGCGATCGTGCAGTGGGCGCAGGCGCGCAACGTGACCGTGCTCGGCGTGCATGACGAGATCACCCGGATCGACTGCGAGGCGGTCGCGGTCTCCGCCGAGGAAATGGTCGACCGGGCCGGGCTGCTGGTCAGCCTTGGCGGCGACGGCACGATGCTGCGGACCATGCGGCTGGTCGAGGGCCGCAAGACCCCGGTGCTCGGTGTCAACGTCGGGCGCCTCGGCTTCCTCGCCGAGGTCGACCTGCCCGACCTGCCCGGCGCGCTTTCGATGATCGACGAGCACCAGTTCACGGTCGAATCGCGTACGGCGGTGCGCACGGTGCTCCCCGACGGCAGGGAGGTGTCGGCGTTCAACGACATCGCGCTGGTACGGGTGCCCGGCGACGGCCTCGCCCACATCGGCATCAACGTCGAGGGCAGCAACTTCGTGCGGTACGCGGCCGATGCGGTGATCGTCGCAACACCGACCGGGTCGACGGCGTACAGCTTCTCGGCGGGCGGCCCGATCGTGTCGCCCAACGTGGAGGGCATCCTGGTGAGCGCCTCCGCGGCGCACTCCTCGTTCAACCGCTCGCTGATGCTCTCGCCCGACGAGCAGCTCGAGCTCGAGGTGGCGGCGACCAGCGGCCGCCTCGCCATCGAGGTCGACGGCATCATCCAGGGGTACGCCGGCGCCGGCGACCACCTGAGGATCATCCCCGTGCCGGCCGCCGCCCAGGTCATCCGCTTCGGCCGGACCTCGTTCTACGAGCGGGCCCGGCGCAAGCTGCGGGTCGAGGGCAGCGCCCAGGTGAGCGGTGGCGACCCGGGCGACGCGGTGGTCGTCGACAGCTTCGAGCAGTCCCGCTACGAGATCGTGCTGGGCGGCGAGGTCGCCGGCGTCCTGCACTACCGCCGCCAGGGCGAGCGGATCGAGCTCGCCCACACCGAGATCGACCAGGCCTTCGAGGGTCGCGGCCTGGCCGGCCGGCTGGCCTCGGCCGCCCTGGAGGACGCCCGCCGCCGGTCCACCCCGGTGCTGGTCACCTGCCCGTTCGTGACCGGGTACGTGGAGCGCCACCCCGAATTCAGCGATGTGCTCGACACGGGAGGAACACCCTCATGACCGGTTCCGTCTGCACGCACCTCGACCAGGCCGCGGACGTCACGCCGTCCGGCGACGGCTGCGTGGAATGCCTGGCCGCCGGCGGCCGCTGGGTGCACCTGCGCGTCTGCATGACCTGCGGCCACGTCGGCTGCTGCGACTCGTCGCCCGGCAAGCACGCCACCGCGCACTTCCACGCCGAGGACCATCCGCTCGTGCAGTCGTACGAGCCGGGTGAGGACTGGTGGTGGTGCTTCCAGGACGAAGTGGCGTTCAAGGTCGCCGACTCCCCGACATTTACCTACGGCTGAGGATACATATGGGACATCCCGCCATCCTGACCGTCGACGACGACCCCTCGGTGTCCCGGGCCATCGCCCGCGACCTGCGCCGCCGCTACGGCGAGAAATACCGGATCATCCGCGCCTCCTCGGCCGCCGACGCCCTGGATGCCCTGCGCGACATCAAGCTGCGCGGCGGCCGGGTCGCCGTCATGCTCGCCGACTACCGGATGCCGCAGATGAACGGCATCGAGTTCCTGGAACAGGGGATGGACCTCTTCCCGAACGCCCGCCGGGCGCTGCTGACCGCGTACGCCGACACCGACGCCGCGATCCAGGCGATCAACGTGGTGGACGTCGACCACTACCTGCTCAAGCCCTGGGATCCGCCCGAGGAGAAGCTCTACCCGGTCATCGACGCGCTGCTCGACGCCTGGCAGGCCACCGGCGACCGCGAACTCGAGGACATCCGCGTCGTCGGGCACCGGTGGAGCGAGCCGTCGTACCAGATCCGGGACTTCCTGGCGCGCAACCTGGTGCCGTACCGATGGCTCGGTGCGGACGAGCCGGAGGGGCGCCGCCTGCTCGAGGCGGCCGGGGTCGGCCCCGAGTCCATCCCGCTCGTGGTCACCGCCGACGGCCGGGCGCTGGCCCGGCCGACCCCGCCGGAGCTGGCCGAGGCCGCCGGCCTGTCCACCGCGCCCAACCGCGACTTCTACGACCTGATCATCGTCGGCGGCGGCCCGGCCGGGCTCGGTGCCGCGGTGTACGGCGCCTCCGAGGGCCTCAAGACGCTGCTCGTGGAGCGGCAGGCGGTCGGCGGCCAGGCCGGGCAGAGCTCCCGGATCGAGAACTACCTCGGCTTTCCCGACGGCATCTCCGGCGCCCAGCTGACCGACCGGGCCCGCCGGCAGGCCGGCAAGTTCGAGGCCGAGGTGCTCAACACCCGGGAGGTCACCGGGCTGCGCCCGGACGGCTCGGCGCGCACGCTGACGTTCGCCGACGGCGGCGAGGTGTCGGCGCATTCCGTCGTGCTGGCCACCGGCGTCGCGTACCGTCCGCTGGTCGCAGACGGTGTCGCCGACCTGACCGGATCCGGCGTCTACTACGGCTCCGCCTCGACCGAGGGCCCGTCGTGCGCGGGCAACGACGTCTACATCGTCGGCGGCGCGAACTCCGCCGGTCAGGCCGCGCTCTTCTTCTCCCGGTACGCCCGCAGCGTCACCCTGCTGGTCCGCGGCGACTCGCTCGAGGCGTCGATGTCGTACTACCTCATCCAGCAGCTCAACGGCATCGACAACGTGCAGGTGCGGACCCGCTGCGAGGTGGTCGGCGCGCACGGCGACGGGCACCTGCAGGCGCTCACGATCTGCGACAGCAAGAACGGCCTCAAGACGACCGTCGAGTGCGGCTACCTCTTCGTCTTCATCGGGGCGGAGCCGCGTACGGACTGGCTCGGCGACGCGGTGGCGCGCGACGAGAAGGGCTTCGTCTACACCGGCCCGGATCTGTTGACGAACGGCACACGGCCGCGGGGATGGGATCGGGACCGGGATCCGTTCTACCTGGAGTGCAGTGTTCCCGGCATTTTCGCGGCCGGCGACGTCCGGGCCAACTCGGTCAAACGGGTGGCCTCGGCGGTCGGCGAGGGCGCGATGGCCGTCACGCTGGTCCATCGGTACCTGGAGGCACAGTGATGAGTGACGTCGAGGAGATCCGCCTGCAGCCCTGCGAACCCGGCAAGCTGACGCCCGCCGAGCTCCGCACGCTGTTCCTCTTCGAGAAGCTGACCGACGAGCAGCTCGCGTGGATCGCCGACCACGGCTGCACCATGCACGCCCCGGCCGGCTCGCTCGTGCTCCGCGAGGGCGACCCGGCGGAGTCGTTCTTCGTCCTGCTCAGCGGCACGATCGCGCTCTCCCGCCGGGTGGGTCAGGACGACGTGCAGACCACGCGTACGGAGCAACGCGGCGTGTACATGGGCGCGACCCAGGCGTACATCCGCGACGAGGGCGTCGAACGCAAGTACATGGCGACCATGCGCGCTCTCGACGACGCAGACTTCTTCATGCTCTCCGCGGCCGAGTTCGGCTGGATGATGCGCGAGTGGTTCCCCATGGCGATCCACCTGCTCGAAGGCCTCACCCTGGGCATGCGCAGCACGCAGGCGGCGATCAGCGAGCGCCAGCGGCTGATGGCTCTGGGCGCGCTGTCGGCCGGGCTGATGCACGAGCTGAACAACCCGGCCGCGGCCGCCTCCCGAGCCACCGGCGCGCTGCGTCAGCGGGTCGCCGGCATGCGGCACAAGCTGGGCATGCTCGCCCACGGCAAGGTCGACCCGGACCGCCTCGACGCGCTGGTGGAGCTGCAGGAGGAGGTCATCGAGAAGGCCGCCAAGGCGCCTGCGCTGACCGCCATGCAGGCCGCCGACCGCGAGGACGAGCTCGGCGACTGGATGGACGAGCGCAACGTCACCGGCGGCTGGGACCTGGCCCCGGTCTTCGCCCAGGGCGGCCTGGACGTCCAGTGCCTCGACGACATCGAGGCCAAGGTGGGCACGCGCGAGCTGCTCGACCAGGCCATCCACTGGATCGGGTACGCGCTGGAGACCGAGCAGCTGATGAGCGACATCGAGGACGCCACCGGCCGCGTCTCCTCCCTGGTGTCGGCCGCGAAGCAGTACTCGCAGCTCGACCGGGCCGCGCACCAGTGGATCGACGTGCACACCGGCCTGGACAGCACGCTGGTCATGCTGGGCCACAAGATCGGCACCGGCGTCAAGATCGTCAAGGACTACGACCGTACGTTGCCCCAGGTGCCGGCCCACCCGGCCGAGCTCAACCAGGTCTGGACCAACATCATCGACAACGCGGTGCAGGCGATGAACGGCGCGGGCACGCTCACCATCCGTACCTTCCGCGAGGACGACCACGTCATCGTCTCCATCGGTGACACCGGCCCCGGCGTCCCCGAGGAGCTGCGCAAGCGGGTGTTCGAGCCGTTCTTCACCACGAAGGCGGTCGGCGAGGGCACCGGGCTGGGCCTCGACATCTCGTACCGGATCGTGGTCAGCGGCCACGGCGGGGACATCGTCCTGCAGTCGAAGCCGGGCGACACCCGGTTCCTGGTCAAACTGCCGCTCGCGGAGCCAGCCTCACGCTGAGTGCTCGCCCGGCAACGCTCAGGTCGGATCCGCAGCGACCGACCTGAACCGGCGACAACGGGCGACACGGGGGAGAGCTGCTCATGATCGGTATTCGGCGCAAGGTCCTGGCGGTGGGCGCGGTGGCGATGATCACCGCGGCCGGGCTGGTCGGTTCACCCACCTCGGCCGTGTTCGCCGAGGGGGCGGCCGTCACCGACTGGATGCAGACCCAGTCGGACGTCGACGCCGCTCAGGGCACCCCGGGCAACAGCAGCAACCAGGGTGGCTGGGCCGACATGGCCGGGGGCCTCACCGCCCGCCCGTACGTGACCTCGATGAGCGTGATCAACGGCGGCGAGACCACCCCGATCTTCACCGCGAACGCGCCGGTGGCGGCTCAGGTGGCCCCGGGCCGGCTCGGCGCCGTGGTCGCACCGGTGAACCTGTGCCCGGCGGGGCAGGCCGAGCAGCCGGGTCACTGCTATTCGACGCCGAACCGCGTGGCCCTGACCGTCGTCTACGGCGCCGAAGGCGGCGGCAACGGCTGGGACTTCAGCTCCGAGCGCGCGCAGACGGTCACGCCGGCCGTCACCGAGGACACGATCATCGACATGACGATCGCGTTGAACACGCTCGGCAAGAGCCTGCGGTGGAGCTGGCTCAACGGCCACCTGACCGACTGGCGCACCGACAACCTCGGCCAGGACGACGCGACCGTGCACGTACGGTTCCGGCCCGCGACCATCCCGTCCGTCGACTGGGCGAGCCTGCCGGCGGGCAACGGCTGTACCGCCACACCGATCTTCAACTGCGAGATCGCGCAGGCCCAGGACGAGATGCTCGGCGCCACGCTGCTGTTCAGCCTCGACGACACGCTGGACCCGGCGCTGACCGGCTCGGTCTTCGCGACCCGCAACGCCATCGCCGGCTTCCTGCAGCCCGGCGGGAGCGCGGCGGCTCCGCTGCTCGACATCCAGGCTGCCTCCACGCACCTCACGTCGCTCGGCGAGCTCCGCAAGGGCACCATCGAGGCGTTCCTGCCGGCGGGTGCCATGCTCAACCTCTACGGCGTGTTGCCGACCGACGCGGCCTGGGTCTTCAGTACCACCCGCACCGGCAGCGCGGGCACGAACGACGCGCCTACGTACGCGCCGTGGGCTGCTTCGCCCGAGCGTTCCGAAGGCGTGCTCGTGACGGTGGACAACATCACGTTCAGCGTCCCGACGTACAAGGTCAAGAGCAGGCTCAAGGCGGTGTCCACCTCGGCCAAGACGGCCGGAAAGACCACCACCGTGCGCGCCGGCGTCACCGGCTGCTCGAAGCAGGCGCCGTGCGTGGCGACCATCTACGAGGTCACCAAGGCGAAGTCCTTGCGATACCGCGGCGCGCGTACCGCGGTGCTGAACCGGACCGTGACGGCAAAGACGGTTGCGCTCAGCGTCCGTTCCACCGTCCTGAAGAAGGGCGACCGCTACCTGCTGGTCGTCCGCAACGCGAAGACCAAGCGGCCGGTCGCTTCCTCGCTCGGCGCCGTCAACTGAGGTTCGCCCGGACGAAGCCGCCGCCGCCCGAAATCACGTGATCGGGCGGCGGCGGCTGTCTAGAGCAGACCGCGCACGTAGGCCGCCTGGCCCGCGTGCTGGACGTCGTCGTCGAGGATGCTCACCAGTCGTACGCCCAGCGTGACCGGTGGGTCCCACGCTTCGTCGACCACCCTGTCGAGCGCCTCCGCGGTGAGGCCCGAGACGTAGGCGACCGTGCGATCGTGCACCGCCCGGTAGTAGTCCGTCAGCGCCTCGGCGCTCTCGGGGCGGACGGCGGCGACGTCCTCGGGGGAGTGGCCGTAGCCCGTGTCGTCCGGGTCGGGCTTGCGGCCGAACCGGGACGCCCGGTCGCCGGCGAGGTAGATCTGCTCCTCGCCGAGCAGCTCCGCGATGTGGCTGTCCTGGACGCGGGTCAGGTGCCAGACGAGCCAGCCGACCGTGTTGCCGTGGCCCGCCGGCGCGGTGCGGAGTTGCTCCGCGGTGAGGCCGTGCACGGCCGTGCGGACCAGGTCGGGCAGGCGTCCGTACGCCTCGGTCAGCAGCTCGGTGACGTTCATGGTGGGCACCTTCCTACTCTGTCGCCGGGTCCTGCTCCTGCTGCGGTGCGATCTGCTGATCGGGTTGCCCGTCCGCGGGCGGCGTCTGCTCCGGCGCCTGCGTGGTCGTCTGCGTGGAGTCCGGGGTCGGCTCCGTGGTGGCCGGCGTCTCCTCCGGGGTGTCCGTCCCCGCCGACTCGCTGGACGAGGGGTCCGGCGTGGACGATTCCTCGTCCGACGGCGTCTGCGAGACCTTGGGCGACGGCTTCTCCTCGTCGTCCGACTTGCCGCCGCTGCCGAACAGCGTCGTGCCGGTCGCCGAGGTGTTGCGCACGGTCGCCGATATCGGCTTGTCGGTGATCGCCTCGAAGACGCTCAGCGCGCCCATGGAGAGCACGAACAGGGTGAGGGCGGCGAGGCCGATGTGACCCCACCTGATCCGCCGCCCGGGCTCCGCGGCCACCGTGTGCGAGGGGTTCTCGTCCTCGCTGGCCGCCGCGACCGGCGGGGTGCCCACCGCGGCCGGCACCTTGATGAAGGCCGGCGCCACCGTCTGCAGATGCTTGGTGCTGCGTTTCAGGGAGTTGTTGAAGAGCTCCGTTCCGACCGAACCGACCACACTGGCCAGCGCGGCCCCGGCCAGGGTCCCGGCGACTCCCAGGAAGGAGCCGAGCACCGCTGCGGCCACCGCCGCGAGTGTGCCGGCGATAACCTTGCTGATCTGGATGCCGGACCACAACCGGTCCGGTGCATGCTCGCTCATGTCCTCCTCACAATGCGACTCCGTCGAGTCGGCGCAAACCATCAGCCTTTACCGAGCCGCTCCGCACTAAACCATCCTCTTTCGACGAGGATCTCGCGCAGCGGGCGTACGTGGATGCCCTCGGCGGCCATGCGCTGCCGGGCCAGCCGGCGGGTGCGCAGGATTCCGGCCACGCCGATGGCGCCGATCGCGTACTGCACCGCCATGGCGGCCTTGAAGTCGGCGATGTCGTAATCGGCACGTCCGCCCGTGCGGGCGTCCAGGATCAGGCCGACCAGCATGATCGTCAGGAGCGACGCCACGAAGCCGCCGACGTTGACGATGCCGGTGGCCGTACCCAGGCGGTGGGGCGGGTTGAACGTGCGGGCGAACTCGAAGGCGATCATCGAGCCCGGGCCGCCCAGGCCCAGCGCGATCACCAGCAGCACCACCACGGCCAGCGGGGCGCGACCCGGCCAGGCGAGCACCAGGCCCCAGCCCAGGCCGTTGGCAGCGATCACCCCGAGCACGAGCCACGAGCGGCGCATCGGATGCCGCTGCACCAGGATGCCGAGCAGCGGGCCGCCCACCATGCCGACGAGCACGAAGAGGGTGAGCAGCGTGCTCGCGGTGCCACGGGACAGGCCCTCGCCCGCGACCAGGAACGGATAGCCCCACATGAGGGCGAAGACCGTGCCCGGGAACTGGCTGGTGAAGTGCGTCCACAGCCCGAGCCGGGTGCCGGGGTGCTGCCACGCGGCGGCCAGGTCGGCGCCGAGCCGCCGGAGGGTGACCGTGTCACCCGAGCTGACCCGGCGCTCCGGGGTGTCGTGCAGGGCCACGGCGGCCACGATCGCGATGAAGAATCCGGTCGCGGAAGCGCAGACGAAGGCGGTGGTCCAGCCCGCGCCGGCCAGCAACGCCGCCAACGGTACGGCGCTGAGCACCTGCCCGACCTGTCCGACGATGCCGGTGAGCTGGGTGACCACCGGCACCCGCCCGGACGGGAACCACTGCGGCACCAGGCGCAACACGCTGATGAACGTCATGGCGTCGCCCGCGCCGACCAGGATCCGGGCGGTCACCGCCCCGCCGACGCCGTCGGTCACCGCCATGAGGGCCTGCCCGGAGGCCATGACCAGGGCGCCGGCGACGACCAGCCGCAGCGAACCGAACCGGTCCAGCAGCAGGCCGACGGGCACCTGAAGGCCCGCGTACACGAGGAGTTGCAGCACGGCGAAGGACGCCAGCGCGCCCGCACCGATGGCGAACCGATGCTGCGCGTCCAGCCCCGCCACGCCCAGCGACGTGCGGTGCAACACGGCCACCACGTACGCCGAGAGCCCGACGGCCCACACCGCCCAGGCCCGGGCACCGCCCTGCATGAAACCCACTCCGTCCGCTCGCGTGCCGTTCCACCCTTTCGCGGAGGGGCCGGAGGCGCCAACGACGAGCGTCACAAATCGGACGTGTGCCTGGTCATAGATCGAATGGGGGTCACGGCGTGCGGGCGGCCGTGCCCAGGTGCTCGGTCAGCCAGCCCACCGTCTCGCGCAGATATTCCGCGCGCGACGAACGGTGCAGCAGCTCGTGGCCCTCGCCCGGGAAGAGCAGATACTTGTGCCGCACACCGCGCGCGGCCAGGGCGGCCACCACCTGCTCCGCCTCGATGACCGGGACGTTGCTGTCGTTCTCGCCGTGCACCACCATCAGCGGCGCCCGCAGCCGGTCGATCCGGGTGATCGGCGACAGCTCCCGCAGCAGGTCGGCGTCGGCGATCGGGTCGCCGTACTTGGACACCGCCGCCGCCGCGATCCACGGCTCGGTGTGCTCGTAGAAGGTGGCGAAGTTCGACATGCCGCAGACGTCGATGCCGACCGCGAACAGCTCCGGGTACGTCGTCAGCGCCGCCAGCGTCAGGTGGCCGCCGTACGAGCGACCCATGCATCCGACGCGCGCCGGATCCGCGATGCCGGAGCTGACGAGGTGCTCGACACAGGCGGCGACGTCGGCGACGGCCGCCCAGCGCAGCGGGCCGTTGTCGGCATTGACGAAGCTGCGGCCGAAGCCCGACGAGCCCCGCACGTTGGCCGCGAACACCGCGATGCCCCGGTCGACCAGCGACTGGAACAGCGGGCTGTGTCCCGGGCGCTCCTGCGCCTCCGGGCCGCCGTGCAGCCACAGCACCACCGGGTGCGGGCCGCCGGCGGCGGGTGCGAAGAGCCAGCCGCTGATCTCGAGGCCGTCGTGCGAGGCGAACCGGCGCAGCGCCGGCTGCACCGCGCCGGGCGCCGGCTCCTCGGCCGACACCGGGTGGGTCCGCTCGCCGTCCCAGGTCCACACGCCGTGCGGCTGTCCCGGGCCTTCGGCGGTGAAGGCCAGGGTGCTGCCGTCGTGGCTCCAGACCGGCCCGGAGACCACCGTGCCCGGCAGGGTGACCGGGGTCGTGGTGCCCCCGGCGAGCACGGTGAGCTCGGACCGGCCGCCGTCGACGTTCCAGAGCACCGCCACCCTGGTGCCGTCGGAGGTGAGCGCGAACGCCTCCACCTCCCCGGTGTCCGAGGCGGCCAGGATCTCGGCGGCGCCGCCGTACGCGCGCAGCAGCACCGGGCGCTCGCCGGCGTCGCCCCGCGCGTAGACCGAGCCGTCCGGGGCGAAGCAGGCCTGCTCGCCGCTGGTGACGTACTCCTCGACCTCGCTCTCGAGGTCACGCAGGGCCACGAAACGGTCGCCGCGCGGGCCGCGCCGGAGCAGGGCACGGCGCCGGTCCGGCGAGACGTCGAAGAGGGAGATCAGCTCACCCTCGGCGACCGTCTCGCGGGTGCCGTGCTCGGCGTCGACGAGCGTGGTGGTGGTCAGGTTCTCGGTCACCGCGAGCAGCGGCCGACCGGGCAGCCAGCGCGGGTTCTCGGCGCCGTCCGCGCCGAAGCCGGCGACCTGGTGCAGGGCCGAGCCGTCCGGGCGGACCAGCCAGACCTCGGTGCGCGGGGCACCGCCGGGAGCGATCACGCACGCCAGCCAGCCGCCGCCGGTGGACCAGTGCACCGAGGCGACCGGTTCCTCGCCGGTGTCGACCAGGAAGGTCAGCTCGCTGCCGACCGGCTGCACCCAGACCTTGGGCGAGCCGCTGCGGTCGGAAACGTATGCCACGTGCCGGCCGTCCGGCGAGAGCGTCGGCGACCAGCTGCCGCCAGCCTCCGAAGGATAGGAGCCCTTCGTCGTCCATCCTGCGGGCAGCACGGTGACGTCGACGCGGCTGAGCTGACCGGTCATACGGGTCCTCCTTCGGCTTCTCAGATTCCCTTGTCCTGCAACCACATCTCGAGCAGGGCGAGCTGCCACAGCTGGTTCGCCCCGAGGGTCGTACGAGGAGTGTTCGGGTCGGCCAGCAGCGCGTCAACGTACTCCTTGCGGAAGAGATTCCGCGCGCGGGCCGCCGGTGCGTGCAGCGCCTCGCGGACCATCTCCAGCATCGGCCCCTCCAGGTGCCGGATCCCGGGAACCGGGAAGTAGCCCTTGGTCCGGTCGATCACCTCGTCGGGCACGACCCCGCGGGCCGCGTCCTTGAGCACCCCCTTGCCGCCCTGGGCCAGTTTGAGCTCCGGCGGGCAGGCCGCCGCGAGCTCGACAAGCTCGTGATCCAGGAACGGTACGCGCGCCTCCAGCCCCCACGCCATCGTCATGTTGTCCACCCGCTTGACGGGATCGTCGACCAGCATGACCTGCGAGTCCAGCCGCAACGCCGCGTCGACCGCGGTGGTGGCGCCGGGCCGGGCGAAGCTCGCCGCCACGAACTCGCGGCTGACGTCCTCGTCAAGGAACCACTCCGGGTTCAGCTGCCGGGCCAGGTCACCGTGGGGGCGGTCGAAGAACTCCTTCGCGTACGCGTCCACGGCGCGGTCCCGGGGCACGTCGGCGAGCGGCGGGTACCAGCTGTAGCCGGCCAGGATCTCGTCCGCGCCCTGCCCCGACTGGACGACCTTCACCTGCTCGGAGACGTCCTCGCTGAGCAGGTTGAAGGCGACGCAGTCGTGGCTGACCATCGGCTCGCTCATCGCGGCGACGGTACGCGTGACGGCGGGCAGGAACCGGTCCCTGCCGATCCGGATCTGGTGGTGCCGGGTGTCGAACTGCTTGGCGATGATGTCCGAGTACGCGAACTCGTCGCCGCTCTCGCCGGCCGCGGACTCGAAGCCGATGGAGAACGTGGTCAGCCCGCGCTGCCCCTGCTCGGCCAGGAGCGCCACGATGTACGAGGAGTCGAGCCCGCCGGAGAGCAGCACCCCGACCGGCACGTCGGCGACCATCCGCCGTTCGACCGCCGTACGCAGCTTGACGTGGATCGCCTCGGCCCACTCCTCTCGAGTCGTCGGGGCGTCGGCGCGGGTGTGGGACGCCTCCCAGTAGACCTTCGATGTCGACGTACCGTCCGGCTTGATGATGCGGACCGTCGCCGGCGGCAGCTTGCGGATGCCGGCGACGATCGTGCGCGGCGCCGGCACGACCGAGTGGAACGTCATGTAGTGCTGCAGCGCCACCTTGTCGATCGACGTGTCGACGTCCCCGGCGGCGAGCAGCGCGGGCAGGGTGGAGGCGAAGCGCAGCCGGCCGGGGGTCTCGGCGAGGTACATCGGCTTGATGCCGAGGCGGTCGCGGGCCAGCATGACCGTTCCGGTGGCGTGCTCGGTGATCGCGAAGGCGAACATGCCGAGGAAGTGCTGGACGCAGTCGGCGCCCCAGCGGTGGTACGCCTTCATGATCACCTCGGTGTCGGAGGTGGAGACGAAGGTGTAGCCGTGGCCGCGCAGCTCCTCACGGAGCTGCCGGTAGTTGTAGATGCAGCCGTTGAAGACCAGGGTCAGGCCGAGCTGCTCGTCCGTCATCGGCTGGCCGCCGGCCTCGGACAGGTCGATGATCTTGAGCCGCCGATGGCCGAACGCGACCGCGCCGCGGTGCCACAGGCCCTCGCCGTCGGGGCCGCGCGACTCCAGGCGCGGCAGCATCCGCCGGACGGCCTCGGGGTCGGCCGCCCGGTCGTCGAACCTGAGCTCGCCGCCGATTCCGCACATGATGGATCAACCTCCACGGTTTGGAGTTTCGAGGGGATTTCTGGGCTGTGAAGGGGCCTCAGCCCAACAGCCAGGTGTCCTTGCTGCCGCCGCCGCGGGAGGAGTTGACGATCATGCTCCCGGCGGGGGCGACCCGGGTCAGGGCCGCGGGGGCGACCACCGACTCCTTGCCGGTGAAGACGAAGGCGCGCAGGTCGACGTGGCGGGGCGCGAGCTCCTGACCGTCGAACACCGGATGGGTCGACAGGTTCACCACCTCCTGCGCGACCCAGCGGTGCGGGGCGGTGTGGATCTGCCGGCGTACGGCGGCCAGGTCGGCGGAGGTCGCATGCGGGCCGATGACGATGCGGTCGCCGCCGTAGCCGTCGACCGGCTTGCAGACCAGCTCCTCCAGCCGGCCGAGCACCTCCGCGCGCTGTTCCGGGATGCCGCACAGGTACGTCGGCACGTCGGCCAGCAACGGCTTCTCGCCCAGGTAGTACTCGATGAGCTTGGGCACGTACGCGTAGACGGCCTTGTCGTCGCCGATGCCGTTGCCCAGTGCGTTGGCCAGCACCACCGACTCGGCGTGCAGGGCCGTGACCAGGCTCGGGCCCAGCGGCATCCCGTCCGCACCGGGCGAGTGCACCAGGCTGTCCTCACCCATGCGCAGGTAGATCACGTCGACGCGGTGCTTGCGCCCGCTCGCGATCCGGAACACGACGCGGTCGTCGACCAGCAGCTCGGTGCTGCGGACCAGGGGTACGCCCATCTCGTCGGCGAGCATCCGGTGCTCGAACCACGCCGAGTCGTCGGTGCCCTGGCTCAGCACCACCACGCCCGGTTCGTCGCCGGCGGCGGGCCCGGCGGCCTCGACCAGCGCCCGCTTGAGCAGCCGCGGCGTCTCCTCGGGGCTGAGCAGGCCGGCCGGGCGGGGGAACTCCGGCAGCACGCTCTCGGTGAGCCGGCGGTTCTGCATCGCGTACGCGATCCCGGACGGCACTCGCAGGTTGTCCTCGAGCACGCACCAGGTGCCCTCGCCGTCGCGCACCAGGTCGACGCCGGCCACCTGCGCCCGGGGTCCCGGCCGGCTCACCAGGGCGCCGCTGGGCCGCAGCTCGGGCGAGCCGTCGATGACCCACTCCGGTACGACGCCGTCGGCGACCACGGCGCGGTCGCCGTACACGTCGTTGATGAACGCGTCGAGGGCGCGGACCCGCTGGATCAGCCCACCGTGCAGCCGGCTCCAGTCGCGCTCGGGCACGATGCGCGGCACGAGGTCGAACGGGAACAGGCGGGTCGCGGCCTCGCCGGCCACGCTGAAGGTGATGCCCCGGGCGCGCTGCTCGTCGTCCTTGGCGTCCTCGCGGCGGCGCAGCCCGGCCGGGCCGAGCGCGCTCAGCACGTTCAGGATCGGCTGGTACGCGGGCACGACGTCGCCGCCCGGGAACGCCTCGTCGCCGATCGCCGCGTACGGGGTGAGCCCGGCCGGGACGGTCTGCCCGCCCGGCCCGACGCCGGTGGCGCCGCCGCGGGTGTCGGCGACCACCAGGTCCACCACGTCCGAGATGCGGCCGCGGCGGGTCAGGGCGCGCCGCTGCCGGGCGGCCGAGCTGCCCCGGCTCAGGGCCTGGACGGACAGGTCGAAGACCTGCTCCCAGTCGCCCAGCTCCTCGAGCTGCGGGCGCAGATCGCCGACGAGGCGCTCGACCGCGACGGCGGCCGGTACGGGCACCGGCGAGCGGGGCAGGTCGAGCAGGTCGCCCTCCAGGCCGGAGCGGGCGGCGCGCCACATCGCGGCCCGGTGCAGCGGCGGGCGGGTCGGCACGAGCGGGCGGCCGGCGCGGTGGTCCTGCCGGGCGCGCAGCACCAGCGCCCGGAAGAGGCCGGCCAGCAGTACGACCGTGTCCGCGTCCGGGCTGGAATCCGTGACTCGCAGCTCCACGGTCGGCAGGTGGGCCGACGGGCGGACGTCGAAGTACACCATCTTGGGGTCGGTGATGGTGCCGGACGCGATCAGGTCGGCCACCAGCGCGTCGTGGTCGGCGGCGTCCCGGACGACGCCGCTGTCGCCGGCGGTCGGCCAGCGCATCCAGACCAGCGAGCGCACGCTGGCGTAACCGCTGTCCTCACCCATCCAGAACGGCGAGCTCGCGGAGAGTGCCAGCAGCACCGGAAGCGCCGGGGTGACCCGCTGCGCGATGGCGACGGCCTCGTCACGGTCCGGGATGCCGACGTGCACCTGCGCGCCGCAGATGAGCTGTTCCCGGGCCAGCATCTGGTATTCGTCCAGCATCCGGCGGTAGCGCGAGGTCGGCGTCACCGGCAGCGAGTCCAGGTCGACCACCGGCACCGTGCCGGCCGCCACGAGGCCCAGCCCCAGCGACTCCGCGACGCCGATCGCCCGGCGGCGCAGCGTCACGATGCCGTCGCGCAGATCGTCGAGGGTCTCGGCCACCGGCGTGTTGGTCTCGACCACCGAGCGGTGCAGCTCGGCGGAGAAGTGCCCCTCGTCCAGCTGGGCGAGCACGTCCGGCGCGCGGGGCACGAGCTCGCGCGTCTTGAGGTCGACGACGTGCAGCTCCTCCTCCACGCCGAGCGTAAGGTCGGTGCCGACGGCCTCTTCCTCGCCGCCCTCGCTGACCCTGAGTGACTCCGTCATGTGTCAACCGCCTATGTCGCATCGTCCGTTGGTCCGGAGCCTCGTCAGCTCATGTACCGAACCTGTGACGTGCCCATTTCCGGCTGCGCCCAAGCGTGACCGACTGCACCCGCGACGGTGCGGGGGGACGGACCCCGCCGGCGGGGACGGCTTGACGGGTCCGTGCGCGCGGATGCTCGAAGTCACGCTCTTCCGCGCCCATCTACGCGAAAGCTTGTGCAATTCTTCACGAATGCTAGGGCCTCCGGTGGCGCCGCACCTACCCTCCGGGACACCATTAACGAGCGTTCGGCGTGGTGGCAATGGGAGGCGACAATGGCCGGGGAGAAGTACGTCTACGATTTTTCGGAAGGTCACAGGGATCTCAAGGACCTTCTTGGCGGCAAAGGCGCGAACCTGGCGGAGATGACCCGCCTGGGGCTTCCCGTTCCGGCTGGTTTCACCGTCACCACGAGTGCCTGCCAGGCGTACCTGTCGACCGGGCGCAACCCGGACGGCCTCGACGCCGAGATCGACGGGCATCTCGCCGCGCTGGAGGCCGCGATGGGCCGCCGGCTCGGTGATCCGGAGGACCCGCTGCTGGTCTCGGTGCGTTCCGGCGCCGCGTTCTCGATGCCCGGCATGATGGAGACGGTGCTCAACGTCGGCCTCACCGACGCCAGCGTCGTGGGCCTGGCCGCCCAGGCCGGCGGCGACGACCGGTTCGCCTGGGACTCGTACCGCCGGCTCATCCAGATGTTCGGGAAAACCGTCTGCGACGTGCCCGGCGAGGATTTCTCCGACGCCCTCGAAGAGGCGAAGAAAGCCAAGGGTGCCACCGACGATCTGCACCTGGACGCGGCCGACCTGCGCGCCCTCGTGGACCGGTACAAGCACATTTTCGCCAAGCACACCGGATATGAGTTCCCGCAGGATCCCCGCGAGCAGATGCGCCTGGCGATGGAAGCTGTCTTCCGCTCCTGGAATGCCGAGCGGGCCGTGCTCTACCGTCGCCAGGAACGCATTCCGGCCGACCTCGGCACGGCCGTGAACGTGGTGGCGATGGTCTTCGGCAACCTCGGCGCCGACTCCGGGACCGGCGTCGCGTTCACCCGCGACCCGGCGTCCGGCGCCCAGGGCATCTACGGCGACTACCTGGCGAACGCTCAGGGCGAGGACGTGGTCGCCGGCATCCGCAACACCATGCCGCTCGAGGACCTGCAGGGCCTGGACCCGCGGTCCTACGAGGAGCTGCTGGGCATCATGGCCAAGCTCGAGGGGCACTACCGGGACCTGTGCGACATCGAGTTCACCATCGAGCGCGGCAAGCTGTGGATGCTGCAGACCCGGGTCGGCAAGCGCACCGCCGCGGCCGCCTTCCGGATCGCGGCCCAGCTGGTCAACGAGGGCATGATCAACCTGGACGAGGCGCTGCGCCGGGTCTCGGGCGCCCAGCTGGCCCAGTTGATGTTCCCCCGCTTCGACCTCTCGGGCGATCCGGTCGCGCTGACCCGGGGCATCGGAGCCTCGCCGGGCGCCGCGTCCGGCAAGGCCGTGTTCAGCGCCGAGCGGGCCGCCGAGCTCGCCGGGGCCGGCGAGGACGTCATCCTCGTCCGCCGCGAGACCAACCCCGAGGACCTGGCCGGCATGATCGCGGCCCGCGGCATCCTCACCGCCCGCGGCGGCAAGACCAGCCACGCGGCGGTCGTGGCCCGCGGCATGGGCCGCACCTGCGTCTGCGGCGCCGACCAGCTGGAGATCGCGGCGGACCGGTTCACCGTGGACGGTTGCACCGTCAACGAGGGCGAGGTCATCTCGATCGACGGCACCACGGGCCGCGTGTACGTGGGCGCGGTACCCGTACGCCCGTCCGAGGTGGTCCAGTACTTCGAGGGCGACGAGGTGGACTCGACCCTGGTCGAGGCGGTGCACACCATCATGAGTCACGCCGACGCCACGCGGCGGCTGGCCGTACGCACCAACGCCGACACCGGCGACGACGCCGCCCGGGCCCGGCGCTTCGGCGCGGAGGGCATCGGGCTGTGCCGCACCGAGCACATGTTCCTCGGCGACCGTAAGGAACTCGTCGAGCGGCTGATCCTCGCGGTCAGCGAGAGCGCCCGCAACGACGCCCTCGCCGCGCTGCTCCCGTTGCAGCGCGCCGACTTCGTCGACCTGTTCCGGGCCATGGACGGGCTGCCGGTCACCGTGCGCCTCATCGACCCGCCGCTGCACGAGTTCCTGCCGTCGCTGGAGGAACTGGCCGTCAACGTGGCCGTGGCCCGCGAGCGCGGCGAGGAGCACTCCGAGGACGAGCGGCTGCTCGACGCCGTACGCCGGATGCACGAGCAGAACCCGATGCTCGGCCTGCGCGGCGTACGCCTCGGCCTGGTCATCCCGGGCCTGTTCGCCATGCAGGTACGTGCGATCACGGAGGCGGCGGTCCAGCTCGCCGGCGAGGGACTGAACCCGCGCCCGGAGATCATGGTGCCGCTGGTCGGCGCCGTGCAGGAGCTCGAGATGGTCCGGCAGGAGTGCGAGCAGATCGTCGCCGAGGTCGTCGCCGGCAGCGGCGTCCAGGTGCTGATCGGCACGATGATCGAGGTGCCCCGGGCGGCCCTCACCGCCGGTCAGATCGCCGAGGCCGCGGACTTCTTCTCCTTCGGCACCAACGACCTGACGCAGATGGGCTGGGGCTTCTCCCGCGACGACGTCGAGGGGGCGTTCTTCTGGCGCTACCTGGAGCTCGGCATCTTCGGCATCTCGCCGTTCGAGTCGATCGACCGCGACGGCGTGGGCCGGCTGATCCGCATCGCCGCGGAGGAGGGCCGGGCGGTACGCCCCGACCTCAAGCTCGGCGTCTGCGGCGAGCACGGCGGCGACCCCGAGTCGGTGCACTTCTTCCACGAGGTCGGACTGGACTACGTGTCCTGCTCGCCGTTCCGGGTGCCGGTCGCGCGCCTGGAAGCGGGCCGGGCGGCGATCACCGGGGGCGACTCCGACAGCCGCTGATCCGGCCGTCCCTCCGGCGGAACCGGCAGGCTGTGTGCCAAATCCGCCGGAGGGATTGAGGTCTGCGCGCGTACGGCCCAAGGTGACGAACATGGAGACGCCGCCGAATCTTTGTCGGAGAGGTCGGTTTACGCCGTCCTCCAGCCCGGCATCCATGAGCCATGACTGACGAGGGTCAGGGGCTGCGGCCGGGCGACGTGGTGTTCGTCGGACGGGCGGCCAGCGTGCAGTTCACCGGCCGGTCCGGATTCGTGTTCCGCATCATCGCCGTCGACGACCGTCCGACGTACGCCGGCTGGGTCTGGCTCGACGGCTATCAGCTCGACCGCCGCGGCCAGGCAGTGGCCCGCCGTCGCATCTTCGTCGTCAAGGCCGGCCTGCGCCGCGCCGGCACACCGGGATCGTCGCTGCGGATGGACCGCCGGCACTGAGAACCGGCGGGGCCCGCGCCGGGGGACTCGGCGCGGGCCCTCTCTTCCGTTGGGGGAGCGGCTAGTTGCGGTTGATGGTGAACGTGGACGTGGTGTTCTCGATGTCCCGCCAGTTGTTGCTCAGGCGCAGGTTGGTGAAGGTGGCCGAGCCGACCGCCGGGCCCTGGTTCGCCTCCGGCATCGGGTTGGCCCAGATGCCGAAGCCCGACTTGGCGTCGAACTCGTCGCCGCTCTTCTGCGCCCCGCTGATCGACACGTTGGTGAAGACCGTGTCCTTGATCGGGTTCTGCGGGCGGCCGCTGCCGTCGTAGTTGGTCTGGAACATGATTCCCGAGTACGTCGGGTCGACGATGTCGACGTTGCTGACCCGGATGCCCTGGAACACCTTGGAGGCCGAGAACACCCAGATCGCCGGGAAGGTCTGGGCGCCCCAGAAGTGGCCGCCGGCGCGGACGATCGAGATGTTGTCGAAGACCGTCGGCGGGTCGGCGCCGAAGCCGTTCATGGGGTAGCCGAAGTCCAGCGAGCTGATGGTGATGCCCGAGTAGACCAGGGTGTCCGCGATGTAGATGTTCTTGAACGTATTGGCGTAGCCGCCGTAGACCGCGATGCCCGCGGCGCGCCAGGTGAGCGTGGTGGACAGGTTGGAGTAGACGTTGTTGATCTCGTCGGCGCCGCCCGCGTCGATCGCCGAGAACAGCGCGAAGCTGTCGTCGCCGGTGGCCCGGGCGTCGTTGTTGTCGACCAGGTTGTCGGTGCTGCCGTTGGTCATGTTGACCCCGTCGGCGAACAGGTTGCGGATGCGCGAGTTCTTGATGACCATGTGGTCGGTATTCGCGCCCCAGTAGAGGCAGACGGTGTGCTCGGCCCAGATGTTGTCGATCGTGATGCCGGAGACGTTCGAGAAGTCGAACACCTTGCCCGGGCCGTCCTGCCGGATCGTGTAGTTGCCGAAGAAGGCGAAGTTCTTGAACGTCGAGCCGTTGGCGGTGCCGTCGGCGCGGAAGCCCGCGTCCGTCTCCGACTGGTTCTGCGGCGTGGAGAACCTCGTGTACCAGGGGCCGGCGCCGACGACCTGGATCGCCCTGCCGTACACCTGGAACTTGCTCGTCGTCTGGTAGTCGCCCGGCGGCAGGTAGACGCCGGCCTTGCCGCTGTCCGTCCGGGCCGCGTCCAGCGCCGCCTGCACGGCCTGCTGGTCGAAGCCGTTCGGGACCACGTACGTGGCGGGATTCGGGTTGGTGACCGGCGCGACCTGCTCGGTGTTGATGAAGTCGATCGCGATGTTCCCCCCGTTGCCCGAGTCCTTCTGCAGCTTGATCACGCTGCCGGCCGGGAACGAGCCGGTGAGCATGATGTTCGCCTCGTCGTAGATGTGCCGCGGCCCGGTGCCCGAGTTCTGCGGCGCGCTCTCGTTGCCGTAGAGCCAGGCGTACCGGGAGGTGAGCGGGAGCGTCTTGTTCAGCGAACCGTTGACGTAGACGTTGATCGAGCTGGTCGTGGTGTCCGGGATGGAGAACCGTGCCACGACGGTGTTGGTGGCCGCCCGGGCCGTCCACTGCACGTACGCGCCGGTGGCGTTGAGCGTCACCGCCCTGCGGCCGGACGCCTCGCCGGCCAGATCACCGATCTTGCGGTTCGGGCCGACCACCTGAGCGCCGCCGCCGACGGTGCCGTCCTCGGCCTCGTACATGTCATAGGGCATGTTCGCGCCGCGGCCGACGAAAAGCGGCTTCTCGCTCGTGTTGTTGGCCTGCTTGACCGGCAGCTCGTTGCCGTCGTTCGCGAGTACGGTCCGGACCGTGTACCTGCCGTTGACCGCCGTCCACGAGCCGACGCTGATCGCCGGCGAGGACGCGCCGGCGGCGAGAGTGCCCGACCACGAGCCGGTCAGGGTCTTCACCACCGAGCCGTTGTCGCCCAGGACGGTCACGGTGACGTCGTGCGCGCCGCCGGCCGAGGCGGCGCTGCCCTGGTTGCGGATGGTGACACTGAAGGCGACCGGCTGGCCCGCCGACGGGTTCGACGGCGACCAGCTGACCACCGCCGCGACGAGGTCCGAGCTCGAGACCGGCGTCACGACCAGGTCGTTCGGGTTGGTGTAGCTGTTGTTCGTGTCGTTCTGCTCGATGACGGTGCCGGCCTCGTCCACCGTGGCGCTCAGCGGGTACGAGCCCGCGTCACGCGCGCCGATGCTCGCGGTGACCGTGGCGGACGCCCCGGCGGCGAGGGCCCCGACGTTCGCGCTGCCGGCTTTGGCCGTACCCAGATAGAAGGTGACCGTGGTTGCCGGACTGCCGGCGCTCCCGGCGTTGCGGACGGTGGCCGACAGGGTGATCTGGTCGGTCTCGACCGGCGCGGACGGGGAGACCGCCATGCCGGTGATCGTCAGGTCCGGGTTGGGTGCCGGCTCGCCGATGACCTGGAACTCCGCCACCTGCCCGCTGGGCGCCCCGGTGTTGGCGGTGAAGCTCAGCCGCACGTCCGCCGCGGTGGCGCTGACCGGGATGGTCACGGTGTTGCCGGTGGCCGGGTCGAACGTGTACGTCGCGGAGCCCACCAGCGTGGTGAAGCCCGGCGCGCTTTGCTCGCGGCCGAGGACCGAGAACGTCTGGGTGCGAGTACCCCACTGGGTCGACGGGTTGAGCTTGACCACGACGGAGCTGGTCGTGGCGTTCGCGCCGAGGGACACGGTCAGGTTCGCCGGGTACGCGCTGCCCTCCCAGTACGTGGCGGTGTCGTTGTCGTTGGCGTTCGTGGCGACGAAGGTGAAGACGGTCGACGAGGCGGTGATCGGCTTGCCGGCCGCCAGATTCGTGCCCCCGGTGCCGGAGCCGGTGCGGGTGACCGTGTTGCTCGCCGCGGACACGTTGCCCGCGGCGTCGCGCGCCTTCACGTAGTAGGCCACGGCCGCACCGGCGGGCCGGTTGTCGGTGTACGTCAGCACATTGCCGGCGACCGTGGTGAGCAGCGACCCGTTGGCGTAGATCTCGTACCCGGTCACCCCGACGTTGTCGGTGGAGGCGTTCCAGGTGAGCCGGATCTGCCCGGACTGCGGCTGGGTGTACGCCAGCCCGCCCGGCGCGCCAGGTGCCTGGGTGTCGCCGGTGGCCGGACCGTAGACCTCGAGCTCCGAGACCTGACCGGCGGGCCAGCCGGTGTTGCCGCTGACGGCCAGGCGCACGTACCGGGTGGTGGCCGCGCCGAAGTCGATGGTGACGGTGTTGCCGGTGGCCGGGTTGAACGTGTAGCCCGTGCTCGCCTTGAGGTCGGTGAAGCCTGAGCCGGTCGCGCTGCCCTGCACGGCCAGCGTCTGCGTACGGGTCTGCCACGCGGTGGACGGCGGCAGCTTCACGACGGCCTGGTTGACGGAGACGGACTGGCCGAGGTCGACCTGCAGCCACTGCGGGAAGGCGTTGTTGGCGCTCTCCCAGTAGGTGCTGGCGTTGCCGTCGCCCGCGTAGCCGGCGCCGTACACGTCGACGAAGCTGCTGGCGCTGAAGGGCTTGCCGGCGGCGAGGTTGGGGCCCGCGGCGGCGGCCGGGGCGGTGGGGGAGACGGCCTGGAGGACGGCGGTGGCGACGATGGCGGCGGCAGCCGCCACCATCATTCGTCGCATTCTGGAGATGGCCATGGGGGAGCCCTTTCGTCAGGTGGCCAGGCGCAGCCAGACGGCGGTGTCCGGGGGAAGACGATCGCCGTCGAGGGGGCCGCTGGTGAGCAGGACGGATCGGTGGGCCGGCAGCGCGACGGCGGCCGGGGACAGGTTGAGGACGCAGGCGAAGGCCGCGCCCCGGGTGTACGCGAGCACGCCCGGCGCGCTCGCCAGCCATTGCATGGGCGGTTCGTGCAGACCCGGCTCGGCCTTGCGCAGGGCGATGGCCGAGCGGTAAAGCTCGAGCATCGAGCTGGGGTCGCCGGTCTGGGCCTGGACCGTGCGGTCCTTCCACTCGCGCGGCTGGGGGAGCCACGGTTCGGCGGTCGAGAAGCCGAACGGCGGTTCGTCGCCGCTCCACGGCAGCGGCACCCGGCAGCCGTCGCGGCTGTGCCCGCGGCGGGCGTACATGGGGTCGCGCATCCGGTCGGGTGGGATGTTCTCGTTCTCCCAGAGGCCCAGTTCCTCGCCCTGGTAGACGTAGGTGGCGCCGGGCAGCGAGAGGGAGAGCAGGGCGGCGGCCCGGGCGCGGCGGGTGCCGAGCTCGAGGTCGACCGGGGTGCCGTCGAGGTTGTCGTCGAAGCTGAAGGTGGTGGTGGTCCGGCCGTACCGGGTGACGTGCCGGGTGACGTCGTGGTTGGACAGCACCCAGGTCGGGGGCGCTCCGACGGCGCGGTGGGCGTCGAGCGTACGGTCGATGCACTCGCGCATCGGCCCGGCGTCCCAGGCGCAGCCGAGGAAGTCGAAGTTGAACGCGGCGTGCAGCTCGTCCGCGCGCAGGTAGCCGGCGAAGCGCTCGACCTCCGGCAGCCACACCTCGCCGATCAGGGCGCGGTCCCGGTAGCCGTCCGACACCCGCCGCCAGGCGCGGTAGACCTCGTGCACCTCGTCGAGGTCGTGGAACGGGTGCGGCCGGCCCTCGACGACCGGCGGCAGGGCCCGGTCCTTGATCAGCAGCGCGGCCGAGTCGATGCGGATGCCGTCGACCCCGCGGTCGAACCAGAACCGCAGGATGTCCTCGAAGTCGGCCCGGACCGCCGGATGGTCCCAGTTGAGGTCCGGCTGCTCGGGAGTGAACAGGTGCAGATACCAGTCGCCCGGCGTGCCGTCGGGGTTCGTGGTGCGGGTCCAGGTGGTGCCGCCGAACTCGCCGACCCAGTCCGTCGGCATCTCGTCGCCGTGCTTGCCGCGCCCCGGGCGGAACCAGAACAGGTCCCGCTCCGGCGCCCCGGGGTCGGCCAGCGCCTTCCTGAACCACACGTGCTCGCTCGAGACGTGGTTGGGGACGATGTCCACGATGGCGCGGATCCCGAGCTCGTGCGCCTCGGCGATGAGGGCCTCGGCCTTGGCGAGGGTGCCGAAGACGGGGTCGATGTCGCGGAAGTCGGCGACGTCGTAGCCGGCGTCCGCCATCGGGGACGGGTACCAGGGGCTCATCCAGATCGCGTCGACGCCGAGGCCGGCCAGGTGGCCCAGGCGCGCCCGGATCCCGTCGATGTCCCCGACGCCGTCGCCGTCGGAGTCGGCGAAGCTGCGCGGATACACCTGGTAGATGACGGCGTCGCGCCACCAGGAACCGGGCTGGGAATGGGGCACAGTGACCTGCTTTCGCCGGAGTTCAGCCCTTGAGGGAGCCGGCGGAGAGCCCGCCGATGATGCTCCGCTGGAAGATCAGGAAGACGACGATCATGGGAAGGCTCGCGATGGCCAGGCCGGCCATGAACTCGGTCGGCGGCACCTGGCTGGTGTTGGCGAGCCGCGCCAGGGCCACGCTCAACGTCTGCGACTCGGGGTTCTGGAGCACCAGCAGCGGCCAGAGGAAGTCCTTCCACATCGCGACGATGATGAAGATGGACGTGACCCCGAGCACCGGCCGCGACAGCGGCAGGATGACCGACCACAGCTGGCGCAGCCTGCCCGCGCCGTCGATCGCGGCGGCGTCGAGCAGGTCGTCGGGGATCTGGTCGAAGAAGCGCTTGAGCACGTAGACGTTGAACGCGTTGGCGGCGGCCGGCAGCCACAGCGCCCACGGCGTGTTCAGCAGGTTGACGTGCAGCAGCGGCAGGTCCACGACCGTCTTGTACGCCGGCACGAGCAGCGCGGCCGCCGGGAGCATCAGGCTCGCGAGCATCGCGCCGAGCACGACTCTCCCGAAGATCGGCTTCAGCTTGCTGAGCGCGTACGCCACCCCGACGTCGACCAGCAGCGAGATGAGCCAGCCGCCGACCGCGTAGAACACCGTGTTGGTGAAGTACTTGGCGATCCGCATGTTCGTCCACGCCGTCGCGTATGTCTCCGGGTGCCAGGACTCCGGGATGAAGGTGGGGGTGCTCTGGGCGTACTCGACCGGCGACTTCACCGCGCTGCTGACCATCCAGTAGAGCGGGAAGAGGAAGACCAGCGTGAAGACCACCAGGGTCAGGCCGAGCACCGCGAGGTAGAGCCGGCGGTGCCGCTGCAGATCAACGGCGGAGATGAGGGTACGGCCGGCAGCGCCGTTGGTGGAGAGCCGCCGCTTGGGACGCGAAGGTACGGGTGCCGGCGCCGGGGCGCCGACCGGGGCTGCGGGCGGGGCGGTCAGGGTCATCGTGCTCTCCTCAGTCCCCGCTCCGGGTCAGCCGCAGGTACAGCGCCGAGAAGGCACCGAGCACCACGAACAGCAGCACGCTCATGGCGGCGGCGAGGCCGAAGTCGTTGTTGACGGTGAACGCGTAGCGGTAGACCAGCACCATCACGGTGATCGTGTCCGGGTTCGAGGTGCCGGTCAGGGCGTACGGCTCGATGAAGACCTGCATGGTCGCGATGATCTGGAGCAGCAGCAGGACCAGCATGATGAAGCGCATCTGCGGGAAGGTGACGTGCCGCAGCCGCTGCCAGATGCTCGCGCCGTCCAGCTCGGCGGCCTCGTACAGCTCGCCGGGGATGCCCTGCAGCGCGGCGAGGTACATCAGCGTGGCGCCGCCGAGGTTGGCCCAGGTGGAGACCAGCACCAGCGAGATCATCGCGGTGCCGGAGGACTGGGTCCACTGCGACTCCGGCAGGCCGGCCTCGCGCAGCAGCGTGTTGAACAGGCCGTTGCCCGGGTCGTAGAAGTACCTCCAGAGCAGCACGGCCACGATCGGCGGCAGCATCACCGGCAGGTAGACCAGCACCCGGAAGTAGCCGCTGAAGTGCCGGAACTCGTTGAGCAGCACCGCGATGAAGAACGGCAGGGCGAAGCCGAAGATCAGCGCGAGCCCGGTGAACAGCAGTGTGTTCTTCCACGCGGTGTAGAACAGCGGGTCGTCGAAGAGCGCCTTGTAGTTGTCGAGTCCCACCCAGTACGGCGGCACCACGAAGTTGTCCTGCTGGAAGCTCAGGATCACGCCCTTGACGAGCGGATACCACGAGAAGAAGGCGAAGCAGGCCAGGCCCGCGGCCAGGAACGCGTACGCCAGGAGGTTGTCGGAGATCTTGCGCCGCAGGCGGCCCGCGCGCGCCTCACGCGCGCGGGCCATCGTGGACAGGGAACTCACTTGACGCTTGCCAGGATCTGGTTGGCCTGCGTTTCAGCGTCTGCCAGCAGCTGGTCGACGTTCGCGTTCTTGTCCGTGAGAACCTTCTGCATCGCCACGTCGAGGGCTGCGTAGATCTGCTGGGCGTTCGGCGGCTCGAGCTTGACCGGGATCGCGCCCAGGCTCGCCACGAACGGCGCGTAGTTCTCCTGCGGGATGTTGGCGTACTTCTTGTCGGCAGCGGCCTGGGTCTGCGCCGCCGCGCCGGTGAAGATGGCCGGCTCGGGCAGGCCGACAGGCTGCTTGGTCTCGCTCGACCACTTGTTCTCGGCCTCGTAGCGGTCCGCCGACGTGAACCAGAACGTCAGCCACTTGAGACCAGCCTGGATCTTCTCGGGGCTGAGCCCGGCCTTGAACATGTAGCCCTCGCCGCCGCCCAGCGTGCCCTTGCCGTCCGGGATCGGGCCCAGGCCGTACGTCTCGTACTTGCCCTTGTACTGGTTGACGATCGTCGGGATGTTGTCGGCGGTGGCGAGGTACATGCCGAGCTTGCCGGAGCCCATCTGCTGCAACAGGTCGGCCCATTCGAGCAGCTGCTTCTGGCCCATGGCGTTGTCGGTCCAGCGCATGTCCTTGAGCTGCTGCAGGACCTGCTTGCCCTGGGGGCTGTTGAACGCCGCCTTCCAGGTGCCGCCCTGGTCGACCGCCACCTCGCCGCCGAGCGAGTAGAGCTCGGTGGTGAAGTGCCAGCCCCCGGTGTTGTTCTTGCTGTAGTCGCCGTAACCCACCGTGCCGTCACCCAGGCCGGCGATCTTCTTCGCGGCAGTTCGCACGTCGGCCCAGGTCTTCGGCGGGCTGTCCGGGTCCAGCCCGGCCTTCTTGAACAGGTCGCGGTTGTAGAGCAGACCCATCGAGTAGTTCTTGTACGGCAGGCCGTACGTGCCGCCCTTGTCGTCCTGGAACACCCGCAGCACCTCCGGCTTGAGCTGCGAGGTGATCGGGTAGTCCTTGAGGTACTTGCTGACGTCGGAGACCTGGCGCTTGGCGATGAGGTTGGCCGGGTCGGTGAAGTAGACGTAGAAGACGTCCTCGAGCTGCCCGCCTGCGAGCTTGGCCGGGAAGGTCTGCGGATCCATCTTGCCCTCGCGGGCGTCGATCTTGATGGTGGGGTTCGCCTTCTCGAACTCGGCGACGTTGGCGAGGAAGCGGTCGTGGGTGGCCTTCTCGGTCCCCGGCGGAAGGCCGTTGATCACCAGGGTGACCTTGCCGTCCTTGGACGTCGTCGATTCGTCGTCACCGCCGCAGGCCGCGGCCGACATGGCCACGCCGGCGACGAGCAGGAGCCCGAGGGCACTGCGCAGCCTTTTCCTGAACATGGGGGTTACGCCCTTCTCGCAGTCTGTTTCGTGGCGATGACGATACAAAGACAAACGAGGGCCCGCAAGAACTCGACGGATAGAAGAAAAAAGCTGACCGCTGTGGTCGGGCGCGCAAAGAAGAGGGCGGACCCGCCGGGCCCGCCCTGGTGAAGGTGATGAATGTGCTGGTCAGGCCGCCCGTGCGGGAGCCGGTGCCGGTCCGGTCGAGCCGCGCACCACCAGCTCGGGCTCGAAGAGCAACTCGTCGGTGGTGGCCGCGGCGCCCTCGATCTGGTTCACGAGTACGTCCACCGCGGCCTGGCCCATCAGCTCGATGGGCTGGCGCACCGTGGTGAGCGGCGGATCGGTGCACGTCATCAGCGCGCTGTCGTCGAACCCGACCACCGAGACGTCCCTCGGCACGTCGAGGTTGAGGCGGCGGGCGGCCCGGATCGAGCCCAGGGCGATCACGTCGCTGGCGCAGATCAGCCCGGTGGCGCCGCGCCGGATGAGGCGGGTCGCGGCGAGCCGGGCGCTCTCCATGGAGAAGCTCGTACGCTCGACGAGCCACTCCGCCGCCGACCCGGTCCACTGTGCCGCCTCAGCGACCGCCGCCAGCTTGCGCCGGGACGGGACGTGGTCCTCCGGGCCCAGCACCATGCCGATGCGCTCGTGGCCCAGCGACCGCAGGTGCCCGTACGCCTGCTCCACGGCCACGGCGTCGTCGGTGGATATGTGCGGGAAGCCGAGGCCCTCCACGCCCGCGTTCACCATCACCACGGGCATCCGCCGGTCGAGCAGTTGCTTGTAGTGCCCGTGCTCGGCGGCGGCCAGCGCGTACGACCCGCCGGCGAAGACGACGCCGGACACCTGGTGGTCCAGCAGCATCTCGATGTAGTCGCGCTCGGGCACGCCGCCGATCGTGCGAGCGCACAGGGCGGGGGTGAAGCCGCGCTGGGCCAGGGAGGCGGTGACCACCTCGGCGAGTGCGGGAAAGATCGGATTCTGCAGCTCGGGCAGGACGAGCCCGACCAGGCGGCCGCGCTCGCCGCGCAGCTTGGTCGGCCGCTCGTAGCCCAGGACGTCGAGGGCGGTGAGCACGGAGGCGCGGGTCGCCTCGGACACGCCGCTGCGGCCGTTGAGCACCCGGCTCACCGTCGCCTCGCTGACGCCGGCTTTCTTGGCCACCTCGGCCAGGCGTTTGATCACAGCGGAATCCTACGTCAGAAAGCTGCAAGACCCGAACTGAGTCTTGCAGCATACGACGGATTGCTGCCATGTCTTGCGGATGCTGTGAGTTCCCATCGCGAGCGGAATGCATTCCATACGCTCGAAGCAGGGCTGTCCCGCCGTCCGATTCGAGGAGGAGACCACATGGTCAGGAAGGGCTCCGCGCGAGCGGGTCAGGACGTACCGGCGCTTCTGCGTTCCCCCGAGATGGTGCTGGCCGCGCTGCACGCCGCCCCGACCGTGCTGATCATCGCCGACTCGAACGGCGACATCGTCTACCGGAACATCGCCGCTGATCAGCTCACCCGGCACACCATCGAGGAATACGGCGAAGGAGTGCTGCTGCACTTGCGGGACGGGCTCAAGAACATCATGCGGACCCAGACCGAATTCCCGCTCACCACGCACATCCCGATGGAGGTCAACGGCAGGAAACTGCACGGTGGCACCACCATCCACCGCTTCGCCGGCGGCTACGTCGTCACGTGGTCCGACGAGACCGACAAGGTCGAGGCGACCGAGCTCGTCAACTCTCTGGTCACCGAGCTGAACCGGGCCAGCAACGAACTCGCCGAGGCGGGCCGGCAACTGGCCGAGGCCGCCGGGCAGAGCGCCGAACGGGCCGACGCCATCTCGCGGAACTCCAGCGAGATGGCCGAGAGCATCCGGGAGATCGCCACCCGGGTCACGAGCGCGACGACGAGCACGGACACCGCTGTCGTGTCGGCGCGGACGACCGCCACCAGCATGGAACAGCTTCAGGGCTCCAGCCAGGAGATCGGCAACGTCACCAAGCTCATCATCGCCGTGGCCGAGCAGACCAAACTGCTGGCCCTCAACGCGCAGATCGAGTCGGCGCGCGCCGGGGCGGCCGGCAAGGGCTTCGCGGTCGTGGCCGGCGAGGTCAAGGAGCTGGCCGGGCGCAGCGCCGAGGCCACCCAGCAGATCATCCGCATGATCGAGGCCATCCAGGGCGAGAGCCTGCAGGCGGTCGACGGCATCTCCGGCATCGTCGGGCTGATCGAGAACATCGCCGAACAGCAGACCATGATCGCCGCAGCGGTCGAGGAGCAGACCGCGGTCAGTGCGGAGATGTCCGGCGGCATGCACGCCGTGGCCGAGTCCGCGTCCGCGGCAGCCCGCGGCGCCGAGACGGTGCTCGCCGCGGCCGCCAACCTCCGCGAGCAGGCGGACCGGCTCCGGCAGCTCACCGCCTGAACCCTCGGCTCAGGCCATGGCCACCCGGTTGCGGCCGCCTTCCTTGGCGAGATAGAGGGCGTGGTCGGCCCGGGCGACGAGAGTGTCGAGAATGTCGTCGTCCGGGTCGAGGGACGCCAGGCCCACGCTGATGGTGACCGTCACCGGCCCCGTCCGGGTCGGCACCGGTTCGGCCGCGACGGCCGCCCGCATGCGCTCGGCCAGCTCCGCCCCGCCGTCCCCGGCCTCCGGCAGGATGATCAGGAACTCCTCGCCGCCGTACCGGCCCAGCACGTCCGACGAGCGGATGACGCCGCCCAGCCGGGCCGCCACGTCCCGGATGACGTCGTCACCGCAGCCGTGGCCGTACCGGTCGTTGATGGTCTTGAAGTGGTCGATGTCGGCCATGACCGCGGTGAGCGGCCGCCGGCTGCGGCGGGCCACGCCGAACAGGGTCTCGCCCAGCTGGAAGGCGTGCCGCCGGTTGGCGATGCCGGTCAGCCCGTCGGTGGTGGCCAGCCGCTCCACCCGGCTGAACAGCTCGGCGTTGTCGTAGGCGCTCATGCCCTGACCGGCGAGCGTCGACACGACCTGGCGGTGGCCGTCGTCGAACTGCTCGCCGCCGAGGAACAGCACGGCGACCAGCCCCTCCCTGCTGCGCAGCGGGACGACGAGCCACGCCGCCGGGTCGCCGAGCACCTCCGCGACGACGGCGGGCGCGTTCGCCGCCCAGCCGCCCGAGACCAGCGAGGTCGTCACCAGGTCGGCCGTCTGGAGGTCGCCGGCGAGGGTCACCTCGTACCCGCATTCGACCGTGCCCGGTCCCGTGGCCGTCACCACCGTCAGCGCACTGTCACCGGCGCGCAGCAGACAGCTCCGGCTCGCCCCGGCCTGCTCGACCAGCGTGCCGGCGAGCCGGTGCAGGACCTCCTGCGGGTCGAGGATCGCGCTGAGCTCGGCGAGGCTGGACCGCAGCGTCTCGGCCAGCTCCTGCTGCCGGATCGCGACCTGGACCGCCAGCTCGAGCTGCGCCGCGCGGGCCGTTTGGAGCGCCACCGCGACATGGCTCGTCACCGTGGCGAGCACGTCGATGTCCTCCTCGGTGAAGACGCCCCGGGCCAGGCGGCTGTCGAGGTACACCACGCCGAGCAGCCGCGCTTTCAACTGCACGGGTGCCACCATGATGCTGCGCAGGCCGTGGGCGACGACGCTGCGCGAACCCAGGGCCGCGCCCTCCTCCGTGCCGGTCACGACCAGCGGCTCGCCGCTGCGGCGCACCCGGTTGAGCAGTGTGGAGCCGAAGTCGCTCACCGCGTCCAGCTCGGCTCCGGTGGCGTCGAGCCCGGCGTAGAGCGCGAGCCGGTCGTCGTCCCCGACGAGGAAGAACAGGGCCCGCTCGGCGCCGAAGATGCGCAGGGTCTCGGCGAGCGTCACCCGGGCCAGCTCGCGCGGGTCAAGCACGGTGGCCGCGGCAAGGGCCACCCGCTGCATCGCCTCCAGGTCGCGCTCCCGGGCGCGCTCCCGGGTGCGGTGGGAGGTGCCGCCGGCCGCCGTACTCGATTCCACCTCGCCGAACTCCGCACGGATCTGCTGCGCCCGGTGCTCCAGGCCGTAGGAGGTGGCGATGGAGTAGGCCAGGCGGGCCTGGCGCTGGGCCTCACCCGTGATGCCGAGCGCCCGCAGCGAGCGAGCCCGGATCCGGGACGCCTCCAAGGTCACCAGCGGGCTGTCGAGCGGACGGGCCTTCTGCTCGGCCGTGTCCGCGAGCTCCAGGGCGCCCGCCGGGTCGCCGGTGAGCTGGCAGAACCCCGCCCGGGCCAGCTGGTGGCCGACCTTGAGCAGCGGGGTGTCGGCATGCCGGCCCAGGTCCTTGATCGCCCGGCGGGCGACGGCGATCCGGGCCGGCCGTTCCTCGGCGGGCGCCAGGCGGCACTGCGCCAGGCGGCCGTGCGCCAGGAAGAGGAAGAAGTACTTGTGGATGGCCATCATCCCGGAGCGGCGCAGCCCGATCGCCTCGAACTCGGCGATCGCCTCGTCGAAGGGCGCGCCGAACTCGCCCTGTTCCACCAGGCTGTGCAGGGCCGCGACGGCCAGGTTCGCGCGCTGCGCAACCGCTGCGCCGTCACCGATAGAGGCTCGCATGGTCGCCAGGGCGGCCGCCGCCTCGCCGCTGTGGCCCTGTTGCGCCGGAACCATGACCCGCGCCATGCCGATGCTGGTGCCGTTGATCCGGCCGGCGGTTCCGGGCAGCAGGGACTCGCATTGCTGCAGCGCCGCCGCGGCCTCGACGGGCCGGCCCCGAAGGAGCAGCCGGATGACCACGGTGCCGAACCCGCCGAGCAGCTGGGCCGGGGCCAGCAGGCGGGCGTGCTTCTCCACCGCCTTCTCCCACGCCCCGCCGTCGTCGTGGCCGCCGAAGAGCAGGCCTGTGCCGCGGACCCAGTCCACGAAGGCGACCAGCACCGGGTCCGCCAGGTCGCGTGCTGCGCCGGCCGCCAGTGCCCAGCACCGCTCCGCCGGCCGGCGCCGGCCGATGAGCGCCGGCACGAGGCCGAGCAGCGCGTACGCCCGGGCGAAGTGCGGCCCGGGACCGAGCCGGTTGACCAGGTACAGCGTGCGCAGCACGTACACGAGGACATGGGGGACCCGCATGCCGATGACCGAGCCGTACGCGCACGCCTCGAGCAGCGATGCCCGGATCAGGAACTCCTCGCGCTGCCGGCCGCGTACCGTGCCGAAGCCGATCCCGGTGCGGCGGACGAACGAACCCGCGATCGCGGCACCGATGGTCGACAGCACCAGCCGGATCCGGCCGCTCGGCGTCGCGTGGCCGAGCTCGGCCAGCGCCGTGGAGGCCGCGGCGACCGCCTGGTCGTCCGCATATTCGATCGTGTGCACCTCGGCCATCGCGTTCCAGAGCTTCGCGCGCCACCACGGGTCGGTCTCCGTCTTCAGGGCCTGCTCGATGCGATCGCGGGCGGAGTCCACCCGCCCCACCCGCAGCGTCGCGGTGACGATCGCGTGGCGCACCTCCGAAGCCACCGGCAGGGAACCCGCCCGGGCCGCCTCCTCCGCCCGCTCCAGGAACCGCAGGGCCTCGGCCGGGGAACCGTCGGCAAGAGCGGTCTGCCCGGCCACCACGAGGGCGCGGTACAAAGCCGCCTCGTCTCCGTCGCCGGCACCGCGGACGTAGTGATCGGCGACCGAGTACGCGTGCTCGGCGTCCCGGGTGGCCGGATCCTGCGCCTCCACGACCTGGGCGATGCGGCGGTGCAGCCGGCGGACCCGGTCGGCGTCGGCGGAGTCGAGCAGAGCCGTACGGACGCCGGCGTGCACGAAGCCGTACCGCCCGTCCTCGCGGACCTCGAGGAGCCGCTGCGCCGTCGCGGCCTCGATGGCGATCGTCACCTCGCCGTCGCGGCGCTCCGCGGCGGCCGCGAGCACCTCGCCCCGGAACCGGTTGCCGATGCAGGCGGCCACGACCAGGACGTCCACGACCTCCGCCGGCAGGTCCGCGATCCGCGACACCAGCAGGTCCTTGCCCGCCGCCGGCAGCGCGTCCAGCCGCGAGTCGTCGAGCTTCCACGTCCCCCAGTACGGCGCGAGCAGCGCCTTGTCGACCAGCGCGCGCAGGTACTCGACCACGGCGAGCGGCAGGCCACCGGTCCGGGCGAGGACGTGCGCGGTGAGCGCGGGGTTGACGGCCGCGCCGGGCAGCCGCGAGCTGATCAGCTCCGCCGTCGCGCCCTGGCCGAGAGCCCCGGTGACCACCTCGGTGTCGAGCACGGCACCGTAGGCGGCCCGCAGCGGAGCGGCCGGAGCGCCCTCCGCCGCGGTGAGCACCACCAGCATCGGCGTGCCGGGCAGCAGGTCGGCGAGCCGGGCGAGGACCTGCCCGGACCGCTCGTCCAGGTCGTGGGCGTCGTCCAGGACCAGCAGGGCACCCGCGCCGCCCCGGGCCAGCTCGGCGAGGAAGACCGCGACGGTCTGCGCGAACTGGTCCTCGCCGGCCGTGGCACCCTCGGGGACGTCGGCGAGCACTGCGGCCAGCCGGGGGGAGAGCGCCTTCACCAGGCCCGCGCCGGCCGTCATCGCCGCGTCGCGGACCCGCTGGTGGGCTGGGTCAGTGCGCGGCAGGGCCGCCACATCCGCGAGGTGCTTCTCCACCGCTTCACGTACCGCCGCCAGCGGCCCGCTTTCCCCGGCGCACCGGGCGCTCAGCACCGCTCCGCCCGCATCGGCCACCACGTCGGCGAGGGCCTGGGCGAGGTGGCTCCGGCCGCCGCCGGCCGGCCCGCGGACCAGCGCCATCCCGCCGCGACCGGCCCGGGCCGACTCCCACCGGGTCCGCAGGACCTCCATCTCGGCCTGCCGGCCGCACAGCGGCCAGCGGTCCGAGGCGGTCACGGGAGCGGCATCGCCGGTATCGCAACACCGGGCCAGGTCGGCGAGCAGCTCCGGCGCGCCGCGGTAACGGTCGTCGGGGTCCTTCGCGAGCAGCCGCGTGATGACGGCGCCGAGCTGCGCCCCGGCCTCCGGTCGCAGGCCGCAGACGTCCGGTACGGCCTGCACGGCATGCATCCGCAGCAGTTCGCCGACGTTGTTCGCCTGGAACGGCGGCCGCCCGGTGAGGCACTCGTACAGCACCACGCCCAGGGAGTACAGGTCGGAACGGTGGTCCACCGGGCGCTTGAGCATCCCCGTCTGCTCGGGGGCCGCGTACACGAAGGTGCCCGTGGCGGTGTCGGCGTCGGAGGGCTGACTCGCCATCCCCGCGAGGCCGAAGTCGATCAGTTTCGCGGGTCCCACCGGCGGCACCATGACGTTCTGCGGCTTCAGGTCCCGGTGCACCACCCCGCCGCGGTGGGCGGCGGCGAGCGCGTCGGCCAGCTCACGGGCCAGCTGGACCACCCGGTCCACCGCGAGCGGCCCGTTCGCCAGGAGGCTCGCCAGCGACTCGCCCGGCACCAGCTCGGTCACCAGCGCGGGACGGCCCTCATGCAGGCCGGACGCGTACGTGCGCAGAATCCCGGGATGGTCCAGGCTCGCCAGCAGGGCCGCCTCCCGCCGGAGGTCCAGCACCGCATCGGGGGAGTCCGCCGCCGCGCCGCGCAGCAGCTTGACCGCGTACCGGTCGTCGCCCCGGCGGGCCAGGAAGACGCTGGTGTACGCACCGCGCCCCAGCTCCGACTCCAGCACCAACTCGCTGAGATCGGCTACCGTCACGCGCCTCACCATCCCGTCCTCAGCGTTCGTCCCTCCCATCGACCGCAGAGCGGTACGCCTGAGAAGGATGCGCCCGATTAGCCGGAAACGCCCGCGAACTCCCTGGGCAAGGTGCGATGTTGGTAATCGCGACGAAGGATGGGGCGGGATGCGATGAGTGAGTGGCAGACCGGTACCGAGGAGTGGTCCGAAGAGGCTCCTCTGGAGACCGGCCAGTACACGACGGACGTGCGGGACTCGGTGCACCGGCTCGCGGACGTCAGCAGCGACATGGCCACGGCGACCCGGTCGGCGGTGCGTGCGGCGGAGACGGCCGTCGCGGTCATCCAGCGGCTGGACGCGAGCAGTACCGAGATCGGCAAGGTCGTGCAGCTGATCGCCACGATCGCCAAGCAGACCAACCTGCTCGCGCTGAACGCCACGATCGAGGCGGCGCGGGCGGGCGAGGCCGGTCGCGGCTTCGCGGTGGTGGCGAGCGAGGTCAAGGATCTCGCGAACGAGACGGCGACCGCGACCAACGAGATCGGCGGGCAGGTGGGCGGCATCCGCGCCGACACCCAGAACGCGGTCTCGGCGATCGAGGAGATGCAGTCGCTGATCGAGGAACTGGACCGCTGCCAGAAGGTGATCAGCGGGATCGTGGCGGAGCAGCAGGCCGGCTGACCTCGCGCAGGAGGTCAAGCCGCTGCGTCGAGCCGCGCACGCAGGCTGTCGTCCACCTTGAGCTCGGCTGCGTCCATCGCCTCGTCGAGGCGCTCGACCGTGGTGGCGCCGAGGATCGGGTGCACCGGCGGGTTGCCGCCGAGCAGCCAGGCCAGCACGACCTGATGACGGGTCGTCCCCGTCTCGGCCACGACCGCGTCGAGGGCCGCGAGGCGCCGGGTGGTGCCCGGGTGGGCGTACGCCTCCTCGAGCCGGTCGGCGCGTGCGTACGCCCCGTTCACGAGCGTTGTGTACGCCCACAGCACGAGGTCGTCCGTGCCGCGTACGAAATCCAGGGTCTCCTCGGTGACGTGCACGTGCGCCGAGGATTCCAGCGGGGCGCCGGGCCGTGGCCGCAGATAGGAGTGCCGCAGCTGCAACGCGCTCCAGCCGGCCACTCCCTGCCGGGCGGCGGTCGCCCGGCCGCGCTCGACCCGCCACACCGCGTGGTTCGACGCGCCCAGCCGGCTCACCGCTCCCCGCTCAACCAGCTCGCCGAAGACGCCAACGGTCTCCTCCAGGGCCACCGACCGGTCCTCGATGTGCGCCCAGTACAGGTCGATCCGGTCGACGCCGAGGCGCTTGCGGCTGCCGTCGACCGCGCGCCGGACGACCGGCGCGGACAGCCCCTCCCCCGAAGCCAGGCCGAGGCCGGCAGCGGTGGGCTGGGCGCCCACCTTGGTGCTGATCCGCATCCGGTCGCGCAGCCCGGGGCGTGCGGCCAGCCAGCGGCCCACCACCTCCTCGCTCTGCCCGCCGAAGCCGCTCGGGTGGGTCCAGAACACGTAGTTGTCGGCGGTGTCGATCCACCGCCCGCCGCGCTCCGCGAACCGGTCCAGCAGGGCGAACGACTCGCGCTCGCCGATCCGGTTCCCGAACAGCATGGCACCCAGGACGATCTCGGTCATGCGGCCGACGCTGCCACCTGGAGCGCGCTCCAGGTCAAGGGCAGAATCGCGGGAATGGCCACTTACACCCCGGGCGAGATCGCCGAGCGGACCGGCTTCAGCCTCGACACCCTGCGCTATTACGAACGGATCGGCCTGCTGGCGGGCATCGCCCGCACCGCCGGTGGGCAGCGGGTCTTCAACGACGACGACATCGCCTGGCTGATGATCCTGCGCTGCCTGCGCGACACCGGCATGCCGATCGCGCAGATGCGCCGCTACGCCGACCTGAGCCGGGACGCGTCGACCGTCGCCGAGCGCCGGGAGCTGCTGGAGGAGCACGATGCCGGGATCGGCCGGCGAATCGACGAGCTGGTCCTGCAGCGCGCGCACATCCGTGAGAAGATCCGCTACTACCGGTCGCTCGGCGTGCCGGTTGGGGAAGAATAGGCGAATGGCCCGACGTGCAACGCGGCGCCGGCCGGTGGCCGCGCCTGGAATCGACGAGACCGCCGCCTGCCCCTGCGGGCTCGGTCAGCCGTACGGCGAGTGCTGCGGCCCCGCCCACCGCGGCAGCGCTCCCGCGACCGCCGAGGCGCTGATGCGCTCGCGGTACGCCGCGTTCGCGCTGGACGACGCCGACTACGTGCTGCGTTCGTGGCATCCCGACACCCGGCCGGACTCCGTCGAGGCGGACTCGGCGATGCGGTGGACCGGCCTCGACGTGCTGGAGGCGAGCGGTGGTGGCCTCTTCGACGCCGAGGGCGTGGTCGAGTTCCGCGCCCATTACCGCGACGGCGGCCGGCCCGGGGACATGCGCGAGCGCAGCCGTTTCGTACGGCACGACGGTCAGTGGGTGTACTGGGGTCCGCTCCTTACCGGCGGGACCCTCGCCAACAGCTGACCTCGTGTGATCTGCTGCAAGGGGATCATCGTCGGGAGGTCATCGTGTCGTCGCACCAACGGCCGCTGGAGCCGGGCATCGTCCGGGACTTCAAGGTCAATCTGTCGTACGGGAAATATCTGGATCTCGACCGGATCCTCACCGCGCAGCACCCGGTCAGCGTGCCCGAGCACCATGACGAGCTGCTCTTCATCCTGCAGCACCAGACGTCGGAGCTCTGGCTCAAGCTGGTCCTGCACGAGCTGCGCGCGGTCCGGCGGCAGCTGGCCGAGGACCAACTGCGGCCGGCGCTCAAGGGTCTGGCCCGGGTGAAGCACATCCAGCGCTGCCTCACCGAGCAATGGTCGGTGCTCGCCACCCTGACGCCCAGCGAGTACGCCGAGTTCCGCAGCTTCCTCGGCACCTCCTCGGGCTTCCAGTCCTACCAGTACCGCGCTGTGGAGTTCACCCTCGGCAACAAGGACCGGCGGATGCTGTCGATCTTCGACGACGATCCGGCGGCGCAGGAGATGCTGGTCGAGGCGCTGGAGACGCCCAGCGTCTACGACGAGTTCCTGCGCTTCCTGGGTCGCCAGGGCCACGACGTCCCGGTCGAGCTGTTGCAGCGCGACGTGACGCTGCCGTGGCGGTTCCATGAGGACTTGGTGCCCGTCTTCGTGACGATCTACGAGAACAAGGACAAGTTCTGGGAGGCGTACGAGGCCTGCGAGGAGCTCGTCGACCTCGAGGAGAATTTCCAGCTCTGGCGCTTCCGGCATCTGAAGACCGTCGAGCGCACGATCGGCTTCAAGCGCGGCACCGGCGGCTCCAGCGGCGTCGACTTCCTGCGCAAGGCCCTCGACCTGACGTTCTTCCCCGAGTTGTACGCCGTCCGTACCGAGATCGGCGTGGTGGAGCTGTGACGGACGAGCTCCTGGAGCGGGCCGAGGCGCTGGACGCCGCCGATCCGCTGGGGCCGCTGCGTGACCGGTTCCTCGCCCCCGCGGACTTCGACGTCGTCTCCTATCTGGACGGCAACTCGCTGGGCCGGCCGCTGCGCGCCACCGAGGAGCTGATGGCGCAGTTCCTCCGCGAGCAGTGGGCGGGCCGGTTGATCCGCGGCTGGACCGACGGCTGGCTGGAGTGGCCCCAGCGGCTCGGCGACCGGCTGGGCGCGATCGCCCTCGGTGCCGCCGCGGGGCAGATCGTGGTCGCCGACTCCACCACCGTGCTGCTCTACAAGCTGGTGCGGGCGGCGGTCGACGCCCGTCCCGGCCGCCGCCGCATCGTGCTGGACACCGACAACTTCCCGACCGATCGGTACGTTTGTGAGGCCGTGGCCGCCGAACGCGGCGCCGAGCTGGTCTGGGTCGACACCGACCCGTCCGCCGGCATCACGCCGGAGCAGGTGTCCGACGTGGTGGACGACGACACGGCGCTCGTGCTGTTCAGCCACGTCGCGTACCGCTCGGGCTGGCTCGCCGACGTCGCGGAGATCAACCGGATCGCGCACGCCGCCGGGGCGCTGACCCTCTGGGACCTGTGCCACTCGGCCGGCTCGGTCGAGGTCGAGCTGGACGCGTGGGGTGTGGACCTCGCCGTCGGCTGCACGTACAAGTACCTCAACGGCGGTCCGGGGGCGCCCGCGTTCGCGTACCTGCGGGCCGGCCTGCAGGACGAGGTGCGGCAGCCGATCTGGGGCTGGATGGGCCACCGGGCGTCGTTCGAGATGGGACCCGGGCACGAGCCGGCCCCGGGCGCCCGCGCGCTGCTCAGCGGCACACCGCCGATCCTGGGCATGGTGCCGCTGCACGCCAGCCTCGACCTGTACGAGGAGGCCGGGATCGCCGCCGTACGCGCGAAGTCCCTGCTGCTCACCGACTATGTGCTGGAGCTGGCCGACCGCTGGCTGGCGCCGCTGGGTGTCGAGGTGGCCGGTCCGCGCGAACCCGGCCGCCGCGGCGGTCACGTGACCCTGCGCCGACCCGGCTTCCACGAGCTGCTGGAGCCGCTGTGGGACCGCGGGGTGATCCCCGACTACCGCCGCCCCGACGGCTTGCGCATCGGCCCGGCCCCGCTGAGCACCGGCTTCGGGGAAATCCACCGGGGACTGGGTGTGTTGCGGGAACTGCTCGAGAAGCACCCATGACGTGGTGGGTGCCGGAATCGGTGTGGTGGGACGGGCGGCTGCACACCGGTACGGCGCTGCGCGACGGCGTGCTCGCCCCGGCCGGTAGCCTGCCGGCCGGGGAGGAGCGGGTTCGGCTGCCCGGCACCGTGCTGCGCGGGCTCGGTGACGCGCACGTGCACTCCGCCCTGGTGGACCTGCCGACGCTGCGGGCCGGCGGCATCGCCTGGGCGTGGGATCTGGGCGGCGCGCCCGGCGCGGTGGCGGCGGTGGCGGCCCGCCACCCGTGGCTGCGGTTCGCCGGGCCGTTCCTGACCGCGCCCGGCGGCTACCCCGGCGACCGGGCGTGGGCGCCGGCCGGGAGCTGCCGCGCGGTCCGCTCGGCGACCGACGCAGGCGAGGCGGTCGGTGAGGCGCACGCCGGGGGAGCGACGCTCATCAAGGTGACCGCGCACGCCGGCGGCCCGGTCCTGGCTCCGCCCGTGCTGACCGCGGTGGTCGCCGCGGCACACGAGCGGGACCTGCCGGTGGTGGTGCACGCCGAGGGGCCCGGGACGGTCGCGGCCGCGTACGAGTCCGGTGCCGACCTGCTAGCCCACACACCCTGGACCGAGGAGCTCGACGACGCGCTGGTGCGGGCCTGCGCCGCGCGGATGACGTGGATCAGCACGCTCGACATCCACGGGTACGGCAGCCCGGTGCCGGAGCGGGCCACCGCCGTCGGTAACCTCCGGCTTTTCCTCGGCCACGGCGGAAAAGTCCGGTACGGCACCGACCTCGGCAACGGCCCCCTGCCGCCGGCGATCAACCCGCGCGAGGTGCGCGCCCTGCAGGAGGCCGGCCTCACCCCGGCGGACGTCCTGGCGGCCATGACCGACCCCGGCCGCAGCGAGCTGAGCTGGCTGCCCGGCGGCCTCGACCTCGACCCCGCGCGCTTCGCCGACTCCCTGGCCACCGCCCGGGTACTGGGCCCCGAGGTCCGCCCCCGGCATATCGTCTGAACCATGCCTACGACAGTGGTGAGCGGCGCGACCGGCCGCCTCGGTGGCCGGGTCGCGGCCCGGCTGGACCGTCCGCAGCGGCTCCTCGTCCGTGACGCCGCACGCGCCCCGCGCATCGCCGGCGCCGAGGTCGCCGAGGCCGACTACGGTGATCCGGCCGCGGTCCGTGCCGCCTTGAAGGGCGCCGGGACCGTCCTCATGGTCTCGGCGTCGGAGAGCCTCGACCGCGTCGACCGGCACCGCGCCTTCGTCGACGCGGCGGCGGCCGCGGGCGTCGCGCACCTCGTCTACACGTCCTTCGCCGGTGCGCGACCGGACGCAACCTTCACCCTGGCCCGCGACCACTGGGCCACCGAGGAGCACATCCGCGCCAGCGGGCTGCCTTTCACGTTCCTGCGCGACAACCTCTACGCCGACTTCGTGCCGGGGCTGGCGGGCGAGGACGGCGTGATCCGCGGCCCGGGCGGGGACGGCCGGGCCGCGGTCGTGGCCCAGGACGACATCGCCGACGCGATCGTCGCGGTGCTGCGCGATCCGGGCCCGCACGCCGGCCGGACGTACGACCTCACCGGCCCCGAGGCGCTCACCTTCGCGGAGATGGCGGCAGCGCTCACCGAGGCCACCGGCTACGAGTTCCGCTACCACGACGAGACGGTCGAGGAGGCGTACGCGTCCCGCGCGTCCTACGGCGCACCGCCCTGGCAGGTCGACGCGTGGGTGAGCACCTACACGGCGGTGGCCGCCGGCGAACTGGCCATCGTGGACCCCGCGATCGAACAGCTCACCGGTCGGCGTGCCAGGACGCTCGCGGAGCTGCTGCACGCATCCTAGAGTCGGCGGGGTGAGACACGGCGGCATGGTGCGGCTCGACCGCGGCGACGAGACGCTCATCGGCGCGGAGTCACCGGTCCGCTACCAGCTCGCCTCGGTGAGCAAGCAGTTCACCGCCACCGCAGTCCTGCTGCTGGCGCAGGACGGCCGGTTGCGGCTGGACGACCCGCTCGGCCGGTGGTTCGCCGGGTGGCCCGGGGTGACCCTGCACCACCTGCTCGCGCACACCTCCGGGATCGGGCACTGGCACGACTACCCGATGATCGACCTCGAGCGCCGGGTCGGGCCCGCCGAGCTGGTCGAGACCTTCCGCCGGGTGCCGCCGCTGTTCGCCCCCGGGGCGGGATGGCGCTACAGCAGCCCGGCGTACGTGCTGGCGGCCCAGGTCGTGGAGCGCGTCGCCGACGTGCCGTACCGGGACTTCCTCGCCCGCCGGGTCTTCGGGCCCGCCGGCCTGACCGCGACGTTCGCCGGCTCGCCCGGCGACCTCGACGACATCGCGCCCGGGCACGACGAGAACGGCGAGCCGCTGCCGTCCTGGGAGCTGGACGTGGTCGGCATGGGCGCGGGCGACGTCTGGAGCACCACCGGCGACATGGTCGAGTGGATGCGCCGACTGTGGGCCGGTGACGTGCTGCGCGAACCCTTGCGCACGCTGATGCTCACCGAGCGCGCGGCGACGGGCAACGCCGACGACCATTCGCGCGGCTACGGGTACGGCTGGTTCGTGGGCACCTACAACGGCGAGCCGTGGTTCCAGCACAGCGGGCACAACGCCGGATACAAGACCTTCGTCGCCTGCCTGCCCGAGTCGGACCGGCGCCTCGTGCTGCTGAGCAACAGCGAGGCGCTGGACCCGTCGTCGATCTTCGCGCTGCTGGGGCGGCTGCTCTAGAGGTCCACGGTCTCGCCGGTCGCGGCGCTCATCCGGGCCGCGTCGAGGACGTCCATGTTCCGCACCGAGTCCCACGGGTCGACCGGCAGCGGTCCCTCGCCCCGTACCGCGGCCGCGAACGCCGGGTAGAAGCTGTCCCAGCGGCCGCGCTCGCTGCGTACGGGCGCGCCGGTCGTGCCGCGGTAGAGGCGGCCCCACGCGTGCTCCGGCTCGACGCCCCAGCGGTCACCGAGGGCGGCGGGGGAGCGGCCGGCCTTGAGGGCGGCCTCCTGACCGTCGATGCCGTCGACGATGTACGTGCCGGTCGTGCCCGTCACGCGGAAGCGGGGGCCCGGCGCCGCCTGTCGCCAGCTGCCCCACAGGTGCGACTCGACGCCGCTGCTGTGGTGCAGTGCCACGAAGACGTCGCTGTCGAGGTCGCCGTCGCCGCGCATCTCCGCGTACACCCGGGAGGCCGGGCCGAAGAGCAGGTGGGCCTGGTCGACGAGGTGGGCACCGAAGTCGAGCAGGGTGCCTCCGCCGGCGGCCGGCGGCTGCCGCTGCGGGTCCCAGCGCTCGAAGCGGGACTCGAAACGGCGGATCTCGCCGAGAACGCCCTCGGCCATCAGCCGGCGCACGGTGAGCAGGTCGGCGTCGAAGCGGCGGTTCTGATAAACGGTCAGCAGCACGCCTTGGTCGGCGGCAATGGTGGTGACCTCGCGGGCCGCCTCGGCGTCGAGCGCGAACGGCTTGTCGACGACGACGGCCAGCCCCTGCGCGATCGCCTCGCGGGCGAGCGAGGCGTGCGTCGCGGCCGGGGTCGAGATCGCCACGGCGTCGGCCCCCGCGGCGGCCAGGTCGGCGATCGAGTCGTACGCAGGCACCCCGGGATGGGCCTTGGCCAGCTCCGCGCGCCGCTCCGCCGAACGCGTCACCACACCGGCGAACTCGACGCCGTCCGCCGACGCGATCAGGGGTGCGTGGAAGATGCGCCCGCCCGAGCCGTACCCGACGAGGCCGATCCGTGTTGCCGTCATGTTTCGGAATCTTACAAACCGCGACCCCGGCCGGCCGTGACGCGGAACACGCCGCGTCCGGACGCGGCGCCGCAGGCCGGACGCCGGTTACGAAACGTGAACGCGGCGTGTCGGAAGGTTGACGTCTGCCCGTCGCGCGGCTCTTCCCGAGCCACCATGGGCGCCATGGAGCCCGCACAGCTGGACCGCACGCCGTTCGCGGACCTCGACCGGATGCCGCCCGACATGTTCGCCATGCTCGTGGCGGCGCTGGAGTCGATGTCCCGCCATCCCGAGATCCGCCGGGTCCGGCACACGGCCTGGGAGGCGCTGCGCCCCTCGCCCGGCCAGCGGCTGCTCGACGCCGGCTGCGGCGCCGGGGACGTGTCCCGGGAGCTGGCCACCGCGGTCGCCCCCGACGGCGAGGTGGTCGCGCTCGACTTCTCCGCCGCCACGCTGGCCGCCGCCCGCGCGCGGGACACCGGAGATGCCATCCGCTATGTCACCGGGGACGTCTGCGCGCTCGACTTCGACGACGAGAGCTTCGACGGGGTCTGGTGCGAGCGGGTGCTCCAGCACGTCGAGGACCCCGACGCCGCCATCGGCGAGCTGGTGCGGGTCACCCGGACCGGGGGCCGGGTCTGCCTGCTCGACACCGACTGGGCGTCGCTCGCCTTCGACGGCGTCGACGGCACGCTGGCCGGCTCGGTCATCGGCCACATGCACGGCCGGCTCACCCCGCGGCAGCTCGACATGGGTCGTACCCTTCGCCGCCGCCTGCTCGACCACGGCCTGGAGGACGTCGTCGCGACGCCGGTGACCTGCTACTTCCCCGACCCGGACTCGGCGGCCGTGGTGCTGCCGATGGTCAACCACGACGTGCCGGAGGGCACCTGGGCGAGCCCCGCCGGACTGCGCGACGAGTGGTTCACGCAGGTGGACTCGGCCGGGGAGCGGGGCGACTTCCTCGCCGTCCTGACCATCTGGGTGGTCGCCGGAACGGTGTGAGAGGCGGTATGTTACCGGCGAGTAGCTTCGAGAGGAGTGTCATGCCGACGCTGGACCGCCACGAGGACGTCTTCGTCCTCGACCTGGGTGACGGGGAGAACCGCTTCCATCCGGACTGGATCGCCGAGGTGAACGCCGCCCTGGACCGGGTGGAGGCCGCCGGCGGCGCCCGCGCGCTGGTCACCGCGGCCACCGGAAAGATCTTCTCCAACGGCCTGGACCTGGACTGGCTGGGGCGCAACGGCGACCGGTTCCAGGAGTACGCCGTCTCGGTGCACGAGCTGTTCGCCCGGGTGCTGTCGCTGCCGCTGATCACCGTCGCCGCCCTTCAGGGCCACACCTTCGCCGCCGGGGCGATGCTGTCGCTCGCTCACGACTTCCGGGTGATGCGCGCCGACCGCGGATACTGGTGCCTGCCCGAGGCGGACATCGAGATCCCGTTCACGCGCGGCATGTCCGCGCTGATCCAGGCCCGGCTGGCGCCGCGCACCGCGCACGAGGCGATGACGACCGCCCGCCGGTACGGCGGCAGTGACGCCCTGGCAGCCGGCATCGCCGACCAGGCGGTCCCCGAGGACGAGGTGCGGACCGCCGCGCTCGCGCTCGCCGCGGCGCAGGCCGGAAAGGCCGGCGACACCCTCGCCACCATCAAGGCCCGCATGTACGCGGACGTGCTGGACACGTTGCGCGACAAGGAGAACCCGCTGGGCTGACGTGGCTAGAGCAGCACCTGGGCCACCCCGGGCACGGACAGCGACCCTGCGACCGCGCCCGGGATCCCGTCGTCCAGGGGCAGCCACGTCACCGTCCCGGAATGCTGGTTGGCCACGTACAGCCAGTGGCCGGTGGGGTCGAGGGCCAGGTGCCGAGGCCAGTTGCCGCCGCATGCCGGGCCGGCCACCCGCTCGAGGCTGGTGCCGCCGTCGCCGGTCGCGAAGACGGCGACCGTGTCCGTGCCGCGGTTGCTGACGTAGACGTGCCGGCCGTCCGGTGAGACGGCGATCTCGCCCGGGTAGTTCTCGGCCCCGGTGTCGTGGGCCGCCGCGATCACCTGGCCCGGCTTGAGCGCGCCGTCGCTCCACCCGCACACGGTGACGGTCGAGTCGAGCTCGCCGGCCACGTAGGCCACCTCGCCGTTCGGGTGGAAGGTGAGGTGGCGCGGGCCGCTGCCCGGTGCCAGCGCGGTCCGGGCGACCTCGGTCAGTGTCCCGGCCCGGGCGTCCAGGGTGTACGTGAAAACGCTGTCGCGGCCCAGGTCGACGGCGAGCACGTACGTCCCCAGCGGATCGATCACCACCTGATGGGCGTGCGACTGCTGGCGGCGCGTGCCCTGCGGACGGGTGTCCGTGGCGGCGCCGACCGTGCCGTCGGTGCCGATCGGGTGGGTGACCACGGCCCCGGCGCCGTAGAGCGACACGAACAGGAAGCTGCCGCCGGGATGCACTGCGACGTGGGCCGGGCCGCCGCCGGTCGCGACGGTGTTGAGCACGGTGAGCTGCGCGGTGAGGGCGCTGACCGTGCCCTCCTCCTGCTCGCTGACCGCATAGAGGATGCTGCCGGCGGGGCTGGTCGCCAGCCAGGACGGGTCGCTCACCGCGGCCGTGGTGCCCTCGACGGCGGGCGCGCCGGTCGCCGGATCGATCCGGCCGCGGGCGATGCCGGGACCGCCCGCGGACGTATAGCTGCCGAAGTGGAATCCCGTCAACGCTGCCTCCTCGCCGGCGACCGCGGGCAGGGCCGTGGCGGCACCGGCCCCGGCGGCGGTCGTCGCGGCGGCGCCCCCCAGTTGGAGGAGGGCGCGCCGCGAGATCCTCAACCCATACACGAGTATCAATGTATAGGAGGGGGCGGCGCCGGCCGGTGGCGGGTCAGGGCACGACCACCATGGCGTCCAGGAGCCGGTCCAGCGGCATGCTGGCGAAGCCCACCCGTACGTCGCTCGCACCGTACGGGAGCCACAGCCGCCCGTCGTGCACGACGCCGCCGCAGGAGTAGACGACGTTGGGGACGTACCCCTCGCGCTCGATGTCGTCGGGCTCCAGCAGCCCGTGCGGGAGGTCGGCGATGACCCGCTCCGGGTGGTCGAGGTCGAGCAGCATCGCGCCGATCGCGTACCGGCGCATCGGCCCGACGCCGTGGGTCAGCACGAGCCAGCCCGCCGGGGTCTCCACCGGCGAGCCGCAGTTGCCCACCTGGATCAGGTCCCACCCGCGGTGCGGGACGAGCAGCGGAACGGCCTCCTGCCAGCGGTTGGACGCGTCGCACTCACTGAGCCCGAGCGTCTCGCCGTCCGAACGGCACAGTGCGAGGCGGCGCCCGTTGACCGTCCGCGGGAACAGGGCCATGCCCTTGTTGCGAGCCGCCGGCCCGCGCAGCGCAACCACCTCGAAGTGCCGCAGGTCCCGGGAGTGCAGCATGCGCCCGCCGATCTGACGGCCGTCGTATGCGGTGTAGGTGGCCAGGTAGGCCATCCGCCCGTCGGGCTCGGCGACCTGCACGAACCGCGCGTCCTCCATGCCGTTGCTCTCGGCCGGCGCGGCGGGCCAGAGCACACGCTGGTGCAGCGGCACCGAGGCCGCGAACGTCACCGCGTAGTCCGTGGCGGTGATGTCCCGCAGCAGAGCGAGCGTCTCCCCGGTGGTGGGGCGGGCCAGCAGCTCGCCGGGGAGATGCCCGAGGACGTCCTCGAACTCCTCGTCGGAATACCGTTCCGGCAGGGAGCCGAGGACGCTGCACGTCAGCTCGTTGTCGATCTCCAGCTCGGCGAGGCCGGCGGCGAGCAGGTCCCGCTGGTGCTTGGCCCCGATCCGCTCGCCGATCACGAGCGGGCCGGTGCGGTCCTCCATCCGGATGGCGTCGTGCGGCCCGAGGACGGCCGAGCAGAAGCCGATCGAGGAGATGTGCCCCTCGCCGATCTGCCGGAGGCTGATCGCCACCCGAAGCTCGCCGGGCTCGACGCCGCTCTGGTCGGGGTGCGGCACCATCGACGGGTTGCACAGCGCCGCGGCCTCGACCGCGAACTCGTGGCTGAAGTACGCCCCGATCAGCGTCCGCGCGTTCGGCGACAGCTCGACGTCCGGCGGCACGCGGTGGTGCACGACGTCGTAGTGGTGCTGGAACGTGGCGAGGATGTCGTGGTGCCGCCCGGAGAATTTCTCCAGGACGTCGTCGAGCAGCCGGCCGATCTCGTTCTCGTCGAGCTGGAGGATCCGCTCGATGAGGCTGGACGCGCGGTTCTGCGCCAGCTGGGCGTCCTCGCCCGGCACGAACAGTTTGATCACCACGCGCCGCCCGTCGGGCTGCATGGTGAGCGCATGGCGCTGGACGAGGGTGGTGGTGCGGACCCCGTACGGGTCGATTGTTGCGGTCACGCTAGGCCGCCTGACGGTCGGGTCGCGCCGCGGCCTGCCAACGCACGAGCGTGCTGCAACGTGGAGACCAGCGCGAGAGTGGATTCGGCACCTTGGTTCAGATTAGGCCCATCGGGCGTCAATCCGTCATATCCTCCGCCGGTCAGGGGGTCGTACATCACCGTGCCGGTGTCGTTGTCGCCCAGGAACCACGCGATCGCCTGCACGAGCGGCGACTCCCAGCTGTCGTCACCGGTCACCGCCGCCGCGGTGGCGCAGGCGTCGGCGGTGGCGGCGGCCTCGATCGGCTGCTGGTCGAAGCGGTGCCGCTCGGCGTCGGGGCGCCAGCCGCCCACCGGCACGGTCGACAGGTGGCCCTGGTGGCTCTGCATCCGGCAGAGCCAGCCCAACATCCGCAGCCCGTCGGCGAGCAGCGACTCGTCGCCGAGCAGGTCGCCGGCGTGGATGAGAACCTCCGGCAGGGCCGGGTTGGCGTACGTCAGCTCGCGCTCCGGCCAGACCCACTGCGGGTCGCGGCCGGGGAGCCCGATGACCGTGGCGGCGTCGCCGAGCAGTTCCGCCGCGTCGCCCGCCCGCGAGTCGACACGCAGCACCTCGGCCGCACCCAGCCCGGCGAACGCCATCGCCCGCGGCCACGGCGAGCGCTGCTGGACGGCGACCGCGAACGCCTCGCGGGCCTCCTTGCGGATCCACGGGACGGTGCTGCGGCCCGCGGCGGTGCCCAGCCCCCAGACGGCGCGGCCCCACCAGTCGCCCGTGCTCGGTTCGTCGAGCCAGCGGCGGTCGTACGAGAGCCGGTTGCGCACCCTGCCGTCCGAGGCCGTCGCGTGGTTCAGGAACGCGAGGTAGCGCTCGGCCAGGCCGACGACCTGCGCGGTCGGCTGGGGTTCCCGGCTGGCGACGACCAGGCCCCGGGCCACGTCGTCGACGCAGTACCCGTGCTCGCGGCGGACGATCGCGTTGCGCGCGTGCTCGAGCAGGCCGGTGTCGTCGGAGAGGCGGGCGACGTGCGACCAGTTGGGCTCGGGCGCGTCGATCAGCTGGAGCGGCGGCGGTACGAGCCGCAGGGAGACGCTCACGCCAGCACGGAGGCGGCGACGGGCGTACGGTCCGCGATCAGCCGGGCGGCGAGGCTCTGGTAGCGGGCGGCCACCGCGGGCCAGCGCAGGGTGGGCCCGCCGGTCAGGCCGGTCAGGCGGCTCGCCGCGTCCGGGGCCTGGAGCAGGCGCCGGATGCCGGCCGCCATCGCCTCCGGGTCCTGGTGGGGCACGAGCAGGCCGGGCCCGTCGGCGAGCAGCTCGACGGCGTGCGGGAACTCGGTCGCGACCACCGGCACCCCGGCGCCGACCGCCTCGATCAGCACGCCCGAGGTCACCTGCTCGGTGGAGTCGTACGGCAGCACGACCACGTCCGCGGAGCGGATCAGCCGGCTGAGCGCGGCCTGGTCCAGGTAGACGTCCTCCCACCGGAGGTGGTCGGTCACGCCCAGCTCGGCGGCCAGCGCCTTGAGCGAGTCCCGGTAGACGCCGCCGTGCTGTTCGAGCACCTTCGGGTGGGTCCGGCCGGCCACGGTGTACACCGGCGCCGGGTTCATGTCGCGCAGCAGGGACAGCGCGCGCAGCGCCCACTCGATTCCCTTGCCCGGGCCGAGCAGGCCCCACGTCAGCAGGTGCGGCACGTCGAGCGTCCGGCGTGGGGCGCTGGAGTGGCTGCCCGCGCCGTGCGGGATGACCGTGACCTTGCGGGAGTCGACCCGGTAGCCGGCCGTCAGCCGGTGGCGGGCGGTGTCCGTCATGGTCACCACCGCGTCGGCGGCGGCGACGATGCGTTCCAGCACGGACCGCTGCATCGGCGACGGCGTGCTCAGCACGGTGTGCAGGACCACGATCGTCGGCACCTTCAGGGCGCGCAGCAGGGGCAGCACCTCGTCGCCGTCGACGCCGGGGTAGATGCCGTACTCGTGCTGCACGACCGCGACGTCGAAGCCGTTCAGGGCCTTCGCCGCGGCGGCCCACCCGCCGGGCCCGTCGGTGTGCCAGGTGTGCACGACCCGTGGGGCCATTCGATCGACTTCCAGCCCGCCGCCGGCCGCGTCCGCGGAGAGCAGCCGGACCACGCCGCTGCCGGGCGCGCCCCCGGTGAGGTGGGACGCCAATGCCGCATTGAACGTCGCCAAACCGCATTGGGTCGGGGGATAGGTGCTGAGAAAGCCGTACGTGGCGGGCATGACGGGCCCTTTCTGGTCAGGTTTGCTGCCTCCCCGCAGCGTGCTGGGAATTCTGGAGGAATCACCGCAAATCAGTAACAGAACGGTAACAAGAGCGGCCGAATCAGCCGACCAGTTCGCGGTAAATCTTCAGGTAGTCGTCGACCATGCGGTCGGCTCCGAAGCGGCTGCGGGCCCGTGCCCGGCACGCCGCCCGATCGATGCGCCCGATGTCCGCGACGGCGGCCACGGCCTCCTCGACACCGGCGACCAGCCGGCCGGTGCGGCCCTCGTCCACCACCTCCGGCATCGAGCCCCGCCGGTACGCGATCACCGGCGTCCCGCAGATCATCGACTCCACCACGGACAGGCCGAACGGCTCGGCGAACCGGATCGGGTGCAGCAACGCCGCGCTGCCGCCGAGGATCCGTGCGCGGTCGCCGGGGCCGACCGATCCGAGATAGACCACCCGGTCCCCGTCGATGTGCGGCTCCACCTGCTCGTGGAAGTAGCGCTCGTCCTGCACGATGCCGCACAGGGTGAGCCGGCGTCCCGCGCGGTGCGCGATCTCGATGGCCGCGTGCGTGCCCTTGTCCGGGTGGATCCGCCCGAAGCACACCAGGCCGTCGCCGCCGTCCGCGCTGAACGGCAGCTCATCGAGGTCGACGCCGTGGTAGACGGTGGCCACGTACTCCAGGTCGGGGGAGCGGTCGGCGTCCGAGATCGAGACGAACGCCGAGCGGGACCGCCGGTACGCCGGCAGGATGTTCGGGCCGGAGAAGCCGTGGATGGTGGTGAGCATCGGCGCCCGGCAGTGCCCGGAGAAGGCCAGCGGCAGCCAGTCCAGATGGTTGTGCACGAGGTCGAAGTCGCCGGAGCGCTCCAGGGCGTACGCGACGTGCAGCGCCTCCCACACCCGGCCGTCGATCTCCGGGTCCTCCTCGTAGCCGCGCGAGACGACGCCGTCCAGGGTGGCCTTGGTGACCGAGTCGAGCGTCGCGAACAGCGTCACGTCCACGCCCCGCGCCGTCAGCCCCTCGGCGAGCAGGCTGGTGACGAGCTCCCACGGGCCGTAGTGGACGGGCGGCGTACGCCACGCGATCGGTCCCAGCAGCGCCACCTTCATGATCCTCAGTATGCGAGGCGATCAGGTGTTTCGTCCGGGGTTCGCGTGTTAAAGAGGGACCATGGAGAACCCCTGGTGGCACAGTGGCGTCGTTTATCAGATCTATCCGCGCAGCTTCGCCGACGCCGACGGCGACGGCATGGGTGACCTCAAGGGGATCATCCGGCACCTCGATCACATCGCCGGCCTCGGCGTCGACGTCATCTGGCTGTCGCCGATCTACCGGTCGCCGCAGGACGACAACGGCTACGACATCAGCGAGTACCAGGACATCGACCCGGTGTTCGGCACCCTCGAGGATTTCGACGAGCTGCTCGCCGCGGTGCACGAGCGCGGCATGCGCCTGGTCATGGACCTGGTGGTGAACCACTCGTCGGACGAGCACGCCTGGTTCGTCGAGAGCCGGGCGGGCAAGGACAGCCCGAAGCGCGACTGGTACTGGTGGCGCCCCGCCCGCGCCGGGATGGAACCCGGCACGCCCGGTGCCGAGCCGAACAACTGGGGCTCGGTCTTCGGCGGCTCCGCCTGGGAGTACGACCCCGCCTCCGGGGAGTACTACCTGCACATCTTCAGCCGCAAGCAGCCCGACCTCAACTGGGAGAACCCCGAGGTCCGCGAGGCCGTGTACGCGATGATGAACTGGTGGCTCGACCGTGGCGTGGACGGCTTCCGGATGGACGTCATCGACCACATCTCCAAGGACACGGCGCTGCCCGACGGCGCGGTGCCCCCCGGCTCGCTCTACGGCGTGGGCGCCCCGCACTACATGAACGGGCCGCGCAACCACGAGTTCCTGCACGAGATGCACGAGCGGGTCTTCGCCGGCCGGGACGAGATGCTGACCGTCGGCGAGATGCCCGGCGTCACCGTCGAGGAGGCGATCCGCTACACCGACCCGGCGCGGGGCGAGGTCGACATGGTGTTCGGCTTCGAGCACGTGTTCGTGGACCGTGGCCCCGACCCCTGGCTGCTGTATCCGTTGCAGCTCACCAAGCTGAAGGCCATCTTCGGACGCTGGCAGGCCGGGCTGGCGGAGGTCGGCTGGAACAGTCTCTACTGGAACAACCACGATCAGCCGCGGGTGGTGTCCCGCTTCGGCGACGACTCACCGGAGTACAGGGTCCGCTCCGCCAAGATGCTCGGCGCGGTGCTGCACCTGCACCGCGGTACGCCGTACATCTACCAGGGCGAGGAACTGGGCATGACCAACGCGCCCTTCGCCACCATCGCCGACTTCCGCGACATCGAGGCGCTCGGCCACTACGCCCAGGCGGTCGATCACGAGGGCCGGTCGCCGGAGGACGTGCTCACCGTCCTGCGGGCGCGGGGCCGCGACAACGCCCGTACACCGATGCAGTGGGACTCCTCGCCGCAGGCGGGTTTCACGACCGGAACGCCGTGGCTGGCGGTGAACCCCAATCACACCGAGATCAATGCCGCGGCGGCGGTGCAGGACCCCGACTCGGTCTACCACTTCTACCGCCGGCTCATCGAGCTGCGGCACAAGGATCCGGTCGTCGTGTACGGCGACTTCACCATGCTGCTGCCCGGCGACGAGAAGCTGTACGCCTTCACCCGCCGCCACGGCGACGCGGAGCTGCTGGTGATCGGCAACTTCTCGGGTGAGCGGGTCCGCGCCGAGCTCGCCGACGCCGAGGCATGGGCGTCGGCGGAACTGGTGCTGACCAACGCCCCGGCGCCGGCCGATCTCGAGCTGGAGCCCTGGCAGGTGGTGATCTACCGGCGCAGCGCTTGACCTCAACCTCACTTGAGCTTGCAGAGTGACGCGCATGAAAGCTGCCGTGTTCGACCGTTTCGGTCCGCCCGACGTCCTGCGCCTCGCCGAGCTCCCCGACCCGGAACCGGGACCCGGCCAGGTCAGGGTGCGGGTCCACGCCGCCGGTGTGCAGCCGTTCGACGTAGGCGTACGGCGCGGCCGGTTCGCGCCGGTCCCGGTCCGCTTCCCGCAGCAGGTCGGCCAGGAGTACTCGGGGGTGGTCGACAAGCTCGGCGAGGGAGTGACCGGGACCGGCGTCGCCGTCGGCTCCGCGGTTCTGGGGTCGACGATGATGAACGGGCACGCGACCCACGTGGTGGTGGACGCGGCGCAGGTCGTACCGAAGCCGCCGGAGCTCGACTTCGCCACCGCCGCGGCGCTGGTCGCCGCCGCCCAGACGGCCTCCGGTGCGCTGCGGGAACTGGCGGTCGGCGAGGGGGACGTCTTGCTCGTGCACGCCGCCGCGGGCTCGGTGGGCACGCTCGCCACCCAGCTCGCCCGGCGGGCCGGGGCCTCGGTGATCGGTACGGCGAGCGAGGCGAACCACGCCTACCTGCGGGAGCTGGGCGCGGTCCCGGTCGCGTACGGCCCGGGGCTGGTGGCGGACGTGCGCGCCATCGGCCCGGTGACCGTCGCCCTGGACGCCGCGGGCGGGGAGGCGATCGCCCAGTCGGTGGCGCTCGGCATCGCCCGGGACCGGATCGGCACGATCGTCGACGACAAGGCGGCCGCCGAGCACGGCACCCGGGTGGTGCGGCCCGCGCGCTCGTCCGTACGGCTGGCGGAGGTGGTCGGCCTGGCGGCCCAGGGGCTCGTCACGATGCCGGTCCGCGCCTATCCGCTGGCCGAGGTGGCGCGGGCGCACGCCGCGGTGGAGTCCCGGCACGGGCGAGGCAAGGTGGTGCTGATCGTGAACCCGTAGGTGGTCAGCGCACGGAGGCGCGGCGGATCAGGTCGGCGTGGTCCGCGGGCAGCTGCGGGCGGCCGTACAGCCAGCCCTGGGCGAGGTCGCAGCCCTGCTCGCGCAGCCAGTCCCGCTGCAGCTCGGTCTCCACGCCCTCGGCGACCACCCGCAGGTTCATCGCCCGGGTCATGGCGAGCACGGCGCGCACGATCGACTCGTTCGCGCCGTGCCGGCCGACGTCCGAGACGAACGAGCGGTCGAGCTTCACGATGCCCACCGGCAGCCGGTTGAGGTAGCTCAGCGAGGAGTAGCCCGTACCGAAGTCGTCGATGGCCAGGGTGACGCCCAGCGCGTGCAGCGCGTCCAGGGTGGCCAGCGCCGTCTCCAGGTCCTCCATCACGCCGGACTCGGTGATCTCCAGCCACAGCGCCTCGGGCGGCAGCCCGGTGGCGGTCAGCACGTCGCGGACGACCTCGGCGAGCGCGTGGTCGCGCAGCTGCCGGACCGAGACGTTGACCGAGACGTGCAGCGGCCGGTCCCGCGGTCCCTGCTCGGCGCGCCACGCGGCGAGCTGCCCGACCGCCTCGCGCAGCAGCCAGGCGCCGCTCTCGACGATGAGGCCGGTCTCCTCGGCGACGGGGATGAAGTCCATCGGCGACACCGCGCCCAGGGTGGGGTGCTGCCAGCGCATCAGCGCCTCGAAGCCGTCGAGCTCGCCGGTCGCCAGGTCGACGATCGGCTGGTAATGCACCGACAGCTCGCCGCGGGACAGGGCGCTGCGCAGCGCCTGCTCGAGGTTCATGCGGTCGCGGACCTGGTCGCGCAGCGAGGTGTCGAACAGCGCGTAGGCGTTGCGCCCCGAGCCCTTCGCCTTGTACATCGCGGTGTCGGCGTCGCGGATCAGCTCGAGCGCCTGCGCCCCGCCCAGGGACTTCGCGACCCCGATCGACGCCGAGACCACCACGTTGCCGACGGACAGCTCGAACGGCCGGGAGAACTCCTCGAGCACGCGGCCGGCGAGCGACTCGGCGAGCTTGGTGTGCGACGGGCTGGCCAGCGCGATGACGAACTCGTCGCCGCCGATCCGGCACACCAGGTCGGCGTCGCGGACCTGGGCACCGAGCCGGCCCGCGACCGCGCAGAGCAACTCGTCGCCGACCTGGTGTCCCCAGTGGTCGTTGACCATCTTGAACCGGTCGAGGTCGATGAAGAGCAGGCTCACCTCGAGCTGCTCAGCCGCCGCCCGATCACCCCAGCTCGCCACGGTCTCGGCGAGCAGTTCCCGGTTGGGCAGGTCGGTGAGGGCGTCGTGGGTGGCGCGCCGCCGGGTGGCTCTCTCGGCGCGGGCCCGGGAGTTGTTGGACCGGACCACCCGGTAGAACACCGCGAGGATCAGCGCTACGCAGAGGCCGGCCCGGACCGCGCCGTTCACCAGGGTTCCGGCGGGCTCGACCGTCGTGATGACCACCGGTACGACCACCACGAGCGCGATCAGCGCGGTGCGTACCTTGCTCAGGTCCTTGACGATGATCTGCTGAGGCGCCGTGAGGCTGCGCATCGACGGGTGCAGCCCGGCCGCCCCGACGAACAGGAAGGTGGCGGTGAAGAGCACGTCGATGGTGTGCTGCGGCACGTCGGCGATCGCGCCGTCGCGGAGCATGAACAGGAAGTCACCGGCGAACATCGCGGCCGCGGCGGTGAGCAGCAGCCACAGCGAGAGCTGCCGGACGCCGCCGGAGAGGGCGAGCTGCGCGGCGAGCACCAGCAGGACGACGTCGAAGACGGGGAAGAACGAGTTGGCCACCCGCAGCGGGGTGAGGTCGGTCTGCGCCATCGAGGGGACCATGACGTACGTCCAGCACATGAACGCCGCCGCGAGGCCCACCAGCAGCGCGTCGACGCGGGCCGGATCGTCCTCGACCGCGCGCCGGCTGCGCAGCATGCTGCCGAACGCGTACCCCATGATCAGGTAGCCGGGCAGCGCGAAGGCATCCGGGATCAGCGCCATGCTCGTGGGCGGGGACGCGCCCGCGCCGGGCACCACGGCCCGGATGACGATGGCGACGAAGAAGAGCCCGGCCGAGGCGAGCAGGCACATCCAGGGGCCGCGTTCGCCGGGCGCCGCCATGCGCCGGGCGCCGTACGCCATCGCCGCCAGCCCGCCCAGGACCGCGACCGCCATCAGCGGGCTGCTCAGCCACGAGGGTCCGACGGCCAGCGCCGCCAGCAGAATGCCGGCCGCGGCGAGGTACGACCAGGCCAGCGTCCGGCTGCGCCGGGGTAGCGCGGACCCGGCTCGGACGGCCACGACGGACGCGGCTTCCGGGCGCTGCGGGGCCAGCACGGAGGGCACGTCCTTTCATCGGCAGCCCGGACAGGGTCATTAACCATCCGTTTCGTGTCCCCCGGAAAGGGCCACACGGCCTGCCGGAGACGCGTACGTTTTCTCCCTATCTGAGCCGGTCCGAAGTCTTTCGCGGGGGGATACGCGTGGAGCGAGTGCACAGGCGAGTCATCAGTACGGCTCTGGGCACAGCCGTCACCTTGAGCGGCGCCGTGGTGGTTCTGGGGAGCGGTAGTCCGCTTCCGGCCGACCTGACGGCGGCCGTCACCGGGACGCAACCGACGTTGCAGACCATCGACCTGAGCCCGGCCGGAGGCTCGTCGCCGACCGGCCGGACCTTCTCGGCCCCCGGCGTGCTGCGGGCCGAGTCCGCGGCGGCCGGGCGGGCGGTATCACCGCGCGCGACCCGGCGGTTCAGCCTGGTCGGCGCGACCTGGACCGATCCGGCGCGCCGGCTCACCGGGACCGTGCAGGTACGGGCCCGCTCGCTCGGTGGCGGCACCTGGACGCCCTGGCAGTCGCTGGAGGCCGACGAACCGAACCCGGCTGAGCCCGGCTCCCGGGATGCCGACGGCGCCCGGGGCACCACGGACCCGATCTGGGTGGGTCCCTCGGACGCCGTCGAGGCGCGCGTCGCCGCCGACGCCGGCCGGACCACGCCGCTGCCGCCCGGTCTGCGCCTGGACCTGATCGACCCGGGAGAGCCCGGCGCCGCGCCCGTGCCGAGGGCGTACGAGCTTCCAGCGGCGCGCACAGCGATCCCGGCCCGGCCGGTGCCGAACGTGGTCACCCGGGCCCAGTGGGGAGCGAACGAGAAGCTGGTGCGGGCCGCGCCGGAGTACACGACCGACGTGCAGGTCCTCTTCGTGCACCACACGGCCGAATCCAACAGCTACAGCTGCTCGGAGTCGGCGTCGATCATCCGGGGCATCCAGGCGTACCACGTCAAGAGCAACCACTGGAACGACATCGGCTACAACTTCCTCGTCGACAAGTGCGGCACCCTCTTCGAGGGCCGGCGGGGCGGGATCACCCGGGCCGTGCTGGGGGCGCACACGCTGGGCTTCAACGCGCACAGCGCCGCCATCGCGGTGCTCGGCAACTACAGCTCGCGCGGGGTGTCCGCGAAGGTGCGTACGGTCATCGCCCAGGTGGCCGCGTACAAGCTGGGGGCGTACGGCAACACGCCCGCCGGCCGGACCGCACTGATCTCCAGCGGCAGCGACCGGTACGCCGACGGCAGCCGCGCGGTGCTCAACCGCATCTCCGGGCACCGTGACACCGGCAAGACCGAGTGCCCCGGCACCACCCTGTACGGCCAGCTCGGCTTGATCCGCGGCATCGCCTCGGCGGCTCCGGCCGACCTCGGGGTCTCGAAGATCAACGGCGCCACGCGGATCGGCGCCACGTACTTCACCCGCGGCACCATCCGCCCGTTCTGGCAGGTGGACACGGCGACGACGCTGATGAACCGCTACGACGTGTCCGTCGACGGCACCCTGACCGCCTCCGTTCCGGCCGGGCAGCGCCAGCAGCTGCTGCGGCTCTCGCCGGGGCGGCACACCGTACGGGTGCGGGCGGTCGCGCTCAACGGCCGCGTCGCGGTGACGGACACCGCCGTGTACGCCGATCAGGCCCTTCCCGAGTTCACCAGCGGCCCGACCGTCACGCTGCGACCCGGCTCGCTCAACGGCATCGTCCCGGTCCGGCTCCGCTGGGCGGTCCAGGACGCGGGCGGGCTGCGGACGGTACGGCTGACGACCCCGGCCACGGCGAACCTCGGCACCGCCGCCACGATCTGGGCCGGATCGGTGAAGCCGGGCGTGGAGACCACGTACGGCCTGCGCGCCACGGACCGGGCCGGCAATGCGCGCTCGGTCGCGGCGGTCCGGACGGCGGTCCTGGTCGCGGAGACGCGGGCGGAACGCGGCGGCACGTGGCGGTCGGTCGGCAACCCGGCCTACCTGGGCGGTTCGGCGCTCCGGGCCACCGCCAAGGGCGCCTCGCTGACCTGGACCTTCACCGGCCGGTCCGCGGCGCTCGCGGTGAGCCGCACGTCGGTCTCGGGCCGCGTCCAGGTGTACGTGGACGGTGCGCCGGCCGGCATCGTGGACCTGCGCTCGCCGGACGCCGTGTACCGCCGCGCGGTGTGGACCCGCTCGTGGAGCTCCAGCGACCGGCACACCGTGAAGATCGTCGTGGAGGGCACCGCGGGGCGGCCGGGTGTCATCTCCGACGGGCTGGTCTACCTGCGGTAGGCGGCTTTTCCGGCCGGAGGACCGGCGACTTGCTGGTCGAGGACGACCCGCAGGGCCCGCATGGCGAAGTACAGGCTGGACTTGAGGGAGCTGACCGGCACGCCGCGCGCCTCGGCGGCGTCCTCCAGCGAGACGCCCTGAAAGAACAGTTCGAGGAGGATCTCGCGGTGCGACTCCGCGAGGTCCTCCATCGCCCGCACGACCGTGGTCTGCGGCCGGGGGGACGGCGAGCGCTCCGCCGGCGCGACGACGGGGCGGTCGTCGTGCCCTGCAGGAGCGGAGCGCTCGCCGTCGCGCAGCACCGTACGGGCCGTGAGCACGAGCCACGGCCGTACGGCGGAGGCCCGCGGGGGGTAGCGGGCAGGATCCTGTGCTGCACGGTAGAAGGTCTCCTTGAGCACGTCCACGGCGGCCGCCTCGTCGCCGCCGGTCAGGCGCAGCACGTACGCCTCCAGCGCGCGCCGGTGCGGCGCCACCAGCTCGTCGAACGCGTCAGCTGCCCGTTCCCGCGCCACCCGATCGGGGCCGACAACGCGGGCGGTGGCGGCCATCGGGTTGAAGAGGTCGGCATGCATCGGCGGCCTGCCGGGCCGGTCGGCCGCGTGGCGGCCCATGGGCGCCCCTTCCCTCGGTGATCGGTCGAGGGGTCCCATCGTGATCCACGGCCGCGCCGGCGACACCGGGAGAAGTACCCGCGTCCGCGGATTCGGGTATCACCCGGGTAGTTTCCCGGTGTCCGCCGGGCGTGTCGCGACGAACTCTTGCTGCCGGAAGGGAGCGAGATGCTGTGCAGTCACGTGCCGCCCTGTCCGAAGGCGGCGGACACCGACCATGAGGCCGCCCGGGTGGTGGCCACCCACCCTGAGCAGGGCTGGAGCCTGCTCTGCAACGGCGTGGTGACCTTCGATGACTCCGGTGAGCTGATGCCCGACGGGCGGGCCGTCGCCGCCCGGGCCCTCGCCGGCCTGGCCCTCGCGGCGCACGCGGGCGCGTCGGTGGGTATCCGGCAGACCGCAATCGGAGGGCGTACGCACTAACGTGCTCGTATGAGCACCGCCACGAGCGCGCGCGGTTCCCTCGGCAACCTGCCGGCCGAAGTGACCAGCTTCGTGGGCCGGCGGCACGAGATGACCGGCGTGCGGCGGATGCTCTCCACCAGCCGCCTGGTCACGCTGACCGGCGCCGGCGGCGTGGGCAAGACCCGGTTGGCCCAGCACGTCGGGCTCGAGATGCGCCGCGCGTTCGCCGACGGGGTGTGGTTCGCCGAGCTGGCCGAGCTGCGCGACCGGGATCTGGTCGCGGTGACGGTCGCCGAGGCGCTGGGCGTGCGCGAGGAGTCGGTCAGCCCGGACGCGCCGGGGCTGGCGACCTTTCTGGCCGACCGGCAGGCCCTGCTCATCCTCGACAACTGCGAGCACCTCGTGGCGGCCTGCGCGGATCTCGCCGAGACGCTGCTGCGCGCCTGCCCTCGCCTGCGCATCCTGGTGACGAGCCGGCAGGCGCTGCGGATCGCCGGCGAGGCGACGCTGACCGTGCAGCCGCTGTCGGTGCCGGAGGCCGACCTCGAGTGCACCCCGGCCGACCTGGCCCGGTACGAGGCGGCGAGCCTGCTGGTGGAGCGGGCGACCGCGGTGCTGCCGGGCTTCGAGGTGACCGACGCCAACTGCGCCACGGTCACCGCGCTCTGCCAGGCGCTGGAGGGGATGCCGCTGGCCATCGAGCTGGCCGTGGCGCGGCTGCGGGTGCTGTCCCTCGACCAGATCCTCGAGCGGCTGACCGACCGTTACCGGCTGCTGACCAGCGGAGCCCGCAACGCCCCCGCGCGGCAGCAGACCCTGCGCGCTCTCGTCGACTGGAGCTGGGACCTGTGCAGCGGCCCGGAGCGCCGGCTCTGGTCGCGGCTGTCCGTGTTCTCCGGCGGCTTCGAGCTGGACGCGGCGGAGCAGGTGTGCGCCGCCCCGCCGCTGGAGGCCGAGTCGATCCTGGACCTTCTCGCGTCCCTCGTGGACAAGTCCGTGATCTTCCGCGTCGGCGACGGCCCGCGAGCCCGCTACAAGATGCTCGAGGTGGTCCGCGAGTACGGCGCCGCCCGCCTCGCCGAGGCCGGCGAGCAGCACGACGTGGCGCAGCGGCACTGCGACTGGTTCGCGGAGCTGGCGCACTACGGCGACGTGCACTGGGCGAGCCCCGACCAGGCGGCGATGATGCAGCGGCTGCGCCACGAGCAGGCCAACCTGCGCATCGCCCTGGAGTACGCGGTCAGCTCCGACCCGCCGGAGGTGGCCCTGCGCTTCGCCGCCGACCTGCAGAACCACTGGTTCGTCCGCGGCTTCCTGTCCGAGGGGCGGCACTGGCTGGACCGCGCCCTGGCGATGCCCCCACCTGCGCACTGGACCCGCGTCCGTGCGCTGCGGGTGGCCTCCTGGATCGCCTGCGTACAGGGCGACCGCGGCCGGGCCTCGGCGCTGCTGACCGACGCCAAGGACCTCGCCGCCACCCTGCCGCCGTCGCCGGAGCAGGCCTTCATTCCGGTGATCGAGGGGAACATCGCGATGTTCGCCGGCGACCACGCGGCGGCGCTGCCGCTCTTCGAGCAGGCGCTCACGGGCTTCCGCGCCCTGGACGCGCGCAGCGGCGAGTTGTGGTGCCTGGCCGTCCTGGGCCTCGCCCGCGGCCTCGCCTCGGCATCACCCTCCGACGGGTACGCCGACCTGGCAGCCTGCCAGGAGCTGGCAGCGGCCAACGGCGAGGTGTGGTGGCGCTCGTTCGCGCTCTGGGCGTTGAGCGTGCTCCGCTGGCGCGCGGGCGACAACAGGGGTGCCGCCGACGCCGCGAAGGAGAGCCTGGAGATCGGCACGATCGTCGAGGACGAGCAGTTCACGGTGGGCCTCTCGCTGGAGGCACTGGGCTGGGTGGCGGGCAGCGAACGCCGCGACCAGCGCGCGGCGCAGCTGCTCGGCGCCTCGGACCGCATGTGGCGGGCGATGCACGCGTCGCTGTCGTCGTTCCGCAGCCTGCACGACTTCCACGACGAGGCGACCTCCCAGGTCCGGGCCCGCCTCGGCGACCGGGCGTTCGAGGCGGCGTACGGCCGCGGCACCGCCCTGCCGACCGCCGAAGCGGTGTCGCTGGCCCTGGAAAGGATTCCGGCGCCGCGTACGGCACCCACCACGGCGGCGGAACCGGCCCGGCTCGGCGACCTCGGCCTCACCCGCCGCGAGCAAGAGGTCGCGACGCTGGTCGCGGAGGGCCTGACCAACCGCGAGATCGCCGCGCGCCTGGTGGTGGCCCAGCGCACGGCGGAGGGTCACGTCGAGAACATCCTCAGCAAGCTCGGCTTCACGTCCCGCGCCCAGGTGGCGGCCTGGCTTGCGTCTCGGCGTACCTGACAGAGGTTGTCAGCTTCTCGGGGCAGGATCACCGGTGACGCATTCGCATCGAGAAGAGGACCACCATGCCCGGCTTCGCCACACTGGCAATGATCAACCTGGATGCCACCGACCCCGCGGCCCTGGCCGACTTCTACTCCCGGGTCCTCGGCTGGGACGTCCTGCACACCGACGCCGACTACGCCATGATCGGCGACGGCTCCACCAGCATCGGCTTCGGGCGGGTGCCGGGTTACTCGGCCCCGGGCTGGCCGCAGGAGACCGCACCGAAGCGCTACCACCTCGACTTCTACGTCGACGACCTGGACAAGGCGGAGGAAGAGGCGCTGGCCCTGGGCGCGACCAAGCCGGAAGACCAACCCCAGCCGGACCGCTGGCGCGTCCTGCTCGACCCGGCCGGCCACCCCTTCGACATCTGCGTGCGCTCCTGACGTCCGGGGGCCGGCGCCTGGCATCATCGGCCGGTGATCGCGCTTCTGCACCGGATCGTGTCCAGGCTCCGGCCCCACGACGACCTCGAGGCCGCGCACATCGCGGACACCTTGGACTGGCTCGCCCACACGGACGACGTACCGCCGGGCGAAGCCGGCCACGCCGCCGCGGCACCTGGTGTCGTACGTGGTCCCGATGGACCCGTCCACCGGCGACGTCCTGCTGGTCGATCACCGCAACGCCCGGCTCTGGCTGCCGCCGGGTGACCAGAACGGTGGGAGTGGACGCCGGGCACACGGACGTGAGCCTCTGGTACGCCGCCGAGCTGACCCGGGACACAGGGCTCGCGGCCGACGAGGGCGAGTTCGCGGCTGTTCGCTGGTGGACCCGGGCCGAGATCACGGCGGCGGACCCACGCCGGTTCGACCCGCACCTGGGCCGGTTCCTCGCGAAGCTCGGGTGAGGCTCAGCGGGCTCTCAGGCGTGCTGCCGCAGGATGACGCGCATGCCTCCGCGGTCAGTCGGCCCGCCAGATCGCCGCGTTCAGCGCGGTCGCGAGCGCGAGCCCGAAGCCGAAGAAGATCGGGGTCCACAGCGCCGGGGCCTACCCGACGAGTCCGGTGATCATGCGTGCGGCGACGTCCTCGAACGACGGCGGGGCCTCGGATCCGCCCTCGGCCAGCACCGCGGCCAGCTCGGGGTAGGCGCCGGTCGCGATCGCGGCTCGCAGCCGGTCGACCTGCGCCGCCACCTGTTCCGGGGCGGTGACGCCGGCGCGGGCCTGGGCGAGCTCGTGCGTCACGTAGCCGACGACGAAGCCGGTGACCAGGGCGAGGATCTCCATCTTCGCCGGGCCGGGCAGCCCGGTGCCGGCCAGTGCCGCCAGGCCTCGTTCGAGGAAGCCCAGCATGTTCGGTCCTTGCAGGCTCCGGCCGGGAACCGCGGTGGGCAGCCACGGGTGGCGCAGCATGAGGTCGCGCTGCCAGGTCGCAAGGTGCAGCAGGGTGGGCGCCGGCGGGCCGTCGTAGTCGCTGACGTGGTCCACCATCAGGTCGACCAGCTCCTCCTTGTCCCGCACGTACGTGTAGAGCGACATCGGGCCGGCGCCCAGCTCGGCGGCGAGGCGCCGCATGGTGAGCGCGTCCAGGCCCTCCGCGTCGGCTATGGCGACGGCCGCGGCGACGACTTCGGTACGGGTCCGCGCGGGCGGGCGGCCACGGGGCACTGCGTCCCTCCGATGTGGGATACCATTTCCAGTACATCGTACGGGAAAGGGGTCGGGTGATGGAGCAACTGCCATTCTTCCTGCGAATGATGCGCCGCCGCGCACGGGCGGCCGCCCGCTATGACGTCGAGTGGCAACCGGGTCTCGAGGTGCCCGCCGCGGACGGCAGCCCGCTGATCACCGACCACTACGCGCCGGTGACCGACGAGCCGTGCCCGGTCCTGCTGGTGCGCAGCGCGTACGGCCGCGGCTTCCCCTGGAACTCGCTGTACGGCGCGGAGTACGCCGCCCAGGGCTTCCGCGTGCTGCTTCAGAGCACCCGCGGCACCGGCGGCTCGGGCGGCGAGTTCCACCTGTGGCGTCACGAGGCGGCCGACGGGCAGGCGACCGTCGAGTGGCTGCGCAAGCAGGAGTGGTTCCCCGGCGCCTTCGCCACGATCGGCCCGAGCTACCTCGGCTACGTGCAGTGGGCGCTCGGGCTGGACCCGCCGCCCGAGTGGCGGGCCGCCGTCCTCCAGGTGCCGGCGCACGACTTCTACGACGGCTTCCATCCGGACCGGCAGTGCACGCTGCGGCTGGAGATGTGCCTGATCAGCGGCGCGGCCTTCTTCCACCAGTCGGCCGGGGCGGTCGCTTACACGCGGGCCCTGCTGCGGCTCGCCCGGCACCTGCGGCACGCCGTACGCGCGGTGCCGCTCCTCGACTCCTACCGCCGGGCACTCGGGGGCCGGCGGCAGGAGTTCGAGGACTGGGTCGGCCACCCGTACCCGGACGATCTGTTCTGGGCCGGTGCCGACGCCGGGCCGGCGGCCGACCGGATGACCGTGCCCGTCAGCCTGGTCACGGGCTGGCACGACCTCGCCCTCGGCCAGACCCTCCAGCAGTACCACCGGCTGCGCCGCGCCGGCCGCGAACCCACCCTGATGATCGGGCCGTGGACCCACACGTCGCTGTTCGAGCGGGGCCGCGCCGAGGTGCTCGCCGATTCGCTGGAGCACCTGCGGGTGCACCTGTCGGGCCGGGGCGAGCGGACCACGAAGGTTCGCGTGCACATCGCCGGCGAGTGGCGCGAGCTGCCGGAATGGCCGCCGCCCAGCACTCCTGCGCGGTTCCACCTCCGTCCGGAGGGCGGTCTCGGTGAGCTCGCCGACGGCGCGACGAGCTTCGCCTACGACCCGCGCGATCCCACGCCGTCGTTCGCCGGCCAGCTGCAGTCCCGCACGGCCGGCGCCCGGGACAACCGCCGCCTGGAGGCGCGTGCGGACGTCCGGACCTTCACGACCGGGCCGTTGCCCGAGGCCCTCGACATCATGGGTACGCCCGCAGCAGACCTGTACGCGACCGGCAGTACGGGCCATTTCGACCTGTTCGTGCGCCTGTGCGACGTGGACCCGCAGGGCCGCTCGGTGAACGTGTGCGACGGCTTCGCCCGGCTCACCCCCGACCACTCCGACGAGGACGTCGTGCACGTCCCGCTCGGCGCGGCGGGACACCGGTTCGCCGCCGGGCACCGCATCCGCCTGCAGATCAGCGGCGGCGCACATCCCCGGTTCGCTCGCAATTACGGCACGGGCGAGCCGCTCGCGACCGCCACCCGCATGGTCGCCACGATGACGACCGTGCACCACGGCCCGGCCCATCCGTCAGCGCTGACGCTGCCGGTGGTTTGAAAGATCTCGATCTCCGGGTATGTGCGGCGCCGCCGTGACAACCCGAGAATGAATCGAGGCTCTCCATGTCGATCCAGGGACTCTTCTACGTGATCGCCGTCATCCTGCTCGTGCTCGCCGCGCTGCCGATCGGCACGCGCGGGGTTTCCCTCGCGCTGCTGGGGGCTGCGTTCGCGCTGCTCGGCTACTCGTGGAACACCATCACCGGCTGAGCGCCCGCCGAGGACGGCCGGGCCCCCAGCCTGTCTGAGGCTCAGCGTGGCGTTGTCGGCGGATACCGACCTGCAACCGGAATGGTCCAGAACCGCACCATGCCGACGGTTTGATGGTCGAACGGCCATGAGCTGCTCGGCTCGGGAGCGCGTCGAAGGCGGTTCTGAATGGAATGGTCTGTGGCGCCGCCACCCCTGGGTGGATCCGGGCAGCGGCTGATGGGTCCCGGCACGTGGGCGGCGTACCTTCTCGTGGGCATCCTCGGCGTGCTGGTGTTCCTGTTCTGCCCGCGCGTCGCCGGCATCGTGGTCTTCGCCCTCGTCATGGGATCGGGCGTGATGGCCGCGATTGTCGGGGTGCGGCGACACCGGCCCGCACGTGCCGCCGGATGGTGGTTGCTGATCGCCGCGCTGGCAGTGTCGGTGCTGGCCAACACCATGTTCGCGATCGGTTTCGAGGTTGGCGGTCAGGCCGTCTTCGGGTCCGTCGTGGACGGGGTCTACTTCCTGATGTACGCGCTGCTGATCGCCGGGCTGACGGTGATCGTGCCGCGGCGCTCCTGGGCGTGGACGGTGGCCGAGTTGATCGACGCCGGAGTGGTCACCGCCGGCGTCGCGGCGATCTGGTGGACCGTGGTGATGCAGCCGTTCCTGCACCAGCCCGGCGCAAGCTCCGCCATGGTGGGCATCTGGTCGGCATATGCGGTGTGCGATCTGCTGGTCCTCACCGGCCTGGCCCGGCTGATCTTCACGACCGGCTCCCGGCGCCCGGCCAGCGGGCTGCTGACCGGTTCGATGTTCGCACTGCTCGCCGGCGACGTCGTGTACTTCGCGCGGGTCGGGCTGGACGGCTACATCTCGGTGAGCAATCTCGACAACGCCCTGTGGCTCACTTGGGCCCTGCTGTTCGGCGCCGCCTCGCTGCACCCTTCGGCCGCAAGCCTCGGCCGGGTCCGCCGGGCCACCCGCGGCGCCCGCCCCGGCCGGCTGCTGGCCTTCGCCGGTCTCGCTTTCCTGTGTCCACTCGCCGTCGTCACCGGCGTACGTTTCGCCCACCGTTACGCCGCGAGCACCGCCTGGTACGACACGCTCGTGCCGACACTGCTGGGCGCCATCATCTCCACCCTGCTCGTGGTGCGGCTCGGGATGCTGGCCCGAGTCGCCCAACGCCGGGCGGCCATGCTGGACCGGCAGGCCGGCGAGCTGACGAGGGCCCTGCGCGACCAGGAGATGCTGCAGCGGCAACTCACCCACCGGGCGCTGCACGACCCGCTCACCGGACTGCCCAACCGTGCGCTGCTGCTCGAGCGGCTGGAGCGGGCGCTGGCCCGCCGCCCGGTCACCGGATCGCCGGCGTTGCTGCTGGTGGGCCTGGACGGCTTCGCCGACCTCAACGACACGCTCGGCCACGAGATCGGCGACCAGGTGCTCGTCGAACTGTCGGCGCGGCTGCTGGGTCTGCTCAGCGAGTCCGACAGCCTGGCCCGGGTCGGCGCTGACGAATTCGCGCTGCTGCTGGAGGACCCGGCGGCCACCGATCCCGCGCTGCGCGCCGCACGGATCGTCGCGGCCAGCCGTATCCCGTACGCGCAGGGCGACCGCGAGGTCGTCGTCACCGCCAGCGTCGGATACCGCGTGATGGATACGCCGCTGACCGCCGCCGAGGCGCTGCGCGACGCCGGGGTGGCCCTGCGTGCGGCGAAGGCCGACGGCCGTAACCGGGTCGCCGCCTTCGACGTCGAGCTGCGCAGCAACCGGCTGGACACGGCCCGGCTCGTGGACGACCTGCGCCGCGCCCTGACCGATGGCGAGTTCCGCGTGCACTACCAGCCGGTGGTCGACTCGCGCACCGCCGAGGTGCGCTCCCTGGAGGCGCTGCTGCGCTGGACCAAGCCCGACGGCACCAGCGTCCCGCCCGACGAGTTCATCCCGGCAGCCGAGGACAGCGGGCTGATCATCCCGATCGGCGCATGGGTATTGCGCCACGCCATTGCTCAGGCCGCCGAGTGGCATCACCGTTTCGGTCTGAGTCTGTCGGTCAACGTCTCAGGCCACCAGCTGCCCGACCCCGGGTTCGCCGAGACGGTACTCGACGCGCTGTCGGCCGGCGGGCTGCCGCCGACCGCCCTGATCCTTGAGATCACCGAGACCGCGCTGGTCGCGGTGACCGGCTCCGCGGCGACCGACGTGCACACCTGCCTGCAATTACTCCGCGACCACGGGATCCGCATCGCCATCGACGACTTCGGCACCGGCTATGCATCGCTCTCGTACCTGCGGCACCTGCCCGTCGACATCCTCAAGATCGACCGCTCGTTCGTCCACTCCGACGGCGGCAGCGCCCCCGGCCCGGAGGACCACGCGTTCATCCGGGCGATCCTGCACCTCAGCGAGAACCTGCGGCTGAGCACCATCGCCGAAGGCGTCGAGACTCCCCAGCAGGCAGCCCTCCTTCAGCACATGAACTGCCACCTGGCACAGGGGTTCCTGTTCCACCGCCCGATGACTCCCGAAGCCATTGACCAACTGCTCGCCGCCATGACCTCCGGCCCGGAGCACAGCTCGCCGAGGCCGACGACCGCCCCCGCTCCGGTCGGCACCCGGACCGCGTAGGTTGCCGGCGATGCAGCCGACCGGGATAAGTGGTCCCGCCGCCAACGAGAAGAATCACCACCTGCGCTGCATCCTGCCGCAGGTCTGGCGGTGCCGCGTCGGGTCCTGCACCAACGTCCCACAGAAGCGTAGAGATTTCGGTAGCCCGGCCCGGAGGGGGGTCTTGGGCATACCGTCGATGGTATGACAAGTTCGGCTGCCGCCAACGGTGACGAGATCCGGTTCGTCCATGTGGGCCGTCAACCGATCTACGATCGCTCCGGTGACGTGATCGCCTACGAGTTGCTGTTCCGCGACGCCTCGGACGCCGAGAACGCATCACAACGATCCGCGCAGGCGACAAGCCGGGTGATCATCGCCGCGTTCACCGAGTTCGGTCTGGCCGAGCTGGCGGGCTCGAAGGCCTGCTTCGTCAACGTCACCCGGGAGTTTCTCGTCGGCGACCTACCGGTTCCGTTCGACGCCAACCAAGCCGTACTCGAGATCATCGAAACGGTTCACGTGGACGACACTGTCGTCGCCGGGGTCCAATCGCTGGTCGACAGAGGTTTCACTCTCGCGTTGGACGACTTCGTGCGGGGCACGGAAAGTGAGCGCTTACTCGATCTGGTCACCTACGTCAAGATCGACATGTTGGACTCCGACGCGACCGAGGCGGCCGAGACGGTCCGGCGCTGCCGCGAGTTCCCCCACCTGCAGTTGATCGCCGAGCGGCTCGAGACGGAGGACCAACTGCAGGGCGCAATGGAGTTGGGATTCGAATTCTTCCAGGGGCACGTACTGGGACGCCCGCACATCCTGTCGAAGGCCTCACTGTCGCCGACACGGATCGGTCGCCTGCAATTGATCGCCGCCCTCAGCGCGACCGAGCAGGATCTCGACGAGGTCGTGACCTTGATCAGCCGTGACCCTGCGATCACCTATCGACTGTTGCAGGCGACGAACGCGGCCGCGTCCGGGCTGAGCGCCCGGGTGTCCTCCGTGCGCGACGCGGCCGTGCTGCTCGGCACGGACACCCTGCGGCAATGGGTGACGCTGATGCTGTTCAGCGATCTCACCGAAGCCACCGAGGAACAACTGATGGCGACCATGATCAGGGCTCGGTTGTGTCAACTCGTCGCAGAAGACGCAGGAATCGCCGGCGGCGCCGCTTTCACGGTCGGTCTGCTGTCCGGAATCGCCGACCTGCTGGCCGAGTCGACCGGCGATCTCATCTCGCAGCTGCCGCTCTCCGCCGCGGTCGCTGAAGCTCTGACGGACGGCATCGGCGACTTGGGGCAGGTTCTTTCCGTGGTGCGTGCGTACGAGCAAGGAGAGCCGGCCGCCGCGCTCAGAATGGTCGGCATCGAGAACATGGTCAGCACCTATCTGTCGGCTGTCGGCTGGTCCAGGCGCACTCTGGACGGTGCTCTGGGCACAGCGGCGGCGGGTGCGTCCGGTGCAAGCGCGCCGTAGCGCGCCACCGCTGCGAGGCCCTCACGCTGCTCGGCGCCGCGTTGCCCGCGGCCGGGCTCTACCCGGCCGACGCGGCCCGGCGGGGACGCGCCCGTAAGGGCCGTCGCGGAGCGCCTCGCGGTGACCGTGGCTCGCCGCCATGCCGGAGGCGGCCCAACGGCCCGGACCGGCGCCGTCGTCGCCGGGTCGAGGCGGCGCCGGACACCGCCCGTACCGTGGAGAGAGCGGAAGCGACCCGCCGAGCGGATGCATCCGGCGGACGCCCGGTCACGATCTGGGGCAGGCCCGGGCCCCGCGGGCGGGGCATCGCTACGGTTGTCGGGTGTCTGAGATCCCGTGGTGGGGCCTGCCCCTCATCGCCGCCGTGTTCGCCCTGGTCGGGGCGGGTGTGACGGTTCTCGTGTCGGCCCGCGACAACTATCTGCGCCGCCGCGCCAAGCGGACCCGGCGGTGGTACGCCGAGCGCCGGGACGCGTACGTGGCGTTGCTGACCCAGTTCGAGCGGGCGACGTACAGGGCTCGTGCCGCGCTGGACGCGGGCCGCCCGCTGCCCGGACCGTTCGCCTATCTGGACGACGTGGGCCCGGCGCTGATGGAGGTGCGCCTGCTGGCCTCGGGGCAGGTACGCAGCGCCGCCCTGGCCGTGCACCTGCTGCTGGAGAAGCTGTACGGGGAGCGCCCGACCCCGCCGCCGGGCGTGGATCCGGCCAAGTCGGTGCGCGAGATGCTCGGGCACGTGCCGCTGGTGATGCAGCAGCTGGAGGCCGCCATCCGGGAGGAACTGGGCATCGAGGCGTCGCCGCCGCCCCCGCCGGCCGAGCAGCCGCCGCGATCGCGCCGGTCGTACATGCGGCGCGGCCCGGCGTCCCAGGAGTCGAGCGTCACTGGCTGAGCCCGGCCGCGGCGCGCGATCATCGGGTCAGGTGGTGGAACTCGTGGGGAGGCGTCCATGTCGGACTTGTCGGTCACGGAAGCGGTGGTGCGCAGCGGCGTCGTGGCGGTCCTGCGGGCGCCGACCGCGGACGCGTTCTCGGCGGTCAGCGACGTGCTGGTCGGGGCCGGCATCACCGCGCTCGAGGTGACCCTGACCTCCCGGGGCGCGCTCGAGGCCATCGCCGGACTGCGCCGCCAGCTGCCCGGGCACGTCGTGGTCGGCGCGGGCACGGTCCTCAGCGCCGACGACGCCAAGGCGAGCATCGACGCCGGCGCCGCCTTCCTCGTCTCGCCGGTCGCCGTGCCCGGTCTCGAGGGGTACGACGTGCCGGTCTACCCGGGCGCGTTCACCCCGAGCGAGATCTTCGCCGCCTCGCGTACGGGTGCGCCGCTGATCAAGCTGTTCCCTGCCTCGGCGGTGGGACCCCGATACCTCAAGGACCTGCACGGGCCGCTGCCCGGCGTACGCATCATGCCGACCGGCGGCATCGAGATAGCCGACGTGACCACCTGGCTTGCGGCCGGTGCCGCGGCGGTCGGGCTGGGCGGTCCGCTGCTCGGGGACGCCGCCTCCGGGGGCAGCCTCGCCCAGCTCGCCGACCGGGCGCGGCGGGCGGCTGACGCGGTCGCGTACGCGCGCTCATGACCGGCCTGCTCACCTTCGGCGAGACCATGGGCCTGGTCTCCGCCGACAGCATCGGCCCGCTCGAGTACGCGCGCGGCTTCGGCTTCGGCATCGGCGGAGCGGAGAGCAACGTCGCGATCGGCGTCGCCCGCCTCGGCCTGCCGGCGACGTGGATCGGCCGGGTCGGCCCCGACGCGACCGGCGACCTGATCGCCCGCCGGCTGCGCGCGGAGGGCGTCGACGCCGTGGTCATCCGCGACCCGTCGTTCACCGGCCTCATGGTGAAGCACCGCCGGACCGGCTCCCTGCTGCACGTCGACTACCACCGGGCGGGCAGCGCCGGCTCCCGGCTCGCGCCCTCCGACATCCCGGTCGACGCCCTGCGCTCGGCGGCGATCGTGCACGTCACCGGCATCACGCCGGCCCTGAGCGACTCCGCCCGGGCGGCCGTCTTCCAGGCCGTGGAGACCGCGCGGGCCGCGGGCGTGGCGGTGTCGGTGGACGTGAACTACCGGGCCAAGCTGTGGTCCCGCTTCGACGCCGGGCCGGTCCTGCGCGACCTGGTCTCCCGGGCCGACCTCGTCTTCGCCGGCCCGGACGAGGCGGCGCTGTTCGTGGACGGGCCGCCCGTCGACGGCCTGGCGGCGCTCGGCCCCGCCGAGGTGGTGGTCAAGGACGGCGCCCGCGGCTGCACCGCCCTCATCGACGGCGAACGGCACTCGGTCGAGGCGCTGGCCGTGAGCGTGGTCGACCCGGTCGGCGCGGGGGACGCCTTCGTCGCGGGCTACCTCGCCGACCGCCTGGCCGGCGCCGCACCCGCCGCCCGGCTCGCGACCGCCATCGCAGCGGGGGCGTTCGCGGTGACAGTTCCCGGTGACTGCGAGGGCCTGCCGTCCCGGGCGGACCTCGCGGCCCTGACGTCGGCCGCCGACGTGTCCCGCTGACCGGATCGTTCCGGTGCAGGACGCGTCCGTGCCTTACCCCGGTGCCCGCCGGTGACGCAGGATTGCCGGTATGACCAACGCGCTCATCGTCATCGACGTCCAGGAGTCCTTCCGCGCCCGCCCGCTGTGGCAGGCCGTCAGCAACCCGGAGATCGCCGAGCGGGTGCAGCGGCTCGTCGACGCCGCCCGTACCGCCGGCGACCTGGTGGTGTGGGTGCTGCACGCCGAACCCGGCAGCGGCGGCGTCTTCGATCCTGCGAGCGGCCACGTCCGCGTCTTCGCCGAGCTCCCTCCGCGCGCCGGCGAGCCGATCATCACGAAGACCTCTCACAACGCCTTCACCACGACCAACCTGCAGCAGCTGCTGACCGCCCGCGGCGTGCGTCACCTGACGGTCTGCGGCATCCGTACGGAGCAATGCGTCGAGACCACCACCCGGGTCGGCTCGGACCTCGGGTACGCCGTCACCTTCGTCACCGACGCCACCGCCACCTTCCCGATCCCGCACTGGGACGCCCCGGCGGACCAGACGCTCGAGGAGCTGCTCGCGGACCCGCGCACCCTGCCCGCCGAGGACGTGGTGTCCCGCACGGAGTACGCCCTCGCCGGCCGCTTCGCTACCATCGCCACCGTGGCCGAACTGACGGGGGAGCTGACCGGATCGTGAGCCGCGTCGTGTTCGTCCTCGTGCCCGGGCTGCACCTGCTGGACCTCGCCGGTCCCGCCCAGGTGTTCTCGACCGCGGCCGACGTCGGGCACGACCACCCGCTGTCCTACGTCGCGGACCAGCCCGACGTCGCCACCCACCAGGGCGTCGGCCTGCGCGCCGAGACCAGCTGGCCGGAGCTCACGCCGGCCGACCTGGTGGTGGTGCCGGGCTGGCGCTCGCCGCACCTGGCCGGAAGCGGCCACCTCGAGCGCCGCACGCTCGACCGCATCGCCGCGCACCACGCCGCCGGCGGCACGGTCGCCAGCATCTGCGCGGGCGCCGACGCCCTCGGCCGCGCCGGCCTGCTCGACGGCCGGCGCTGCACGACCCACCACGACGTGCAGGACGAGCTCGCCCGGCGCTACCCGCGCGCGCAGTTGATTCCCGACGTGCTCTACGTCGAGGACGACCGGGTGGTGACGTCCGCGGGCATCGCCAGCGGCATCGACCTCGCCCTGCACCTGATCGCCGTCGCCCACGGCCCGGCGGTGGCCGCCCGGGTCGCCCGCCAGATGGTCGTGTACGCCCGCCGCAACGGCCACGAGCAGCAGTCCAGCGCCATGCTGCGGCACCGGGCCCACCTCAGCGACGCGGTGCACCGGGTGCAGGACCGCATCGACGCGGGCTTCACCGAGCCGTTGCCGCTGACCGAGCTGGCCGCGGCGGCCGGGGTGAGCGAGCGGACCCTGACCCGGCGGTTCGAGGCGGCCACCGGCCAGACCCCGCTGCGCTACCAGCAGCTGCTGCGGGTGGAGCGGGCGGAACACCTCATCGGGCACGGCGCCACGGTGGAGGCGGCCGCCCGGGCGGTGGGCTTCGGGGACGCCCGCATGCTGCGCCGGTTGCGCTCCCGCGTGCCCGTCATTTGAGTGCGGTGCTCCGGCGTACCAGGGCCGCCAGCTCGTCGCGGGTCGGTGTCGCGGGCACCGGCGGGCGCCAGCCGCCCGCGAAGATCTCCCGCGCCCGCGGTTTCACCTCGGCCAGCGTCGCCGGCAGCGCCTTCATCGCCAGGTACGGCCCGACGATCCGCATCAGCGACGGATCGGCCTGCGCGGCGGCGACGACGTGACCGGAGGTGAGCGGGCGGTCCAGGTCGACATCCTCGCCGGCCCACTGGCGGATCTCGTCGGCGTCCCAGGCCACGTGGTCGTCGAACCAGGGCCGGATGTGGCCGGTGCACCACTCGTCGAAGGCCACGGTCGCCGACTCGACGTCGCCCTTCAGCGTCCGGACGAACTGCCGGGCCTGCATGAGCGACGTCGCGATGCCCCGGCCGGCGGTCGGATTGGTGGTGCAGACCGCGTCGCCGAGATGCACCAGGCCGGGCAGGGGAACCCTGCCACCGGCGTCGAGCTGGCCGCGGAACGAGTTGTGCAGCCCGGCGCCGGCCAGCACCGGCGTCGTCGGCCGGGTCCGGTCCGGCTCCGTCCATTCGGCGATGCCCGGGAGGACGCGTACGGCCGCGTCGAACGCCTCTTGGTGGCGCAGCCCGGCGAGTTCCCGGTCGGAGCTGAGCCGCGCGAGGAACACCGACACGGTCCGGTTGTCCTGGAGGAACATCCCGGCGAGGAAGCCGTGGAACCGGGTGATCAACCCGAGCGGCGAGTTGACCGGCCCGTGTTCCGCGCCGGGCAGCAACGCGTAGTGGCGGGACACATAGGACATCCCGCAGTCCCCGCCCTCGGCCGGGGCGCGCAGGTCGTCGGTGATCCGTCCGGCCCGGCCGGAGGCGTTGACCACCAGGTCGGCCGCCAGCTCCCCGCCGTCGACGCGCAGACCGGCGGCCCGCCCGCGGGCACGCAGCACGTCCTCGGCGCTGCCCTGGACGATCGTCACGCCGGCCTCGGCGATTGCGGCCTCCCGCAGCACCCGCTCGAAGACCATTCGGCGGCAGCGCAGCCCGACCGCCATCGCCGGGCGCCCGTCGGCCGCCGGCACGATGGACCGCTCCGCGCCCGCCGCAAGGAGGGCCGCCTCGACCTCCGGCATCTCCGCCCGGATCGCCTGGAGGACCTGCTCGCGGACGCCGTGCGGATGGTGGAACTGCATGACGCCGCGGCGCGGCCAGCTGCCGTCCGCCGCGGGTCCCGGATCCCGGTCGACCACGGCCACCGGGTGTCCGCGGCGGGCCAGCGCGATGGCGGTGAAGAGCCCGGTCGGCCCGGCACCGACAATTGCTGCCTTCATGCGCCGACAGTAGGCAACCCGGCAAATCCGCGCTGTCGACGAGTCGGGTTGCCGTCACGGGGCTAGGCTCGCCGGCATGGAGATCGCCGGGCTGGTCCTCGCCGCCGGCGCCGGGCAGCGGTACGGGATGCCCAAGGCGCTGGTGCCCTGGCAGGGAAGCCTGCTCGTCGAGCGCGCGGCCGCGGTCGCGACCGAGGCGGGCCTGGCCCGGACGATCGTCGTGGTGGGAGCCGAGGCCGCCCGGGTCCGTGCGGCGGTTCCCGGCCTCGCGTACGTCGACAACCCCGCCTGGGCGACCGGCATGGCGTCGTCGCTGCGGGCCGGCCTCGCCGCGCTGGCCGGCACGCCGGCCGCCGCGGCCGTGGTCCTGCTGGTCGACATGCCGGGCGTCACGGCCGCAGCGGTACGCCGGGTCGCCGCCCTCGCCTCGCCCGCTGCGCTCGCCATGGGCGGGTACGCCGGCCGCCGCTCCCACCCGGTACTGCTCGGCCGCGACCACTGGGACGGGGTGGCCGCCGCCGCGACCGGCGACCGCGGCGCCCGCTCGTACCTGCGCGACCATGCCGCCGAGGTCCGGGTGGTGCCGGTCGGGGACGTCGCGGACGACACCGACCTCGACGTGCCCGGTGACCTTGGTGCCGAGGTGACCGGCCGTGCGTGATGTTCTCGGCGAGCTGCTGCGCGCCTGGCGTGCGGGCCGGCCGGCCGCGCTGGCGACCGTGACCGCGACCTGGTCCAGCGCGCCCCGCGGCCCCGGCGCGTCGATGCTGGTCCTCGCCGACGGCACCACCGTGGGCAGCGTCTCCGGGGGATGCGTCGAGGGCGCGGTGCACGACCTGTGCCGCGAGGTGGCCGAGACCGGCGCCGCCTGCACCGCGCGGTACGGCGTCAGCGACGACGACGCCTTCGAGGTGGGGCTGCCCTGCGGCGGCACGATCGAGCTCTTCGTCGAGCCGGCCGGCTTCCCGGAGCTCCCGATGCTCGTTGAGGCGGTGGACGGCGACCGGCCGGTGGCCCTGCTGGCCTGTGTGGAGGGTCCGCCGGACCGGGTCGGGCGGCACCTCGTGGTCACGCCGGACGGGCGGCACGGCTCGCTGGGCGGCGACCGGATCGACGACGCCGCCACCGACGACGGCCGGGGCCTGCTGGCCGCCGGGCGTACCGGGCTGCTGCACTACGGGCCGGACGGTCAGCGGCGGGGGACCGGGCTGACGGTGTTCGTCCACTCCTTCGCACCGGCCGCGCGGATGCTCGTCTTCGGCGCCACCGACCACGCCGCCGCGGTCGCCCGGATCGGCGCCTTCCTCGGCTACCGGGTCACCGTCTGCGACGCCCGGCCGGTGTTCGCCACCGCCGGACGGTTCCCCGGCGCCGACGAGGTGGTGGTGGACTGGCCGCACCGCCACCTCGCGGCAGAGGCGTCGGCGGGCCGGCTGGACGGGCGTACGGTGGTGTGCGTCCTGACCCACGACCCGAAGTTCGACGTGCCGGTGCTCGAGGTGGCGCTACGACTGCCGGTGGCGTACGTGGGCGCGATGGGCTCGCGGCGTACCCACGACGAGCGGCTCAAGCGGCTGCGCGAGGCCGGACTGGGGGAGGACGAGCTGGCCCGGCTCTCGTCGCCGATCGGGCTCGATCTCGGCGGCCGGACCCCGGAGGAGACCGCGGTCAGCGTGGCCGCCGAGATCGTGGCGCTGCGCTGGAACGGCACCGGCGGGCGGCTGACCGGCACCTCCGGGCCCGTCCACGGCTGACGGATGGTTCGATGACCGGGTGCTGCACCTCCGGATCATCTCGCCGCCGGCCACCACCGAGGCCGTCGAAAAGCTGCTGACCGCGGACGACGCGGTCACCCACGTGGTCGTGCTCGCGGGCACGGCCCGGGACCCGGTCGGCGACCTCGTGCTCTGCGACGTCGTCCGGGAGGGCGCGAGCGACATCATCGAGCGGCTGCGCGAGCTGGGCATCGAACGGGACGGCTCGATCATGCTGGAACGGGTCGACACCACCCTCTCCGCGTCCGCCGCCCGGGCCGAGAAACGCGTCCCCGGCCTCGGCGTCGACGCGGTGGTGTGGGAGGAGATCGAGCACACCACGGCCGCCGAGAGCGAACTCTCCGGCGCCTTCCTGACGTTCATGATCGTCGCGACGGCGATCGCCGGCATCGGCGTCCTGCTGGACCAGCCCATCCTCATCGTCGGCGCGATGGTCGTCGGTCCCGAGTTCGGCCCGCTCGCCGCCCTCTGCGTCGGGGTCGTGCGCCGCCGGTGGACCCTGGTCCGCCACGCGCTCATCGCGCTGACCGTGGGATTCGCCGCCGGCATGGTGGCCACCGTGGCCACCACCCGGCTGCTCGACGCGCTGGGCCTGGTGGAGAAGTCGATGCTGCTGAGCGAGCGGCCGCTGACCAGCTTCATCTGGCAGCCGGATGCGCTCAGCTGGGTCGTCGGCTTCCTCGCCGGCATCGCCGGCATGCTCTCGCTGACCTCGGCCAAGGCCGGCACGCTGGTCGGGGTGCTGATCTCGGTGACCACGGTCCCGGCCGCGGCCAACGCGGCCGTCGCCCTGGCGTACGGGGTGACGAACGAGGCCGCGGGCTCCGCGCTGCAGCTGCTGATCAACGTCGCCGCGATCGTGGCCGCCGGCGTGCTCACCCTGCTCGTGCAGACCTTCGGGCGCCGGCCCGGCCGGCGTTCTGCTCGTCGCGCCACGTGAGCCAGCGGCGCAGCTCGTCCAGGTCGTGGTCCGGCCCGTGGGTGAGCACGGTGAACATCCCGACGCCGTGCTCGCGAAGCTGCGGTCCGACGGTCCACGGGTCGCCGTCCACGAACGACGACCGCTCGATCTCGGCCGGGTCCCGCCCCAGCTCCCGGCAGTAGCCGTCGAGCTGCCGCGCCTTCTCGCCGAGTGCGTCACCCTTCGCGAAGGTGTGCCAGATGTCCGCGTACCGGGCCACCGAGCGCAGCGCCTTGGGCCCGTCGGCGGCGACCAGTACGGGAATCTTGCGCGTGGGCTGCGGGTTCAGCACGGCCAGCCGTCGCTCGATGCGGTCCAACGCGTTCCGCAGGTCCTCGACGCGCTGGGCCGGTGAACCGAAGTCGTAGCCGTACTGCTCGGCCTCCCACCCGCGAAAGCCGGCCCCGAGCCCGAGAATCAACCGCCCGCCGCTGATGTGGTCGACGGTGCGAGCCATGTCGGCGAGCAGGTCGGGATTCCGGTACGCGACACAGCTGACCAGGGCGCCGATCTCGGCACGTCCGGTGGACTCGGCCCACGCGCCGAGCGTCGTCCAGCACTCGAAATGCTTGCCGGTCCGGTCCTTGCCGAGCGGAAAGAAATGATCCCAGGTGAAGATCGCGTCGGCGCCGAGCCGGTCCGCTTCGCTCGCCGCCTCCCGGATCCGGGCATAGTCCGCCCGCTCCGGCGCGATCTGGACCGCCACCCGCACTGTGCCCGATTGCATCGCCATGATCGAGAAGCTTAGATCGACGTGGCGTTCAGGAGCGGGCCGAGGTCGCGCAGGGTGATGAGGCGGGTGGGTTCGCCGGGCGGTCCGGTGCCGAGCCGGTCCAGGTGGGCGGCCCGCAGCCCCGCGGCCCGGGCGGCGGCCACGTCGTACGCGTGGTCGTCGCCGACGCTGAGCACCTCGGCCGGCGCCAGACCCCAGCGGGAGCAGGCCCGCGCGAACGCCGCCGGATCCGGCTTCGCGGCGCCGAGGTCCTCGACCGTGAAGACCGGTCCGACCCGGCCGCCGAGACCGGTCCGCTCCAGCTTCTTGCGCTGCTGCACGGTGGAGCCGTTGGTCAGCACCGCGGTCGCCAGCCCCGCCTCGGCGATCGCCCGCAACGCGTCGGGAACGTCGTCGTAGGCGCGCCAGGCCGCCTCGTAATGGTGCAGGTAGCCGGCGAAGATGTCGTCCAGCTCGGCGTCTGCTGCGGTCGTACCCAGGAAGTCGCGTAACCGGCGACGGCGCTGCTCCGCGAAACTGATCGTGCCCGCCCGCCAGGCCGCGAGGTGCGGTTCCTGGAGGGCCGTCCAGCGGGCGACCGCGGCGTCGGTCGCGGCCCGGCCGATCTTCGGCAGCCAGGCCCGCAGCCCGGCGTCGGCGGCCGACGCGTGGTCCACCAGGGTGCCGTCCAGGTCGAGGAGCACACCCCGCAGTTCCACGCCCGGCATCCTATGCTCGGCACCGTGGATGTCACCCCGATCCCCCTGGGCAGCTGGCCGACCCCGCTGGAACCGGCCCCGCGCCTCGCCGCGGCGCTGGGCCTCGACGAGTTGTGGATCAAACGCGACGATCTCACCGGGCTGGGCGGTGGCGGCAACAAGGTGCGCAAGCTGCAGTACACCTGCGCAGAGGCGCTGCGGGCGGGCGCGACGCGGCTGGTGACCACGGGGGCGGCGCAGTCCAACCATGCCCGGCTGACCGCGGCGGCCGCCGCCCGGCTCGGCCTGCAGTGCACGCTCGTGCTGCGCGGCGAGCCGCCGGCGAATGCGCGCGGCAACCTGATCCTCGACGAGATGGCGGGCGCGTCGGTGGTCTGGGCCGGCGCCGACCCGCTCGACGAGGTCGCGGCCGCGCAGGACGGCTATGTCATCCCGTTCGGCGGCACATCGCCGGTCTCGGCGCTGGGGTACGTCGACTGCGCCCGCGAGTTGCTGACCCAACTGCCGGACTTCGCCACGGTGGTGGTCGCGCTGGGCTCGGGCGGCACGATGGCCGGCCTGGTGGCCCACCTGGGCCCGCACCGCGTGTACGGCGTGGACACCGGCGCCCTCCCCGACCCCCGGGCCACGGTGGCCGCCCTGCTCGACGGCATGGGGGCGAAGGCCGACCCGGCGGAGCTGCAGATCGACGAGTCGCACGTCGGCGCGGGATACGCGGCGCTGACCGACCCGGTGCGCTCGGCCCTGATCCTCGCGGCTCGCACGGAGGGGCTTTTCCTCGACCCGACCTACACCGGCCGCGCCCTCGCCGGTCTGCGGGCGACCCCGCCCGACGGCAAGGTGGTGTTCCTGCACAGCGGGGGCCTTCCGGGGCTGTTCGGCCACCCCGCGATCGGCTAGCGGACGGCGGCCGGCAGGCCCCGCAGGGCGGCCAGGCCGAGGGCGCTGCGCGGCTGGTAGGCGACCCGCCACAGCCCGCCGTGCGCGGCGCCGACCGTCTCGTCCTGCCAGGCCTGCGCCGCGGCCGGACGCGGATTGCGGAGCTGGTGCACGAGCAGCGCGGCCATCAGCTTGGTGCTCGTCGCCGGTTCGAAGATCTCCACCCCGAACAAGTGCGCTCCCGCGTACGCCGCCGCGAGGAGGCGGTTGCTGGTCACGGACCTCGTCCGGGTGGGCGGCGCGACGGAGAAGCTCACCGTCGTGCCGGCGCGCCGGGCCGTCGACGCCCGCCACCGTTGGATGCGTTTGGCGAGGGCGTAGTTCGGGCCCTGCTGCGGGACGAGGCTGTCGGCGATGCCGGGGTCGGCGCCCGGCGGATAGTTGGGTGTCAGCAACCGTTCCGCGGAGACCAGGTGGGCGAGCCGGGCCGCCCGGGAGCGCCGGCGGTAGCGCTCGGTCGCCTGGCCGACGGCGTCGCCCGGCACCGCGAAGACGTCGGTCGGGGTGGCGAGGAAGGCCAGGGCGGTGTCCGGGCGCTTTGCGGTGAGGCGTACGGCCAGCGCGTCCACGGCCGCGGAGAGCCGGGCGTACGCCGCGCCGGGCGCGTACACGTAATTGCCGAGCACCAGGCGCCCCTCGATGCCGAGCAGCCACCGCTCGACCTCGGGCAGCCCGCTGAGCAGGTCGGCGCCGGCCGTGTCGATCGAGGCGCCGGGCGCGATGAGCGTGCCGGCGCCGCGGCGGGCCGTCGCGGCCACCCTGGCCCACACGGCGGGCCGGGGGAGGTCCACGCCCACGACCGTGCCGCCCCACCCGAGCACCGCCGGCAGCGGGCCCATCTCGCTGCCCGCGCCGAGCACCACCAGGCGCAGGTCGGAGAGGTCGAGCTAGCCCGGGTTGGCGGCGACCTCCCGGACCATCTCCGCGCAGGAGGCCTCGATCGTCCCGGCGGCGACCCACCTGTCGAGCTGCCGGTGCAGGCTGTCCCCGCGAAGGGTCTCACCCCGGTACGGCACCGTCAGCTCCCGCTCCGGCTTCTCGTCGCCGGCGACGGTCACCGTCCCGAGGGGTGCCGGGTCCGCGTCGAACACCTCCGCCAGGGGTACGTCGTCACCGTCGTGCTCCACCCGCATCCGCTCGTGCACGGATGCCAGGCCGGCGGCTGCCACGGCGTACCCGTCTCCGGCCTCGACCAGGGCCCGGAAGTGGCGCAGGTAGCCCTTGCGCCAGTCACGTTCCGCCGCGGCGGCGCCGGCGGCCGCCAAGTCCGCTGCGCGCAGCGCGTCGGCCACCACCTGCCGGCCCAGCTCCGAACTGCTGCGCCGACCGTCCGTACCGCGCGGGAACACGACCTCGTTCACGCCCGCCAGTATGGCCACCCGGCTCCTACCCAGGGAGGAGGGGACGGGCCCGCGGGCGGACGATTCCGGCCGTGACGCCGGACAGCATCGGCGGTATGACATCCGTGACGCGCCTGCACCGCCCCCTGATGGTCTTCACCGCCGCGATGGCGGCGCTCGCCCTGGTCGCCGCGGTCGGCCTCATCGCCGATCCCCGGGTGCTGGTCGGCATGCCGATCTGGGCCAAGCCGTTCAAGTTCGCCGTGTCCTTCGCCCTGTACGCCACCACCCTCGCCTGGATGCTCTCCCTGCTGCCCCGGCGCAGCCGTGCCGCGGAGTGGGCTGCCACCGTGGTCGTCGCGGCGAGCGTGCTGGAGATGGTCGTCATCGTGACCCAGGTCGTGCGCGGCAGGACCAGCCACTTCAACGAGGCCACGCCGCTGGACGCGGCACTCTGGCAGGTCATGGGCGCGGCGGTCATGGTGCTCGTCGCCGGTCATTTCGTGGTCGGGATCGTCGTGCTGCGGGCGCGGATCGCCGACCGCGTCGCCGCTCACGCCGTACGGTGGGGCCTCGGGTTGTCCATGCTCGGGATGCTGGTCGCCGTACCCATGACGCTGTCCTCGGCGGTCCCGCCGGGCCGAACCGACATCTCCGGCGGGCACAGCGTCGGCGTGGCCGACGGCGGTCCGGGACTTCCGCTTCTCGGCTGGAGCACGGTCGGCGGCGACCTGCGCATCGGCCACTTCGTCGGACTGCACGCCTTGCAGGCGCTGCCGCTGCTCGCCCTGCTGCTGGGGCGCCGGTTCGACGCGCTCACCCGGGTGCGGCTCCTCGCGGTCGGCGGCGCTGCGTACGGTCTTCTCACCCTGCTCCTCACCTGGCAGGCCCTGCGCGGCCAGCCGCTGCTGCGGCCCGACGCCGTGACCCTCGCCGCCGCCGGGGCGCTGGCCGGGGCGACCCTGCTGGCCGCGCGTACCGTGGTCCGCCGCCGGCAGCCGGAGCTGGAACTCGCCGCATGACGCCTAGGGTGGTTCCCGTGGGATGGGTGGGCCGGCTCTTCGACGCGCGCGACACGCTCGTGCGGATGCTGCTGCTCGACCTCAGCGGCCTCAGCTACCTGCTGTTCACCGAGGGCGACCGCCGGACGACCGGCCAGCAGTGGTTCCTCGCGCTGCTCGCGTTCACCGCCGCGCTCACCCTGCACCGCCACCGCCTGCCGAATCTGCTCGTCCAGTCGGCCCTGCTGGCCGTGGCGTTCGCGATGCTCGACGATCCGACGATCCATCGGGTGGGAACCGGCTGGGCTCTGTTCGAGCTGACCATGGCGGCGTCGCGCCCACTGCTGATCTGGGGTGGCGCAAGCCTCGTGGCGGCCATCTACCTCGTCGCGGGCTATACGCGCGACTTGGCCTCGTGGGTCTCGCCGCTCTCCGGCGCGATCGCGATGATCGGCCTGCCGGTCCTGCTGGGACTGGTCATCCGGACCACCCGCGAGCTGGGCCGCCAGGCCGAGGCCAAGGCCGCGGCCGAGCACCAGCAGCGCGAGTCGGAGAGCCGGGCGGCGCGCGCCGACGAACGCAGCGCTATCGCCCGTGAGCTGCACGACGTGGTCGCCCACCACGTCGCCTCGATGGTGCTGCGGGTGGGCGTGGCCCGGCATGTGCTGCCGGATGTCGATCCCCGGGTCGCGGACGTCTTCGACGACGTCCACCGCACCGGCACCGCGGCCCTGGCGGACCTGCGCAAGCTGGTCTCGGTGTTGCGGGATCCCACGGTACGCACGGACGCGGCGCTCACCGCGATCGACCCGACGTCGCTGCCCACGGCGCTGGCGGCGGCCGTGTCGACGGCGGAGCAGGCGGGGCTGACCGTCGACTGCGCGATCGGCGACGGGGCCGCGACCCTCGACGCGGTCCGCGGCATGGCGGTGCTGCGCCTGACCCAGGAGGCCCTGACGAACGTCGCGAAGCACGCGGGCCCGGCGGCCCGAGCCCGCCTGCGGGTGGACCTCGTCGACGGCGACGTGCTCTGGTCGGTGAGCGATGACGGCGGCGGCACCGCACCGGCGCTGCCGTCCGGCGGCGGGCACGGGCTGACCGGGATGCGCGAACGGGTCGAGGTGCTGGGCGGCCGGCTGACCGCCGGCCCGCACGACGGCGGCTGGCGGGTCGAGACCGTGCTGCCGGCCACGGTTCCGGCCGACCGGCCGGGCGGCGCCGGATGATCCGCGTCCTGCTGGTGGACGACCAGCCGCTCATCCGCGCCGGCCTGCGCATGCTCTGCGAGGCCGAACCGGACCTGACGGTGGCCGGCGAGGCCGGGAACGGCCGCGACGCGATCACGCTGGCGGCCCGCCTGACCCCCGACGTCATCGTCATGGACCTGCGCATGCCCGGGGTCGACGGCATCACCGCCACCGCCCGCATCCTGGCCGAGCGGCCCGCCGCCCGGGTGGTGGTGCTGACCACGTTCGGCGACGACGACCACCTCTACCCGGCGCTGACGGCGGGAGCGTGCGGCTTCCTGCTCAAGGACGCACCCCCGGCGGAATTGCTGGACGGGATCCGGCGCGCGGCATCCGGCGACAGCCCGTTCAGCCAGGACGTCCTGAGCCGGCTGGTCCGCCGCGCCGTCGACGCCCGGGTGGGGGAGCCGAAACGGGTCCCGGGCCTGACCGCCCGGGAGCGCGACGTGCTGGACCTGGTGGCGGAGGGCCTGTCGAACACCGAGATCGCCGAGCGGCTCCACATCGGAGTGACGACGGTCAAGACCCACGTCACCAGCCTGATGGCCAAGACCGACAGCCCCAACCGGGTACGCCTCGCCCTCTACGCCCGCCGCTGAGCCCGATCGCTCCTAGAGCTGGTGGCGGGCCAGCCATGCTTCGACGTCGTCGATGACCGGGCCCGGGGCGCGGCGGGCCCACAGGAAGTGGTCGGGGACGGCCTCGATGCGGGCCCGGTCGACGTGCGGGGGCAGTCGCCGGGCGAGGTGGTCCACCGCGGCCGTCGGAATCATCCGGTCGCCCGCGATGCCGGCGAGCAGCACGGGTATCTCCATCCGGGCCAGCGCCGCCTCGTAGTCGGTGCGGTCGCCGTGCAGCCGGTACCGGCCGTGCCGGGCCTCGTACGCCCAGTCGGTGATCAGCGTGCGCGGTTGCCGGCCCGCGAAACCGAGCCGGTGACCGGGCCAGTAGCCGAGCGAGCAGGTCACCGCGCCGACGAAACGTACGCCGGCCGCGCGGCGGGCCCGGCCCAGGGTGCTGCGCCGGGCGGCCGTGGAACTGGTGCCGGTGCCGAGGGTGACGACGGCGTCGGGGCGTACCGTGCCGGCGGCCCCGGAGAGCAGGGCCAGCTGGCCGCCGAGGCTGTGTCCCACCAGGACCACCCGGCCGGCGGAGGCGACGGCCGGGTCGGCGAAGACCGCGGGCAGGTCGACCCGGACCAGGTGGGCGTACCCGAAGGACTCCTTGCGCAGGTTGCCGACCGGGCTCTGCGGCATGCCCCGCAGCTCGACGCCGACCACGTGCCGGCCGCGGGCGGTCCAGGCCGCGAAGAGCTTGCCGTAGTAGGCGAGCGGGACGCCGAGGGCGGGCAGGAAGACGATCGAGGCGGCAGTGCCGGGTGCGCCGTACTCCTCGACGGTGAGGGTGAGCCCGTCCGGGGTGGCGACGGCGTGCAGGCGCGGTTCCATCCGGACAGCCTCACACACATGATCAAAGGCCGGGAACCCGTGGCGGCGAGTTCCCGGCCTCGCGGGCTCCACGGTATCGCGGATCGGCCGGTCAGGCGGGCCGGACGCGGTCGGTGGCGAGGTGGACGGCGATCGCGCCGAGCACCGTACCCATCAGCCAGCGCTGCATCCGGAGCCAGCCGGGGCGGCGGGCGAGGAAGACCGCGACGGTCCCGGCCGCGCAGATGATCGCGAGGTTGACCGCCAGGCTGACCAGGATCTGTACGCCCCCGAGCACGAACCCCTGAGCCAGCACGTGGCCGGCCTCGGGCCGCACGAACTGCGGGATGAGCGACAGGTACAGGATCGCGGCCTTGGGGTTGAGCAGATTGGTGAGCAGCCCCATGGTGAACAGCCGGCGCGACGAGTCGACCGGCAGCTCGCCCGGCGTGAAGACCGACGTCCCGCCCGGGCGCAGCGTGCGGATGGCGAGCCAGCCCAGGTACGCCGCCCCGGCCAGCTTGACCGTGACGTACGCCTCGGGCACGTGCACGAAGACGACCGACAGGCCCAGATTCGCCGCGGTGAGGTAGGCGAGGAACCCGAGCGCGACGCCGCCCAGGGAGACGATGCCCGCCCGGCGGCCCTGAGTGATGCTGCGCGAGACGAGGTACATCATGTTGGGCCCGGGCGTCAGCACCATGCCGAGTGCGACCGCGGCGACCCCGAGCAGCGAGGCGACGGTGATCATCCGCCCAGCCTGCCGGGGCGCCGGGGGGACCACGAGTACCAATACGTCACCCGTGGCCCGCCGGACCCCCTGGGCTCAGGCGGCGACGTCGACGAGGTCGCCGTTGGTGAGCACGTTGCGCAGGGCGCCCAGGTCCACGCCTTTCTTCTGCAGCAGCTTGACCAGTTCCGTCGCGCTGGAGGCCTGGCTGCTGACGTCGTCCTCGCCCATGTCCAGCAGCTCGCTGAGCCGGCTGAGCTTGGACGAGTCCTGCACCCCGGTGTTCTCGCCACGCGGGCCGCCCGGCGGGCGCGGCGGCATGCCCTTGGTGGAGGCGATCTTCTCGGCCATCGCGGTCGCGTCCACGCCACCGGTCCCGAAGACGGCGTCGCTCGGCATGCCGGCCTTGATCGCGGTGATCAGGTCGTCGTGCGAGACGCCCTGCGCGGTGGCGACGTCCTCGAGACTCTTGCCGTCTTTGAGCTGACTCTTCAGATCGTCGGCGCTCAAGCCCAGCTTCTCGGCCACGGCCGCCATCGGGTTCTGGCGCTCGCCACGCCCGGCCGGCGGGGGCGGCGGCGTGCGGTACGTGCTGGTCGCGGAGCTCAGCGAGCTCATCGACGTCATGGGTGTTCTCCTCCTCGGCGGGACCGGCGGTCGGCCCGTACACCAGGGGGATTCGGCGCGGCCCGTTACGGCCTGCGGCTTTGACAGCGCCTTCATAGGAACCCACAGGTTCCCCACGGCTACGCCCCGATGCGGGCCTTGATCGCGTCCACCGCCTGCTTCGCGGTGAGCAGATCGGCGCCCGTCTCGGCGCGGTACGCCCGCACGGCGTGGACCGGCCGGCCCTGCCGCACCAGCTCCTCCACGGCCGGGTACTCCGGTTCCGGCACGGTCGCGCCGAGGTGGGCGATCACCGCGTCGAGCTTGTGCTCGATGGCGGCCAGGCGCGCGGCCGTACGCCGGCGGTCGCGGTTCGTCGACGCCGACGCCGAGAACACCGCCATGATCAGGCCGAGGATGAGCAGGACCAGCGGGGCGACGACCAGGAACTCCATGCGCCGATCCTGACAGGCACCAGGCGAGTCAGCGAGCCGGTCGGCGCACTACGCACTCCGCTTCAGGTGCGCGTAGCTGCCGTCGTGATAGACGAGCGGGGTTACCGAGGCGTCCTCGTGGTGCTCTCCGGACGACGGCGTGGCCAGCACGATCGTGTGGTCGCCGGCGTCGACCCGCTGGGTGACCCGGCAGACCAGGGTGGCGAGCACGCCCTCGAGCAGCGGTACGCCGTCCGGCCCGGTTCGCCACGCGCCGTGCGTGGCGAACCGGTCGATGCCGCGGGTCGCGAAGGTGCGCGCGACCTGCTCCTGCTCGCGGGTGAGCACGTGGACCGCGATGGTCTCCGCTGTCTGCACGGCCGGCCATGCCGAGGCGGTCCGGGCGAGGCAGAAGGAGACCAGCGGCGGGTCGAGGGAGACCGAGGTGAACGAGGTGGCCGTGAAGCCGGCCGGCGGGGTGCCAGGCGCGGTGATCACGACGACAGCCGCGGCGTGGCGCCGCAGCAGGGAACGGAAGAGGTCGGCGTCCACGAGCGAGCTGACGGTCATGGGTTCCCCTTCGGGCGGTGACGAGGGTGTGGTCCACCAAGTGGGACGATTGAAGCCTTGGCGGGGCTCGAGCATCCGCCGTAGGGAGTGGGCATGGGCCCTACCGTGCCCCCCTCGCTGGAAAGATGTCAATGTCGATCCCATATCCTAGTAAACCTATGGGGTACGGGTTACATATCGAGCCGAAATCGCTTAGAGTTGGCCTCGAGGCAGGTGCGATCGGGAAGGGAGGCGGGCGCCAGGTGCACATCGGGGCGGTCAGCGACGACACTGGATGCATGGTGGACACCAGCCGTACCTCCGCGACCGTCCGTACCGTCGGCGATCTTCCCGGTCCGCGGCCCCTTCCCGTCCTCGGCAACCTGCCGGAATTCGTGCGGGGCGGCGTCGCGAACCGCGTGCTGGAACGGTGGTGTGACGCCTACGGGCTGACCTACCGGTTCCACCTCGCCCGCCAGGAGGCCGTCGCCACCGCGGACCCGGCCGTGGCGGACGTCGTGTTGCGGCGCCGGCCCGGCGACTTCCGGCGCAGCGCGGTGATGTCGCGGATCATCGACGAGATGGCGCCGCACGGCGTGTTCACCGCCGAGGGGGATCGCTGGCGCCGCCTGCGCAAGGTGGCCGCGCAGAGCCTCAACGCCGCTTACCTGCGCCAGTACTTCACCACCATCACCCGGGTCACCGAGCGGCTGGAACGGCTGTGGCGCGCCGCCGCGGACTCCGGGGATCGGGTCGACGTGCTCGACTGCACGATGCGCTACACGCTGGACGTGACGGTCGGCCTGGCGATGGGTCACGACCTGAACGCGCTGGAGCACACCGGCGACGGGCTGCACCGCCGGCTGCCGATGCTGTTCCCGGAGCTCGCGCGGCGGATCCAGGCGCCGTTCCCGTACTGGCGGTATGTGAAGTTGCCGCGCGACCGGCGCCTGGACGCGACCGTGCGCGAGATCGAGGATCTGGTCCGCGACCGGTTCGCCGAGGCGCGGAACCGGATCGCGGCCGGTGCGGCGCCGGCCACGTTCCTCGAGGCGCTGGTCAAGCCGCTGGAGAACGAGCCGGCCGCCACCGACGAGGAGGTCTTCGGCAACGTCCTCACCATGCTTCTCGCGGGCGAGGACACCACCTCGTCCACCGCGGCCTGGGCGATCCACTACCTCGCCGAGAACCCCGCTGAGCTGCGCAGGGTCCGCGCCGAGGCCGACGAGGTGCTCGGCGCCGAGTGGTTCCCGTCCGACCCCGCCACGGTGAGCCGCCTCCGGTACGCGCAGGCCGTGGTCGACGAGACGCTGCGGCTTCGGCCCGTGGCGCCGTACCTGGTCCTGCAGCCGACGGCCGACGTCACGCTGGACACTCAGGACGGTCCGCTGCGGGTGCCCGAGGACAAGCTGATCTTCGTGCTCACCTCGTACGGCGCGCTGCGGGACCGTGGACGTTTCCCGGAGCCGGACGTGTTCCGCCCGCAGCGCTGGCTCGACGGGGACCTGCCCGCCGAGTCCCTGCCGTTCGCGCCGTTCGGCACCGGCCCGCGGTTCTGTCCCGGCCGCAACCTCGCCCTCATCGAGGCCGCCGTCATCGTCTCGGTGCTGTCCCGCGCGTTCGATCTGGAGCCGGACCATTCCGCGGGACCGGTCACCGAACGGACGACCTTCACGTCCTTCCCGCAGAATCTGAACGTCCGGGTACGGCACCGCGCAGATCGGCGAGAACCGTGATGCGAAATGGTCAAATGTGTGCGGCGTCACTTTTCCGGGCATCGATGATCAACCCAGGTGCTTTCGGGGGAAAATACTCCCGCATCGTGGATTTGTTTTGACCGGAGTGGACGCAGCGAGAAGGATTGATGACATGCGGTTGCGCGACGTACGACTGACGTCCCGCCTCGCCATCGATCTACTCCGGTGTGCGAGCGCCAGATGTTGCGCTGTCGGGCCGAACCGGTGAGCTGAGTCTTCCGGATGCTGTGCTCGGGTCGGCGATGATGCCTTTCCCGGCCGTTCCCTCTTTCGCGTGAACCTGTGCGCATCGATGCGCCACTAAACCTATCCCACACATGGGAGAAGTATTGTTCACCCGCCGCCGACACCCGGCAGCGGTGACACCCTCCGGAGGCAATGCATGTCTGTTCTCGCCGTCGCCGACCTGTCCCTGAGCCGTACGGCCCCCGCCCGCCGCGGCCCCGCCGGTCGGCCCCGCCTCACCCGGTTGCGCCCGCTCTCCGCCGGCAACGCCTCGTCCGTGACGGTCACCATCACGCTCGGCTCGCCGGGATCCGAGGAGAGCGAGCGGGTGCTCGCCGCCCTGCGCGACCTGGTGGAGGCCGCGGGCCCCGGCACCGACGTGGCCCTGGACCCGCCCGCGCCCGTGGTGGCGGCCCGCCCCGAGCCGGCGTCCGCCGGCCTCCGCCTGGATCTGCGGCCGCGCAGCGCCACCCTGGACGGCCGGACGCTCGACCTCAGCCGGCTGGAGTACGAGCTCCTCGTCTTCCTGGCCCGCAACCCGCGGCAGGTGTTCAGCCGCAGCCAGCTGCTGGGCCACGTCTGGGGCCACACCCACACCACCGTGCGGACGGTGGACGTGCACGTGAGCCGGCTGCGGACCAAGCTCGGCGACCCGGACTTCGTCACGACCGTGTACGGGGTCGGCTACCGGCTCTCCGAGGACGCCGCGATCACCGTCAACGAATTCTGATCTCCCCGGCCGCCGGCGTTGCCGCGCCCGCGGCCGGGGCGCTCAGCCGGTGCGGTGGTGCTTGCGCACGAAGGTGTAACCGGGGGCGAGGGGATCCGCCACCTCTTCCTCCTCGACGGCCCGCTCGTGCAGCGACACCTGCCGCTCCGACGGGTGGGCCCCGGGCGGGAGCCTGCGGACGAAGCCGTTCACCCGGTGCTCCCGGCGGTCCGCGTCCGGCGCATCCTCGTCGTCCGGATACGGTGCCGGCTCCACCAGCGGTGCGTAGAACAGCATCTCGGCCGGCTTCTGTCCCTCGACGGCGGGATAGGACGGGTATCCCGCCGAGTCGAGGCTGCCGGGCACGCGGGTGAGGTATCCCTCGCGGATCAGCTGGTCGACGGCGTTGCGCAGCAGGAACGTCCCGCGGGCGCCCCGGCCGAGCCCGCAGTGCTGCCCGAGCCCGGGCTCGGGCAGCAGCGCGCTGCCGTCCTCGAAGATGCGGCCCAGCTTGCGCACCGCGTGCAGCACCTTCCCGCGGTTGGAGCCGTCCGCGGCGAACTCCCGGGTGACGACGCGCGGGTCGTATTCGTGGAAGTAGTCGACGCCGTCCACCCGCATCGGTTCGTCCAGGGCGGTGGTGCGCACCAGGATCTCGTCCTTGCCCGCCTGCCACGAGACGCTGACCAGCACGCCGGGGCGGACGTCGGACGGCCAGGCGATGCCGCTGAACTGCCATTCCACGTCCTGCCGCAACGGAGCCTCGAAGACCTCCCGCGTGGGCGTGTTGCCGCGGTCGCGATGCTCGAGCACGAGCGGGGTGTGCTCCCGGCCGCGCAGGCTTTCGACGCACTCCTCGGGGGCGGCGCATACGCCGCCGTCGAGATCTGCCTGCCAGAGGGCCGAGCGACGGGTCACCCTTCCCATGATCCACCTCCCTGAGCCGGCGGCGCGCACCGAAGATACCCCGCCACTCTCCCGGGGAGTCGCCCGCACAGCGAGAAGCAGTCACAGGCCGGTCGCCCCCGAGCCGAGGGGGCCGGCGGCGGCCATCCGGATGGTGGGACCGGATGGCGTACGGTGACGAAACCGGCGTGCTCCCTGGCGCGAAAAGGCGATTTTCCCTATCGTGTTGATAGGAGATAGGGAGGTGCCATGCGGCGCACGGTGGCGGTGGTCGGAGGCGGGTGCTCCGGCGTTCTGATGACGCGGGAGCTGCTGCGATGCAGCGACGACGACGTCGTCCTCGTCGAACCCGGGGAGCCGGGCGGCGGGGTGGCCTACGGCAACGCCCAGCCCTGGCACGTGCTCAACTCGCGAGCCGGCGCGATGAGCGCCGATCCCGGCGACGCCGATCACTTCGTGCGCTGGTCCGCAGCCGCCCCGGCCGAGTTCCGGCCGCGCCGCGAGTACGGCCGCTACCTGCGTGAGGTCTTCGACGAGGCCGTCGCCGGCGAACCCGGCCGGTTCCGCCTGCGTCCCAACCGGGCGACCCGCATCGCGGGGGACGCCGACGGTGGCACGGTCGTCCTCGACGACGGTACGGCGGTACACGCCGACCACGTCATCCTGGCCACCGGCGGCCTGGCCCCTGCCCGCCAATCCCTGGAACACCCCCGCTCGATCGACGATCCGTGGGCGCCCGGCGTGCTGGAGGCGCTCCCGCCCGACCGGCCCGTACTGCTGGTCGGCACCGGCCTGACCGCCATCGACGCCGCCCTCACCCTCACCGCCGACGGGCGCCGTACCGCGCCGGTGGTCGCCGTGAGCCGGCGCGGGTTGCTGCCGCTGGCGCACACCGCCGAGGCCACACCGCCGGCCGCCCCGGCGCTGGACGACTGTGCCACGCTGCGGGACGTCGTCCGGGCCGTACGGTCCGCCGCGGGGGAGGCGGGGGACTGGCGGCCGGTCGTCGACGGGATGCGGCCGTTCCTCGACCGGCTCTGGACCGCGCTGACGCGTGCGGAGCAGGACGCCTTCCTGCGGCACCTGGCCCGGGCCTGGGAGTGTCACCGGCACCGGATGGCCCCCGAGATCGCGGCCCGGGTGGTCGCCCTGCGCGAGGCGGGGCTGCTGGAGATCCGCCGTGGCGGGGTCGCCGCCTGGCCGGGCCTCGCGGACTACGCCGCGGTCGTGAACTGCGCCGGGCCGGGACGGCTGCCGGGCGCCGCGGACCCGCTCGTCGGTGGCCTGCTCGACACGGGCCTCGCCCGGGTGGGTCCGCACAGCCTGGGGCTGGACATCGACCCGGCGGGCCGGCTGGTGGGCGCCGACGGCCGCCCGCACGAGCGGCTCTGGCTCATCGGCCCGCTGCGCCGGGGCGCGCAGTGGGAGACGACAGCGGTGCCGGAGATCCGGGCCCAGGCGCATCGCCTCGCCACCGATCTCCAGGCGCGCCCGGTGCCGGTGGCCGCATAGCAGACGATCGTTAACGCTCGTCGGCATCCCGGTTGAGTGATAACCCGATGCTATGGCACCGACGAATCCCCAGGTCAGGGCCGGTTTGATGAACATCTAGGTGAGGCTCGTGAGTCTTGAGTTGTCATCGAAAGTTCTCAATACTGCGGATGGCACTCGGTATGCCGGGCTTCCGGCGTACCGCCCCCATCCCCCTGGGAGGACCCCGTGCGTAACCCCGGCTCCAAGCTCGGCCGACCGATCGTCGGCCTGGCCGCCGTCCTGCTCGCCGGCAGCGCCTTCGCGTCACCCGCGTCCGCCGCCCCGGCAGGCCCCGCCGCCGACCCCTCGTTCGCCACCTCCGCCCTCGCCACCAGCCTCGACACCCAGCTCGGGGCCAGGACCGCCGGCTCGTACGTCGACTCGGCCGGCAAGCTCGTCGTCAACGTGACGGACGCCGCCACGGCGCGGTCCGTCACCGCCTCCGGTGCCACCGCGCGCTACGTGCCGCGCAGCGGTGCCGCGCTGGCCGCCGCCGACTCCACGCTCAAGGCGACGCTCAAGACGCCCGGCACCTCGTTCGCCCTCGACCCGGTGAGCAACCAGATCCTCGTCACCGGCGACAGCACGGTGACCGGCGCGAAGCTCGCCACCGTCAAGGCCGTCGTGGCCAAGCTCGGCGACAAGGCGCGCTTCGAGTCGGTGCCCGGCACGCTGAGCCCCACCATCGTCGGCGGGGACGCCATCTACACCGGCGGTGCGCGCTGCTCGCTCGGCTTCAACGTGCGCAGCGGCAGCACGTACTACTTCCTGACCGCCGGTCACTGCACCAACATCGGCTCCTCGTGGAGTGACGGCTCCACGACCATCGGTTCCCGGTCCGGCACCAGCTTCCCGGGCAACGACTACGGCATCGTGCGCTACACCAACACCAGCATCTCGCACCTCGGCTACGTCGGCGGCCAGGACATCACGAGCGCCGGCACCCCCGCGGTCGGCAGCACCGTCTACCGCCGTGGCAGCACGACCGGAACCCACTCGGGCCAGGTCACGGCGCTCAACGCGACCGTGAACTACGCCCAGGGCTCGGTGTACGGCCTGATCCGCACCACCGTCTGCGCGGAGCCCGGAGACTCGGGCGGCTCGCTCTACTCCGGAAGCACCGCGCTGGGTTTGACCTCCGGCGGCAGCGGCAACTGCTCCTCCGGTGGCACTACGTTCTTCCAGCCGGTGACCGAGCCGCTCGACGTCTACGGCGTCTCCGTCTACTGAGCATTCCTCCACCACAGAAAGGCCCCGGCCGCCCGCCGGGGCCTTTCTGCACCCTGATCAGAGCCGCCCGAGCGAGCGAACGACCGCGGTCGCCGTACGGGCGATGAGGGTGTTGTCGTAATCGTCGTCCGCCGCCCGCCGGTTGGTGTAGATGGCCAACACGAGCGGCGCACCCGTGGGCGGTTCGACGAGCGCGATGTCGTTCGCCGCGCCGTACGCGTCCGACGAGCCGGTCTTGTCGCCGACGGTCCAGTCCGTCGGCAGCCCGGCACGGATGCGCGCGTCGCCGGTGGTGTTGTTGCGCAGCCACCCGACCAGTCGGGCGCGGTCCTCGCGATGCAATGCCGTGCCCAGCGTCACCGCCTGAAGGTTGCGTCCCATCGCCTTCGGCGTGGTGGTGTCGCGGATCTCGGTGGGCGACCAGTCGTTGAGCTCGGTCTCCCACCGGTCGAGGCGGGTGACGGGATCGCCGAGGCCGCGGGCGTAGCGCGTCACGGCCTCAGGGCCGCCGAGCTGCCGCAGCAGCAGATTGGCCGCGGTGTTGTCGCTGTAGGTCAAGGCGGCCTCGCACAACGCCTCGACGGTCATGCCGTCCTCGACGTGCAGGCTGGTGATCGGCGAGTACGCCACGACATCCCCAGGCATGTGAAACGGCGGCCCCCACGCGGGAGGGCCGCCGTTGCCGGGCTGCTAGTCGGTGCCGCAGCCGGCGTACACCTTGAACTCCCAGAGTGAGTAGCCCCAGGGCGTTCCTCGCTCCGTGCCGCTCATCCGGACGTAGCGGGCGGTGCCGGTGACCGGCACCGTCCGGGTCCCGGCCGCGCCGTCGGTCACCGTCGCGGCGGTGGTCCAGCTGGTGCCGTTCGTGCTGGTCTGGATCTGGTACGCCTTCCCGTACGCCGTCTCCCAGTTCAGCTCGACCCGGCCGAGCTCCTGCGCGGAACCGAGGTCGACCTGCAGCCACTGCGGGTCGGCGAACGAGCTGGACCAGCGGGTGGCGGTGTCGCCGTCGACGGCGAGGTTCGCCGGGAACGCGGCGGACTCCGTCGACGACGCGGTGGCCGTGTGGCCCTGCGAGAGCAGCGGTCCGCCGGTGCACGGCGTCTCCGGATCCGTTGGCGGGGTGGTGGTTCCGCCCCCCGTCGCGTTGCCGCCGGTCCAGTTCAGCGCGCCGGTGGCGACCGTACGCCCGGCCGGCACGTTCAGCGTCCTGCCGTCGGAGAAGGTCACGGTCAGGGCCGTGTTGGTGATGTTGGATGCCACGTACGTCCGCGCGCCGTTCTTGGTGAAGACCTTGGCCAGCGGGTGGTTCGCGGTCACGCCGGTGTCGACCTGGCCGAGGGCGGCGAGGTTGCGGATCCAGTGGAACGTGTGGGCCTTGCTCTCGCCCTCCTCCGGCGTGTACGAGCCGGTGGCCCGGAACTTGGCGAGCGCCGCGTCCGGGTCGCCCAGGGCGAGGTACTGCCAGAGGATGTCGCGCCAGGCCGTCGGCTCGCCGCCGTTGTTGCGGACCATCTCGGCGTACGTGTCACGGACGGCGGCCGGGTAGTCGCCGAGGTAGAGCTGCCCGCCGGTCATCGGCAGCATGTTGATGCCCACGACCATCGCGTGTTCGCCGGAGAACCAGGTCGCGTACGCGCCGCCCGAGCCCCAGACGATCGCCGAGTAGTTGTGCCCCCAGGTCGCCGGGAAGTTCTCGTTGCGGACGTCGAACCAGTATTCGTTGATCGCCGCGGCCTGCGTGGTGTGCAGCCAGATGCCGGCGTCGCGAACCTTGGTGTTGCCCGTGGCCTGTCCCCACTGGATGAGCGCGTTGGCGAAGTTCTGGCCCTCCGACGAGGACTCCTGGTTGTTGCCCGCCCCGAACGCGCCGTGCCCGGAGGCCCAGTCGTGACCCTCGTAGATGTCGAAGTCGCGCAGGTACGGGAACCGGGTGTCGCCGCGGTCGTAGTTGTTGGCGTCGCGGATCAGCAGGTCCACCATGCCGCCGTAGCGGGCGCTCGAGGCCCACGACGGGTCGAACTTGGCGAGGGTGGCCGCCGCGGCGACGTAGTAGCCGTAGTGGAAGTGGTGATCATTCAGGTCCTCGTCGGAGGCGTACGACGCCGGGTAGCCGATCAGCGTGCCCCAGTTCTTGTCGTAGTAGAACACCCGCGACGTCTTGCCGGCGGAGGCGGTGAACCAGTCCGTGAGTCGCGTGCGGATCTCGTTCAGCGCCGAGTCACGGACCGAGGTGAGGTTGAGCTGGTCGGCGATCTCGGCGATCCGGGCCGCGCGGCCCAGGCCCTTGCCGGTCCAGTAGGTGTCGTCGCCCCGGAAGTCCGACGGGTTGTTGAGCTCGTCGGTGAGGAACGTCGTGATCTGGGACTGGTCGGTGCCGCTCGAGTCTGCGACCGCCGGGATCTCGGGGAGTACGCCCGTGTACTTCATCGACGTGCTGAACGACGTACCCGTGACGACCTTCATCGCTCCGCGCGGCGAGACGTAGGTGCGCGCCAGCGGGGTCGCGCCGGTGAGGGAGCGCCACTGGTGGGGGTAGAGCGCGATGACCGTGCCCGAGCCGCTGCCCTCGCGCGCTGTCGTGGTCACCGAGTACGTCGTGTTCACCGTGCCCGCGTTCTGGTCGTACGTGTACGAGACGCGGGTGCCGGTCACGTGGTTGTGCGCGTACTGGCCGAAGGTGTCGGCGAGGGCGATCTTGTCCGCCGTGCTCGCGCTCGACAGGGTCGGGAGCACCGCGACGGAGAAGTAGCCCTTGCCCGCCAGGCTCGACCGGATCGTGCTGCCGCTGACCGTCCACGTCGAACCGGCCGGCCCGTACGCGACGTAGTCGTGCCCGCCGATCGAGAAGCCGACCCGGTTGCCGCTGTTCTCCCACGCGGTCGGCGGCCCGGTGATGGTCAGGAGCGCGTCGCCGCCGGTGATCTGGTAGTACGACATCGGCAGGCCGTGACCGATGGTGGCCTTGAGGGTGCGGGTCCCGTCGTTCCACGAGGGTGTGACCGTCCAGTCGGTCCACCCGTCGACCAGCGCCTGCGAGGCGTTGAGCCCGGCGACCCCGACGACCACGTGCTGCGCGTACGGGTAGTGGTACTCGCCCAGCCCGGTGGCGCTACCGCTGATCGCGGCGTCCGTCTGGTAGGACAGCCCCAGCCCGCTCGCCACCGGCCGGTACGAGGCCGGCCCGGCGAACAGCGGCTGCGAGAAGTTGCAGTCGTCGCCCTTCTTGAACAGCAGCGACGACCACCAGTCGTTGGTCGGCACCGCGCCCGTGGGCGCGTTCGGAGTCACGTACTGCCGCGGGTTGGTGGCCAGCGAGCCACAGCCGTTGGGGAGCTTGGCGCCGGCGGGCAGCGTCTCGGTGTAACTGCCGGCGCCGATGGTCGCCGCGTCGGCGGATCCGGCGACGGTGACGGCGAGTACGCCGGAGCTGAGCGTGACGATCGCGGCGGTGGCCAGGCCGGCGAGGCGGCGCCGGCGTCGGGGGAGCGGGGGATGCATCAGGTGCCTCCGGTGGGGTCGGGGGGCCCTGAACCGCGGTGGGGGACTCCGCGGTGAAGGGTGTGAGAGCGCTCTCACGATGCGGTGAGGCTAACTGTCACACGCTTTTTTCGTCAATGTTAACGGCTATACATTGACATGGCGGATCCTCGCCTCCGGAGGAAGGACCGCGACGCCGGCCCCGAGCTGGGCGACCCTCGTGTCGTAGGGGTCGAGCTCGCCCGGCTCGAAGCGACACAATTTGACGGCCCACCAGAGAATGTCGCCGGGTTCTCCCGACAACTTGTAACTCCCGTCCGGGAGAAGAGCCGCGTGGCCGCCCTCGGGCAGCGGGACGAGAGTGACGAGGAGATCGCCCGCCGCGCCGTCCCAGATCCGCACGGTTCCGTCGTTCGAGGTCGTGGCGAGCAACCTGCCGTCGGGGGAGAAGGCCACCCCGTACACCGCGTCGACGTGTCCGGTGAGGACGGTCCGGACGGCGCCGGTGGCGACGTCCCAGATCCGTACCGCTCCGTCGTTGCAGGCGGCGGCCACGACCGAACCGTCAGGGGCGAAGGAGAGGCCCCAAAGCTGCGTGTGGCCGGACAGGACCGTCCGGACCTGGCCGGTCGCGACGTCCCACAGGCGGGAGGCCTCGTGGTCGGGCGAGGTGGTGGCCAGCAACCTGCCGTCGGGCGAGAACGTCACCCCCCAGAGACGTTGCGAGCGGCTGTTGCGAAGGGTGTGGCGAGTGGCGCCGGTGGCGACGTCCCAGATCCGGGCCTCCCCTCGGACCGATGTGGCGGCCAGCAGGCTGCCGTCCGGGGAGAAGGCCACCCCGTAGACCGCGTCGGTGAGGCCGGTGAAATCCTTGCGGCTGCGGCCGTTCGCGACGTCCCAGGAGAGCACGTTCCCGTCGCCGCAGGCTGCAACCAGCAAGCGGCCGTCCGGGGAGAACGCGACTCCCCACAGCAGTTTGCTCATGCTGGTCTTCCGGCGGGCACCCCTGGTGAGAGCGGAACGGAAGGCGCCGGTGGCCGTATCCCAGAGGCGCGCGGTCCCGTCCTTCGACGTCGTGGCCAGCAGCGTGCCGTCCGGGGAGAATGCGACGCCGGTCGTGTCCTCGGTGTGGCCGGTGAGATGCGCCCGGGTGGTGCCGGTGCCGATGTCCCAGATCCGCGCGGTGTTGTCGGCCGAGGTGGTGGCGAGCAGGGTGCCGTCCGGCGAGAACGCCACCCCCCAGGAGAAGTGGTGAAAGACCCTGGTGGTCTGGACCCGGACGGCGCCGGCGGCAATGTCCCAGATCTGGGCGGTGTTGTTGGCCGAGGTGGTGGCGAGCAGGGTGCCGTCCGGGGAGAACGCCACGCCGGTCACGTCGTCGACGTGACCGGTGAGGGCGGTATGGCCGGTGCCGGTGGCGACGTCCCAGATCTGCACCGTCTGGTCGTTGGACGCGGTGGCCAGCAGCGTGCCGTCCGGCGAGAACGCGACCTCGTTCAACGTGGCGAAGTAGACGGAGGAGGTGGCGAGGGTGGTGCGGATGGTTCCGGTCGCGATGTCCCAGATCCGTATGGCGTCGAAGCTGGCGGACGTGGCCAGCAGCGTGCCGTCCGGGGAGAACGCCACTGCGTTGACGCCGGTGGGGTGCCCGGTCAGAGTCGTCATGACGGTGCCGGCGCCGACCTGCCAGATCCGTACGGTGTGGTCGTTGGAGGCGGTGGCGAGCAGCGTGCCGTCCGGTGAGAATGCCACTCCCCGTACCGCGTCCTCGTGGCCGGTCAGAGCAATGCCGGTGCGGGCGCGGACGTTCCAGATCCGTGCGGTGTGGTCGGCGGATGTGCTGGCGAGCAGGGTGCCGTCGGGCGAGAACGCCACGCCGTTCACCGGCTTGGTGTGCCCGGTCAGCACGGCGTCGCTGGTGCCGGTGCGAATGTCCCAGATGCGTACGGTGTGGTCGTTGGACGAGGTGGCGAGCAGCGTGCCGTCCGGGGAGAACACCACGCCGTTCACGCTGCCGGTGTGACCGGACAGGATCCTGAGGAATCGGCCGGTGTCCACGTCGGCGATGCCCGCGTTGCTGCCCACGGCCAGGGCGAGGAGGTCACCCGCGGCATTGAAGGCGAGCGCGGCCGGCCGGCCCGACGGGAGGATCATCGGCTCGCTCCGGTCGACGCCGACCACGGCCACGGAATCCCACTCCACCGGTGCTTCCGTGTCGGATCCCACGGTGTCGATGCCGTCGACTCCCAGCAGGCCGGCCCGCCGCCAGCTGCTGCCGGTCAGCACCGCCTCCCGCAGCGAGCCGCCGATCAGCTGGGCGCCGTCCAGGCGCGCCTCCGTGAGGTCGGCGCCGGCCAGGTCGACGTCGATGAGCCGCATGCCCCGCAGGTCCGCCCCGCGCATGTCCGTCTGCCGCAGGTCCCGGCCCGCGAGGTCCTGGCCGCGCAGGTCGACTCCGGCCAGCTGCTGCCGCTCCAGCACCTCGAACTCGTCGGGCAGGGTCCGGGCGACGCGCGCGAGGACGGCCAGGGCGTTCTGTTTCGCGGTGGCCGGCGCGTCCGTCGCGGCGACGATCGTCCGGGCCCAGAGGTGCGCCCTCCCGGGATCGGCCAGGTCGATGAAGAAGTCGACCATGAGCCGGGACATCTGCCGGCTCCCCAGGAGGTCGTGCGACCCGTCGGTGACGACCTGGCGGGCCGCGGCGTCGGCGACGAGCCATTCCATGACCGAGGCGTGGACGAACGCGAACCCCCCTTCTTCGGTACGCACCAGCAGCGAGCCCGAACCCACCGCGTGGGCCACCTGGTCGATGTCGTACCCGCGATCGGCGAGGGCCGTCAGGGTAGAGGCGACCGTGGCCGTCAGCGTGCCCAGCGCGATGACGGGCGATGTCGAGGACCACAGGCGCACGGCGAGCTCCGTGCAGGCGGCCAGGCGTTCCCGCGCGGCCAGCGTCGGCAGGCCGTGCCGGTGCGTCTGCCGCGTGGTCTCCCCGATCAGCCAGTGATCGACCAGCTCGTGGTAGAGCTCGGCGGCGCTGATCCGCCCGGACTGGGACTGGATCTCCCGCAGCCGGTCGTCGTCGAGCGCGGAGATCCAGGCGAGCATCCGGGGATTGCGGGACAGGCCGAGCAGGTCCTCGATCTCGTTGAGGACGGCGAAGCGGGCCGCCGCCCGGGCCTCGTCCCCGCCGTACTGGTTGGCGAGGAAGGTGAGGATCTGCTCGGGGGTGAAGTCCTCCAGCACGACGATGCGGGACGCGCCCAGGCCGGCGATGCGCTGCCCGAGAGCTGTACGCACCTGGTCGTCCGAGAGGAAATGCTGGGTACGGCTCGTGAGCACGACCTTGGCCTGACCGGTCACCGAGCTCAGCAGCACCTGCAGATAGTCGGCGGCGTTGTCGTAGCCGACCCGCAGCTCGAGCTCGTCGAATCCGTCGAACAGCAGGGCGACCCGGCCGGACCGGATCATGTACTCCAGCTTCCGGGAGTTGAAGTCCTCGACACCCTGGCGGATCAGATACTGGGCCAGCAGTTCGTCGATCGAGGGCGCCTTCTCGAGGCTGCGCAGCTCGATCAGGATCGGCAGGACACCGGGCAGCGCCTCGGACATGGTCCGGGCAAGCTGGCGAAGCAGGGACGTCTTGCCGCGGCCGAAGTCGCCCAGCACCATCAGGAACCGGGCGGACTCCGCCCCCAGCCAGTCGATGACCTGGTCGAGGAGGTTCTCCCGGACCTCGCCGGCGCGGGCGCCGAGCAGGCGATAGCGCTGCTGCACGTAGAGGCTGCCCGGATAGAGCGGGTCGGCGGCGAGCCGCTCGGACTGGCGCTCGGCCAGCGTACGGAGATCGAGCAGGCCCTGGTATTCCACGAAACTGCGCACGGTGCGAAGCCCGGCGTGCCGCGCGTAAAGCACGAGTCCGGGGCCCGGTGGCCGCCCACTGCAAACCAGTTCGGACGGTACGGTCGGATCCGCCGCCGCGAACTGGGCATGGACGGCGGCGAAGTCGTCGACTGAGGCCTCGGTCAGCTCGCCGTCCACCACACCGACGGGCCACTGGATCGTCACGCCGTCCGTCCGGCAGGTGACCCGCAGATATCCGCGGTCGGGGATCGGCGTGACCACGGCCGTGGGGAAACGGATGGCCGTCGCCTCGAGGACCCGGTCGAGGAAGGACATGCTCGGCGCGGTCGCGGGTTTGCCGGTCGACTGCGCCGACTCGCCGAGCTTGTGGGCAGCGTCGGGGAAAGTGGCGTGGACGCCGTCGAACCTCTGCCGTTCGCGCACCCGCCAATCCGAGCCGCTGTCGCTGATCCGGGGATCGCTGATCCAGCGCTTCTGGCCGACCGCGTACTGGCGGGCACAGCGGGTCACGCCCTCGCCGTCGATGGTGAGCAGCTGGTACTGGTTGGGCACCTCGGTCGGGCGCGCCGGCGCGTCGACCGCCGCGCTCCCGGTCGACAGTGCTACCAGCCCGGACGGGAGCCGGTGCAACCGCGCGTCGTGGGTGTGACCGTGCAGCAGCAAATTGAGCAGGCGGGGCTGCCCGAGCCAGCGGTCGAGATCGTCGGCGTCCCGCAGGTTCTCGTCGTCCCGCGCCGCGCCGCGCACCGCGTTGTGGTGCACCACCCCCAGCCGCAGCCACCCCCGGTCACGGTAGGACTCCAGCCGATCGGCGAACCACCGCAGCTGCTCCTCGCCCAGCCAGCCGTAGTGGTCCTCGTCCCGGTGGCTCTCGGCCATCGTGGAGTTCAGGCCCGCCACGACCACCGCCAGGTCGGGCATCTCGAACAACGTCCAGGGCTCCCCAGGGCTGAAGACGACACCGGGCACCGGGTCGTAGAAGCCGCGGAACATCTCGGCGAACGGTTCCCACTTGGGCCAGTACGGAGGGGCGACCGGCTGCTCCTCGCCCTCCTGGCGCAGGAAATAGCCTTCGCACAGCTTGCGGTTCACGTCGTGATTGCCCGGGACGACCACCACCCGGTGCCGCGGCAGTTGCACCGCCTCGGACAGGGCGACGAGGAACCTGCCGACCTCCTCGAACTCGCTGCGCAGCCCCCACTCGGCGAGGTCGCCGGAGACGACCACGAGGTCCGGGCGCAAGCCGGGATCCGCCGCCAACCGGTCGAGGTCGTCGTGCAGCCGCTGGAAGAGGGTGTCCCGGGCCTGGTCGGCGGCGGTGAGGCCGTTGCCGCCGAACAGGTGGTGGCGGCCGAACTGCGGGTCGGACACGTGGAGCACCGTCAGGGGACCTTGCCGGGTACCACCGTCGCCGCCGGGCCCCTTCGCGCCGGCGTACGGGCCGGACTTGCCGCTGGACCGGGCGAAGACGTCCGGCCACACCTGGCGGAGCCGGTCGGCGCTGATCGCGTAGCCGTCCCTGACTCCGGTGCGGCCGGGCGTGGTCTCGGCGAACAGTCCCGCCACCCGGCCGGTCACGCCGTCGAACACCGGGGTGCCGCTGAAGCCCCGCTGAGCCTGCCACGCCGCGTCGGCGTCACCGTCGAGCTGGATCCGGCCGTTGCCCACCGTGCCCCGGATGATGGCAGGGGCCCACACGCCGCCGGCGCGGTGCAGGGGACGGCCGAACATGTGCACGTCGGCACCCCGGGCCGGCGGATTCACCAGCAGCAGCGTCGGCCGCGCCCCCGCCGGAGGACCGGTCAGCAGGGTCAGCAGCGCGATGTCGTCGCCGGCGCTGCGATCGCTCGAAGGGGGGACCCACCGCTCCACCCGGGCCTCCACCACGTCGGAGGAGTGGTCCCCGAGCAGCGGAAAGCCGACGCTCACCACGTCCGTCGGCGGCTGCTGCGCACGCTCCGGACGCTGCAGGGCCGCGTTCACCACGTGCGCGCAGGTGAGCACACGGCGCTCGCCGAGCAGAACGCCCATGCCGACGGACTGCCCCGTCGCACCGACGACGCAGACGATGGCTGCCTGGGCGTCCTCGTCGGACCAGCGTTCAGGCAACGGGCCCGGTCCCTCCCGGTCGGCGGCTGCCGTTCTTCCATTTCAGGGTGACGGTGAAATGCACTTCGGTCGAGCCCTTCGCGACGACCACTCCGGTCTCCGCACCGAGCACAATGCCGAATTCGACGGTGACCTCGTCCGGCGTCATCGCCATCAGGCGATCATGAACGGCCTCCACCGCCGGCTTGAGCTGATCGAGCGCGTCCTCCAACGGCTGCGCGGCACGGGCGATGATCTCTCCCGGGCGTACCGCGGCCAGTTCCAGCTCATCGGGTATGTCCTCGGGGGTCACCTGCACCAGAAGGCGACCACCGGAATGGACTGGGACCTCCACCAGATATGTCATTTCCCGTCCCGTATCGCGGCAGATGGTGAGCGGGGGAGTCGTACCGTATCACCGAATTGGAGGGTCCAACATGGCCGGTTTATCGGAATGGGGCTCGGCAATTCAGCCTTGTTCCGCTCAGCCCTCTTCCGCCACCCGCTCCTCGCCCCGCCGGCGCAGCAGCTTGAGCCCCGGCAGGCCGATGATCGCCAGGTGCAGGTCGTTGGTGACCTCGAGCAGGGCGTGCAGGTCCGGCCCCACCTGGTCGAGCTTGCCGAGCAGCGGCATCACGTCGTGGCTCAGGTGCTCCCGCAGGCGGGGCAGCTCGTCGATCATCTTGATCGCCGCCGTGACCTCCTCGGGCGTCAGCTCCTCGATGAACCGGGCGGCCAGCGGGGCCGCCCGGCGCAGCGTGGGCGCGTAGCCGTCGAGCAGCTCGCGGGCCTCCGCCGACGTGGTCTGCGCCTGCTCCACGATGCCCGCCGCCGTGCCGGTGATCCGGGCGACCTCGTCGACCGCCAGCGCGACCGCCGCCAGGATCGCCTTGGTCTCCCGGATGGCCTCCGCAGCGTCCACGGCGGTGCCCCCGACGCCGGCGACCAGCATCCCCGCCTCGCCGGCCGTCCGGTCGACCCGGGCGATGAGCCCCTCGGCGTCGGCGGCCGTGCGGTCGACGCGGGCGACCATGCCCTCCACCGCGATCGCGGTGCGGTCGACCCGGCCGACGAGCGTCTCCGCCTCCGCGGCCGTGTGGTCCAGGCGGGACATGAGGGTCTGCGCGCCGCCGACCGTGCCGCCGACCCGGGCGATCAGCGCTTCGGCGTCGCCGACCGCGCGCTCCACCCGGCCGATCAGGCCGTCGGCGCGCTCGGCGAGCACGGTGATGCGGCTGACCAGCAACTCCGTCTGGCCGAGCAGGCCCAGCAGCCGGATCGGCACGGTGGCCACAGCGGCGGCCGTTTCCACCACTTGAACGACGGCATATCGGGAGAATTCGACCAGGGCGGCGGGGGAGGGCAGCAGAGCCATGCCCACCATTGTGCCCAGAACCTTCGTCACCAACCGTGCACGTGATCATGCCGAGAGTCGACCGGTTTGGGATCTCGCGCCGGGCACGGCACTATGCATGGGTGCGACGTACCCGACTCTGGATCTTCGCGGTGGCGGCGGCGGTGATCGTGGGCGGCGGCGCCCTGATCGGCCTGGGCATGCGGGACGACAGCGGCGGCACCGGCGGCGGCTTCCTGCCCAGCTCCCTGTCCTTCGGCGATGACGGCCGCGCCCCGAGCGCGGCCCCGTCACCGACCGGACCCAGCCCCGAGGAACTCGCGAAGGCCAAGCGGGCGGCCCAGGCCAAGAAGCTCGACGCCGCCCTCAAGAAGCTCGCGGCCACCGCCCCCGAATTCTCCGTCGCGATCCTCGACAAGAAGACCGGCGAGCGCTACTCCTACCGGGGCGCCGAGCGGTACGACACCGCCAGCATCGTCAAGGCCCAGGTGCTGGCCTGCCTGCTGCTGAAGTCCCAGGACGCCGGCCGCGAACCGACGTCCGGAGAGATGAACCTGGCCCGGCCGATGATCCGGCTCAGCGACAACAACGCGACCACGTCGCTCTTCCAGCACCTCGGCGGCCGCGGCGCGATCACCAAGTGCAACCAGCGCCTCGGGCTGACCCAGACGACCGTCAACACCGCCTGGGGCCTGACCAAGACGACCGTCAACGACCAGGTCAAGCTCCTCTCCGAGCTGGTCGACACCAAAGGGCCGCTGGACGCGGACTCCCGGAAGACCGCCTTCACCCTGATGAACTCGGTCGACGACGCCCAGGACTGGGGCGTCCCGTCGATCGCCCAGGCCGGCGAGGCGGCGACCGTCAAGAACGGCTGGGACACCCGATCGGCAGACGGTGGCCTCTGGGCGATCAACACGATCGGTCGGGTGGTCTCGAGCGACAAGGAGACCGACGTCTCGGTGGCGGTGCTGTCGCACAACAACCAGTCGATGGAGTCCGGCATCGCCCTCGTCGAGAAGGTCGCCAAGCTGACCCGCCAGCACCTCGAGTACTGACCCCTCGCGTCCGTTCGCCTCGATCCTGCGCGAGTCCCACGTCCGAGTGCGAGACGTGACAGCTCTTGATCACCCTTGCGCACGCCGATTCGGCACGGGAGCACCTGGAACGTCAGCTGAATCGCCCGGCGGTGCGTCCCCGGACGACGCCTGCTGATCTGTCGTCAGCACGTGGCCGAGGGGGCGTGAACCGAGATATCGCAGAAAGGTGGAGTGCCGAAACTCGTAAGTGGCACCGGAGCGCCTGAGTACACCTCGACGGTGCGCGTCTTCCATGAACGCCACCATGCGCAGCGGCAGGCGGCGAGTCATCGCCAGGAACAGCTTGGTCCAGGCGAACCGTAGCCACGGCACACCGGCCTGAGCGTAGGCACAACCGATCAGCAGGAAGACCGCCGTACGGCCGAATTGTTGCACCCCCGATCCCGGATTCCACTGGGCGGCAGAGCGAAGGCCCGACAACCCCGAGATCACCAGAACGGTCAGCAGCAGAGTTCGGTCATCGCGAAGCGACGCACGCATGTCGAAGTCATCGTCGTCTCTCGTGCGACCGGCGAGAACATTGACCATGAGTGCGGTCGCCAAGCTGATCACAAGCCCGAACAGGACGGCGACGAAGAGCGAGCCGTCGGGGATGAGGAACGCGGCGGCCATGATCGCGGCCGCACCGCCGACCACGGCCCCACCGATGATCCCCCCGGCGCGCAGTTGGGCTCGGACAGGGCGAGGAGCGGGTTGCAGCGAACCAAGCGCATTCCTTGCCGCGAACGCGAATCCAACACCGATGAGCAGGCCCCACCGCAAGCCAATGAAGACCAGAGCCGCGAGAGAGACAGCGGACCGCAGCGTCACGATCGCGGCAGTGCTGAGTTCGGGCAGTCGCCACCAGGACAGCCCGGGCATGTCTCGGGCAACCATGCGCCGGGCAAGGAACCGTAACCATCGCTCGGCCTTCACCACGGGATAATGCCGGAGAGGCCGGTCGGCGCGGTTCTGCAACCCACCGTAGACCGCCGGGATGAACGCTCCCATCAGCACGGCGCGTGCCTGGGGAACCGTCATCGCGATGAGGTCGCCAGGATCCGTTCGCGGGTCTTCGTAGGCGGTGCGAGCCAGATAGATCATGAGAGGTGACGACAGCAGCAAGGCGAGCCCTCCCCTCGGCTTTCCCTCGACCCGCTCAATGACGGCTTGCCACCGCGCCTCGCCGCCGTGCTGACCGGCCCGGAGGAAGCTCGCGGACTCGTCGGCGCGAAGTGGCTGCACCTCGACCTCTGTCGCTCGAGGAAGTGTCGACCCGGCTTGTTCCACCGCGGCTCGAAACGGCTTGTCCTGCGAGATCAGGACGAGTGGCCGGCCCGCGGCCAGTTCGGCGCGGAGCCGTCTCAGGGTCGGGACCTGCGCTTCTGGGGGAATCTCGTCGAACGCGTCGAGGATCGGCAGCACCCGGCTCGCGGCGCACGCGACGGCTGCCTTGCCGAAGCGCTGATCGTCGGCCAGCTCGGGATGCTCGCGGAGCAAGGCCGCGGCCAGCCACGCGTCGAGGCTCTGCGTCGGACCCCAGGATGAGAGTGGCAGGACCACCGGGACGAGGCCGGACCCGTCGAGCAGATCGATCGCCAGCCGCAACGCCATCGCACTCTTGCCGCTGCCCGCCGCGCCCAGGACGACCATCTGACGCACGGAAAGACTCAGATAGAACGCAGCGAGATCATGGACATCGCCGGATGCCGCCTGACCGGCCCAGCGGATCGGTTGCAGGAACGGTGGATGCAGTCCCTGGCGTGCCGCCTCCTCGCCCAGCAACCGCGACTTCCGCCGCGCAAGATGGTCAAGTACAGCCTTCTCCTGCTCACTGGCCGCCCACGACGGCGCACAGGCGCGCTGGCCCGCCCAGGATCCGATCGCCACCAGCAGGCCCGCCAGGGCGACCACCAGCGAGAGACCGCTGGAGATCTTGTCGACCCGATCGAGCTCGGCCGCCGGAAGCCACCGGAGCCACTGCAGAAACGCCAATCCGGAGATCATCGACGCCAGCGCCAAAGCGACCGACATAAGGTGCCGCACCAAGCCTCGCAGCATGGTGACATTCTCGATTTCCGGAGCGAGACCGGCCAGGACTCGAAAAGTCGGCTATCCGACGGTGGCGATCACGGTGAGGTGTCGCCGCCCGAGGCGCTCGGCAGTTCGGCTGCGCCATCCGCCTCCACCCGGGCCGACCGGCGCTTGCTGACCAGGTTGACCACCTGGCTGATCACCAGGACGAGGATGATCGCCGCGACCACGCCCTGCCACGGTTCCGGGAAGATGGAGCCGCCCGCCACCCCGATGCCCGCGTACACCACCGACCAGAGCGCGCACGCCGGCAGGTTCGCCACCACGAAGGTGCGCCAGCTCAGCCCCAGGAAGCCCGCTGCCAGCAGGACCGGTACGCGGCCTCCGGGCAGGAGCCGGGAGACGAGCAGGACCGGTACCTGGCTCCGTTGCAGCCGTTCCTGCACCGCCCCCAGGTGTTCCCCGTCGCGCAGCCAGCGCAGCCGGCGGGCGAGTTGTTCGCCGCCCGCGCGGCACATCGCGTACATCACCAGGTCGCCCACGTAGGCGCCGGCGGCGCCCGCGGCGATCACCAGGACGATCAGGAGCGGGTTGTCGTGGAAGGCCAGCGCCGCCGCGCCGCTGACGGCCGCGCCGGTGGGCACGACCGGCACTATCGCGCCGAAGGACACCACCACGAAAAGCCAGCCGAGGGCGGTCAGTTCGGAGATCACGCGGCCGGCCCGATCGTGAGGGTCTCACCGTGGCCCAGGACCCGGACCTGGGCGTCCGGGGCGGTCAGGGCCGCCCGGCGGGCGAACTCCGTGCCGGGGTCGCGGAACATGTGGGTGCGGATGCGGCCCATGCCGACCGGCCAGAACGTGCCGTAGTGCACCGGCACCGCCCAGGCGGCTTTGACCCGGCGCAGGGCCTCCGCGCCGTCGGTCGCGTCGAGGTGGCCGTGGGCGGCGAGGGTCGGACCCCACCCGCCCACCGGGATCAGTGCAAGGTCGAGCGGGCCGAGGTTCGACATGCCGTCGAAGAGGCCGGTGTCGCCGCCGTACCAGGTGCGGGCGGCGCCCTCGACGACGAAACCCATCGCCACCGACTGCAGGCGGGACCAGGGGCCGCGGCCACCGTCGTGCGCCGCCGGTACAGCTCGGACCGTCACCGCGCCGACGGTCGTCTCCTCGCCCGGTTCCAGTTCGACGCAGCGGTTCCCGTACCCGGGTCCCAGGCTCTTGGCGACGAAGGCCGCCGCCCCGCGTGGCACGACGAGCAGCGGCGAGCCGGGGACGGCCTTGAGCGACGGCAGGTGGAAGTGGTCGGCGTGCAGGTGCGAGACGAGCACCGCGTCGGGCGCGCCAGGGAGCACCGGCGTCGGGCCCGCCATCCGGCGCAGGTGGATCAGCCGGTCGGTGAGCAGCGGGTCGGTGAGCAGGGACGTCCCGGAGTCGGCCAGCCACATCGTGCTGTGCCCCCACCACGTGACGCTCGCCTCGCTCACGGATCAACCGTACGGGACTCAGCACACAGCTTCTTGAGAGCGCGGCCGCAGAGTCGTGCGTACAGGTGCTGGGCGACGACCGCGGCGGGCCCGCCGAGCCGCATGAGGCGGGTGGCGGGGCGGCTGAAGGCGGTCACCGAGAACCACACCCGGCCGCGGGCGTCGCGCTCGACCGTGAAGGCCTCCTCGCCGGTGGCCTGGTGGCCGGGGAGGGTGCCGTACCCGAATCCGGCCCGGTCCTTCTCGTCCGCGGTCCACACCACCTCGCACGGGACGCTCAGCGGCCCGGCTCCCACGGTGAGCCGGACGCCCGGCGCGGCCCGCCCGGCCTCGGTACGGATGCGCGCGCCGGTGCGGCGGTGCATGCCGAACGTCAGGATCGCCTCGGCCGCGCGGTCGAAGACGTCCTCGCCGCCCACGTAGGTGCGGTAGTGCAGGTGCCGGTAGCCCGCCGGCAGCGGTTCGTGCAGTGTCGCGCCGACCTCGGCGTACGTGAACGCGGTCATCGTCGTCCTTTCTCTGTGCTCAGACCATTGCCCCGGCGCGGCGCCAGCCCACCATGCCGCACACCGCGAATCCGAGGGCGTTCGCCACCCCGTGCGTCGCGGCCATCCAGGCGAGCGACGGGTGCGGCAGGCCGGTTGCCTCGCCCAGCGCCCACGCCACCGCCAGCACCATCGAGCCGGCCAGCACCAGCGCCGAGCCGCCGAGCAGCGCCGCAGTGAGCCGGTCCGGCGCGCCGGTGCGGGCGTGCCGCCAGGTGAGCCAGCCGACGGCCCACATGCCGGCGGTCAGCACCAGCGCGCCGGCCAGCTCCACCCACTCGGCGGTGAAGTAGCCCAGCAGCACCAGCAGCGTGCCGGCCGGGACGGTGAGCGCGGCGGCGTCCGCGGCGGGCCCCGGCCGGACGCGGGTCTGCAGGCCGGCGATCAGCGCCGCGGCGAAGCCGGCGAAGTGGAAGTGCGCCACGGTCAGGCTCAGCACGCCGAGCTCGAACCCGAACAGGTGATATCCGCTGCGCTCGGCGACCAGGGCGCTCGCCGCGACGGCCGGGCCGATCAGGGCGGTCAGCACCGCGGCCTCGGCGGGCCACTCACTCCTCGGCCGGGCCGGTCTGCTGATCGCGTACGCACAGAGCACCGCGGCCGTGATCGCGTAGCCGGTGGCGAGCGCGGTGGCGACGCTGCCGCGCGGCAACCAGAGGCTGACCACCCCGGCCGCGGCGCCGAAGGGCCAGAGCCGCCGGGCGAGTCCGGCGCCCGGATCGGCCAGCAGCCGCAGTCCGGCCGGCACGACGATCAGCATGCCCACCGAGATCAACAGGTTGACCAGCACCCGCATGGCGATCACCCCTTCTTTGAACGTGTTCAAGTTCCCCGCCCACTGTAACCCCTCGATGCCGGGGTTTCCGATGGGAGGTCCGCTGGGCACACTGTCGCCGTGACTGGACCCCGTACCGCCGTCGTCGTGAACCCCGTCAAGGTGCCCGACCTCGACCTGCTCCGGCGCACCATCGTCGAGGGCCTCGCCACCGCCGGCTGGCCCGAGCCGCTCTGGCTGGAGACCACGCCGGAGGACCCGGGCCGCGGCCAGGCGCAGCGCGCGGTCGAGGACGGCGCCGAGCTCGTCTTCGTCTGCGGCGGCGACGGCACGGTCATGGCGGTGATCTCGGCCCTGGCCGGCACCGACGTGGCGCTCGCCGTGATCCCGGCGGGCACCGGCAACCTGCTCGCCGCCAACCTGGGACTGAACGGCGACGCCGCCACCGGCGTCGAGATCGCGCTGCAGGGCGGCCGGCGCCGCATCGACGTGGGCGTCTGCGGCGACAAGTCCTTCGCCGTGATGGCCGGGATGGGCTTCGACGCGCAGATGCTCGCGGGCACGTCCGAGACCGCGAAGAAACACATCGGCTGGATCGCGTACGTGGGCGGCGCGCTCAAGCATCTGCGCGACCGACCGATGCCCGTGGTCATCTCGCTGGACGGCAAGCCTCCGCTGAGGCGCCGGCCCCGGACGGTCATCGTCGGCAACGTCGGGCGGCTGCAGGGCGGCGTACGGCTGCTCACCGAGGCCGACCCGGCGGACGGCCGCCTCGACGTCGCGATCCTCAGCCCCCGCAACCTCGCCCACTGGGCCGCGCTGAGCTGGGCGGTGATCCGGCGCCGGGACCGCATCCCGCGGATGGAGACGTACACGGCGGAGCGCATCGAGATCCGCAGCATCCGGCCGCAGCCGCGGCAGCTCGACGGCGACCTGATCGAGCCGGGCGCCGCCATGTCGATCGGGGTACGGCACCGGGCGCTGCTGCTCTGCGTGCCGCAGCCGGACAGCGACCCCGACCTCGCCTACGACAGCGGCGCCGCCGAAAGGGCCGCCGAGGAGGTGCGCGCGGCGGCGGAGGACGCCAAGTGAGTAGTACCTCCCCGGTGCCCGAGACGAAGATGATGCCGGGGAACGAGCTGTCGGCGGACGATGCCTTCCTCGCGCTGCGGCACTACGGGCGCTGGCATCTGCTGCGGGACGCGTTCGTACGCTTCCGCTACGGCGACGGCTTCAGCCACTCCCGGGCGCTGGCGCTGCAGCTGTGCCTCGCCATCGTGCCGTTCATGATCGCGCTGTCCGGCCTCGCCACCGACCTCGGCGTGGAGGAGGGCGGGCAGGTCGTCGCCGACACCGTGTACGCCCTGACGCCGGGCGCCAGCGAGCCGCTGGTCCGGGAGCTGCTCAACGACGACGACCGTACCGAGAACGCCGGCGAGCTCGCCCTCGCGCTGGGCCTGCTCACCGGGCTGGTGGCGCTGACCACCGCGATGGCCCAGATCGAGCGGGGCGCCAACCGCATCTACGGCGTCGAGCGCGACCGCAAGGCCCTGGAGAAGTACACCCGGGCGGCGGTGCTGGCGGTCATCGCCGGCCTGCCCGCCCTCTTCGGCTTCCTGCTGCTGGTCGCCGGGCACGCCACCGGCGACTCGATAGCCCGGCACTTCGGCTGGGGCCACAAGACCCATCTGACCTTCGACGTCGTCCGATGGCCGCTCAGCCTGCTGCTGATCGTGTTCGCGGTCGGGCTGCTCTTCCGGCACTCGCCCCGCCGCCGCCAGCCGGGCCTCACCTGGCTGCTGTTCGGCGCCACGCTGTCGACCGTGCTGTGGTGGGTCGCCAGTCTGCTGCTCGCCGGGTACGTGCAGGTCAGCGACGGCTTCGGCGCCACGTACGGGCCGCTCACCGCGATGATGGCGCTGCTGCTGTGGGCCAACCTCACCGGCGTCGCCCTGTTCCTCGGGATCGCGTTCGCCGCCCAGCTCGAGGCGCAGCGGGTCGGCGTCACCCGGCCGGCGCTGCGCGACCACTGGGAGCCGGGCGACAAGGAATCCGGTGTACCGGAGAAGCGCGCGGGGTAAATCGGGCGCACCCCCCCGAGAGCCAGGAGCCCGACATGGTGACCGACCAGCAGCCGAGAACGGCCGCCGAGGAACCCGCACGCCGGCGACCGTTGCTGCACTTCGCCGAGCGCAGCGTGCTGGGCCTGCTCGTGGTCGTCGCGCTCGGCCTCGGCTTCGGCGCGCTGCTGCTGCTCGTCCGCTCCCACTGGGGTCCGCTGGACCGCCTCGACCACGGCGTCGCGGACGCGCTGAACCGGCTCGTCGCCCCGCACCCCCCGGTCGTCGGCGCGCTGGAGTTCGTGGCCCGCCTCGGCGGCCGCCCGATCATGATGTGGCTGGTCACCATCGCCGTGGTGGCGCTGCTGATCCGCAAGCGGATCCGCCTCGCCGTCTACCTGGTGGTCACCGGGATCGGCGCGCTGCTGCTCGACCCGTCGCTCAAGGCCCTGGTCGCCCGGGTACGCCCGGTCGTCGAGGACCCGGTCGCCCACGCGCCGGGCAACAGCTTCCCGAGCGGCCACGCCCTCGGTTCGATGATCGTGTACGGGGCCCTGCTGCTCGTCTTCCTCCCGGCGGTCTCGGCGCGGCACCGCAAGTGGTTCGTGACCGTGATGGCGGTGATCGTGCTCGCGATCGGGCTGACCCGGATCGCGCTGGGCGTGCACTACGCCTCGGACGTGCTCGCCGGCTGGTTCCTGGGCGCCGCGTGGCTGGGCGTCACCGCGTACGCCTTCCGCGTCTGGCGCCGGGAGATCGGCCGCCCGGAGGTGCCGCTGGAGAACGGCCTCGAGCCGGAGGCCTCCGCCGACGTCCGTCCGGGCCTCCCCGGGGAGAGCCTGCTCCCGCACCCGTGGGCGGGCGCGATGGAGATCGTCGTCGGCTGGGTCCTCACCTTCGGTCTGCTGTACGCGCTGGGCTGGACCCTGACCGACCACATGCCGTCCTGGCTGCAGAGCTTCGACGACGGCGTGCCGCGGTGGTTGCAGGGCTTCCGTACCCCCGGATGGGACGACTTCAGCTACGCGTGGAGCAAGGCCGGCGACACCCACGCCATCCTCATCGTCTCGTTGGTGTTCTGCCCGATCGCCCTGGCCGTGTGGCGGCACTGGCGCATGGTGCTCTACGTCGTGCTCGCCATGTTCGGCGAGCTGACGCTCTTCCTGTGCACGGCCGCCGCCGTGGGCCGCCCGCGCCCCCCGGTCGAGCAGCTCGACGGCAAGCTGCCCACCTCGTCGTTCCCGTCCGGCCACATCGCCGCGACGATGTGCCTGTACGCGGCGATCGCGGTGCTGCTGGTGCCGCGGCTGCGGGCGTACTGGTGGCGCTGGATCTTCGTGGTCCTCGCCGTCGTCATGCCGCTGGGCGTCGCGGTCTCCCGGATGTACCGGGGCATGCACCACCCCACCGACGTGCTGGGCGCGGCGCTGCTGACCGCGGGCTGGCTCACCGTGCTCTACTTCTCGATCCGGCCGAACGCGGACGTGCGCCGTGACGCATAGCCTGCTGACCTGGAACATCAAGACGGGCGGCGGCGGGGGCCGGCTCGACGCGGTCGTGGCGCTGCTGAACCGCGAGCGTCCGGACATCGTGGCCCTCCAGGAGCTTCGCGACTTCCAGCGCCACGACGGCCGGCGGATGCGCGAGGTGGCGGACGCGCTCGGCATGGTGGCGCACCTCGCGCCCTCCGCCTTCGGCCAGCCGGTCGCCGTCTTCGTACGCCCACCCCTGACCATCACCGGCCGGGCCACGGTCCGCTGGCGCCTGCATCACGCCGCGGCCGCCGTCGAGGTGCCCACCCCGGCCGGCCCGCTGACCGTCGTGAGCACGCATCTGAACCCGTTCCGCCCGTACCGGCGGCAGCGCGAGGCCCGCTGGCTCGCCCACCGCCACCGGGCGCCGCTCACCCTGATCGCCGGCGACCTGAACGCACTCGACCCGGACACCGCCCACACCGAGCGCCTCTCCCGGCTGCCGGAGCTGTACCGCCGCCGGCACCTCGACCGCGACGGCCGCCCGGACACCTCGGCGATCGGTGCGCTGCGGGCGGCGGGCTTCGTCGACGTCTGGCGTGCGGCGGGCGAGGGTGACGGCCTCACCGTGCCGACCACCAAGGGCGGCGGCCACGAGTTCTCGAACGCCGGCATGCGCCTGGACTACGTCATGGCCCGGCCCGAGCTGGCCGCCCGCGCCTCCCACGCCCGGGTGATCCACGGCGACGAGGCGGAATGGGCCTCGGACCACTACCCGCTCACCGTCGACCTGGACCTCACAACACCGTATTGAGCAGCACCGTCAGCAGCACTGACAACAGGACCGACACGAGGATCATCGCCAGACAGCCGAGCCCGCCGCCGAAGACCCGGACCTCGGTGTTCCCGATACGCATGGCAACCGACTACCCCGTCGTACCGAAAGCACTCCTCGCCGGGGCGAGGTGAGCGGCGATCGCGTCCGCGGCCGCCGGGCCGGCGGTCGTCAGGGCGTTGTGGGCGGCCCCGGGCAGGGTGACCGACACGCCGCCGGTGAGCTGCGCGACCCGGGTACGCCAGGCGAGCGGCGCCACCGTGTCGCGGTCGCCGCCGAGGACCAGGGTCGGCGCCGTCACGCGGCGCAGGTCGTCCTCGACCCGGTTGCGCACCGAGTGGCCGATGGTGGCCCAGACCCGCCACGGCCGGGCGTCCCACACGTCGCGGGCCAGGATCGCTGCCTGCCGCGGGTCCTCGGCGGGCAGGTCGCCGAACCAGCGTCCGACAAGGCCGCGTCGGCTGCGGGCGGCCGGGTCCGCCGTCGGGCCGGCCAGCACGAGCGCCGCCACCGCGTCCGGGCGCAGGACGGCCAGCGCCGCCGCGACCTCCGCGCCGAACGAGTGACCGACCACGGCCACCCGGGACAGCCGTTGAACGTCCAGCCAGGCGGCGACGAACCGGGCGTGCCGCGGCACGTCGAACGCGACCGGTGGTTTGCTGCTGAGCCCGAAACCCGGCAGATCCGGTACGAGCACCGGGTGCCGGTCGGCGAGCGCGTCCGCCGTGGGCATGAGGTAGCGATGGGACACCGCGAGGCCGTGGAGCAGCACCACGGGCAGGCCGTCGGCGGGACGGGCGGGGACGCGTACGTGCGTACGGACCCGCCCGACCGTGGACCAGCGGCTCACCCAGCCCCCGCGGGGTCTCGGCGCGGACAGGGTGAGGGGCAGCATCATCCCGTGATACCCGCGCCGGGGGCGCTCAGACGTCGGCGACGACCCGGTCTCGGCCTTCGCGTTTGGCGACGTACAGGTTGCGGTCCGCCAGGGACAGCAGCGCGGACGCCGAGCCCCGGCCGTCGTCCGAGGTCGTCACCCCGATGCTGGTGGTCACCGGGAGGGCGCCGGTGATCGGCTCCCAGGCGTACGCCCGGATCCGCAGGCGCAGCCGCTCGCAGCGCTCGACCGCCTCCTCGGCGGTCAGGCCGGGCATGACCAGCAGGAACTCCTCGCCGCCCATCCGCGCCGCGATCATCGATTCGCTCGCCGCCGCCAGCAGGAGCTGGGCCACCTGCTGGAGGACGACGTCGCCGGCGCTGTGCGACAACGTGTCGTTCACCCGCTTGAAGTGGTCGAGGTCGAGGATCGCCAGGGAGATCGGCGTCCGCCGGACCAGGGCCTCACCCAGCAGGGCGGGCAGGCGTTCGTTGACGTAGCGGCGGTTGTAGAGACCGGTGAGGGCGTCGCGGTGCGCCATCTCCCGGAAGTGCTCGCTGGCACGCCGGGCCTCGGTCGCCTCGAAGACCGCCTGCAACGCCCGGGCCCGAGCGTCGCGCTGTGCCGAGTGCAGCGCCGACGCCGCCTTGTGGAATGCGCAGTGCTCCTCGTAGGCCTCCCGGAAGCGGCCGGCGGTGGCGTACAGGGCGGCCTGCTCCTCGCGGGCTCGGGCGCGTACCCGATCCAGGCCGCGCTCCTCCGCCATCCGGACGGCCTCATCGAGGGCTTCCTGGGCCGCCGCGAAGCGGTGGTCCAGCCGGCGGGCCTCGGCCAGGGTCAGCAGGCACACCGCGGGCGCGTCACCCTCGTGGGCCTCGACCTTCGACTGGCCGTCCTCGAGCATGACGTGCAGCGTCTCCTCGGCCGCGCCGTAGTGACCGCTCATCATCTCGATGCGGGCGATCGTGTCCAGCTCGAGCGCGCTGAAGTTGCGCGGGCTGCGAGCCTGCACCTCGCGCATGTGCGCGACCAGGTCCCGGGCGCCGGCCTCGTCGTCGTTCTCGAACGCCGTGTACGCCATGTTGTTGAGGATGTTGAGGGTCAGCTCGAGGTCGCCGATGGCGGTGGCGATCTGCAGTGCCTCGCGGAACCGCCGGTCACCCTCCTCGGTGGACCCGCTCTCGTCCAGCGCGACGGCGAGCGTCATCAGGTGCCGCGCCCGGATGCTGGGCGGTTCGTCGTCGGTCAGGTGCGCGAAGCACTGCACGGCGTGGGTGAGCCCCTCGGCGATGTCGCCGACCTGCCGGTAGAAGTTGGACAGGACCCGGTGGGAGCGCGCCAGCAGGTAGGGGTGCTCGTGCTCCTGGGCCCAGGCCAGCACCTGGTGCGCCCACTGCCCGCCCCGCTCGGAGCGGCCCTCGCGGACGAGCACGTCGGCCCGCAGCATCTTGGCGTGCATGACGAGGTCGTCGAGACCCAGCGTGCCGGCCCGTCGCTCGGCGGCCGCGGCGGGCGCGGCGACGCTGCGGAACTTGGACGTGGGGCGCGCCTCGAGCTCGGCGAGGGTCGCCTCGAGCGAAGCGCGGTCGTCCGCGACCAGGCTGGAGCCGACCTCGGTCACCGCCTCGGTGGTCACAAGCGTCCCGCCTCTCCCGGTCGGTCCCCGGCGGGGTCCTCGACAGCCCTCTCCGATCGGGCGGCGGGGGTGAACAATGAGGTGTTTCCGGGGAGCAGTTCGGTTGCCGGCACCTCGGGCCCGCTCACTTGCGAGTGGTGCAGACCGGTGGCGAGGCGGCGACCTCGTCGACGGTGTAGACGACGGCGACGGTGAAGCAGTAGTTGTTCTGCTCGTTGAGCCCGTAGACGACGTAGTCGGTGGTGCCGGCGGCCAACTGCTGGAAGGCCCGCTGTTCCTGGCCCCCGCGGCCGCCGGAGATCAGCACCGGGCCCTCCGAGCCCTTCGGATAGCGCCAGCTGAGCGAGACGCTGTCGCGGTTGTCCCGCAGCTTGACGTCGATCGGCGCGCGCGGGTCGGTGCTCACCGAAGGGCTGGGCGCAGCAGACGTCGCGCCGTCGCGGGCGGTGCTGGTCGCCGGCGCCGGCGGGGGAGCGGTGCCGGCCCGGTCGCCGCGCGGCAGGGTCACCGCGACGATCGCGGCGGCGGCCGCGACCCCGGCCACCAGGACGGCAGCCAGGATGAAGGGCTGCCGGCTCGGGGCTTTCTCCACGGGTACGGGCAACCGGCGCTCGACGACGGCGGCGCTGGCCCGGTCGACGGGCGGGCGGGGGCCGGGGGGATAGGTGCCGGGCGTGGCGACCACGGCGACCGTGGCGGGCACGGAGTCCGGCGGGAACGGATCGGCCCGCGGCGTCCCCACGGTCTCCCCGCGCGCGGTCTCGGCGTGCCCGGTCTCGGCGTGCGCGGTCTCGCCGTGGCCGGCGAGCACCTGGGCGACGTGGCCCTGGGCCGGCCATTCGGCGGCGGGCGTGCCCGGCTCGTGCTGCGGCGGCGGGAAGTACACCGGTGCGGCCGGGGGCAGCGGCTCGCCCGGCGCGGGCCGGGACGGGGCGGGGGACATCAGGGGCAGCGGGATCGCGGGCTCCGTGCGGGCGTGCCGGCCGGTGGGATCGCCGGGTGCCTCGGGCGTCTGTCGGACGGGCAGGGCATCGGGGGCGGGCGCCGGCACCCGGGTCACGCCGGCGGCCGGTCCGTCCGGCTCGGGGCCGGTCGAGCGCTGTACCCGGCCGCAGCTGTGGCGTCCCGACGGCGGGCTGCCGGCGAGCCGGGCGACCTGTTGCGCCAGGGAGTGGTCGGCCGGTAGGTACCGGGCGCAGAACTCCTGGGCCAGCGTCAGGTGGGCGGTGGCCTCGTCGGGCCTGGAGCACTCGCGTTCCATCGCGCCCAGCCGGGCCAGCATCTTGATGCCACCGGCGGTGGCGTCGCCGTACACCTCGCGGTAGCGGGTCCACGCGTCGGTGAGCCGGGCCCGGGCGGCCGTGCAGTGCCCGGCGGCGTGCTCGGCGATCGCCAGGTCGGCCTCCGCCGCGAGCACCCGGGGCGACAGCGGCCCGTCCAGCGCGGTGATCTCGCCGACGAGGTCGTGGTAGAGCTGGGCGGCCCGGCCGTGGTTACCCACCCGCTGCAGCACCGCGGCGTGCGTGGCGGCCGCGGCGATCGTGCGCTCGTCGTGCGGGCCGTGCAGCCGCTCCTCGGCGGCGTGCGCGAACCCGGCCCAGATCCGCGCGGCGTGCGCGTCGCCGAGGGCGATGAGGATGCGCGCCTGCAGGGCGGCGGCGAGAGCCAGGTCGGGCGAGGCGCGCTGCGGGTCGGTCTCGGCCGGATCGAGGACGCCGGCCAGCACGGCGCGGGCGCCGGCGAGGTCGCCCTCGGCCGTCAGCGTCTGCGCCTGGGCGGTCAGGGCGGCGAGCGGAGGGGGCACGTGCCTCATAGTGTCTGCTCAGCCACCCTAGGTACAAGTCCTGGGGCGTGTCCCCGTTGTGGCCCGTCACACGGTAGAACTCGGTTATGAGCGCCGACAGCGTCGCTGACGTCAAACGCGAAATCCTGGTCCGCCACCTCGAGGCATGGGCGCCGGCCGCGCTGCACCGGGCCCGCCGGGCCGTCTACGCCCACGGGTACGCCGACACGACCCGCCCCCTCGCAGAGGCGGCCCTGGGTGTCTTCACCGACCAGTCCGACCTGGTCAGGGGCAGGGAACTGACCGTGGTGACCGTCGGCGGCGAGGTGGGCGGGGGCGCCGCGGCGGCCGGGCTCAACGTCCACAGTGTGCCGGGTCCGACCGCGGACACGTGGGCGGCGGCGTTGAAGGCGGCCGGTGCTGTGCGCGTACCCGTGCTGGGTTTTCTGGATGCGACCGCCGCAAGCGAACCGCCCGGCGCGCCCCTGCTCGCGGCCGTGGCAGCGGGGAAACCGGCCGAGGCGCTGATCGTGCTGCCCGGCTCGGCGCCGGTCCCGCAGACGCGCGCCGCGCTGCGGGAAGCCGGCTTCCCCCTCGTCGCCGCCGTGGAACTGGCGAACTCAGACGATCCGGGGGAGGTGGTGCTCTACGCGACGACGCTGGGCCGCAGCCTCGAGGCGTTCAAGGATCTGCTGTGGGCGGTCGACGAGTACGCGGGCGTCCGCTATCGCGATCCCGGAGACCCGGAGCGGCACCTGATCGACATCTCGCTCAGCCCGCACCCCGGCCCGCTGCGCCGCGAACTGCTGGCCCATCTGGGCGAGGTGGGGGAGGCGACGGTCGCCGAACTGCGGACGTTCGCGCTGACCGAGACGGTCTACCGGGCCGCGGACGTCACCCGGGTGCTGCACACGTTGCTGGACGCCGGGACGGTGACCCGGCGCCCGGAGCACGGCCGGCTCGGCGGAGACGTGGTCATCTCCGCCTGAGATCCGTCACTTGTCCTGCTTCCACGACAGCGGGCCGGGCAGGTCGACGCGGTGCGCCTTGGCCTTCGAGTTCCAGGACCAGCGGCCGATCTTGATGGTCCAGGAGGAGAGGCCCCGCTGCGTGAAGTTCAGAATCAGCGGCCCGAGCTTCTTACGACTGCGGTACATGATGCCCATCGGGGGGTCCTTCCGTGGAATCGCCAGATGACCATGAGATTCCCGATGACCGATTTTCCGAAACCGCCTACCGGGGCTGCCAGGCGTCCGGGCGGGTCGTGAGCTTGCGGACGTGCGCGGGCATCCGGCCGCTGATCAGCTCGGCGAGGCTCACCTCGTCGACCACCTCGCGCACCGCGGAGCGTACGGCGACCCAGAGGTTGGGGAGATTCTCCGCGGCGCCGGAATACTGGGTCTCCTCCGGACGAAGACCGCGCACCCCTGCCAGCGGCCCGTCGACGGCCCGCAGGACCTGCCCGATGGTCACGTCGCGTGGCGACTGTGACAGCGTGTAGCCACCTTCCGCTCCGCGCTGGGCGCGCACCACACCGGCCCGGCGGAGATCCGCCAAAACGGCCTCGAGGAACTTTCTGGGCATGTTCTGGTCCTGGGCGATGGCCTGGGCGGACATCAGGGCCGGGTAGGCGTTGGCCAAGCTCAGCGCCGCCCGTACCGCGTAGTCGCCGCGCGCGGAGATCTGCACATCACCATCATGCCCCGTCCGTGCTCGTCTCCCTCGTCCACCCCGGGAAATATGGGAATTCGGGCATCACTCAGCGTCAGGGATCGGTGGCAAAATCAGTCTTTCGGGGGTCTTGCCATCCTGGCCGGTCCGCTTCCCGCTTCTTGCGGCCGGCCCGGCTTCCCGCATTCTGCGGCCGGCTCGGCCCTGCTTTCTCCGGCCGGCTTTCTCTGGGCGGCTCCGGGCTTTATTCGGCGGCGAGGCGTTGGGTCGGGACCCGGGCGCCGATGTCCGCGACGTCGTCCGGAACCTCGGCCGGCATCGGCGCGACCGCTCCCGCCCGGAACGCCCCCGGGCTCATCCCGACCTCGCGGTGGAAGAACCGGCCGAAGTTGGTCGGCTCGCCGAAGCCCAGCCGCCGCCCGATCTCGGCGACCGACAGATCCGTGCACGCGAGCAACCGCCGCGCCTCGAGGGCCACGCGGTCGTCGACGACCTGTTTCGCCGTACGGCCCGCCACCGCCAGGCCGGCCCGGGTGAGCGTGCGCACCGAGCAGCCGATCCGGGCCGCATAGTCCTCCACCCGGCGAGTGTGCGGATGGTCGTCCTCCAGGTCGCGGCGGAACCGCGCGAACGTCCGGGCCTCGGACGTGGAGGCGCCCGGGTGCTCGCCGCTCAGCAGGGCGATGCGCAGCAGCAGCACCGCCAGCTGGTGCCGGAGCAGGCCGGCCGCGATCGCTCCCGAGGGGTGCCGGGCGCAGTCCACCCCCAGCTGCGCCACCTCGGTGATCACCGCGTCCTCGTCCTCGCCGGCCAGCTGCCAGCGGGTGGGACCGGGCAGGTCGTCCACCGGTACGCCGCGCACCTCCGCCGCCGACAGCAGGTCCCGGCTCCAGGTGACCAGGGAGGCGTCCAGCCCCGGCTCGACGCCGAAGCGCACGGCCTGGCCGGGCCGGATCCAGAGCAGCGTCCCCGGCCGTACCGGAAGAGGGACGAAGTCGATCTCGACCGTGCCGTGTCCGGCGGTGGTCAGGGCGAGCAGGTGGTACGGCAGCCGCCGGGGCCGCGGCTCCTCGGCGGTCAGGTCGGTCTCGGACAGCGTGCAGGTGCCCACGCCGGCCCACTGCGGGGCGGGCGCGGACCTGGTGCGCCGCTGTCCGGGGATGACCATCGAGGGCGACGGTATCCGGCCGTGACCAGGGATGCACGTGGGAGACCCGAGGTCAGCGGATATCCGCCAGACGATCCGGAAAACGAGCACACAATCGGACAAATAAGACGCGAATAGCGGCATGAAAAAGCGACCCGCGCGGACCGGCAGTGTCCGCGCGGGTCGCCCCGTGAATTCCGTTGTCGCTATCGACCGGCCAGCAGCCGGTTGACCGCCGCGTCCACGTCCAGGTGATCGGACTCCCGGCCCCGCGGAACCACCACATAGGTGCGCCGCAGGAACCGGACCAGAACGCTGCGTGGTACTTCGAACAGCGCATTGCCGTCAGGCGACGACAGTGCAAGGGCTACGAAGTCGCCCCGCGGCGTGGCCCACGGCCACACCCGGACGTCCCCGATCCCCGCGGGCTCGTCGAGCCCGGTAACGAGAAGTTCCCGCGCGAAGGACCAGCTCACGGCTTCCCCACCGGCTGATTCTGCGTGGAACAACACGTGGACCGCGTACGGGTCGGCTGGGTCGTACCGCAGGCTGGCACGCACGGGCAGAGCCGTGGCATCAGGCGCTACGAGCCGCAGCGATGTTTCGACCTCGACGGTCGTTGGACGAATGGTACTCATGGACGAACTCCCCCCGGCACCGCTGCGAGGCTGGTGAACCCCGCGTTTCCCATACTCAGGTGATCCCTGTCATTACGCTCCGCCATACGCTGATCTCACCCAGTAGTGGGAAGACGGTTCCGATAAGCTCACCGAACGAGCCGTTAAACGGTATCTTGTCCTGTTCTGCCCATGTACTCGGTTCCGCCCGGCGTCGGGTGGTCCAGCAGTTGACTCACTCCGGTAACGTCCATTCCTCCCGGGTAGTGACGGGGAGGCGGGACACTGGGGGATGAAATGACGGGGAGCGCGCGATCTTTGCCGGGAAAGTGAACGAGATGTCCCAATCCGACTCCGTGACCGAAACCCGTACGCCCACCGGCATCCTCGACCGGATCCGGGCCAACCCGACAGGCCGCCTGGCCCTCAAGATCGGCGTCGGCGTCCTGGGCGGCCTCGTGGTCGCCCTCGGGATCGTCCTCATCCCGTTCCCCGGACCCGGCTGGGCCATCGTGATCCTCGGCCTGGCCATCTGGGCGGTCGAATTCGTCTGGGCCCGCCACCTCCTGCAGTTCACCAAGCGCCACGTCCAGGGCTGGACCCACTGGGTGCTCAAGCAGAGCCTCCCGGTCCGCGCCCTCATCGGCCTGGTGGGCTTCGTCTTCATCTGCGCCGTGGTCTGGCTGTCGGTGAAGCTCACCATGCACATCGACCTGGCCGTGGTCATCCGAGACTTCCTCGCCGGCCGGTGACGCGCCGACCCCTGGTTCGCACACGAGCCGGGAGGTCCGGTACAGTCTGTCGCGGCAAGGGCGATTAGCTCAGCGGGAGAGCGCTCCGTTCACACCGGAGAGGTCACTGGTTCGATCCCAGTATCGCCCACCGGAGTTTCTGCAGGTCAACGGCTCGTTACCGGTGTTAGGGTAACGGGCCGTTCGCTTGTTGCTCCTTACGCTGGGAGCACATTGGGAGCACAAGATCATCATGTCTGCCCGGGTGCTCGCCGCGACGCTATGTCCTCACCCCTGATCCCCGCGCCTACCGCCCCGCGGGCGAGGACCTACCGATCACCGGACTCTTGGTCCGGCTCGAGGTGCGAGTGCTGGTTCGAGACGTCGGCTGCTATGCGGCCATGGTGACCGCGTCGTTCCACCACCAGGCTCCGCCGTTGACGTAGAGGCACGTTCTCTATGGGCCGACGGCTCTGATCGTGAGTTTTTCCAGCTCAGGCGTTGCCGCCGGTGGCCGTATCGATCGCCACATGTGTGGTGCAAGGGAAACTGCCCGCCGCGGCCAGTGCTCGGGTCGCGTCCACTCCGCGCTCCTGAGCGGACGGCGGGCCGCTATCCGGCCGACCGGGCAAGGCCGTCGAGGATGAGATCCAGGCCGTACTCGAACTCGTCGCCGAAGTCGTACCCGGGTCGCATGACGTGCTCGGCGGTGAACGCCACGAGGTGCGGGTACACGGCGGCGGCCTCAGCCGGCATCATCGACTCGGCCAGCTCGGCGATCTTGTCCGGGTCGTCGATTGGCAGGGTCGACTCGGTCAGCGCGAACCCGTACACGTAGCTGTCGATCAGCGCGAACGCGTGGGCGGTCAGCTGCACGGAGAAGCCGCCGGCGCGCAGCGTGCCGATGACCGCGTCATGGTGGCGCAGCGTCGCGGGCCCGGGACTGGTCCGCGAATGCAGCAGCGTGATGGCCCACGGGTGGCGTCGCAACACCCGCCGGGCGGACGTGGCGCGGCGGTGCATCTCGGTACGCCAGTCGCCGTCGGTCCGGGGCAGGTCCATCTCGGCGAAGACCAGGTCGACGATGCCGTCGAGGATCTCCTCCTTGTTCGCGACGTGGTGGTAGACGGACATCGGCTTGACGCCGAGCTCCTGGGCGAGCGACCGGATCGTCAGTGACGCCAGCCCGCCGGCGTCGGCCACGGCGACGGCGCCACCCAGTACTCGCTCGCGGCTCAGCGTTCCGACCTTCGCCACACGCTCCTCCGATCGCCTGATGGCTGTCCCGTACTTTGTACGATAACCTCTCGTACTAAGTACGGGCAGCAGGCACACCGAGAGGTGATCATGAGAACCGACACACGACCATCCACCGGGCACGACACGATGCGGGCGATCGTGCACGAGACGTACGGCGACGCCGACGTGCTGCGCCCCGCCCGGATCGCCCGCCCCGAGCCCGGCAAGGGCGAGGTGCTGGTACGCGTCCACGCCGCGGGACTCGACCGCGGGACGTGGCACCTGATGACGGGCAAGCCGTACGTCGTCCGCCTCGCGACCGGCCCCCGCCGCCCGCGATACGGGGTGCCCGGCCGCGACCTGGCCGGGACCGTGGCCGCCGTCGGCCCCGGCGTGACCCGGTTCGCGGTCGGCGAGGAGGTGTACGGCATCGGTCGCGGCACGTTCGCCGAGTACGCCACCGCACCGCAGGACAAGCTCGTCGCCAAACCGGCCAACCTCACGTTCGCGCAGGCAGCCGTCGTGCCGGTCTCCGGCATCACGGCATTGCTCGCGCTGACCGACGCGGGCCGAGTCCAACCGGGACAGAGTGTGCTGGTCCTCGGCGCGTCGGGCGGCGTCGGCAGCTACGCCGTACAGCTCGCGACAGCGCTCGGCTCGCACGTCACCGGCGTGTGCGGCACCGCGAAGCTCGACCACATACGCAACCTCGGCGCCGAGCACGCCCTGGACTACACCCGCGACGACTTCGCCGCCGGCTCCCGCCGGTACGACCTGATCCTGGACATCGCCGGCAACCCGACGCTGTCGCGGCTACGCCGCGCCCTCACCCCCCGGGGCACGGCCGTGATCGTCGGCGGCGAGGAAGGCGGCAACTTCAGCGGCGGACTGAACCGCCAGTTCCGCGCCCTGGCGGTGACACCGTTCATCGGTCAGCGGCTCACGATGGTGATGCCCAGTGAGCGGGCCACCCACCTCGAACGCGTCACCGAATTCGTCGTGGCCGGCACGGTCACCCCGAGCGTCGACCGGGAGTACCCGCTGGACCAGGCCCGCGACGCCATGCGGCACCTCGCGGCTGGCCACGTCCGGGGAAAGGTCGCCATCACGATCTGAGCGTCCCTAAAGGACGGTCCAGTACCGACTCCCGGATGACGGCTCCGCGTGGACGCTTGGCTCATCAGACCCCCGCTTCTCTCGATCCATCAACGTCGGGTCACCGAACAAGCACCCCCAGAGAAGTGCTGCATGTGGCCCCCGTAGTACGACCGATGCAACGTGCCGCTACAGACCCGAGACCCTTAGAGAAGGCAGGGCGCGTGTGCGGTGAGGTCGTCGCGGACGCGCATTAGCTCGACGCCCGGCATGAGCAGCCGGGTGATGCTGCCGTCGGGCCGGGGCAGGTCCCAGCCGAACCGGCCGTCGCGGTCGGCGGCGGGGTCGCGGATCGGGTCGCCGGCCAGTTCGCCGCCGCGCTTACCGACCGCCTTCAGGAATACCGCGAGGTTCGTCACCGCGAGGTCCTCGCGGGCTCCGTCGACGGGCAGCGTGCCGGGTTGACCATCTTCTTACGGTAGCGCTGAGCTGGTATTTCAGCGCTCTCCCCGGGCGTCGTACCCAGAACCACTGCGTGCCGTTCCTGCTGGTGCGATGGTCGTAGGGCACCCACTCCCCATACGCGGCACGGACGACCAGGTTGTTCATCCGCTGAGGCACCCACCGCAAGTGCCAGCCCGGGCAGCGGCGGCCCTTCTTCTTGTCCGGGCACAGCTGCCCGGTCTCCCCGCACCGGTCGCGGACCAGTCCGCGCGCCGCTAGGCCCGGTGCCGGGACGTCGACGAGGTCGGCTAGGTCGTAGCCCATCCGCGCGAGCAGCCGCTCGACCCCGGCGATCGACAGGTCCTCGATGACGTTGTCGTGCACAGGGTCGACGAGCCGATACCACAATGAGGAGCGGGACCGCGGACGCAGGTCCAGCTCGACGCGCCACACGCCGTCCGGGTCTGCGTCGCTGCACTGCCCGTGACGGGGCATCAGGCCAAGATCAGTTAGGCGTTGAGCAGATGAGGGCGGCCCCCCGCGGCGTCCGCCGCCGGCCAGGTCCGCGACGACGAGGCCGCGCCGTTGCAGGTGCCAAAGCCGGCCGCGGCGGTTCCGATGGGCTTGCGCCTACCCGCGACGCTCGCGGCCCGGATGCCCACCGAGCTAGCCGAGGGCAGACGACCCCGCTGTCCGTACTGCGAACAGCGATCGCCGAAACCGACCCGCGTTGATCAACTACTCGGGCTGTAGTTCAGCCACGGCCCTTGGCGGCCACGAACGCGCAGGTCACAGTGGATGTGAGGGCTGTGAGTTCTCGATGGATCTGAGCTGTTCTCATTGGATCTGATCCGTTTCTGACCCTCAGCGATTCTGGTCCGGCGGGGGGTGCTTGGTGTCCGTTCTCAGTCGGGTTGGCGGAGTCTCAGCCATTCCGCCACGTGCGCGGCCGGCTTCTCCGGCGACGTGGCAGAAGCCGTCCCGATCATCCCATTTAGGGCCGGATCTCGTCTCATCGGAGTTGGCGAGTCTCCGTGGATCGATGACCCGCGACGCCGCGACTTTCCAGATCGTTCTGTCAAGGATTCACCCGTCGCCGGAGCGGCCCCACAACGCCTTCGCGGTCGGCTTCGGTGGCGTGGCGCTGGCTCGCCGCCGGTGTCGAGGCCGGCGCCGACGATCGCGTGGAGGTGAGCTCTCGTGTCAGCGCCTCACGGTACGCATCTGTGCACATGGCTGCGATCGCCGGGCGGCTCAGCGCAGCTGCTGGATGCGGATCAGGTTGCCCGCGGGATCGCGGAAGGCGCAGTCGCGAATCCCGTACGGCTGCTCGACCGGCTCCTGGACGACCTCGGCGTCGCTGGCCTGCACTCGCTCGAAGGTGCCGTCGAGGTCCTTGGTGGCCAGCAGGATCCAGCCGTAGGTGCCCTTGGCCATCATCTCGGCGATGGTGCGGCGCTCGTCGTCGGTCATGCCGGGGTCGGTGGCCGGCGGAGCCAGGAGGATGGACGTGTCAGGCTGACCGGCGGGCCCGACGGTGATCCAGCGCATCTTGCCCTGTCCGACGTCGCTGCGGACCTCGAAGCCGAGGGTGTCGCGGTAGAAGGCCAGGGAGGCGTCCGGGTCGTCGTGTGGGAGGAAGCTCGCGTGAATGGTGATGTCCATGGCGTCACGCTAACTGCCGCTGCGTGACCGGCGCTTCTCGATTCCTGATCGGTCTGGTCACCTGCTTCGCCACGCATGGCGGCATCCCCGCCGTCGCGGGAGCTGTCTGGCTCCGGTAGGTGCTGGGCGGCATGCCCACCAGTTCGGTGAAGCGAGTGCTGAAGGTGCCCAGCGACGCGCAGCCGACCGCGAAACAGACCTCGGTAACGCTGAGGTCGCCACGGCGCAGCAGCGCCATCGCGCGTTCGATCCGCCGCGTCATCAGGTAGCTGTACGGCGATTCGCCGTAGGCGAGCCGGAACTGGCGGCTGAGGTGCCCGGCCGACATGTTCGCGCCGCGGGCGAGCGCCTCGACGTCCAGCGGCTGTGCGTACTCCCGATCGATCCGGTCGCGGACGCGGCGCAGCCGCGCAAGGTCGCGCAGGTGCTGCTCCACGGCTGGTCTGCTGGTCACACGCAAGACCGTACGCCAATCTGCGCGGCCCCGGCGCCGTCGCGGCGCTGTCACGGCCGTCATCGACATGGCCCCGCTCCGCGGCCACGCCGCCGGCACCGAGCCAGGATCAAACAAGGCCACGGCTGCCCGTGCGGCGTCGGCGTTGCCAGGTGGCGCGGGATGGCTCTCTCGTTCCTCCGGGGCAGACGCGGACCAGCTCGCGGGGTCGACGACAGCGAAACCGCAAGCTTCAGCGAGAATCTCACCGTCCTGGTCTCAATCCACCTGTCGCGACGCCGTTCGCACCCATAGGCCGATGACATGATCCTTGGGACATCGACGGGTGACACAGCGCCGCGTGATGAGCTGGGCTGCCGGCAGGCGCGCCGCCGTCTCGACCGACTTGTCATGCCCGAGGTCACGGGCATGATCGATCGACATGATTTCTGGGACCGGACACTTGGTTAGCCTGTTTGTACGATCCGGGCGGTCCTGATGGAGGGCGCACGGTTGTGTGGAGTGGTCTGGCTGCCACACGGGCCTCCAGCACACGACCGGTGACGATCCTGGAGGCAGGATGCCGGTGTTCCTCAGCGTCGCTCTTGGACGCGCTGGCGCATCTGCGGCTCAAGTCCATACCCGTTCCCGTCCCCGGCGACAACGTCCTGCAGTCGCTCGGGGAAGATTCTCCGCCTGTCTGGACCGTTGAGAGATCCATCGCCGGGAACCTCGGCGGCCGGCGGGTCGGAGAGATGGATTGCCACCGGCAATGACGATTCGGTGTTCACCTCAGTGCCGACGGTCGAGCACATCGCCCAAACAAAAACTGTGCGCGCTTGCGCTGCCTGGACGACCGCCGGCGGATCAGTGCCCAGCACCCGAACGGCGCATGCCAGCCTACCTTCGTCCGGCGTCAGGTTCGCTGACGCGCCTGCCTCGAGCGCGTCCCTCGCCCGGATCGTAAGGCTGGCGCGCACGGCCGGCGAAAGCTCGTCCTCCAGAGCGGGCCCTCGGTATTTGATCCACCAGACCAGGACACCAGCAGCCAGAACGGCAGCAACAGCCGCCGTCACCCACCGACCGCGCTTTGCCGCTGTCACCTGAATGACGGTAGCTGCCGGTCAGCCCTCCGAACTGACGATCGCGGGCGCTAGCACCCGGTTCAGAGCCCAAGATCACGGAGCCAGTCCGACACCTGACAGCCGCCAGCGACGATCCCGGCAAAGATCAGATCGACTGAGAAGAACCCGACCACTCGTTCTCATCAAAACTGATCCGCACCAGCAAGAAGCGCCTCCATCCAGGTCAGACCCCGTGAGAACTCACAAGGGCAGGCCCGGCGGGCGGAAGCCATGCGGCCTATGGATGTCATCCGCACCCACCTGACCGGGCCGCCCGCCCAGCCCCAGCCGCTGTTCCTCGGCGGCCGCGCCGAACAAAACTCCCTGTCCGACGAACGCCTCCTCAGCGGCCTGCGCGACCGAAGGCGCGCTCAACTGCCGCTCACCGGCTTGGGACACCGACTGTCGCATGCTCTTGCCCCGATCGGTGCTGAACTCAACGTTTGCGCATGTCACCGCCATATTGATGGCTGGCGTCGGGGCGTGCTCAAGCCGCCGGTCGTGCCCGTTCGAGCCGTCGGCGTACCGGAGCTGCACGCGCCGGCGGCGATGAGTGCGCGGGCCGCCACGTACCGGGGTTGCGGCGCGGTCAGCAGGTCCGTCCGGTACGGCAGCTCACGGTGGAACCAGCCGGCCTCGGACCAGTCGTAACCCACCTTGCCGCAGGTGACCAGCGCGGCCAGGGCCCCGCGGACCTGCTCCCCGGTCAGGCCGTCGATGCGCGCCCGCCGCCGCGGCGGTGGTAGCGCGCACCGAGCGCCCCAGGGGCAGCGGGGCATGACCAATCTGGGTGCGCAAAACGACGACGAACTCCGGTATAGCCATGTGAGCAACCCTATGGACCCTTGCTGCGAGCCTGGGGTTCGGTTTGAGCTGGCCCGAGTGCTACTCGGCGCCAAGGCGAATGGCTGGCGGCATGGACGTCCAGTCGATGATCAGGGCGGCGCCTCCAAAGCCAGCCGATATGAACGTCGGGCCCGGTGGCGCAACCAGGCGGCGAAGGCGACGATCGCCAACGCCCAGAGGATGCCGCCGTCGTGGGATTGCCACACCACAATGGCCAGCGGTAGCTGAGTTAGCGCACCGGCGTTGAGCATCCATGCGCGCACTCTCAAGCCACCGGAGGTGTTCCGCGGCAGCACGGTCAGGGCGAAGAGGATGAATAGCCATGCCAGGCCGGTGAGCATCGCTACGGTGGGCGAGAAGCCGCTCATTCATGATCCTTCAGTAATGGAGGAGCCCACCTGAAGTAACGACCGGGCAGGAGCGACGCACTACCCGATCCCCAGGCGTCTGTCGATTCCAAGGCCCTGGAGGACGGTGAGCCAGGCAGAACGGATGAGAAGGTCTGCGCGACGTCACGCTGCGATACATTGCGCTCGTCATCTGGAGGTCACCCCTCGCGGACGCCCAGTGCGGGGGCTCCTGAGCGTCGCCTGTGGGATGTGGCCTGATGGCTTGGCTCATCGCTCTCAAAGGACGCCCTTCATGCCCTCGTACACCATCACCATCGCGCCGAACGACGCCAGCGGAACCACCACCACCCTGATCGTGGACACCTCCGACACTGAGGTCCGGATCACCGACGTGCACCTGCACGCCGACAACGGTCTTGTGGGCGGCCGTATGCCCACCGTGGACGTCGGCTTGCTGCTGCAGGCGGTGAACCCGTCAGCCCCTGCGCCGACGCCGCGCCGGGCTGCCTCGGCCGATCAGCCCGTCGCCGCCATCCCGACGCCCAGCCCGGCCCGCGCGCTTGAGGCGCCGCCGACGCCAGCCGACGGGACCGTCCCGGACATGCCGGTCGCCGCGCCGGCCAAGCGCCGCCGCGCGGCGAGACCAGCGGCGGCGCCGGCCAAGGCGGCCATCGCCATGCCCGCATCCGGGCCCAGAAGTTCGACCGGCTGGCCGGGTCGGGTCGGGTCAGTCCAGCCAGGCGAGTCGGGCCACCCCGCCGGCGACCGTGACCACCCTCGCCCGAAGCAGCGCGTCGTTGATGTTCAGGACTACGTGTTCCTTGCGGGCTGGGCCCTGCTGGGCGCCGGACACCACGCAGGCTATCCGGGTCGGCTTGGCGGTGACCGGCTGGGCGCCGACGCTGGACCACAGAACCGCGTCGGTGCTGGTGCCGTCCCAGGTGCGGGTGGGGCGAGTGAAGACCAGGTGCTTGGCCAGCTCCGACTCCTGCATGCCGATGTCGGTGTAGGCGAAGTGGGCCTGCCGGTCCTGCACGGTGATACAGCGGGCGATTGCCAGCAGCGGCTGATAGGAGCCGTCTATCCGTACCGCCACGTCGACTCCCTCTGGTGGCGCGTGGTCGAGCACAGCGGCGAAGCCGCCGACCGACACGTCGAGGGTGTGACCGACGCTCTCCACCGAGGTGTCGGGCCACCACACCGTCACCGGAAGGTTCAGCTCCCGTCGGGGGTACTGGCGCCGGTCGGTCTCATCACGGGCAGGGCGGCCCAGTCGAACCGATCCGTCGCCGACCGTCCGCACCGCCGCCCACCATCGGCTTACCGGCGGCGTGTGGATCAGCTGTACCACATCAAACGGACTGACCCCAAGGTCATCTTTAACTTCGACGTCCAGGGTGCCGGTTGTCGGATCCGCCGCGATCAGGACGGCGGAAACGCCGTTGACAGTGACCGTCGAACCGACCCGCTCTCCCCAACTGTTCACCCGATCAGCGTAGAACCGAGCAGGGTCTTCTCGCGGGCAAAGCAACGCTACGCCCCTGTCGTCGGCGGCCAACACGGGCCGACGTCCGCATGCGGCCGACCCCGGCCGCCGCGGCTTCGCCTGGGTTCGACGGGCACGCCTGGCGCGAAGGCACATACGGCTGGTGGGCCGCTCCGGCACCCGACGCGGTCACCTTCCGGCTTCGCGGGGGTTTCGGATCGGCGGCACCGTGACGGCGATGCGAGCGGCAGAGACCAGCTCGACAAGCCGATAGTCGTGCTCAACGGTCAAGCGCCGCGCGTGCGGGGTTCGAGCGGCTGGCGTGGGCGCACTGGCGGGCTGGCCAGCCGGCTGCCCCGGTCACCGCGCTGCGCGCTGGTGTAGGACGGTGCGGATGCGGTGGAGCAGGTCGCGGCTGGTGAAGGGTTTTTCGACGATGGTGACGCCGTCGGGCAGGGTGCGGTTTTCGGTGAGGACGGGTTGGGCGTACCCGGACATGTAGAGCACCGGGATGTCGGGGCGGATGGCTTGGATGCGGGCGGCGACTTCGTTGCCCATCATTTTCGGCATGATGACGTCGGTGAGGAGTAGGTCGATCGGCTCGGGGTGGGTTTGGGCGATGTGGATGGCCTGGGCGCCGCCGTTGGCGGGTAGGACGTTGTAGCCGGCTCGGGTGAGGATGCGTGCGGTGACCTGGCGTAGGGCGTCTTCGTCTTCGACCATCAGGATGGTCTCGTGTGGTCGTGGTTCGGTGGCTGCTTGCAGGACGGGTTCGGCGTCGGGGACGGTGACGTCGGCGGGGGTGTCGACGGCGGGTAGCAGGATGGTGATGGTGGTGCCGATGTCGGCTTCGGAGTACAGGTGCACGTCGCCGCCGGCGGCGGTCGCGATGCCGTAGACGGTGGCCAGGCCCAGTCCGGTCCCGGAGCCTTGCGGTTTGGTGGTGTAGAACGGTTCGAAGGCTCGGTCGATGACCTCGGGTGGCATGCCGGTGCCGGTGTCGCTGACGCGTAGGCGCACGTATCGGCCCGGCTGCAGGGGTCCTTGGTCGATGTCTTCGAATTCGAGGGCGGCGTTGGTGGTATCGATGGACAGGGTGCCGCCGTCGGGCATCGCGTCGCGGGCGTTGACCGCGAGGTTGACCAGGATCTGCTCGATCTGGCTGGCGTCGGCGTAGGTCGGCCACAGCTGCCGGTCGAGTTGGGTGATCAGGTGGATGTGTTCGCCGAGGGTGCGGCGCAGCATCTGCTCAACGTCGCCGATGACGTGGTTGAGGTTGAGGACTTCGGCTTGGGTGATGTCGCGGCGGCCGAAGGCGAGCAGTTGTTTGGTCAGTCGGGTGGCGCGTTCGGCGGCTCGGCTGATCTGCCCGATGTCGTTGCGGGCGGCGGCTAGATCCTCGGTGCTGACGGCCGGGGTGTCCAGGGTGTCGAGCAGCAGTTCGCTGTAGTTGGCGATCACGGCGAGGATGTTGTTGAAGTCGTGCGCCACGCCGCCGGCGAGCTGCCCGAGGCTTTCCAACCGGCGGGCGTGTTGCAGGCGCCGTTCGGCGGCGTCACGTTCGGCCTGGGTGATCAGCCGTTCGCGTTCTTTCTGGGCGTGCAGGCGTTCGGTGACGTCGCGTATGGCGGCGGACACGATCACGCCTTGGTCGGTTTGCAGCGCGGACAGGCTGATCTCGACCGGGAACTCGCTGCCGTCTTTACGCAGGGCGGTCAGGTCCTTGCCGCCAGCCAACTGCCGGGGTCGGGGGTCGGCGAAGTAGGCGTCGCGCTGCTGGGGTTGGTGGGCGCGTGCCTGCTCGGGGATCAGGATGTCGATCGACTGGCCGATCAGTTCTTCGCGCTGGTAGCCGAACATGCGTTCGGTCTGGGCGTTGATCAGGGTGATGGTCCCGTCGCGGGTGGCACCGATGATCGCGTCGGGAGCCGCTTCCAGCAGGCCGCGGAACATCGCCTCGGCGCGTTGCCGCTCGCTGATGTCTCGCGAGATCGACGCCACGCCGGTGATCTGAGCGTGCCG
>NZ_JBFAZZ010000014.1:0-292766 GCF_040689425.1 Actinoplanes sp. NPDC051475
GCCGGCGGGCGGCCCGCCGATGGGGGCGGGCCGGGGGCCGCGGGGGCCGGTGCCCGATCCGGCGCCGCGGCCCGGCATACGCCCCGGATGTGGGCGCAGACATCGGCAGTCGATCGGGCGACTTGAGGAGTTCGGCCGCATATCCGTGCCCGCCCGGGGTAGATCAGCGGCATGACCGATACACGGATGCGGCTGGACGGGTCCGCCGAGGCGTCGACCGCGGACCTGGTCAGCCGGATGAGCGAGCAGGTCTCCACCCTCGTGCGCGAGGAGCTGGCGCTGGCTCGTACCGAAATGGTGGAGAAGGGCAAACGGGCCGGGACCGGCGCCGGCCTGCTGGGCGGAGCGGGCGCCCTCGCCCTGTACGGGGTCTCCGCGCTCCTGCTGACCATCGGCGCGCTGCTGGCGCTGGTCTGGCCGGCGTGGGTGGCCGCGCTTGTGGTCACGGTGGCCGTCCTCGCGGTGGCGGGTGTCGCCGCGCTGATGGGCAAGAAACAGGTCGAGCAGGCGGTTCCGCCGGCGCCGACCGCGGCCGTCGACAGCACCGAACGGGACGTGAACACCGTCAAGGCGGCAGTGCGGGAGGGCCGGAATTGACCTACGTCGCCGCGATGGACCGCTACAGCGGTGGAATGCAGTACCGCCGCACCGGGCGCTCGGGCCTCGATCTGCCCGTGCTGTCGCTCGGTTTCTGGCACAACTTCGGCGACGACAAGCCGTTCGAGCAGCAGCGGGCCATCGCCTGCCGGGCCTTCGACCTCGGCGTCACGCATTTCGACCTGGCGAACAACTACGGGCCGCCGTACGGGGCTGCCGAGATCACCTTCGGGCGGCTGGTGCGTGAGGATCTGCGGGCGTACCGCGATGAGATCGTGGTGTCGACCAAGGCCGGGTGGGACATGTGGCCCGGGCCGTACGGGCAGGGCGGCGGCGGGCGCAAGTACGTGCTCGCCAGCCTGGACCAGTCGCTGAGCCGGATGGGCCTCGACTACGTCGACATCTTCTATTCGCACCGCTACGACCCGGCCACGCCGCTGGAGGAGACCGCCGCCGCGCTGGACGCCGCCGTGCGTGCGGGCAAGGCGCTCTACGTCGGCATCTCGTCCTACGACGCCGAGCACACCCGCGCGATGGCGGGGCTGCTGCGCGACCTCGGTACGCCGCTGCTGATCCACCAGCCGTCGTACTCGATGCTGAACCGCTGGATCGAGACCGAGGGCCTGCTGGACGCCGCCGAGGAGGTCGGCGCCGGGGTCATCGGCTTCACCGCGCTGGCTCAGGGCCTGCTCACGGGCAAGTACCTCGACGGCATCCCGGAGGGCTCGCGGGCCACCCAGGGCAAGTCGCTCGACCCGGAGTCGATCAACGAGTCCATGGTCTCGCGGCTCAACGCCCTCAACGACGTCGCGCAGGCCCGCGGGCAGAGCCTCGCCCAGCTGGCGCTGGCCTGGGCGCTGCGGGACCCGCGGGTGACGTCGCTGGTGATCGGGGCCAGCAGCGTGCATCAGCTCGAGCAGAACGTGGCCGCGCTGGACAACCTCGCGTTCTCCGCGGAGCAGCTCACCACCATCGACAAGATCCTCGAGGCCGGTACGGCGTCGGTGGATCTGTGGAAGGACGCCCGCCAGGGCACGCTCTGACGGGCTCCCTCGTTCAGTTCTCCGGCTCGATCCAGATGCTGCGATACTGGACCTTGTTCCCGTGGTCCTGGAGGCGGATCGATCCGGTGGCCGGGCCCTCGGCGATGCTGCCGCCCGTCGGCCCGGTGATGTCGACGTCGTCGTGGACCGTCACGCCGTTCCACACCACCGTGATCCGGGCGTCGGCGGTCTTCGTCCCGGCGGCGTCGTAGCGGGCCGCCCGGAAGTCGATGTCGTAGGTCTGCCACGTCTCCGGTGCCGTCGCGGCGTTCACGTCCGGGGCCTTCTGCAGATAGATGGCGCCGGCCTCGTTGGTGTCGAGCGTGCTGTCGCCGTACGAGTCGAGGATCTGGACCTCGTAGCGTTCCTGCTGGTAGACGCCGCTGTTGCCCCGGTTCTGGCCGGTCACGTCCGGGGGCAGCAGCGGCACCTTGAACTCGACGTGCAGGTGATAGTCGCCGAACGCCTGCCGGGTGCGCAGGTCGCCGCAGCACACCTCCATCGCGCCGCCGGGTACGCGGGGCCAGCTCGCCGTGCGCCCGTCGGTGTGCTGCCACTCGGTCAGGTTCGTGCCGTCGAAGAGGGTGATGCGCTCCCCCGGCCGGCGGACGGTGATCAGGTCGAGGTTGACGTTCCCGGTGTCGGCCACGTCGACCCTGTACTCGATCGTGTTGTCACCCCGGCGCAGGGTCACCCGCTCCGTCTTGGTGGCCCAGTCGTCCCACGTGACCGTGGTGGGCAGCACCGTCTGGCGGATCTTGCGGCCGTTGACGTACACGCTGATGGTCTTGTCGCCCTGGAAGGGGTCGGGGCCGTTCGAGTAGCGCAGCCCGACCTCGTACTCCCCCGCCCGGCTGACGTCGGCGTGCAGGGTGGTGGAGGCGTTGAGGGTGCCGAACTTGTCGACGAAGCCGATGCCCGAGTAGCCCCGGTGGTCGGTGTTCAGCCCCGCTCCGCCCTGGCGGCGGCCCTCCTCGGCCTCGTAGAACACCTGGTCGGGCTGCGGGCCGGGAACGGCGTTGAGCGTGTACCACGCCTCGGTGCTCCACAGCTGTTCGCCGTTCGCCGCGCTGAACGGCCGCGGTGAGCGCAGGTGGACGACCCGGTCCCGCTGGAGGCCGTCGATCGTCAGGGTGACCTTGCGCCGGTCGGCGGAGACCTTTGCGGCGGTCACCGTCAGTTTCTGCTCGTCCACCTTGGGACCGCCGTACGCCGGAGTCGGCGCGTACCGCCACTGCTCGACCTGGTAGGCGGCGGCGAGGTTCCCGATCGTCTCGTCGGACAGCGGCTTCGTGTACTCGACCACGAAGCCCGTGCGGGTGGCGCTCACCGACTGCATGTCGAACGCGGTGGTGCCGTTGGGGGTGAGCTTCTGCAGCCCGTACCGGAGCTTGCCGGGTTGTCCCCAGTTTCCTTCGGCGCCGATGCCGCCGACGTAGATCGCCCCGTCCGGCCCGATGGTCGTGCGGTTGACGCCGGACTCCAGGCCCTGGGTGTGCCGGAACACCGCGCCCTGGTACTCGCCGTGAACCTTCTCCAGGTAGGCCCGCTGGAGGCCGCCGTAGGTGACGTCGCCGAAGAGCATCTGACCCTTGAAGGGCCCCTGCTTCAGCAGGACGGGGGTGCTGGGCGAGTTCGCGATCTCGTTCTGCGGCAGCCACAGCACCGGCTTGGTGACCGGGTTCGCGTCGAACGGGCCGGCCGGGTTGGTGTAGTGGTTGAAGAACCGGTCCTGCTTGATCTGCACCAGCTTGGACGCCGGCAGCCAGCCGCCCTGGTTGTCCGCGACGAACAGGCCGCCGTCCGGGCCCCGGCCGAGGCCGTTCGGGGTCCGCAGGCCTCCGGCGACGTAACTGACCTTGCCGGTGCGGCGGTTGACCCGGATGCTCGTGCCCCGGTTCGCGGCCGGCTGCGGGTTCGTGGTCGCCCCGCCGTAGTCGATGGCGACGGACAGGTTCAGGTAGAAGTCGCCGCCCTGGTAGAGCAGGCCGAACGCGAACTCGTGGAAGTTGCCGCCGAACGGCCACGTCGCCACCGTCCGCCGCTGGTCGGCGACGTCGTCGCCGTCGACGTCCCGCAGCTCGGTGAGCTCGTGCTTCTGCGAGACGTAGATCAGGCCGTCGACGACGGCGACGCCCATCGGCTCCTTGAGACCACCGGCGATCTTCGTGTACGTGACCCGGCTCGGATCGGTCTGCCCGGTCACGTGGTCCACGAAGTAGGCCGCGCCGTCGGTGGTGTCGCTGCCTCCCCACGTGGTGATGACCAGTCGCCCGTCGGCGGTCCAGGCCATCGCCGACACCTGGGGCTGGAACCCCTCGGGTCGCAGGTTCGTGAGGGTGTAGCCGGGGTTGACCGCGTCGAGCGGGAGCCCGTCGCCCGGGGTGTCGGTCTCGCCCTCGCACTGTTTCTGCCCGGGAGCGGTGACCCGGACGACCCCGGCATCGGTGCTGAGCACGGACGACGGCACGACCGCGAAGTCGCCGGCGCCGGGCGGCCGCCAGGAGAACGTCAGCTCCTGCCCGCCGCCGGCCTCGAAGTACTCGATGAACACGGAGTGGTGCCCGGCGGTCAGCGCGACCGTTCCGTCCTTCGACTCGACGCCGTGCAGCCCGTCGTTGTCGACCACCGCCGTGCCGTCGACCGTCAGCCGGGAACCGTCGTCGCTGGTGAGCCGGAAGGTGTACGACCCGTCGGCGGGAACGGTGAGGTTGCCGAGCACGTGGGCGACGAAGTTGTCCTCGAGGCCGAAGTCGGCGGCGGTCCGCAGGTCGACGGCCGGCAGCAGCTTGTCGACGTTGGGCGTCTGGCCCGGCTTCAGCGTGCAGATCTCGCTGAGCGGGACGCGGGTGTCGTACGTGCGCAGGGTGACGCCGGGCTCCTGCGGCGGCAGGTCGTCGGCGTGCGCGGCGGCCGGGTGGGCGGCGGCGGCCGCGCACGCGGCGAGCAGGGAGAGGGCGAGCAATCGGACCATGTTGCTCCTTCGAGGGTGGACCAGTCCTATTCACGGATGTGAATATCTTGGTCCACCGTCGACGGCCGCACCAGAACTTTCTCTATCCCATGTCGAACTTTTGTTCCTCAGGGGAAAAGTCGAGAAGGGGCAGCACCACCTTGGAGACGCCCAGGCGGACGCCGACCTCGGTGCCGGCCGGGTAGCGCAGCGTGTGGTCGCGGTCGGTCGAGATCAGCACCAGCCCGATCCGGTGCCCGGCGGCGAACACGTGGTCCTCGGTCTGCAGGTTCCAGCGGAACGTGTACGTCCTGCCGGCCTCGATCGGCGTGGTCCGCGAGGGCGAGATCCGGTTGCGGGCGTCGAGCCAGCCCCGGCTGACGATCTCCAGCGGCGTGGACTGCGTCGTGTGCTCGCGCCGGCTGAAACAGCCCGGGTCCTCGGGGATGCCGGGGCCGATGCAGTCCTGGCCCGGCACCGTGCGCATCCCCGAGTACCGGTCGGCGGTGCCGTAGTCGACCAGCAGAGCGGTCAGGTACGGCGACTTGCCGTCGAGGCCGGCGCGGACGGCGATCTCCGGCGTGCCGGACAGCCGGGCCTCCTTCCCGAGCGGCGCGGACAGGTAGGCCAGCCGGTTCGGGTCGGCGCCCAGCTCGCCGGCGACGAGGTCCTCGGCCGTGCGCGACGGGTCGTCCACGAAGCTCTGCCGCGCGCCGGGCCGGGCCGGCCACGGCTTCAGGGTGCCGGGGCGGCCGTCGGCGGCGGGTCCGCCGAGGGCCAGCGCGGTGCGCCGGGCGCCGGGCACGGGCCAGGTCGCGGCGGTACGCCACTGGCCGGGCGCCACCTCGACGTCGGCCATCGGCTCCCGCATGATCCCGGTGTCGATGCGGTAGAGCCACTGGTCGAACCAGCGGTGCAGGGTGTCCAGCCAGGCGTCGCGCCGGACGTTGAAGGGGTCGGTGTGCCCGGCCTGATGCAGCCAGATCTTGCGCGGCACGCCGCGGCGGGCCAGCGCGTCCCACCACTGCCCCGCCTGCCGGGTCCGTACGTTGTCGTCGTGCAGGCCGTGCACCAGCAGCACGCTCGCGCGGACCTTGCCGGCGTCGCGTACATAGTCCCGCTCGGCCCAGTAGGCGCTGTAGTCGCCGGTCTCCCGGTCCTGATCGCGCTCGAGCCGGGCCATCACGTCCGCGCAGACCTCGGGGTTCTCGCGGGTGAGCACCGCCTTGGCCAGGACGTCCGTGTCCTCGCCCTGGAAGCCGCCGGGCGCGACCACCCCGCCGTTGGCTCGGTAGTAGTCGTACCAGCTGGAGATGCCGGCGATCGGCACGATGGTCTCGAGGCCGCGCACGCCGGTAGCGGCCACGGCGTTGGGCAGGGTGGCGTTGTACGAGACGCCGATCATGCCGGTGCGGCCGGTGGACCACGAGGCGCGGACGGGGGCGCCGGCCGCGTCGACGGCCCGGGCGCGGCCGTTGAGCCAGTCGACGACCGCCTTCATGCCGAGCGTCTCGTTGCGCCCGCCCGACGTGGGGCAGCCGGTCGACCCGCCGGTGCCGAGGCTGTCGGCGAAGACGACCGCGTATCCGCGGGGCACGAAGTAGTTGTCGAGGTAGCCCGAGAAGACGATGGTCTCGGCGGCACGGTCGGTGCGGGGAGACGCGCTGCGCCGGGCGGCGGCGCCGTCGCGGTCGATGTCGTCATGATTCGGTACGTCGTTGAGCCCCGCGTAGTACGGACTGGGCTGGAAGATCACCGGCACCTTGCGGCCGTCCGGGGTCCGGGGCCGGATGATGCGTACCGCCACCCGGTCGGGCCGGCCGTCCGCGTCGCTGTCGACCGGCGCCTGCACCCAGACCTGTTCGCGGACGGCCTGGGTGTAGTCGTACACGGGCTCGGTGCCGCGGGCTCCCGCGACCGGTGTGGCAGGTCCGGCGGTCGCAGCCGCCGGAGTGAACAGGGTGAGGGCGGCACAGGCGGCGGCCAGCAGCCGCACCCCGCCCCGGACGGATGGCATCGTCGACAGACCTCCGGCGCTCGGATCTCGGGCCACACCCTATCGCCCGCCGTCGATGCATGGGCGCCCGATCCCTGCCTGCCGTCCCCCGGACGAGATCGACAGGGCTGATCCGAATCGGTCACGAGTCCTGAACTCGGTGTCGTGAACAATCTTCCGGCAGGTGGCGCCCCGGCGACGGCGTACCGGGCACTCGATCGCTTGCCGGGCCCTTACCTGCGGGAACTACGGTTCCCCCGCCGGGACGAGCAGGGAAAATTGTCATTTCAGGACACGTTGACCTTGGCATAAATCACGCCTTGTAATCTGCCAAACACGCTCCGTACGCTGAGGTCGGAAAAGCCCATCGATCGGCTTGAGTGCCAGAACATCGGGTGGCCTCGACCATCAGCACCTCGGGGAGGATCGCATGGTCATCAAGGTTGTCGAGCAGATCAACGACGACGAGCTCATCGAAACCGCGTGGAAGATGTACGAGGAGTCCTTCCGCGACCTGAACGCGCTCGCGGTGCAACGTCATCTCATGTTCCGCCACGAGTTCGAGGACGTGATGCGGGACGGCCGGGTGCAGAAGTACCTGAGCCTCGACGACACGGGCACGTTGTGCGGCCTGTCCACGTACACCAATGATCTGGACGCCATGCCTTTGATCTCACCGCAGTATTTCGAGCGGCGCTGGCCGGAGCTCTACGCCCAGCACAAGATCTGGTATTGCGGATTCGTCGCCGTGTTGCCGTCCGGGCGCGCCATCTCGTCGTTCTCCGACCTGGTCGAGGCGATGTACCTGTTCGCGGCGGCGCAGAACGGCATCATCGGGCTCGACTTCTGCCAGCACAACGACGATCGGCGCAAGATGGGCCGGGTCATCAGGCTGATGCTCCAGCGTTTCTCCGGCAACTGCGAGGCCGAGATGATGGACGCCCAACAGTTCTGGATCTACCAGTTCCCGCAGGCCGCCTGAAGGCGCCGCCACCGCCCGCCGTCCGGTGCGGATCCGCGCTCTTGGGGGGCTGACGGATCGCGGTCGGTACGGGTCCTCCTTCCTCGGTCTCGGCGGGCGGTCCGGCGCGTTACCCGGTGCGGCTGTGTCAGGGCCATCGGGTCGGCTCGGGTGGCGGGCTCTCCCAGGACGGTGGTCCGGGCGGAGGTTCCCGCAGGTCTCGCAGGGTCGGCGGGTCGGCCGCCGAGGACATGTCGTTGCCGCCCGGGGTCTCGCGCGCGGCCGCGAGAATCGCCCGGGCGCTGATCGGCTCGGTGTGGGAGCCCTTGAGCCGCGGGGCGTCCGCGACGAAGCCCCCGTCCGCGCCGCGGCCGATCGCCGCGTACACCTCGGGCCGCGCCGCGCGCATGACGACCGCCCAGATGAAGCCGACGACGGCGAAGACCGCGTAACCGGTCGGGAAGAGCCAGTGGAACATCGAGCCCGGCTCCACCTGCAGCAGGTCGCCGAGGCCGTAGACCGTCGCCGCGAGGATGATGCTGAGCAGCACGAAGGCGATGATCGGCGCGACCTTCGCGCGCCAGACGTTCTCCTGGTGCGGATGACGGACGAAGAACGCGATCACGGCGGCGGAGGCGCTCCACATGAGAATCAGCACGCCCAGGCCGCCGACCACGGTCAGCCACGCGAACAGGTAGACCAGCGGGTCGGCACCGGTGATCCGGTAGACGACCAGCACGCCGATCGCGAGCAGGCTCTGGGTCAGCGAGCCCACCATCGGCGCGCCCGTGCGGGGATGGGTGTAACCCCAGGCCCGCGGGAGCACACCCTCGCGTCCCAGCGCGAACTGGTACCGCGCCACCGCGGCGTGGAACGCCAGCAGCGCCGCGAAGATGCTGGTCATGAACAGCACGTAGCCGAGGTTGATGAGCGCTTCCGGCACGTGCGGGCCGACCAGGGTGAAGACCAGGTCGGTCTGCTCGGCCTTCGCCGCCGCCACGATGTTGCCGGGGCCGGCGCCCACCGACATCGCCCACGCCGACAGCCCGCACAGCAGACCGGCGAGGATGACGGCCCAGTGGGTGGCCCGCGCGATCGTCTTCTTCGGGTCCTTCGCCTCCTCGGAGAGCACCACGGTCGCCTCGAAGCCGACGAAGCCGGCGATCGCGAGCACCATCATGGCCGCGACCTCGGGCGTGAAGACCCGGGCCGGCGACAACGTGGCGAACGAGACCGAGCCGTCCGCGGGGTTGGCGACCATCACGAGGTCGTACACGAGCACGATGACGATCTCGGCAACCAGCAGCACGGCGAGCACCTTGCCGCTGAGGTCGACCCAGAGCATCCCGAGCACGGCGACGAAGGCCCAGGCGGTGAGCGCGCACTCGAACCAGCCGACCTGGAAACCGAGCCCGTCCAGCACCCCCGAGGCGACCACGCCGAAGAGGCCGAAGAGCCCGGTCTGCATCATCGCGTACGCCGGCAGCGCCACGAACGCCGCGCCGACGCCGGGGATCCGCCCGAGCCCGTGACTGATGTACGAGTAGAACGCCCCGCTGTTGACGATGTGCCGGCTCATGGCGACGAAGCCGACGGTGAAGATCGACAGGATGCCCGCCACGACCAGGTAGACGACAGGCACCGCGGTGTTGCCGACCACCGCGTAGATCGTCGTGATGGCGCCGATGACGACGGTGAGCGGGGCCGCGCCGGCGACGCCGAAGAAGACCACCGACGGGACGCCGAGCCGATTCCGCGCCAGTGCGGTGGACACGATATCGGGTTCGGACACGTCCTTGCTCGCCATCAAGAGCCTCCCAGCCCATTGATCGATGTTGTCCCGCCGGCGGTGGTGTCGGCCGACGGCACTCACCGCCGGCCGACGGCGAGCACCGAGCCCACGGACGCCTCGGTGTGCTCGATCAACTGCCGGAAGTCCTCGGGCAGCGTCCCGATGGCGGTGGGAAGCTGCGTCAGGGCGTGCCGGTGCACCTCGAAGTCCCACAGGACGTGCCGGGTCAGACCGGTCGCCACGACCAGCCCGGCGAGCAGCCGGTCGCTGGTGGACATCTCGAGGCCGCGGACCATGATGTTCGCGAGCCGCATGGGTGCCCAGGCGGCCGCGTTGCGCTGCGCCTCGTTGTTGGGCATGTAGAAGGTCTGGGTGCTCAGCATCCGGCGGCGGGTCACCGACTCCACCGCGCCCAGGCGCAGCAGCCGCTCCCCCACACGGTCGGCGGCGTCCTGCGACAGATACGCGAGCCACGTGCGTACCTCGCGATGCTGCGGCTGGGCGATGAGCAATTCCAGCACGGAATGCGAGAGCGAGTCCCGCGGCGGCTGACGGCTCTCGATGTAGAGGTCACCGTCGAATATCCGGAGCCGCCCCTCGAGCATGAGCTCGCCCAGGAGGGCGGCGGCCAGGCCCAGGCCGGTGGCCCGGGGGTGCAGACGTGACCGCCCCGTCCGGTCCTCGTGCGCGATCAGGAAGAACTGGTCAGCCAGCACGACGCGACTCCTTAGACATCGACCCGGAAAGCCCGCGGGCAACTACCCGTATACGAGGCAATAACTCGCTGTCCGTCGCATCATGTACCTCGCTCCGAGGTCAATGCAAGAAGTACTAGACTCGGGACTTCTGTGATGCTGTCTACGATGGATCGGGCCGGCATCGACCGGCGGTTCCGACACCGCAAGATCGAGGGAGTCAGGGTGTCCACAGACGAAGGTCCCACGCTGCGCCGCCGCCGTCTGGGCACCGAACTCAAACGCTGCCGCGAGCGCGCCGGATTGACCCAGGAGAATGTCTCGCGGCATTTCGAATGGCATGCCGCCAAGGTCACCCGGATCGAGACGGCCCGGGTCGCGGTCACTCCGCGCGACGTCCGCGATCTGCTCAGCCTCTACGGCGTCGAGGACGAGCAGTACCGCGAGGCCCTGATGGAGCTGGCCCGCTCGTCGCGCCAGAAGACCTGGTGGACCGACTACCGGGACATCATGCGGCCGGGCAACTTCGTGGGCCTCGAGGCGGAGGCGGCGTCCCTGCGCGCGTGGGAGCCGATCATCGTGCCGGGCCTGCTGCAGACCGAGGCCTACATCCGCGCGCTCATGCGCACCGGCCGGGCCACCGACTCGCCGCAGCACATCGACCGGCGGGTCGCCCTGCGGCTCAAGCGGCAGGACCGGCTCACCGGAACGAACCCGCTGGAGCTCCTCGCGATCATCGACGAGTCGGTCGTCCGACGCTCCGTAGGCGGCCCCGACGTCATGGACGAACAGCTCCGTCATCTCATCGACATCGCTAAATTACCGAACGTGACGCTGCAGATCTTGCCGTTCGATGCCGGCGAACATCCGTTCCTCGGGGGTTCAGCAGCGCTTTTGGAGTTCCGCGAGACCACTCATTTGGATGTAGTTTACCTAGAGGGTCTTGCGGGCGACCTCTACGAAGAGCAACATTCAGAGGTCGCGCGCTACCGTGCGGAGTTCGAGCGGTTGAGCGCAAGGGCATTGGTCCCCCGCCTGAGCCTCAAGATGATCGAGAGTCTCCCGCGCGCGTAGGGGACGTGCACGCACAATCGCATATCGAAGGGGGGTGCATGGGCATGCCAGCGCACCATCTCAACGCTGCCGTTTGGAAAAAGAGCAGTCGCAGCAACGGAAACGGCGGCAACAACTGTGTCGAGGTCGCAGTCCTCGACACAGCCGTTGCCGTACGCGACAGCAAGAACCCTTCCGGTCCCGCTCTCGTCTTCGACCCGGCGAACTGGACCGAGTTTCTGAACTCGGTGCAGGACGGCGAGTTCGATATCAACCGCTGAGAGAGATTACCGATCTGTACTCACAGATGGGAAGTGGATACTCAAAGTCAACTTCCCGGAGGCGCAAGATCTAATTCAAGATGGTGAAAGAGCCCACGTCAGGGGCTCCTCACGCAGCATTCGGGGCGCCCCGCGGGGCGCCCCGAATTGCATCACCGCAGCTCATACGGCCTTTGTGGACGCATTGATCTCCATCGCCGCCGGTCGTCGACCTTTCCGCAGTACCGGTGCATACTGAGTAGTGCACCCTCCGCATTGATGAGACTACTTAGCGTAAGGGGCTTCCCGTTGCGCCAGTCATCCCCTCGCCTCGTCACAGTCGCACCGATCACCCGCACCCGTCACGGGCCGGTGCTCGAGATGCGGGCGGACCGCATCGTCGCCGCCCTCGCCGCGTTCCGGGCCGCGTTCCCCGGCGTACGGCCGTTCTACGCCACCAAGTGCAACACCCACCCCGGCGTCCTGCGCACGCTGCACGAGGCGGGCTGCGACTTCGAGATCGCGTCCGTGCAGGAGATGGAGACGCTGGCCGCCACCGGCGTACGAGCCGGCGACCTGATCTTCAGCAACCCGGTCCGGGCCCGGGAGCAGACCGCGCGGGCGGCGGCCGCCGGCGTCCACCGGTTCAGCGTGGACTCCGCCGAGGAGCTGCACCGGGTCGCCGAGGAGGCCCCGGGCAGCCGCGTGTACGCGCGCCTGGCCACCTTCGGCGACGACAGCGTCGTACCCAGCGAGGGCAAGTTCGGCGTGGACGTCACCGGTGCCGTACGACTGCTGCTGGAGGCGCGCGAGCTCGGGCTCGTCCCGTACGGGATCACCTTTCACATGGGGTCGCAGTCGCTGCGGCCCGCCGCCCTGCTGCAACCGCTGCGCGACGTGGCGCACGCGATGGACCGGCTGTCGCGCGCGGGCGTCCGGCTCGAGATGGTCGACATCGGCGGCGGCTTCCCCGCCGCCTACGACGAGCCCGTGCCCGCGCTGGCCGACTTCGGGCAGGCGGCCGCCGCGGGCCTCGCCCGGCTCCCGTACCCGGTGGAGGTGTTCGCCGAGCCCGGCCGGTGCCTGGTCGCCGAGGCCGGGACGTTCCGCTGCCGGGTGATCGGCGTCGCGGAACGCCCCTCCGGCTGGTGGGCGCACACCGACCTCGGGGTCTTCCACGGGCTGATGGAGGTCCTCGAGTCCGGCGGCCAGCTGCACTACCCGATCCACGACGCCCGGGGCACCCGGCTGCGCCGCTGCTACCACCTGACCGGGCCCACCTGTGACAGCCAGGACACGTTCGCGCGCGACGTCCTGCTCTCGGCGGACCTGCGCGAGGGCGACGAGCTGCTGATCGGCTCGGCGGGCGCGTACACCAGCGTCTACGCGTCCCGGTTCAACGGCTTCACGCCGCCCCGCGTGGTGCTGATCTGACCCGATCGCGCCGGGAAAGCAACGGCGGAAGTCCTCAGGTGCCCCCGGACCCGGCCGATCACCAGGTCCATGACGGCCCAACGAGCACGAGCGCGACGGTACGTGGCGGCGGTAGCGGTTACCGCCGCGGCCACGGTCGCGACCACCCTGACGGGGACGGCGCCGGCGCAGGCCGCGTCCGCCGACTACAGCTTCAACGCCGCGGGGGCCAGCCTCACCGACGTCCGCCGCATCACCCGCGCGGACGTCGCGGCGGAGCGTGGCTACACCGGCAAGGGCATCGGCATCGCCCTGATCGACACCGGCGTGGCGCCCGTGGAGGGCCTCACCTCCGGCAACGTGTCGAACGGGCCGGACCTGTCGTTCGAGAGCCAGGTGGCGAACCTGCGCTGGCGCGACACGTACGGCCACGGCACCCACATGGCGGGCATCATCGCCGGCCGGGACAGCGCCCGCTCCGGCTTCAAGGGCATGGCGCCCGACGCCAAGCTGCTCTCGCTCAAGGTCGGCGCAGCCACCGGCGCGGTCGACGTGACCCAGGTGATGGCCGCCGTCGACTGGGTGGTCGAGCACCGCAACGACGACCCCCGCAACCCGATCCGCGTGCTCAACCTCTCGTACGGCACCGACGGCGTGACCAGCTGGACGAAGAACCCGCTGTCGCACGCGGTGCAGAACGCGTACCGGGCCGGCATCGCGGTCGTGGTGTCGTCCGGCAACACCGGCGGCGCCATCACCAACCCGGCCTTCGACCCGTACGTGATCACGGTCGGCGCCACCGACATGCGCGGGACCACGGCGTACGCCGACGACCAGGTGGCGTCGTTCACCAGCGTCGGGGCGGCGCCGCGGGTGCCGGACCTGTTCACGCCGGGCCGCTCGATCGTGTCGCTGCGGGTGCCGGGGTCGATGGCCGACGCCGGGTACCCGTCCGCCCGGGTCGGTGACCGCTACTTCGTCGGCAGCGGAACCTCGCAGGCCACGGCGGTCGCGACCGGTGCCGCGGCGGTGCTGCTGCAGCGGTACCCGTGGCTGACGCCGGACTCACTGAAGTGCTCGCTGCGCGAGTCGGGCCCGTACGTCGGGGGCGCCACCTCCGGCGGCCGGATGATCGACCTGGACCGCGCGACGACCAAGCTCCCCACCCTCTGCCGACTGGTCGGCCCCCAGTCGACCGGCACGGGCAGCATCCAGGAGGCCCGGGGCACCTCGATCGTCACGCTGGACGGCGTGCCGCTGGTCGGCGAGCGGGACATCTTCGGCCCGCTGCGGTCGGCCACCTGGGCGGGGGCGAGCACGGCGCAGCGCGCCTGGCAGGGCGGCGAGTGGATGGGCCGGCCGATGACCGGTACGGGCTGGGCGGGCGCCCAGTACGGCCAGGCGAACTGGGCCGCGCGGTCGTGGTCCGGGAAGAACTGGGCGGGCCGGTCGTGGTCCGACATCGACTGGGACGGCGCCACCTGGACCAGCCGGGGGTGGTCGAACACCCTGGTGGACGGCGTCCCGTGGTCCAACCGCTCCTGGTCCGGCGTGTCCTGGCAGCACGGTGCCGACGGCGCCTGGATGAAGTGACCCGTACGGACGACCGACGAAGGCCGCGCCTGATGGCGCGGCCTTCGCGCGTCGGTAGGGTCTTGGGCGTGCCTCGACTGATCGCGCCCACCGTCCGCCTGCACGACGCCTGGCTCGAGGCCCATGCGGAGTGGGGTCCGGGCCTGCACGAGGACGGCTTCGGGTTGAGCGCCTCGGACGAGGTGGACTCGCCGGCCGGCTTCGCCGCCTGGGTGGCACGGCTGGCCGGCCAGTCCGACCCGGCGTGCACGATCGACGCCGGCCGGCACCGGTGCACGTACCGGTGGATCGTCGAGGACGAACGGGTGCTCGGCGGCATCGCGTTGCGCGACGGGGACGACGCCTACGTGCGGTGGGCGGGACACATCGGCTACGGCATCCGGCCGTCCGCGCGGCGGGGTGGGCTCGGCGCGTGGGCTCTCGGCAGCATCCTCGGCGAGGCACGCGAGCTCGGCATGAACCGGCTACTGGCCGTCTGTGCGGTCGGCAACGCCGCCTCGGTGCGCACGATCGAGCGGTGCGGGGGCGTCTTCGAACGGATCGAGGAGACCGGCTCCGGCCCCCTGCGGCGCTACTGGTTCTCGCTGTAGCTCACGGTCTCAGCGGACGACGCGGTCGCGACCGGTGCGCTTGGCCGAGTACAGGTGGCGGTCGGCCTCCGCGAGCAGTGCCGCCTGTTCCTCGCCCGGTGCCGGGATACCGGCCACCGCGCCGATGCTCACCGTCACCGGCAGCTCCCCGGTGACCGGCGACCAGGGGTACTCGCGGATGGAGAGGCGCAGGCGATCGAGCCATGCGTCGGCGTCGGCGTCGCCGAGGTTGGAGACCACCATGAGGAACTCCTCGCCACCCATGCGGGCGGCGAAGCTCTCGGAATCCCGGTCGTCCAGCGCGCCGGCGAGCAGGTCGGCCACGGCGACCAGCACCCGGTCGCCGACGTCGTGCGAGAGGGTGTCGTTGATGCGCTTGAAGTGGTCGAGGTCGACGAGGGCGACGGTCAGCGGCGTGCCGCCCGCGACGGCGGCCGTGATGAGCTGCGGCAGCCGCTCGTCGATGAACCGCCGGTTGTACAGGCCGGTGAGCGGGTCCCTGCGGGCCTGCTCCCGGTAGCGCTCCGCCTCACGCCGCGCTTCGGCGGTCTCGAACAGCGCCTGCCGGGTGCGCGCCCGCGCCTCCTGCTGCTGCGACCGCAGCTCCTCGGCGGCCGCGTGGAACCGCTTGTACTCCTCGAACGCGGCGGCGTACTTGCCGGCCGCCGCAAAGAGCTCGGCCTGCTCGGCCATGGCCCGGACCCGGACCGAACCCAGGCTGACGCCCCGGCAGCGGGCGCGGCAGCGGTCGAGGCTGGACTGCGCGCGCTCCAGCGCGCCCAGCCGGCGCTGCGCGGTGGCGAGCGTCAGCCGGGCCTCGGCCACGTCGTGGGCCTCGAACCAGCGCGGGGTGTCGTGCACGCCGGCGGCCAGGATCTCCTCGGCGCCGGCGAAATCGCCCGCGCTGATCCGCACGTTGGCGATGGTGTCCCGCTCGCTGACAAGGAAGTCGCGACCCAGGGCGCGGGCCGTCGCGTGCATGCGCTCGGTGATGGCCTGGGCGACGCTGGTCCGGCCCGCCTCGATCTCGGTGTACGCGAGGTTGTTGAGCACGAGCATCCGGCGGGTGAGGTCGCCCGTGTGGGTCGCGATCCGTTCCGCCTGGGCGTACCGTTCGCGCGCCGCGCCGACCGAGCCGGACTCGGCGAGGGAGTTCGCCAGCCGGATGAGGTAGATGATCCGCAGCCCGGCCGGGGCGGTGTCCTCGAGCAGCTCTACCGACGCGAGCGCGTGCTCGAGGCTTGCGGCGTGGTCACCGAGGTAGTGATAGGTGAGGGTGAGGTGGAAGTGGCTGCGGGCGAGCAGTGGCGGGCTGTCGTGCTGCTGTGCCCAGGTCTGGATCGCCAGGAAGATCCGGGCGGCCTCGCCGACGCTGCCGTTGCGCTGGCGCATGTCGGCCTGCACGAGCTGGGCGCGGCGCAGCAGGAACGAGTCGCCGAGGGCCTCCGCCGTCCAGGCGACCTCCGCGGCCCGCACCAGGATGGCGTCGACGTCGTGACCCTGATGGTTCTCGAGGTCGTTGAGCTCGGCCGCCAGCCGCGCGGCGACGCCCGGAGGCTCCGCGACGGCTTTCGGCGACCTGATGCTCACGAGTCTCCCGATCGGCCGACGGAGCCGAAATCGGAGCGTTAGTGACCTCGCCGGCCCCGGTCTTTCGGCGTTTCCCCGGGGCCCGGGTCGCCGGCCCGGCGCTCGGGCCGGGCGGCGGTCCGGCGATTCCCTCTCCGAGGCGGCACCGGGCATCGGATTACGTCGCCGGAGGGCCGGAAAGCATCTGAATCCGTTTCGTGCACGAAAAATACTTCGGATTCCCTTGTCCTGGCGGTCTCGCATGTGTCAAGGTCTCGCCACGTCGACCTGGGGAGGTCCGGATACGTGAGTGCCCCGCTGCCCGTCCTGCGGAACTTCGTCGGCGGGTCGTACGCCGACCCGGCCGACGGGCGGACGTCACCCGTCGTCGACCCGTGCACCGGCGAAGCGTACGCGGCCGCCCCCGTCTCCTCCGCGGCGGACGTGGCGGACGCGATGGCGGCGGCGGTCACCGGCTTCGAGACCTGGCGGGACACCACCCCGGCCGAGCGGCAGCGGGCGCTGCTGCGGATCGCCGGCGCTGTGGAGGCCCGCGCCGACGAGATCATCGCGGCCGAGTGCCGGAACACCGGTAAGCCGGTCGCGTCCACCCGGCAGGAGGAGATGGGCCCCCTCCTCGACGAGCTGCGCTTCTTCGCCGGCGCGGCCCGCATGCTCGAGGGCCGCGCCGCGGGCGAATACCTGCGCGACCACACCTCGTACGTGCGGCGTGAGCCGGTCGGCGTCTGTGCGCAGGTGACGCCCTGGAACTACCCCATGGTCATGGCGGTGTGGAAGTTCGCGCCGGCGATCGCCGCCGGCAACGCCGTGGTGCTCAAACCGTCGGACACCACCCCGGTCACCACCCTGCTGCTCGCCGAGATCGCCGCGGAGTTCCTGCCGCCCGGCGTCCTCAACGTCGTCTGCGGCGACCGGGACACCGGCCGCGCCCTGGTGACCCACCCGGCGCCGCGGCTCGTGTCGATCACCGGCTCCACCCGGGCGGGCATGGAGGTCGCCGCCGCCGCGGCCGCCGACCTCAAGAAGGTGCATCTCGAGCTCGGCGGCAAGGCGCCGGTCGTGGTCTTCGACGACGTCGACGTCGCCGCGGTGGCCGAGGCGGTCGCCGGGGCCGGCTACTTCAACGCCGGGCAGGACTGCACCGCCGCGGCCCGGGTGCTGGTGCACACCCGCGTCGCCGCCGACTTCACCGCCGCACTCGCCGCCACCGCGAAGAACACCGCCGTGGGGGGCCCGGACGACCCAGCGGCGTACTACGGGCCGCTCAACAACGCGGATCAGCTCGGCCGGGTCCTCGGTTTTCTGGGCCGGGCGCCGGGGCACGCCGAGATCGTCACCGGCGGCCGGCGCATCGGCGAGCGCGGCTACTTCGTCGAGCCCACCGTCGTGGCCGGCCTGCACCAGCGTGACGAGATGATCCAGGACGAGATCTTCGGGCCGGTCATCACCGTGCAGCCCTTCGACGACGAGGACGCGGCCGTACGGGCGGCCAACGACTCGCGCTTCGGGCTCAGCGCCAGCGTCTGGACCCGCGACCACGGCCGCGCCCTGCGGGTCTCGCGCCGGCTCGACGCCGGCGCCGTCTGGATCAACACGCACCTGCCGTTCGTGTCGGAGATGCCGCACGGCGGGTTCGGCCACTCCGGGTACGGCAAGGACCTGTCCGGCTACGGCCTGGAGGAATACACCCGCATCAAACACGTGATGAGTCGGCTCGGCTGAAGAGGTACGCAGATGAACGACGCCGCCATCGAGCTCGTGGGCGTGTACAAGGACTTCCTGTCCCACGGCGAGACGGTACGGGCCGTGCGCCCGCTGGACCTGGCCGTGGGGCCGGGCGAGTTCTTCTCCCTGCTGGGCCCGTCCGGCTGCGGGAAGACCACGACCATGCGGATGATCGCCGGCTTCGAGGAGCCCACCGGGGGCGCGGTGTTCCTCGACGGCCGGGACGTCACCCAGGTGGCGCCGCACAAACGGGACGTCAACATGGTGTTCCAGTCGTACGCGCTGTTCCCGCACCTGACGACGTACCAGAATGTGGCCTTCGGTCTGGAGCGCAGGAAGGTCGCCAAGGACGAGGTCCGCCGCCGGGTCGGCGAGATCCTGGAGATCGTCTCGCTGACCGGCATGGAGAAGCGCTCCCCGCGCGAGATGTCCGGCGGCCAGCAGCAGCGGGTCGCGCTCGCCCGGGCACTCGTCAACGGGCCGCGGGCCCTGCTGCTGGACGAGCCGCTCGGCGCGCTCGACCTCAAGCTGCGCCAGCAGATGCAGATCGAGCTCAAGCGCATCCAGCGCGAGGTCGGCATCACCTTCGTCTACGTCACCCACGACCAGGGCGAGGCGCTCACCATGTCCGACCGGATCGCGGTGATGCAGGCCGGCACCATCGAGCAGCTCGGCTCGCCCCGGGAGATCTACGAACGGCCGGCGACCCGCTTCGTCGCGGGCTTCATCGGTACGTCCAACCTCCTCGACGGGCCCGCGGAGACCGTCGGCGACGGGATCGCCGTGCTGGCGTACGGCCCGGACGAGCGGGTGCTCGTGCCGGTGCCCGCGAGCGTGCGCGCCGGCGACGCCCTCGAGGTGTCCGTACGCCCGGAGAAGATCGACCTGAGCCGCGACGCGCCCGTCGGCGACGGGGGCAGCGTCCTGACCGGCGTGGTGACCGACGTGGTCTACCACGGCACCTCCACCAACTACACGGTGAAGACGGCAGCGGGCGCGGACCTCGTGGTGTTCGACCAGAACGCGTTCTCGGCCGAGGATCTGGCGGCACCCGGCGACCGCGTCCACCTGACCTGGAGTCCGCAGCACTCGTACCCGATCGGAGTCCGATGAGCCAGCCCCCCACCCCCCATCCGGCCCTGCTCCGCGGCCTGACCCAGCGGCGCTTCGACCGCCGCGACGCCCTCAAACTGTCCGGCCTGGCGGCCCTCGGCACGGCCCTGACCGCCTGCGGCGTCAAGGGCAAGGGCTCGCCCGGCGCGAGCGCACCCGCCGCGGACGCCGTGGCGAAGTACTGGTCCGGCAGGACGAGCAACGGCAAGGTCAACTTCGCCAACTGGCCGCTCTACATGGACCCCGCGCACCCCGAGCTGAAGAAGTTCACCGCGGCGACCGGCGTGCAGGTCGGCTACCAGGAGGTCATCCAGGAGATGGGCCCCTGGTTCGCCAAGGTGCAGCCGCAGCTCAAGGCCGGCCAGGACATCGGCTTCGACCTCATGGTCATCACCAACGGCGTCCAGTTCAAGCAGTTCGTCGACGCCGGCTTCCTCGCCCCGCTCGACCACACCAAGCTGCCGAACTACGCCGCCAACGCCGACCCGGCGTACCGGAACGAGGCGTTCGACCGGGGCAACGTCTACACCGTCCCGTGGACGTCGGGCATGACCGGGATCGCGTACGACCCGAAGAAGATCACCCGGCCGATCACCAAGCTCGCCGACCTGTGGGATCCCGCCTTCAAGGGCAAGGTCGGCATGTTCTCCGACACCCAGGAGCTGGGCAACTTCGGCATGCTCGCGCTCGGCATCGACCCGGCGAAGTCCACGCCCGACGACTGGAAGAAGGCGGCCGCCAAGCTCAAGGAGCAGAAGAGCGCCGGCATCATCCGCAACTACTACGACCAGAGCTACGTCGACGCGCTCGGCAAGGGCGAGGTCTGGATCACCCAGGCCTGGTCCGGCGACATCTTCCAGAAGAACGTCTCCGACGGCACGGACCTCAAGTTCGTGATCCCCGAGGAGGGCGGCAGCATCTGGACCGACAACTTCGCCATCCCGGTCACCGCGAGGAACCCGCTCGACGCGATCAAGCTGATCGACTTCTTCTACCAGGTCGACACCGCCGCCTCGCTGGCCGAGTACATCAACTACGTCTGCCCGGTGCCGGCCGCCAAGGAACAGATCCAGAAGGACGCGGCGGCCAAGTCCGGCGACGACAAGGCGTCCCTGGAGGCGGTCGCGAACAGCCCGCTGGTGTTCCCCGCCGCCGGCGACTACGCCAAGCTGCACTACTTCCGCGACTTCGCCACCCCGGCCGAACAGCAGGAGTACCAGGGCATCTTCGAACCCATCGTGCTGGGCTGAGCCGTGCTGCGCCGCAGGGTCGCCCCGTACCTGCTCGTCCTGCCCGGCGGGCTCTGGCTGCTGCTGTTCTTCGTCGTGCCGATGGTCACCATGCTGTCGCTGTCGCTGCAGGAGGGCGACGTCGTCAACGGCTACGTGCTCACCGGGCACTGGCAGACCTACGTGGACGCCGTGGTCAACTACGAGGCCCAGCTCGTCAGGTCGCTGATCTACGGCGCGATCACCACGCTGATCCTGATCGTGCTGGCGTTCCCGGTCGCGTACTGGATCGCGTTCTACGGCGGGCGGCGCAAACCGACGTACCTGTTCCTGCTGCTCCTGCCGTTCTTCGTGTCCTTCGTCCTGCGCACGATCTCCTGGCGGATGATCCTCACCGACGAGGGCATGCTGCTCGGCCCGCTCAAGGACGCCGGCCTGCTGCCCGCGGAGTTCCACATCCTCGGCACCCCGGTCGCCGTGATCGGCGGGCTGGTCTACAACTTCCTGCCGTTCATGGTGCTGCCGGTCTACGTGGCGCTGGAACGCATCGACCCGCGGGTGGTCGAGGCGGCCCGCGACCTGTACGCCGACCCGGCCACCGCCTTCCGCAAGGTCATCTTCCCGCTGGCGCTGCCCGGCGTCTTCGCGGGCGTGCTCATGACGTTCGTGCCGGCCAGCTCCGACTACGTGAACTCGGCGGTGCTGGGCAGCTCCTCCACCACGATGATCGGCCAGGTCATCCAGTCGCAGTACCTGACCAGCTCCAACTACCCGACCGCCTCGGCGCTGTCCTTCACGCTGATGGCGGTGCTGCTCATCGGCGTGTTCACGTACGCGCGGGCGCTCGGCACCGAGGACGTGATGAAGGTGGCGGCACGATGACCGGCCGGCGGGTGCTGTACGCGTACACGTGGCTGGTGATCCTCTGGCTCACGCTGCCGGTGCTCATCATGATCCTCTTCGGCTTCAACGACACACCGGGCCGCTACAACCAGACCTGGGACGGCTTCACGGTCAAGTGGTACGGCCGCGTCTTCGAGCTGGACGAACTCACCCGCGCGCTGGTCACCTCCCTGGTCGTCGCGGTCGTGACGATGCTCCTCGCCGGCGCGCTCGGCACCGGCGTCGGCTACGCGCTGGGCCGCTTCCGCTTCCGCGGCTCCGGCACGGTCAACCTCGTCATGTTCGCCGCCATCTCCTCCCCCGAACTCGTCATGGGCGCCTCGCTGCTCACCCTCTTCGTGTCGCTGGGCGTCGGGCCGGGCGTCGTGACGATCACCATCGCGCACGTCATGTTCTGCATCTCGTTCGTCGCCGTGGTGGTGCGGGCCCGGGTGCTCACCCTCGACCGCTCCCTCGAGGAGGCGGCCGCCGACCTCGGCGCGACCCCCTGGACGACGTTCTGGCGGGTGACCTTCCCGATCATCCTGCCGGCGGTCATGTCCGGCATGCTGCTGGCCTTCGCGCTGAGCATCGACGACTTCGTGGTCACCAACTTCACCGCCGGCACCGCCACCACGTTCCCGCTGTGGATCTGGGGCTCCACCCGGGTCGGCCTGCCGCCGCAGGTCAACGTCATGGGCACGCTGATCTTCATGGTCGGGGTGCTGATCGCGGTGATCACCAGCATCCGCTCCCGGCCGCAGCGGCGCGGCTGACCCGTGCGCACCCTCGCCGACGCCGCACCGGAGCCGTACTGGCTGCGGCAGCCCGGCGCGCCCCCGGCCGCGGACCCGCTGGCGGCCGCCGAGACGGCCGACCTCGCCGTCATCGGCGCCGGCTACAGCGGACTGTGGACGGCCCTGCTCGCCAAGGAACGCGACCCGAGCCGCGACGTGGTCGTCGTCGAGGCCGGCACCGCCGGGTGGGCGGCCTCAGGACGCAACGGCGGCTTCTGCGCCGCGAGCCTCACCCACGGCTTCGACAACGGGCTCAGCCGCTTCCCCGGCGAGATGGACACCCTGGAACGGCTCGGCCGGCGCAACCTCGCCGAGATCGAAGAAACGGTACGGCGCCACGACATCGACTGCGGCTTCGAGCGTACGGGCGAACTGCTCGTCGCGACCGCGCCCTGGCAGCTGCGCGAACTTCTTTGTAGTCAGTCGGCGGCCGCCGCACGCGGCCTCGACGTCCTGGTGCTCGACCGCGACGCCGTACGGGCGGAGGTCGACTCCCCCACGTACCTGGGCGGGGCCTGGGACCGCGACGGCTGCGCGATGGTCGACCCGGCCCGCCTGGTCTGGGGCCTGCGCCGGGCCTGCCTCGACCTCGGCGTCCGCCTCTACGAGAACACCCGCGTCGACCGCATCGAGCCGATCCGGGACGGCCTGCGACTCCAGACGCTCCGCGGCCGCGTCGACGCCCGCCACGTCGCGCTGGCCACCGGCGCGCACGGCAGCCTGCTGCGCCGGCTGCGCCACTACGTGATCCCGGTGTACGACTACGCCCTCATGACCGAGCCGCTCACCGACGCCCAGCTGGCCACGATCGGCTGGCGCCACCGTCAGGGCATCGGCGACTCCGGCAACCAGTTCCACTACTACCGCCTCAGCGCCGACAACCGCATCCTGTGGGGCGGCTACGACGCCGTCTACTACCGCGGCGGCCGCATCACCACCGACCACGACCAGCGCGAGGAGACCTTCCGCGTCCTGGCCCGCCACTTCGCGGACACCTTCCCCCCGCTCGCCGACGTGCGCTTCACCCACAAATGGGGCGGCGTCATCGACGCGTGCAGCCGGTTCAGCGGATTCTTCGGTACGGCACACAGCGGGCGGCTCGCCTACGCGGCGGGGTACACAGGCCTGGGCGTGGGTGCGACCCGCTTCGGCGCGAACGTGATGCTCGACCTGCTCTCGGGGCGGCGTACGGAGTTGACCGAGCTGAAGCTGGTGCGGACGAAGCCGGTGCCGTTCCCGCCGGAGCCCGTACGCACGGGGGTGATCCAGCTGACGCGGTGGTCGATCGCGCAGGCCGACCGCCACGAGGGGCGGCGCAACCTGTGGCTGCGGGCGCTGGACCGGGTGGGGCTCGGCTTCGACTCCTGACGCCGGCCGCTTCGATCCGGCGCTCGGTGGTCGCCCTCACCGAATAGCCCAACGCGGTGTCTCCAACCCACTCCAACCACCCTCCGAAGGTGCAGATGAGTGATCTCGGACGGACACCGAGAGAAGCTCGCGAGCAGGCGGGGATCTCGTTGTCGGGGATCGCGCACGACATCCACAGCGGCCGGACAGGTCTGCTGACCGGCGTGCAGACCTCCCACGCCACGGATCGGGCGGTGGCGGCGCTCGTCGCCCGGGAGGTCGGATCGCTCGCGTCGTTGGCCCGATGGGCGTCCCGGGGTAAGGCGGTGCTGCGGGTGAACGCGGCGGGGATTCTGGCGAAGGTACGTAGCCCGACTGCGGAGAGCGAGGCTGTAGGGGTGCTGCGCACTGATCCCGAGGTGCGCGAGCTGTACCTGACCGCAGTGGCGTACCGGGTACTCGGGCTCGGATGGGATCGTGCCGCCGATCTGATCCGTCAACCGACGGAGCTGGATCCCGCCCACGTCGAACGCATCGCCGCTGAGGTGACCAACCCGAACGACGCGGGCGCGCGGTGGTGCTCTGTGGTGCTCTTGTCCCGATGCCGGCCCGAACTGGTCTCCAACATCCTCGTGACCGCGCTCGCTGCGGAGCAGAGCCGCGAGAACCTTCGGGCCATCGGCGCCGTCCTCGCCGGAGTCGACCCCCTTTCGATCTGATCAAGGAGAATCGTTGTCCTCGTTCGTCGTGCAAGTAGACAAAGGGCAAGAGGTACTGACGACCATTCAGGCGGAGGTCACCTCGCGGGGGACCTCGTACGCCTCGATCGTGCTCATCGGCGCCGTGCAGGAGGCCACGGTGTCAGTAATGCCGAAGGGCGATCCGCTCGGTGACATCCTGACCGACTACGTCGCGCCCTTCGAGATCACCGGAACCGGCGAGGTGACCCAGGGAAAGGTCCATCTGCACGTCGCCATGGGCGGGGAGGGCGTGACCGTCGTCGGTCACCTTCATCGCGCTGTGGTGGCGGACTGGTTCGTCCGAGCGTATGTGTCGCCGGTGGGCTGAGCGGGTGCTCCCGGAGGACACGACCGGCGTGTTCACACCGCGCAGGACTTAGTGACGTAAGCGGGCGTTGAGGCGGGCGGCCTGGCGGGTCAGGTGGTCGCGTTCGGCGAGGTTGGGGGCTTTTCGGGCCGCCTCGGCGTACAGGCGTGCCGCCGTCACCGGGTCGCCGTCGCGTTCGTGGAGGTAGGCCGCCACCGCCGTGTGGCGGGGCAGGGTGTCGTCGAGGGCCGCGAGGGCCGCCAGGCCGGCGCGGGGGCCGTCGGCCTCGCCGACCGCCACCGCCCGGTTGAGCCGGACCACCGGGCTGTCGGTCAGGCGGGTGAGTTCGTCGTACCACTCGACGATCTGCACCCAGTCGGTCTCGCCGGCGGTGGGGGCGTCGGCGTGAAGTGCCGCGATGGCGGCCTGGGCCTGGAACTCGCCCAAGCGGTCGCGGGCGAGGGCCGCCTGGAGGATCTCGACGCCCTCGGCGATCAATGCGACGTCCCACCGGCCTCGGTCCTGCTCGGCGAGCGGCACCAGGCTGCCGTCGGGGGCCGTCCGGGTGGCACGCCGGGCGTGGTGGAGCAGCATGAGGGCGAGCAGGCCCGCCACCTCGGGGTGGTCGATCGCAGCCGTGAGGCGGCGGGTGAGGCGGATGGCTTCGGCGGCGAGGTCGACGTCGCCGGAGTAGCCCTCGTTGAAGACCAGGTAGAGGACGCGCAGCACGGTCGCGACGTCGCCGGGCTGGTCGAACCGTACGCCGGAGACGGTGCGCTTGGCGCGGCTGATGCGCTGGGCCATGGTCGCCTCGGGCACCAGGTAGGCCTCGGCGATCTGGCGGGTCGTGAGGCCGCCGACGGCGCGCAGGGTGAGCGCGACCGCGGACGACGGCGTCAGGGACGGGTGGGCGCACAGGAAGTAGAGCTGGAGCGTGTCGTCCGCGGCGGGGGCGGGTCCGGGTGCCGGTTCCTCGTCGGCCAGGTCCTCGCGGCGGCGGCGGGCGGCGTCCGCCCGGGTCGCGTCGAGGAACCGGCGCCAGGCCACGGCGATCAGCCAGCCCTTGGGGTCCCGCGGCGGGTCGGCCTGCCAGGTGCGTACCGCCTCGACCAGGGCGTCCTGCACGGCGTCCTCGGCCGCCGCGAAGTCGGCTCCGCGGCGGACGAGGATGCCCAGGACGCCCGGCGTGAGGCTCCGGAGGAGGGCCTCGTCGATCAAGGGGTCACTCCGTGATGGTGGGCGGCGCGGACAGGAACGGGCGCAGCTCGAGCCACTCGTGGATCGGCTTGCCGCCGGCCCCCGGTGCGGCCGACAGCTCCCCGGCCAGCTCGACGGCGCGCTCGTAGCTGTCCACGTCGATCACCATCCAGCCGGCGATGAGGTCCTTGGTCTCGGCGAACGGGCCGTCGGTGACCGGCGGGCGGCCCTCACCGTCGTACCTGACCCAGGTCCCCTCGGGGGCGACCGCCTGGCCGTCGACGAACTCGCCGGTCGTCTCCAGCCGGGCTGCGAAGTCGTGCATGTACTGCATGTGCGCCGAGATCTCCTCCGGCGTCCACTGGTCCATGCAGACGTCGTTGACCGGAGCCGGGGCGCCACGGTAGTGCTTCAGCAGCAGGTACTTGGCCATGGTGGTTCTCCTCGGTGCTGGTGCGACCCGTTGTGGTCACGTCCACCGCGGGGACGGAGCCGGTCGGGGGTTCTCGACATCGCCGGCCGAATTTTCTCACCCGATCTTCCCGGAGGAGAACTCCTGCGGTGAGCGCGGGCGCACCGCAGCTGGCGCATCCTAGGAGGCTGGGTTACTAGCTGAGAGCAAAGGGAAGGGCCCGGCCTCCGTGGCGGAAGCCGGGCCCCGAGGAGCGGGATGCGTCAGAGGGTGACGCGGGCGACCGGAGAGTTGTCGCCGGTCACGGCGTACGAGACCACGTCGTAGCGGCCCGCGGTGCCCGCCGGGTCGGCCCACTGTTCGGTCACCGAGCCGGTGACCAGGCCCATGCGGTCGATCAGGTGGGCCTCACCCACGGCGGCGCCCTCGACCATGAGGAACGCCTGGACCGTGACCGACCCGGCCGGCGCGGCGGCCGAGTAGGAGCTGGTCAGCCAGCCGGTGGTGGAGTCGACCGTGGCCGTGTTGTTGCTGCCGAGGCGGGTGATCTTGCCGGCGGCGTCGACGTACGCCAGGCCGGCCCGGACGCGGCGGGCGGTGGTGCCGGCCTGGAAGGAGGCGACCGCCGTGTACGTGGTGCCCGCGGTGACCGGGACCTTGCGGCCGTACGCGCTGATCTGGCCGGCCGTGGTGGCCTTGACCTGCAGCGACGCCCCGCCGAGGGCACCGGCGGTGTCGACGCGCGTCACCGTCGTGCCGCCGCCGGCGGTCCAGCCGGCCAGGCCCGCCGTGACGGACTCCATGCTCGCCTCGTCGGCGGTGTACAGGTTGCCCGGCACCTCGGCGCTGCCCACCGGCAGGTCGGCGAGGAGGGTCCCGTCGCGGTACACGCGGTAGCCGGCGATCGGGTTGGTCGTGGCGTACGACTCGCTCCAGGTGAGACCCGACGCGGTGGCCGTGAGGCCGGCCGGAGCCTCCGGGGCGAGCATGCCGTAGCGCACCGGCGACGCGACGATGCCCGTGGTGGTGTTGGTCTCGCCGTTCGGGCCGGTGAGCACCGTGCCGGTCGGGACCGAGGTGCCCTTGCGGGCGCCGATCTGCACGCCGTACCAGGTGGTCGGGCGGGCCTGGTCGTCGACGATCTCGTTGCCGTAGATCATGTCGCCGGTGCCGGCGGAGACGCCGATGCCCGCGGTCTCGAAGTAGCCGACGCCGGTGTTGTAGGTCAGCGAGCCGGCGACGCCCGAGTCGACGACCCGGTTGCCGACGATGGTGTCCGGGCTGTTCTTCACGGCGGCGTTGCCGTAGACGAGGATGCCGCTCTCCCGCGAACGCTCGATGACGTTGTCGCGGACGATGTTGTTGCCGCCGAGGCGCACGTAGTGGTCGACAGAGCCGACGGCGCTCTCCAGCATCAGGGTGTCGGGCGTGCCGCCGGTGTTGTCGCTGTCGAGGTAGTCCTCGTAGCCGATGGCCACGCCGGCCGTCGCGGAGTCCATGATGTGGTTGCTCGCCACCAGGATGTCGCGGGGCTGGTTGATGTCCTTGTTCGGGGCGACGTGCGAGTAGCGCGCGTTGGACTGCAGCACGATGTGCGAGCCCTCCAGCACGTTGCCGGTCACGGTGCCGCCCATGACGCCCTCGAAGTAGAGGTTGCCGTACTCGGTGACCTTGCGGGCCGCCGCCACCGTGCGGTTGGTGTGCACGATGTTGTTGCGAACCGTCGTGTTGACCGCGTTGGTGAAGTCGAAGAAGTTCCCGCGCGCGGTGACGTCGTACTGGTTGTACTCGATGACCGTGTTCTCGTTCAGGCCACCACCGCCGATGTTGTCCTCACCGTCGGACTCGGCACCGCCCCAGTTGTCGAAGCGGTTGTCGATGATGTGCGCGTCCTTGGTGCCGTTCACCCACAGCTTGAAGTACTCGAAGTTGGTGAACCGGACCTGGCGCACGGTCCAGCGGTCGCCGACCTTGATGCCGCCGCCGGTGTTACCGGTGGCGCCGGTCGGGGCGAGGAAGTCGCAGGCGTCGCCCGGACGGCCCGGCAGGGCGGACGGCGTGGGGGCGCCCGCGTCGGTGCGGCAGTTGCCGTTGACCGTCAGGTCGGAGACCAGGTTCGTGCTGCCGGCCTGGTCGACGCCGTTCGGCAGGACCAGGTAGCTGTAGCTGAAGTTCCGCCAGTTCACCGTCGGGTCCATGAGCAGGGTGGTGACGCCGATCCCGGCGCCCTGCAGGTTGACGTTCGGGGGCAGCTTGAGGCCCTTGGTGATCCGGTACGTGCCGCTGCGCAGCAGCACCGTGGCCGTGACGGCCGGGGTGGCGACGGTGCCGTCCGCCGACATGACCGCCGGGACGGTCCGCGACGCCGCCGTCGTGATGGCCGCGTTGATCACCGCGTAGTCGTCCAGCGTGCCGCCGCGCGGGGCCGCGACGACGATGCAGGTGGGGTCCGTGCACTCGGCGGCCGCCAGGGGCGCCGGGCTCACGGTGGAGGCCAGCGAGTACGCCGGGGCGGCGGGGTCGGCGGCCTGGACCGGGCCGGCGACGCTGATGAGCGCGGCCGGCACGGTGAGAGCGATCGCTGCCGCGGTACGGCGGGCGGTCGGCGTGGAACGCATCGGTACTCCGGGGGGATGAGGGAGGGAGCGAATCGGTTGCAACCGTACGATCCCGGTCCCGCCCCGGTCCTCGACCGAAGGGCCGAGGGCCGCCTGTCCGATCAGCGTTCTACGCGGGGAAACGCGAGCTTTGTGACATGAATCATCGCCGTTCCCAGGCGTCGCGCAGGGCCGTGACGTGCAGGGCGGCGTTGATGCCCAGCCAGCGCAGCGGTTCCGGTTCCCAGCGGCGCGAGCGGTGGCCCACCCACGGCAGCGTCGTGCGTTCGGTGAGGTCGCCGAGGATCAGGTCGGCGAGCGTACGCCCGGCAAGATTGGCCGCCGCCACGCCGTCGCCGACGTAGCCACCGGCCCAGGCGATGCCCTCGTGCAGGCCCACCGACGGCATCCAGTCCCGCGGGATGCCCAGCGGTCCACCCCACCGCGCGGCGATCGGCGGGTCGATGCCGAACATCTCGGTGAGCGTGGCCCGCAAGGCCTCGAACACCCCCGGCACCCGGTCGTACGCCGGCCGCACCCGGGAACCGAAGTGGTACGGCGCGCCCCGGCCCCCGAAGGCGAGGCGGTCGTCGGCGGTGCGCTGGCCGTACACGACGAGGTGCCGTTCGTCGCTGAAGGTCTCGCGCCGCGCCAGGCCGATCCGCTCCCAGGTCGCGGGGTCCAGGGGCGCGGTCGCGATCATCAGCGAGTAGACCGGCGCGAGGTCCCGGCGATGCCCGGGCAGCCCGGCGGTGTAGCCCTCGAGCGCCCGCACGATCATCGGGGCGCGCACGGTGCCGCGATCGGTCTCCACCGCACTGCGCCGCAGCCCGAGCACGCGGGTGTCCTCGTGCACCGTGACCCCGCGCCGCTCGACGGCCTCGGCGAGCCCGCGGACGAGCCGCGCCGGGTGCAAAGCCGCGCAGTCCGGGCTGTACGTGCCCCCGAGCACGTCCGTGGCTCCGCAGATCTTGGCCGCGGTGTCCGCGTCGATGAAGTCCGGCGACGCCTCCGCCCGGCGCAACTGGGCGCGGGAGCGCGCCAGCGTCACCGTCCCGCCCTTGGCGTAGTGGCAGTCGATGCCCTCCGCCGCCGCGACCCGGCCGACCTCGTCGACGGTGTCCACGAGGTGGCGGTGGAGGGCCTCGGCCGGCCCCGCGCCGTACCGGCGGGCGAGCCGGTCGGAGCCGACCGGGAAGAGGCCGGAGCACCAGCCGCCGTTGCGCCCGGACGCGCCGAAGCCGCAGTACTCGGCCTCCAGCACGACGATGCGCAGGTGCGGCGCGGCGACGGCGAGGTAGTACGCGGTCCACAGCCCGGTGTAGCCCCCGCCGACGATCGCGACGTCGGCAGTGGTGTCGCCGGGCAGCGGTGCGCGGCGGGTGAGCGGGCCGAGCGAGCCGAGCCAGAAGGAGGGGCTCAGAGCCGGGTCCATGCCTCGCTCAGCACCGTCCGCAGGATCTGCTCGATCTCGGCGAAGTGCGGTTCCTCGCAGATCAGCGGCGGCGCGAGCTGCACCACCGGGTCGCCGCGGTCGTCGGCGCGGCAGTAGAGCCCGGCGTCGAACAACGCCTGGGAGAGGAAGCCGCGCAACAGCCTGTCCGACTCGTCGTCGTCGAAGGTGGTCTTGGTCGCCTTGTCCTTCACCAGCTCGATGCCGAAGAAGTAGCCGTCGCCGCGGACGTCGCCGACGATCGGCAGGTCGCGCAGCCGCTCGAGGTACGAGCGGAACAGCCCGGTCTGCGCGCGGACGTGGCCGTTGAGGTCCTCGCGCTCGAAGATGTCCAGGTTGGTCAGCGCCACGGCTGAGGCGACCGGGTGACCGCCGAAGGTGATGCCGTGCGCGAACGACGCGTCGCCGGTGAGGAACGGCTCGACCAGGCGCTCCGAGGCGATCATCGCGCCCTGCGGGACGTAGCCGGAGGTGAGCCCCTTGGCGCAGGTGATGATGTCCGGGGTGTAGCCGTAGCGCTGGGAGCCGAAGTACTCCCCCAGCCGGCCGAACGCGCAGATCACCTCGTCCGACACGAGCAGCACGTCGTAGCGATCGCAGATCTCGCGGACCCGCTGGAAGTAGCCGGGCGGCGGCGGGAAGCAGCCGCCGGCATTCTGCACCGGCTCGAGGTAGACGCAGGCGACCGTGTCCGGCCCCTCGAACTCGATGGCCTCGGCGATCCGGTCGGCCGCCCAGATGCCGAACTGCTCCTCGGTCATGGACTCGTCGGGGCGCCGGTAGTAGTTGGTGTTCGGCACCCGGATCGTGCTCGGCACCAGCGGCTCGTACTGCTGCTTGAGCAGCGGCAGGCCGGTGATCGACAGGGCGCCCATGGTGGTGCCGTGGTAGGCGACGTTGCGGGAGATCGCCTTGGTCTTCATCGGCTTGCCGGTCAGCTTGAAGTAGTTGCGGGCCAGCTTCCAGGCACTCTCCACGGCTTCGGAGCCGCCGGTGGTGAAGAAGACCCGGTTCAGGTCGCCGGGGGCCAGCGCGGCGAGACGCTCGGCCAGCTCGACCGCGGTGGGGTGGGCGTACGACCAGACCGGGAAGTAGGCCAGCTCGGCGGCCTGCTTGGCCGCGGCCTCGGCGAGCTCGGTGCGGCCGTGCCCGGCCTGCACCACGAAGAGGCCGGACAGCCCGTCCAGGTAACGCTTGCCGTGCTGGTCATAGATGTACGGACCGGAGCCGCGCACGATGACCGGCACCTCGCCGGCGTCCGCACCGGTGTACGCCGAGAGCCGGGTGAAGTGCATCCAGAGGTGGTCACGGGCAGCGGCTGACAGGTCCTGGCTCATCTCGTTCCCCACGCGTAGGTCTGTTTCGCGAGCTTCAGATACATGAAGGTCTCCGTCGCGGACACGCCCTCGATCGCCCGGATCTTGTCGTTCAACAGCTCCAGCAGGTGCTCGTCGTCGGTGCATACCAGCTCGACGAGCATGTCGTAGCCACCGGCGCAGATCACCACGTAGTCGACCTCCGGGATGGCGGCGATCTCGTCGGCGACGCGGCGCATGTCGCCGAGCACCTTCACGCCGACCATCGCCTGGCGGGCGAAGCCGAGCGTCAGTGGGTCGGTGACCGCGACGATCTGCATGAGGCCGTGGTCCAGGAGGCGTTGCACGCGTTGGCGCACGGCGGCCTCCGAGAGCCCGATGGTCTTGGCGAGCGTCGCGTACGACATCCGTCCGTCGCGCTGCAGGTGCTCGATGATCTGCTTGTTGATGCTGTCCAGTGCCTGGTCCGTCACGCCGCGATTGTTCCCCGGCGCCCCGGCTTCGGCAATGGAATCGGTGGTTCTCTTCCGTGTACTCGAGGGAATCCGTGGCGGGATTTCATGTACATACGTTTATCGCAGCTTCCGGCGCTCTTGACAAGTGTTTCCGTGGCCACAACGCTCTGCGGACAAGGTTTCAGTTGGCGAAAGGCGCTCCCCTCATGCGCATCCTTCTCGTCGGAGCCGGTGGCGTCGGCACCGCGGCCACCGGCATCGCCGCCCGTCGTGACTTCTATGACCGATTTGTCGTGGCCGACTACGACCTCGCCCGCGCCCGGCGGGCGGTTTCGTCCCTCTCGGACAGCCGCTTCACCGCCGCGCGGGTGGACGCCTCGTGCGCCGAGGCCGTCGCGGCGCTGTGCCGCGAGCACGGCATCACCCATGTCCTGAACGCCGTCGACCCGCGGTTCGTGATGCCGGTCTTCGAAGGTGCCCTCGCGGCCGGCGCCGACTACCTCGACATGGCCATGTCGCTGTCGCACCCGCACCCGGAGCAGCCGTTCGAGCGGACCGGCGTCAAACTCGGCGACGAGCAGTTCGCCGCCGCCGGCCGGTGGCAGGACGCGGGCCGGTTGGCCCTGGTCGGCATGGGCGTCGAGCCGGGGCTTTCCGACGTCTTCGCCCGGTACGCCGCCGATCATCTCTTCTCGCGCATCGACGAGATCGGCGTGCGCGACGGCGGCAACCTCGTGGTCGAGGGCTACGAGTTCGCGCCGTCCTTCTCGGTGTGGACGACGATCGAGGAGTGCCTCAACCCGCCGGTCGTCTACGAGCGCGGCCGGGGCTGGTTCACCACCGAGCCGCTGTCCGAGCCGGAGACCTTCGACTTCCCCGGCGGCATCGGGCCGGTCGAGTGCGTCCACGTCGAGCACGAGGAGGTGCTGCTCATCCCCCGCTGGGTCGACGCCGGCCGGGTCACCTTCAAGTACGGGCTCGGCAAGGAGTTCATCGACGTGCTCAAGACCCTGCACAAGCTCGGCCTCGACCGGACCCACCCGGTGCGGGTCGGCGGCGTCTCGGTGTCGCCGCGGGACGTGGTCGCGGCGGTCCTGCCCGACCCGTCGACGCTGGGCGATCGGATGACCGGAGCCACCTGCGCGGGCACGCTGGTGACCGGGCTCGACAAGGAGGGCGCCCCGAGCACCGTGTACCTCTACCACGTCGTCGACAACCAGTGGTCCATGCGCGAGTACGGCTCGCAGGCGGTGGTCTGGCAGACCGCCGTCAACCCCGTGGTCGCGCTGGAGCTGCTCGCCACCGGGACGTGGTCGGGCGCCGGCGTGCTCGGCCCGGAGGCCTTCGACGCCGTGCCCTTCCTGGATCTGCTCACCGCCTACGGCTCCCCCTGGGCGCTACGCACCCAGTAGGGCCGCCCGCAGGATCTCCAGGCCGCGGTCCATCTCCCGCTCGCCGATCACCAGCGGCGGGAGGAGACGCAGGACGTTCCCGTACGTCCCGCAGGTGAGCACCAGCAGTCCGGCGGCGTGGCAGGCCTTGGCGACCATCGCCGTACGCGCCGCGTCGGGCTCCACGCCTCCCGGCTTCACCAGCTCGACCGCCAGCATGGCTCCGCGACCGCGCGCCTCACCGATGCCCGGGTCCCGTTCCGCCAGCTCGCGCAGGACCGGCAGCATCCGGGCCTCGATCGCGCGCGCGGCGGCCGCCAGGTCCAGCTCCCGCATCGTGTCGATGGCGGCCAGGGCGGCGGCGCAGGCGACGGGGTTGCCGCCGTACGTGCCGCCCAGGCCGCCCGCGTGCACCGCGTCCATCAGCTCGGCACGCCCCACCACGCCCGCGATCGGCAGGCCGCCGCCCATGCCCTTCGCCGTGGTCACCAGGTCGGGGTCGACGCCCTCGTGCTCGCTGGCGAACCAGGCGCCCGTACGGCAGAACCCGGTCTGGATCTCGTCGGCGACGAACACCGCGCCGGCACCCTTGGCCCAGGCGGAGATCGCGGGCAGGAAGCCCGGCGCCGGGACGACGAAGCCGCCCTCGCCCTGGATCGGCTCGATGAGCACCGCGGCGACGTTGGCGCCGCCCACCTGCTTCTCGATGACGTCGAGGGCTCGGATGGCGGCGTCCGGCCCGGACAGGCCGCCGTCGCGCAGCGGATAGGACATCGGAACCCGGTAGACCTCCGGCGCGAACGGCCCGAACCGGTGCTTGTACGGCATCACCTTCGCGGTCAGCGCCATCGTGAGGTTCGTCCGGCCGTGGTACGCGTGGTCGAAGACGACGACGGCCGGGCGCCCCGTGGCGTGCCGGGCGATCTTCACCGCGTTCTCGACGGCCTCGGCGCCGGAGTTGAACAGCGCCGCCCGCTTGTCGAACTCCCCCGGCGTCAGCGCGATCAGCCGCTCGCAGACCGCCACGTACGACTCGTACGGCGCGACCATGAAACAGGTATGGGTGAAGCGCTCGACCTGCTCGCGTACTGCCGCGACGACCGCGGGCGCGCTGTTGCCCACGTTGGTGACCGCGATGCCGGAGGCGAAGTCGATCCACTCCCGCCCGTCGACGTCGCGGAGCGTGCCACCGCCGGCGCTCTCCACGTAGGACGCGATCACGGAGCCGACGCCGCGGGCCACGGCGGCCGTCCGGCGTTTGTGCAGGTCCTCGGACGACGGCACGGCTCACTCCCCCGTGTAGTGCATGACGTGCTTGATGCGGGTGTAGTCCTCCAGGCCGTACACGGAGAGGTCCTTGCCGTGACCGGAGTGCTTGAACCCGCCGTGCGGCATCTCCGCGACCAGCGGGATGTGGCAGTTGACCCAGACGCAGCCGAAGTCCAGCCGCCGGGTCATCCGCATGGCGCGGCCGTGGTCCCTGGTCCAGACCGAGGAGGCCAGGCCGTACTCGACGCCGTTGGCCCAGCGGACCGCCTCGTCCTCGTCGGTGAACTGCTGCACGGTGATGACCGGGCCGAACACCTCGTCCTGGATGATCTCGTCGGTCTGGCGCAGGCCGGAGACGACCGTCGGGGTGTAGAAGTAGCCGCGGTCGCCCTGCCGTGCGCCGCCCGCCTCGAGCGTGGCGTGGTCCGGCAGCCGGTCGAGGAAGCCGCTGACCCGGTCCAGCTGGCGGGCGTTGTTCAGCGGGCCGTAGAGCACGTCCTCGTCGTCCGGGGCGCCGGTCCGGGTCCCGCGGGCCTGCTCCGCGAGGGCGGCGACGAAGTCGCTGTAGACGCCGGGGGCGGCCAGCACCCGGGTGGCGGCGGTGCAGTCCTGTCCCGCGTTGAAGTAGCCGGCCTCGGCGATCGCGGCGGAGGCCGCCGCGATGTCGGCGTCGTCGAACACGACGACCGGGGCCTTGCCGCCGAGCTCCAGGTGGGTGCGCTTGAGGTCGGCGGCCGCCGACCCGGCGACCTCCATGCCGGCCCGCACGGACCCCGTGATGGAGACCATCTGCGGTACGGGGTGACCGACGAGCTCCCGGCCGGTGTCCCGGTCGCCGGTGACGACGTTGAGCACGCCGGGCGGCAGGAACTCGGCGGCGATCTCGGCGAGCATGACCGTGGTGACCGGGGTCGTGTCGGAGGGCTTGAGCACGACCGTGTTCCCCGCGGCCAGCGCCGGGGCGAGCTTCCAGACCGCCATCATCAGCGGGTAGTTCCACGGGGTGACCTGGGCGCAGACGCCGACCGGCTCGCGCCGCACGTAGCTCTCGTAGCCGGCCAGGTACTGCCCCGCGGAGCGCCCCTCGAGCAGGCGGGCGGCGCCGGCGAAGAACCGGATCTGGTCGACCGCGGGCGGAAGCTCCTCGCTCGCGGTGAGCCCGAGCGGCTTGCCGGTGTTGCGCGACTCGGCAGCGACGAGCTCGTCGGCGCGGGCCTCCACGGCGTCGGCGAACTTCAGCAGCGCGAGCTGCCGCTCGGCGGGGGTGGTGTCGCGCCAGCCCTCGAACGCGGTGGCGGCGGCGCGTACCGCTCGGTCGACGTCCTCCTTGCCGGAGACGGGGGCGGTGGCGAACACCTCGCCGGTGGCCGGATCGACCAGGTCTGCGTACCGGCCGTCGGCGGGCGCGGCCGGGGCCCCGGCGATGAAGTTGTGCAGGACGGTCTTGGCGGTCATCCGGCCTCCAGCGGTGCGGTATCAGGACTCGCAGCCCCATCCTTCCACCGAATCCGCAGCTGACAAGCCCCCAGAACCGTTCGTTCCGTTGGTCAGCCCGGCAGGATGGCGCCGTGCACGCGAGGGAATCCGAGCTCGCGGACGTCCGGCCGCAGCAGGTCGTGCGTGGACACCGCGATGACGGCGCCCGCACTGGGTTCATAGAAGGAGGCGTCCGTCCCGTTCTGCCCCAGCAGCAGCACGTAATGGCGCGGGATCAGATCCCCGATCAGCACGGGTACGGGATAACCCTGCGCGGCCGCCGCCAGGGCCCGGCGCAGCACCGCACCGGCGAGCGCGGGCACGAAGGGCACCACCGGCACCCAGTGGTACCGGGCGCCGAGGCCGGCGGGGTCCCGGTCGAGCAGGTCACTGACGCCCCAGGGCGGGGTGCCGAGGGACTGCGGCCAGAGCGTGTCCGTGCCGTCGTGCACCCCCTGCTGCTCGGCCCGCAGCCGGCGAGCGAAACGCTCGTCGGTCTCCTCGGGCGAGTCCGGCCGGCCACCGGTCGTCAGCCGCCAGGCGTAGAGCGGATCCACCGCGGCCCGGGCGGCGACGATGGCGGCGGACCCGCACGTCGTGCCGTCGAACTGGCGCATCCGGGTGCCCAGGAACCGCACCGGGCCGGGGTGGGCCGGATCCAGCGGCGCCAACCGGCCGGCCAGCCAGCCGGCGTCGTGCCCGGTGATCACCGCACCGAACGCTGCCAGCTCGGCCACCGAGTGGCCGGCGGCGAACGCCTGCGCGAGATAGCCCTGCACCGCGGGCGCCGCCTCGGCGAGCGTCCGGTCCAGCCGGGCCACCTCACCGGCGGGCAGCAGCCCGCGGAGCGCGACGGCCCGGGCGAGCTGCGCGGAGGTCAGGGAGCGCGGCCGGCCGGCGATGACGCCCAGGGGCCCGGCGGCACCCGCGGCCGCCGCCAGGTCCTTCGGCGAGGGGAACGGAACGGGCGCTGCCGGTGGCCCCGCGGTGAACGGTGCCGCGGCCCCGGTCAACGCGGTGGCCAGAAGCAGGAGAAGCGCGGCCGTGTGCCGGTGGGCCGCGGCCGCGGTGCGAACGGCCACCTTCCGGCAGAGACGGGTCTGCTCGAGGACTCGCATCGGCTCCTCCGCAGGGATGGGAGGGGCGGCGGATCCGCGCTGAGCGCCGAAAGGTGCCCTAAGTCTACCGCCGCGAGCATTGACGCGGAACGGCGCCTTTGTGCCGAATCACAAGGCATTGCAGGTGCGCCGCTCGCCCCGTACCGTGTTATGCAATGCAGTTGTATTGCGAAACGGAGGCCGGGAGATGCGCGTGGTGGCGTTGTCCGGGACGACCGCCGGGATGGCCGAACTGGTCGGTGGGAAGGCGGCCGGGCTCGCGAGCTGATCCGGCCGTCCGGTCGAGCGCCACCGCCGAGGATCAGCCGGACGCCAGCTTCGCCGGGCAGCACGACACCGTCCTCGGTGTCGAGGGGATCGACGGGATCCTCGCGGCCGTCGCGAAGTGCTGGGACTCGCTGCACAACGCGCGCGCCGTCGCCTACCGCGAGGCGCACGACATCGACCCCGCGGACGTGCGGATGGCCGTCATCGTGCAGCGCATGGTCGATCCGGCGCTGGCCGGGGTGCTCTTCACCGCCAACCCGCTGACCGGTTGCCGCACGGAGATGCTGGTCGACGCCGCCCCGGGGCTCGGCACCGCCGTCGTCGACGGCTCGGCCGGAGCCGACCACTACGTCCTCGGCAAATCCGTGCCCCCGCACCTCACCGAGCTGCGCGAGGCGGGTGAGCGGCTGCAGGACCACTTCGGCTGCCCGCAGGACGTGGAGTGGGCGATCGACCGGGACGGCATGCTGTGGCTGCTCCAGTCGCGCCCCATCACCACGCTGTTCCCCCTGCCGCCGGCGACGGAGAAGCCGCTGCCGCGGGTGTACGTCGAGTTCGGCAACGTGCAGGGCATGCTCCAGCCGGTGACGCCGATGGGCATGGCGACCCTGCGGGCGCAGATCGCGGGGATGCTGGCGGCGCTGGGCGTACGGGCTGAGATCGTCGACATCGGCGGCCGGCTGTACGGCGACCTGACCGACCTCGCGCGCAGCCGGACCGCCCGCAAGCGGCTCGTCAAGCTGCTGGCCGTGGACTTCGGCCCACGCGCCCAGGCGGCGATGGAGCACGTGCTCGCCGACCCCCGGTTCGCCCCCGTCGCGGAGACGAGCCGGGCGGCGAACTCTGCGGCGCTCGGGACCGCCGTCCGGGCAGTGAAGGGGATCCTGCGGTCGCTGGCGCGTCCCGAGGCGGCACGGCTGCTCGGCACCCCGCCCGCGGAGCTGGCCGCCCGTTACCGGCACGGCTCGCTGCCCGAGCTGGGTCTGGGCGCCTTCCTGGAGGCGTACGGCCACCGCGGCACCGCCGAGGTCGACCTCGGCGTGCCCCGCTGGGCGGAGGACCCGACGCCGCTGTTCGCGACGATCGCCAACTACCTGCGGGTCACCGACCCGGAGCAGGCGCCCGACCGCCGGTTCGCCGCGGCGGCCGCAACGGCCGAGGCGACCCTGCGGGAGATCGCCCGGCGCGCCCGCCGCCGGCCGGTGCGGGGCGGGATCGCGGTCTTCCTGCTGCGCCGGGCCCGCGCGCTGGCCGGGCTGCGCGAGGCGGGCAAGTTCGCCGGCCTGTACCGGCTCCGGGCGATGCGGCACGAACTGCTGCTCATCGGCGCCGAGCTGGCCGCGGCGGGGCGGATCGAGCAGCCGGGCGACATCATGTTCCTCACCCTCGAGGAGGTCCGCACCGCCGTGCACGACGGCGGCGACCCGCGACCGGCCGTGGCCGCCCGCAAGGCCGTGCACCGGCGGGAGATGCGCCGCCGGACCGTACCGGTCGCCCTGCTGTCCGACGGTACGGACGTGGAGACGGTCCTGCCCGCCGCGCCCGCCACCGCAGGGGTGCTGACGGGCGTGGGAGCAGCCGCCGGGCGGGTCACCGGGCCCGCGCGGGTCGTCACCGATCCGGCCACCGCCCGGGTGGAACCCGGGGAGATCCTGGTCGCCCCCACCACCGACCCGGGGTGGACGCCGCTGTTCCTCACCGCCGGGGCCCTGGTCACCGAGACCGGGGCGATCATGGCCCACGGCCCCACCGTGGCCCGCGAGTACGGCATCCCGGCCGTGATCAGCGTCCCGGACGCGACCCGCCGGATCGCCACCGGGCAGGTCGTCACGGTGGACGGCGCGGCCGGAACCGTGACGATCGGTACGCCCGCCCTGTGAAACGATCGCGGCCATGCCCAAGAAGGTGGACGCCCTCGAGCGGCGCACCCGGATCGCCGACGCGCTGATGCGCGTCGCCGCGGAGCAGGGGCTGGAGGCGGTGAGCCTGCGTCACGTCGCCGCGGCTGCCGGCGTCTCGGCCGGGATGGTGCAGCACTATTTCCGCACCAAGGACGAGATGATGGCGTTCGCGCTCGGCGTCGTCCGCGACCGCGCCCAGGCCCGGGTCGCGGCGGCGGTCGCGCGGCTCGGGGACGCCCCGCCCCCACGGCTGCTGCTGCGCACGATCATCACCGCCGTCCTGCCCTTGGACACCGAGAGCAGCGCCGACGGCCGGGTGGCGCTGGCGTTCCTGGCGTACACGGCCGTACGGCCGGCGGCCGCGTCCACGCTGCGGGACGACACGGCACAGATGACCGGTTTCTTCGCCGGACTGCTGCCCGGGCCGGGCGCCGAGGAGGCGGCCGCGGGCCTGCTGGCGCTCATGGAGGGGCTCGGGGTCTACCTGCTCGGCGGGCACTATGGGCGGGAGCAGGCCCTGGCCGCCCTGGACGCCCACCTCGGGCTGCTGTTCGCCGGTTCGCCCGGTATTCCTTCATCGGAGCGCTGATCCGCCGATCAGGGCAGCGTGCGGCTGCGGAGGAAAGCTGGTGCGAGGGGCGGGTCACGACTGTTCGTGGCGTACGCCGCTGCCAGCCTCGTGCCCGTCGCCGTGCTCGGCGCCGTGCTGCTCAACGGCTACCGCGCCGACGCCGCCCGGCAGGGCGAGGAGCAGGGGCGAGCGCAGGCCGTGGTCATCGAGGAGATGGCCGTCGCGCCCGCGCTGGAGGACGCCGACCTCACCTCCGGGCTGACCGCGGCGCAGCGCGACCGGCTGCAGGCCGCCACCGACTTCGCGATCTTCCACGGCTCGGTCATCCGGATGCGGCTGCGCAGTTTCAGCGGCCGGGTCGTCTTCTCGGACGACGGTTCCACCGCCGGCGGCATCGCGGTGTCCGACCCGGCCTTCAAGACCGCCGCGGTGGGCGACACCGACGTGGCGGTCGTGCCCGACCCCGAGCGGGCCACCGGCGAGGTCATCCGGGTGCTCCAGCCGGTGGTCGCCAGCGCGTCCGGCCAGGCCATCGGGGTGTTGGAGCTGTACCTGCCGTACGAGAGCATCGCCGCGCGCCTGGAACAGCAGATGCGGGTCACGTACTGGCGGCTCGCCGCCGGCCTCGTCGGCCTCTACCTGGTTCTGGCCCTGATCTCCTGGTCCACCACGCGCTCCCTGCGCCGCTACGCTGCCCGCCAGGAGCACGAGGCCCTGCACGACGGGCTCACCGGCCTGCCCAACCGGGCCGGGTTCCAGCTGCGGGCCAAGGCGGCGCTGGAGGCGGCTCCGCGCCGCGGCGCCATGGTGCTCGTCGACCTCAACCACTTCAAGGAGGTCAACGACACCCTCGGCCACCACGCGGGCGACGAGCTGCTGAAGGTGGTCGCCGAGCGGCTCGTGGCGGCGCTGCGCCCGGAGGACACCGTCACCCGGCTCGGCGGCGACGAGTTCGGGGTCATCCTGCCCGGCGCCGGCCCGGACGAGGCCATGGCGCTGCTCACGGCGTCCCGCGCCCGGCTCACCGAGGAGATCGTGCTCGACGGCATCCCGCTGACCATCGAGGCGAGCTTCGGCGTCGCCCTCTACCCGGAGCACGGCGCCGGCGTGGAGGAGCTGCTGAAGTCCGCCGACGCGGCCATGTACCAGGGCAAGCGCGGCACCGCCGGCATCGTGCTGTACGCCGGCGGCGGCGTCGCGCACGCCACCCAGTGGCTCGTCGTGCAGGCCGAACTGCGGCACGCCCTCGAACGCGACGAGCTGGTGCTGCACTACCAGCCCAAGATCCGCCTGGCCGACGGCCAGATCTGCGGCGCGGAGGCGCTGGTCCGCTGGCAGCACCCGATGCGCGGGCTGCTGGCACCCGCCGAGTTCCTGCCCGCCGCCGAGCAGTCGGGCCTCATCGAGCCGCTGACCGCCTGGGTGCTGCGCCGCGCCCTGGCCGACCAGCGGGACTGGACGGCCGCCGGGCGCGACTGGCCGGTGTCGGTCAACGTCTCCGCGCGCAACCTCGACGCCCCCGGCTTCACCGGATTCGTCACCGGGCTGCTCGCCGAGACGGGGACCCCGGCCGACCGGCTCATGGTGGAGGTCACCGAGACGGCGCTGGCCGGCGACACCGCCAACGCCACCCGCACCGTGGTCGAGCTCGTCGGCCTCGGCATCGGCGTGGCCGTCGACGACTTCGGCGTCGGCTACACCTCGCTGTCGCAGCTGCGCAACATCCCCGTCTCGGAGATCAAGATCGATCAGCTCTTCGTGAACGGCGTCGGCCGCAACCCGCAGAGCGAGGCGATCGTGCGCTCGATCGTCGAGCTGGCGCACGGACTCGGCTGCTGGGTCACCGCCGAGGGCGTGGAGAGCGCCGAGGCGCGGAGCTGGCTCGAGGAGGCCGGCTGCGACGCCGTACAGGGCCTGCTGCTGGCCCCTCCCCTGACCTGGAACGAATTGATCGAGACCACCTCCGGCGACCACACCCGGCGGGACGTACCCGCCGGCGCCGGCTCCTGACGAGAGGCCCTTGACGATGAAGACCCTGACGAGGACCGGGCTCGCGGTGACCGGTGCCCTGCTCGCGCTGACCGCCGCCGGCTGCGGCGGCACCAGCAAGGACACCGGGCAGGCCGCCGGTTCCCGGGACGTCCAGATGGACCAGGCCCTGCACGACAAGCTGCCCCAGGGGATCCGGGACAAAGGCGTGATCAGGTTCGCGACAGACGCGAGCTACGCGCCGATGGAGTCGTACGGCACCGACGGACGCACCATCGTCGGCTTCGAGCCGGACCTGGCCGCCGCCCTCGGCGGGGTCCTCGGGGTCCGGGTCGAGATGATCGCCGCCGACTTCAGCAGCGCGCTCGACGAGGCGAACAAGGGCACGTACGACGGGGTGCTCTCGTCGATGACCGACACCGCCGAGCGGGAGGCGAAGGCGGACTTCCTCAACTACTTCTCCGCGGGTACTTCGATCGTCGTGCAGCGGGGCAACCCGAGCGGCGTCAGCGACCTCAAGGACCTCTGCGGCCAGGTCGTCGCCGTCGAGCGGAGCACGGTCCAGGAGGACCTGCTCGAGCGCTCGCAGCGGGCTTGCGGCACGCGGCGGATCAAGGTCGGCACGTTCAAGACGAACGCAGACGCCCTGCTGCAGCTGCGCACGGGCCGGGCCGTGGCCGTCCTCAACGACTACCCGCCGGCCGCGCACCTCACCACCGACCAGCGCACCCGCGCGTACTACCAGCTCGCCTCCACCGTCCAGTACGAGCCGGGCCTCTACGGGCTCGCGGTGCCGAAGGACCACACCGCGCTGCGCGACAGCCTGCGGGACGCGCTGGACCGGCTGATCCGCTCGGGCACGTACGACGAGCTGCTGAACCGCTGGGGGCTGGGCGCCGGGGCGCTGAGCGCGTCCTCGATCAACGCGGCGGGCGGGAACTCCACGACGGACTGACGCGGTGCGGACGGGACCGCGGGGCATGCCTACACTCGGCGGGTGTCGCCCCCGGTCCCGCTGCTGCTCGTCCTCGACGGGAACAGTCTGCTGCACCGCGCGTACCACGCCGGTGCCGGCGACGGCTTCCTCGACGGGGACGGCCGGCCGGTGTGGGCGCTGCGGGGGCTCGTCGGCTACATCGCGCGGGCGGCGGCGTACCTGCGGCCCGACGCGCTGGTCGTCGGCTTCGACTGTCCGGAGGACTCCGCGCGCCGGACCGACTACCCCGGGTACAAGGCGCACCGGCCGGAGAAGCCCGCCGACCTCACCGAGCAGATCGCCGGGGCGCCGCCGATGCTGACCGAGGCCGGGGTGCGCATCGTGTGTCCCCCGGCGTACGAGGCGGACGACGTGCTGGCCAGCGGGGCCGCACACGCGCGGCGCCACGGCTGGCGCTCGGTCCTGATGACCAGCGACCGGGACGCGTTTGCCCTCATCGACGACACCACCTCGGTGCTGCGGGTCCGCAACGGCGGCTTCGACGAGGCCGTCCTGGTCGACGCCGCCGGGCTGCCCGAGCTGTGCGGCGTGGAGCCGTGGCAGTACCGCGACTTCGCCGCCCTGCGCGGCGACCCCTCCGACAACCTGCCGGGCGTGCGCGGCTTCGGGTCCGCCACCGCCGCCAAGCTGCTGGCGGCGTTCGGCACGGTCGACGGGGCGTGGGCGGCGCTGGACACAGGGGCGGCCCACCTCGTGCGGGAGGCCGTCGGCGACAAGGCCGCGGAGCAGCTCGCAGCGCCCGGGGTACGCGACGTGGTCGACCGCAACCGCCGGCTGATGCGGATGCGGAGTGACCTGGAGCTGCCGGACCTCGACAGCACCCGGCTGCCGATCAGCCTGGTGGACTTCCGACGGGCGCTGCGGGCCCGGGGTATCAACCTCGGTCCGTCGCTGTGGGCGCTCACCGGCGGCGTACCGCCCCAGCGCGAGCCGCGCGACGAGGACCCCATCCCGGAGCTGCGGCCCTGGGTGATCCGCCGCGGCATGAGCGGGCGCCGGGATCCCACGCCCGGTCAGCTCTCCCTGTTCTAGGGAACGGTGCGCAGGTCCAGGGAGTGCCGGACGAAGGATTCCTGGTTTCCGGTGGTCCACCACAGGACCCCGTTGCGGTACGTGACGTTGCCGGCGTCCGGGCTGATCTCCACGGTGCGCCGGGTGGCCGTCTCGTGGACGAGCAGCTGCGCACTGCCGGTCAGCTCGGCGTTCCGCCCGATCCGGACGAACACCTCGAAGCGGCCCAGTGGCGCCACGTCGACGATCTCGGTCGCCGCCGTGCCGCCCGCGATCTCGTGGCGCTCGCCGCCGTCCGGGCGCATCAGCTCGATCCGGCTGAAGCCGTCGTCGTCCAGCGACACGATCCGGCACCACGCCTCGCTGCAGTCGGTGGCGCCCTTGCGGGGCCGGGCGATCGTGGTGTCCCGGCCGGTCGTGAGGTTGTGCAGGGTTCGCGCTCCCCGGGTGTCAGCGACGCCGTCGACCATCCACGGCCAGCTCAGCAGGCGCCACGTGCCGGGCACGGCGCGTACGTCAACCGGGCCGCCGCCGAGCGCGACAGACCGTACCTCCGTGGCACCCGCCGGGCCGGAGGCAACCCAGTGCAGCCGGTCCTCCGCGACGACCAGGTCGTCGTCCGAGCGGTAGAAGCGGGCCTGGCCGGTATCGGCGGTGACCCGGTGCGCGGGGCGGCCGGCGCGGAGATCCGCGGCCCACAGCTCCAGGCCGGCGTCGGTGCGCTCGAACCAGAACAGCTGATCACCGCCGACGGTGAGGCTCTGGAACGACGGGTTTCGCGCCGACGGCAGCGTGCGCAGCTGCCGCACCGAGCCGTCCGCGGCGCGTACGACCAGCCGCAACGCCTTGCCGTCCCGGCTGGGCGCGGTGCCGGCCGACGTGCGCGCGTCCGCGAACACCCCCGGCTCGTACGCGGTGCCGTCCGGCAGAGCGGCCGGAAGGGTCGCCTTCTGGACGGCCGGCCAGGCGAGGGCGGCGGGCGCCGGACCGGCCGGGCGGCCCACCGCGGCCGGTGGTAGCGCCAGCAGCAGCCCGCTCGCGGCCAGCGCGGCGACGAGCCCCACGCCCGGCCGGATGCGGCGGTGCAGCAACACGTCATACCTCCAGGCGCGGGTCCGACGATGGTACTGCGGCGACACGGAGTCACCGTGAGCAGCGATATGGTGACCGGGACCTGGCCTTCGGTACTGTGAATCGGTGGGCGGCATGGATGCGCCGGGCGCGACGTATACGGACAGGGCGGCGGAATTGGACGAGCGGGAGCGCCGGCTCGGCGAGCGCGAACGCGCCGCTGACGTGCGCGACGAGCGCGCCGACGCCCGGGAACGGCTGGCGGACCGCCGCGAGCTGGAGGCCGACGCCCGCGAGGCCGCCGCCGACGAGCGGGAGCGCCGGCTCGACGAGGAGGCCGAGCACCGGCCCGACCCCATCGAGCGCTTCCGCGGTGCCGTCGCCCGTACCTCCGCGAAGACCGAACGCAGCAACGAATTCCTGCTGCGGTCCCGCGAGGCCGTGCAGCGCGGCGTCGACCGCATCGACCGGCTCCGGCGCGAGAGCACCGGCCCGGCCCACCGGGCCGAACCCGGCGAGGACGGTCGCACCGCCGAGTGAACCCCGGGTGATCCCGCTCGCAGGGGTATGGCTGGCACTACCCCGGAACGGGTGCTGGCCCGACTGACATGGTCCCCGGCGCTCGCCAGACTCGGCTCCATGATGGATTTCCGGTGGAAGAGACGGTCCGCGATGACGGCCGTGATGGGCGCCGCGCTCCTGACGGGGCCGGCCGCGTTGCCGGCGCACGCCGCGGCCGCGGCGGACGGGCTGTGGCAGATGGACGGTTACGGGGTCGCGGTGGCGGTGCACGAGGGCCGGCTGCGGACGTACGAGACGACCCGGATCAGTTGCCGGCCGTGGTTCACCGCGACCCGGGCGGGCGGTGGCTCCCACGGCAGCGTGCGGTTCACCGGCGACGGGATCCCGGAGCTCACCCTCCGCGCGACCGGGGGCGGCCGAGCCCGCCTGACCGTGGCGGGGTCCACCGGCTTCCGGGAGCTGAAGCCCATCGGGCGGCTCCCCGAAACGTGTGGGAGGACGACTCCCCCGGACCCGCTCACGACCTTCGACGTGTTCTGGCAGACCTTCGCCGAGAACTATCCGTTCTTCCGGCAGCACGGCGTCGACTGGGAAGCCGTGCGCGAGTCCCACCGTCGGCTGGTGCGGCCCGACTCGAGCGACGACGAACTGTTCGGGGTGCTGCGGTCGATGATCGAGCCCCTGCACGACGCGCACACGGCAGTCGTGGCCGACGACACCCACCGCTACTTCGGCAAGCGCGCCGGGACGCCGGACCGGGCGGCCGTCGAGGAGCGGGCGCTCGCGGTCACCGATGCCCGGCTCCCGGAACCGCCGCGCACCTGGGCGCGGGGCGCGATCGCCTATGCCGACCTGCCCGAGCGCATCGGCTACCTGCGGATCAACCGCTTCGCCGGGTACGCCGACGAGGACGACTTCGCGCAGGACAGCGCGGCGCTGGACGAGGCCCTGGACGAGATTCTGACGCCCGCGCTGAGGGGACTGATCCTCGACGTGCGCCTCAATCGCGGTGGCTCCGATGCGCTCGGCCTCCAGCTCGCGGCGCGGCTCACCGATCGGGCGTACCTCGCGTACCGCAAGCGCGCCCGCAACGATCCGGACGACCCCCGCGGCCGGACCCGTCCGGTGCCCGTCCAGGTCCGTCCCGGTCAAGGCCCTCGCTACACCGGTCCGATCGCCGTGCTGACCGGCAGCCTCACCGTCAGCGCCGGCGAGACGTTCACCCAGGCACTGCTCGGTCGCCGGCCGGCACCGGTCCGCGTCGGACAGCCCACCCAGGGCGTCTTCTCCGACATCATGCCGCGGACCCTGCCCAACGGCTGGGAGTTCGCGCTGCCCAACGAGGAGTTCACCACCGCGGCCGGGCGTACGTTCGACATCACCGGCATACCGCCGGCGATCGCGTGCCCGGTCTTCACCCCGGAGGACCTCGACAACGGCGCCGACACCGCGCTGCGGATCGCCGAAGACCTGCTGACCCGCAGCAGGCCGGGACAACGCGCGGACTCCCGCACCGGCGCCTCGCGGAGGTAGCGTCGCGCGAGGTCAGGCATGGATCGCGGGCGGCGCCGGGATGGTCTCCGGCCCGCCACCACGAGATCTTCGACGTGGCCCTGGCCGGGCTGCGACCGTGATCGTTGCGTTCACGCGCACGGGGGGCGCTCCGTACGCCGGTTGCGCCGCGTGTCCGGGTGAACCACATTGGGCAGGTGGCACGTGACGGGTCGGTCTCCTGGGACTTCTTCATCGCCCACCCGTCGGCCGACGCCGACCTGGCCCAGCGCCTCGCCGCAGACCTGCGGAGCTCCGGGACCGTGTTCGAGGACTCGATGTTGCCCGCCGGTGCCGCGTGGGACGAGGCACTGGACGCCGCGCTGCGGGCCTCGCGGATCATCGTCGCCCTCATCACGCAGCACACCGCGGACAGCTACTACCAGCGTCAGGAGATCGCACTGGCGGTGGAGACGGTGCGGCGCGAACCGGCCCGGCACCGGGTCGTCCCGGTTTACGTCGGCGCCCACGACGCGCTGAGCTCGTACTACAGCCTCGCGACCATGACCGCGATCCGGCTGCCCGACCCGCACGATCTCGCCGCCGTGGTGGTCGCCCTCCGGCACTCGCTGGCCGACCTCGTGGGGGCCGTACCCGGTCCGGAGGAGGTGGCCGCCGAGATGCTCACCGTGTTGACCGCCCTCGACGCGGTGGCCCGGGGAGCCCGGCCGCCGTGTGACCCGGCGACCGCGGACACCCTTTCGAGGTACCTGCACGTGGCGATCATGAGTGCCGCCGAGTCGGCACCCGACCCGCGCGGCTGCGCGGAGTGGTTCCTCGCCCACGCGCGCAGCCGCGGTCTGGACCTACGCGTGCTCGCCCCCCGCGTGCGGGATCACGAGGAGGCGGTGCGGCAGTGGTGCGAGGCCCTGACCGCCGCCCATCCGGACTGGGACGTGCCGTCGATGCTGTCCGACGTCGCCACCACGCTCGCTCAGCTGCTGCGCCGCAAGCCTCCGGAGCTCCTGTCGGTCGAGGGCTGCAATCTCGCCGCACGGCTGCTGACCGGGCACGAGCACCCGTCCGGGTCGTGGGAGCTGCCGGGTGCCCTCCGCCGCCGGCTGCCGTCCGCTCCCCTGCCGTCGCGGGAGGTCCAACCGTACGGCGACGACCTCTCCCCCGTGCCGGCCGACGACGGCATGGTCCGTTCCGCCGCCGGGTCCCCGCTCGCCCGGCGCGAGCTCGCGGCCGGAATGTGCCGGCTGCCTCCCGCTGATCCGCTTTTCAGCGGCCGCGACGCCGTCCTCACCGACCTGCGCTCGGAGATCTCCCGGGCGCTCCACCGGGACGGGTCGGTGGTCGCGGTGTTGTCCGGACAGCCCGGGGCCGGCACCTCCACGGTGGCCTGCGAGGCAGTACGCCCCATGACCGACGTCTTCCCCGGCGGCGTCCTGTACGTCGACCTGCACGGGCTGGACCCGGCCGCGCGGCGCGACGCGCGTACCGTTGCCCGCCTCGTCTGCGAGGCCGCCGGCATCGACGTAGGGCCCGAGGCGCTGGACGATGCCGGGCTGCTGGCTTCGTACCGGTCCGGGCTCGCGGGACGCGGGATCCTGGTGGTGCTCGACAACGCCCGGGACAGCGGGCACGTGCGCGAGCTGGTCGTTCGCGCGCCGACCTGCGGGTTCGTCGTGACCTCCCGCGACCGCATCCACGACTACGCGCCCGGACTGAGCGTGCACGTCGAGCCGCTCTCGCGCGCGGACGCTGTCGACCTGCTGCGCAAGGCCACGGCGGGCCGGGCCATCGACCCGGAGCACCTGTCCCGCATGGCCGCCCTGGCCGGCGACCTCCCGATGGCCGTCCGGCTCATCGGCGCCCGCCTGTCGGCCGTGCGCGAGTTCGACGCCGAGTACTTCCTGCAGCTCCTGGAGCGGGAGCTCACGCGCCTGGACTACCTGGCCGTCGGCGATCGTGCGATGCGAGCGGTGATCAAGCTGAGCTACGACGCGCTGGATCCGGAGTCGGCCCGCGCGCTCCGCCTCTTCTCCGGGCTGGTCGGGAACGAGGCGGACGCCGAGGAACTGGCCGCATGCACGTCGCAGGCGCCCGCGTCGGCCGAGCTACGCCTCACCAGGCTGGTGGACCGCAGCCTCGCGAGCCTCGGGTACAGGCGCGACGCATCGGGACGCAAGACGGCGGTGTTCGGCCTCCCGGAGCTGGTGCGCATCTTCGCCCGGGAGCGACTCGCCGAGGAGGAGGAGCCGGCGACCTCGGTCTCGGTCACCCGGCGCAGCGTGCAACGGATCGCCGCCCGCCTGCACGAACTGCTCGAGCGCCTCAGGGAGGCCGGGGCCGAGTACGAGCTGGATCCGACCCGGCCGCTGGCGGCGCTGACGATCGCCGCCGGCTCCGGCTGGCCGGAGGCCGTCCCCCTCGCGGAGGACCTCGGGGCTCTTTTCGAGTCCCAGCGGGACCTGGAACGGCTGGCGGCGGTTCACGAGTACCTGGTGGACGCCTACCTCTCCGCCGATCGCACCGAGGATGCGATCGAGGCGGACCTCCGGCGCGCCGAAGTGCTGACGATCTTCGGGGAGGACACCGAGGACATCGAGGCCGCCATGGCGCTCATCCGCCGTGCGCGGGGTCGTGCGCGCCGGCCGGAGCTGGTGAAGCGGGTCGCCGATGCCGCTCTCAGGCTGAGCCTCCGCGCCGCCGACCGGGAGGATTGGGAGCCGGCCCGTACCATCGCCGAGTTCACCGCCGAGACGCTGCTGACCGGCGGTCTGCGGACGGTGGCCGGTCCAGCTGCCAGCAACTGCTGCCGCATCGCGCGCGAGGCCGGGTTCACGGACGAGGAGTTGCGCTGGGCCCGGATCGCCCACCAGCTCGCTACCGAGTCCGGCGACCTCGGGCAACGCGCCTCCTGCCTGCACGATCTGGCCCAGGCCGAGGACACCGCCGGCCTCGCCGCTGCCGTCGCCCACTTCGCCGAGGCCGCACGCCTGTGGTCGTCGGTGCAGGAGCACACGAACGCTGGAGTGGCGAACGCGAACGCGGCCGCCACCGTCGACTCCGGTCCCTCGGCGCCCTCCGACCGGCGGCGGTACCTGGAACTCGCGTACGCGTCATGGACTGAGAGCGGCGACAACCGCCGCACCGCCCATGCCGGTATCGAGCTGAGCGCGTGTCAGGCCGCGGAGGGCCGGCTCCCGGCGGCCGAGGTCACCCTGCGGGAGGTGGCTGCATGCCTGCCCCGCCCGGAGCCGGCGACGGACCTGCGGGCGTGGGGCGAGCGCGACGATGAGGACGAAGAGGAGGACGACACCGCGCTGCTGAGGTTCGAGACAGAGGTTCGCCTGGCCGCGCTGCGGCTGCTCGACGGCGAGGGAACCCCGGAGCTGGACGAGGCGCCGGAGGGCTGTGCACAGCTTCTCCTCGAGGCCGCGCAGTGGGTACGCGCCGGCAAGACCGGCTGGAGGATTCGCAACGCCCTGACCGACCTGGTCCGGCGCCGCACCCTGCACCCTCCCCCGCCGTTCGACTTCTGGCTCTTCCGCGAGACGCCGGACCTCGCCGCGCGGGAGCAGATCGGCGACGCCGGCCTGCTTCAGCTGGGTGATTGATCGCGCCGCGGTGCACTAGGACGGGGCAGCGTGACGGTCACCGTCAGACCACCGTTCGGGCCGGGCTCCGCGGTCACCTCGCCGCCGTGCGCCCGGCTCACCGACCGTACGATGGACAGCCCCAGCCCCGTGCCGTGCGCCGATCCGACCCGGCCGGCGAGCCGCTGGAACGGTTCGAACAGCCGCGGCAGCTCGTACGCGGCGATCACGGGCCCGGTGTTGACGACCGTCAGCCGCCCGAATTCGCAGGTGACCTCGACGCTGCCCACGCGCACGTTGTAGGCGATCGCGTTCTGCACGAGGTTCTGGACCAGGCGCTCCAGCAGGACCGGGTCACCGCGTACGGGCGACGGCCGGGTGACCGCCGTCAGCTCGACCCCGGCGGTGGCCGCGGCGGGCCGGGCGGCCTCGGTCACCCGGGCCGTGATCTCGGCCAGGTCGACCGGCACCGGGTCGGGCACCTCCTGGTCGGAGCGGGCCAGCAGCAGCAGGCCGTCGATGAGCTTCTCGTGCCGGGCGTTGACCGCGAGCATCGTCTCGCCGAGCTGGCGGATCTCGGCGGACGGGTGCGGCCGGCTGAGCGCCACCTCGATGAGCGTGCGGTTGATCGCCAGCGGCGTTCGCAGTTCGTGCGAGGCGTTCGCGGCGAAGCGTCGCTGGGCGGCGAAGGCGGCGTCGAGGCGGGCGAGCATGTCGTCGAACGTGTCGGCCAGCCGGCGCAGCTCGTCGCGGGGGCCGGTCAGCCCGATGCGCTCGTGCAGGGTACGGTCGGCGACCCGGCGTGCCGTCGCGGTGATCTGCTGCAACGGCCGGAGCGTGCGGCGCGCGGCCAGCCAGCTGAGCCACACCCCCACCAGGCTCACACAGGCGAGCGCGATGCCCCCGCGTTGCAGCAGCGAGGTCAGCGTGCGCGTACGGAAGTCCTCCTGCAGGTCCTCGGCGAGTTGCAACCGGCTCTCCGCCTCGGCCTCTTGCGCGGGCGTCAGGCCGGCGGGCAGCGCGGTGCCCTCCACAGTGGGCGTGGTCAGCTCCACGGCCGCCGGCATCGCGGGTGCGGCGAACACCCGGGTCCGGTCGACCGTCTGGTCGTGCAGCGCCTGGGCGAGCAGGAAGTAGGTGATGGCCAGCAGGGTGGCGCCGGCGAGCAGGACCAGCGTGCCGTGCAGCGCGGTCAGCTTGGCGCGTACGGTCCAGCGGTGCGTCATGGGATCTGGTACCCCACTCCCGTGACCGTGGCGATGACCGCGGGCGGCCCGAGCTTGCGGCGCAGCGTCATCACGGTGGTGCGGATGACGTTGGTGAACGGGTCGGTGTGCTCGTCCCAGGCCCGTTCCAGCAGTTCCTCCGTGCTCACCACCGCACCGTCCGCGCGCAGCAGCTCCTCGAGCACGGCGAACTCCTTGCGGGACACCGCCACGTGGTGTCCGTCGCGGAAGACCTCGCGCCGGGAGGTGTCGAGGCGGATGCCCGCCCGTTCCAGCACCGGCGGCGCCGCCGGGCGGGCGCGGCGGCCCAGGGCCCGCACCCGCGCCACGAGCTCGGCGAAGGCGAACGGTTTCGGCAGGTAGTCGTCGGCGCCGAGGGCCAGCCCGTCGACCCGGTCGGCCAGCTCGCCGGCGGCGGTGAGCATCAGGACCCGTACCGTGCCGCCCGCGGCGACGACCGCCCGGCACACGTCGTCGCCGTGCACGACCGGCAGGTCCCGGTCGAGCACCAGCACGTCGTAGTCGTTGACCGCCAGCCGCTGCAGGGCGGCGTCGCCGTCGTGGACCGTGTCCACGGCCAGCGACTGCAGCCGCAGGCCCTCCGCTATGGCGTCCGCCATCACGACCTCGTCCTCCGCGATCAGTACCCGCATCCGGACATGGTGACCGGCCCGGCCATAAAGATGCTGTGAGCGCCGGCGCTGACACCCCGCTTATGGGCGCTGCGGTCTGCTTCCGCCGACCGGAAGGAGCCGTGATGACACACGGACACAAGATCATGCTGGCCCTTATCGCTGCCCTCGCGCTGGGCGGCTGCGGCACCGGCGGCGGCGAGCCGAAGGTTGCGTCGGCGGGCGGGGGAAGCTCCAGCTCGGCACCGGCCGTGGACGAGGCCGGGCAGCGGCGCCAGTTCACCCAGTGCATGCGCGCCGAGGGCGTCGACCTACCCGATCCGAAAGGCGACGGGATGATCGCCATACCCGCGGAGGAGGCGGGCAAGGGTGACACCGCGGAGAGCCGCAAGATGCAGGCCGCGATGGAGAAGTGCCGCACGCTGCTGCCGAACGGCGGCGAGCCGCCGAAGATGACGCCCGAGGACGTGGCGAAGCTGCGGGAGCTCGCGAAGTGCATGCGCGACAACGGCGTACCGGACTTCCCGGATCCGGATCCCGTCACCGGCGCGCTGGAGATGAAGACGGGCAACGACTCCGCGCTCCGCAAGGCCACGGAGAAGTGCCAGGGCGTCGGCCCGGACCGCATCGGCGCCGTCACGGTGACCGGATGACGCGGCGCACGCGCACGGTGGTCGTGGCCGCCGCAGCCGCCACGGTCCTGGCCGGAGCCGGTGCCGCCGCCCTCGGCCTGGACGACCGGTCCGGCGCGGCGCCGGCTCCGGACCGGCCGCCGGCCACCACACAGGTACGCCGGGAGACGCTGGCCAGTTCGGTGGAGATCGACGGTGAGCTCGGGTACGGCGACCCCGTGCCGCTCACCTCGAGGGCGGCCGGGACGCTCACGTGGCTGCCACCGGCCGGCCGGATCGTGCGGCGCGGCGGCACGATGCTGCGCGCCGACAACCGGCCCCTGGTGCTGCTCTACGGCGTCCTGCCGATCTACCGGTCCCTGTCCCCCGGCGCCGAGGGGCCGGACGTCGCCCAGCTCGAACGCAACCTGCGCGACCTCGGGTACGACGGCTTCACGGTCGACGACGAGTACACCGGCCGCACGGCGGAGGCGGTCCGGCGCTGGCAGGACGACCTCGACCTGCCGGAGACCGGGGTGGTGGACGCCACCTGGGCGACCGTCGCCGACGGTCCCGTACGGATCGCGGAACTTCGGGCCCGGCCCGGCGCGGCGGCCTCCGGCGAGGTGCTCACGTACACCGGGGCGGCCACCGTCGTAACCGCCGACGTGGACGCGGACGCGGCCGGCTGGGCGGCGAGCGGCGTCAAGGTCCGCGTCACCCTGCCGGACGGCAAGAAGGTCTCCGGGAGCGTCGTCCACGTCGGCACGCGGGCGAAGGCGAAGGAGGGCGGCGGCACCCCGACCGTACCGGTGACCATGTCGTTGGCCGGCTCCCCGGGCCGGTTGAAGGAGGGGCCCGTCGAAGTGACGTACCGGGGTGAGGAGCGCAAGAACGTCCTCACCGTCCCGGTCGCCGCGCTGCTGGCGCTCGCCGAGGGCGGATACGGCCTGGAGGTCGTCGACGCGGGCGGCACCCGGTACCTGCCCGTGCAGGTGGGCATGTTCGCGGGCGGCCGGGCCGAGGTCCGGGGGCCCGGGCTCAGCGAAGGCCTGACCGTGGGGATGCCGGCATGATCGAGATGACGGCGGTCCGCAAGGAGTACCCCGGGGTGACGGCCCTCGACGGGGTGACGCTGACGATCGGGGCCGGCGAGTTCGTGGCCGTGTCCGGCCCGTCGGGCTCGGGCAAGTCGACGATGCTGCACCTGCTGGGCGCCCTGGACCGGCCCTCGGCGGGGACCGTACGCATCGCCGGGCACGACGTCGGCGCCCTCGCCGACCGCAACCTGGCGGCGCTGCGGGCCCGGGCGATCGGCTTCGTGTTCCAGCAGTTCCACCTGGCCCCGGGCGTGACGGGCCTCGGCAACGTCGCCGACGGGCTGCTCTACAGCGGCGTGCGGCGGCGTGAGCGGCTCCGCCGCGCCGCTCGCGCCCTGGAACGGGTGGGACTGGGACAGCGGGCCCACCACCGGCCGCACGAGCTCTCCGGTGGCGAGCGCCAGCGGGTGGCGATCGCCCGCGCCGTGGTCGCGGAGCCGGAGGTACTGCTGGCCGACGAGCCGACGGGCAACCTCGACTCGGCCGCCGGTGCCGGCGTGATGGAGCTGCTGCACGATCTGCACGCGACGGGCACCACCCTGGTGGTGATCACGCACGACCGGGACATCGCGGCCTCGCTGCCACGCCTGGTACGGCTGCGCGACGGCCGGCTGGTGGGGTCGTGAGCGCGCCTCGCCCGGCCCGGCTCGCGGCCGCGGACGTCGTCCGGCTGGGCGCCTCCGGGCTGCGCGCCCGCCCGCTGCGCATGGTGTTGTCGGCGGCCGGCATAGCCATCGGCATCGCGGCCATGCTGGCGGTGGTGGGCATCTCGGCGTCCAGCCGTGCCGGGCTCGACCGCACCCTGTCCGCCCTGGGCACCAACCTGCTCACCGCGGCGCCGGGCCAGACGTTCGGCGGCGAGGACGCAAAGCTGCCGCCGGAGTCGCTCGCCATGGTGCGGCGCATCGGGCCGGTCAGCGCGGTCAGCGCCACCGGTGTCCTGGCCGCGAAGGTCTACCGCAACGAGCACATCCCGGTGGGCGAGAACGGCAGCATCGCCGTGCTCGCCGCCCGGCAGGACCTCGCCACGACGCTGCGGGCCGCGCTCACCAGGGGCCGCTGGCTGACCGGTACGGCCCCGGGCGCCCCCGCCGTGGTGCTCGGCGCCGCCGCTGCCCAGCGCCTCGGCATCCGGGCGCCCGGGCCCCGGGTGTGGCTGGGCGGCCAGTGGTTCGCGGTCGTCGGCATCCTGGCCCCGGTGCCGCTGGCCCGCGAGCTCGACTCGGCCGCGCTCGTGGACTGGTCCACGGCCCAGCGGCTGCTCGGCTTCGACGGCTCTCCCACCACGGTGTACACGCGGTCGCTGGAGGCGGCGGTCGAGCAGGTCCGCGCGGTCCTGGCGGCAACGGTCAACCCGGCGGCGCCGAACGAGGTCCAGGTGTCCCGGCCCTCGGACGCGCTCGCCGCGGCGCGCGCCACCGACGCCGCCCTGCAGGGGCTGATGCTCGGCCTGGGCGCGGTGGCACTGCTCGTCGGCGGGGTCGGCGTGGCCAACACCATGCTGATCTCGGTGCTGGAGCGCAGGGCCGAGATCGGGCTGCGCCGGGCCCTGGGCGCCACCCGCGGGCAGGTCTGCGGGCAGTTCCTCATGGAATCGCTGCTGCTCTCCACGGCGGGCGGCGCTGCGGGGGTGCTGGCCGGTGCCGCGATCACGGCGGCGTGGTCGTGGTGGCGGGCGTGGCCGGTCGCCGTACCGCTGTGGGCCCTTGCCGGAGGGCTGACCGCGACCCTCGCAGTCGGCGCGGCGGCCGGGCTCTACCCGGCCCTACGGGCTTCGCGGCTCACGCCCACCGAGGCGCTGGCGGCGTAGGCCGGTGGCGGGCCGGCTCCCCCGCCGACCGGCCCGTCACCGGCGTTTTCCGCCACTTCGGGCGATGAGTACGGATAGCGTGGGTCTGCTGGCTGGGTGATTGGGGCGACGATGACGGTCTCGGGTACACGTCCGCGGATCCTGCTCGTGGACGACGAGGCGAACCTCCTCGACGGGCTGCGGCGTCAGCTCCGCCGCGAGTTCGACGTCGAGACCGCCGTCGGCGCGGCGAAGGGCCTCTTCGCTCTGCGGCAGCCGGAGCCGTTCGAGGTGATCGTCTCGGACTTCCTGATGCCGGGCATCAACGGGGCCGAGTTCCTCGCGGCCGCCCGCAAGGTGGCGCCCGACACCACCCGCATGTTGCTCACCGGGCACACCGACCTGGAGGACGCCGCGAAGACGGTGAACCAGGGCCAGGTCTTCCGGATGCTCCTCAAGCCGGTCGATCCGGAGACGATGAGCGCCGCCCTGCGCGACTGCGTGGCCCAGCACCGGCTGGTGGTGGCGGAGCGGGAGCTGCTGGAACGGACCCTCAACGGCAGCGTCATGGCCCTCAACGACGTGCTTTCCCTGTCCAACCCGGATGCGTTCGGAAAGGCCAACCGGCTGTCGCGGCGCGCCGCCCAGATCCTCGACGCCTACCCCGACGAGGTCGAGGACCGCTGGGCCGCCGAACTCGCGGTCATGCTGTCCCAGATCGGGATCGTCTCCCTGCCGCCCGTGGTAGCGGAGAAGCTCGCCCTGGGCGCCGAGCTGACCCGCGCCGAGCAGGCGATGGCCGACGACCTCCCGGAGGTGGCGGTCCACATCATCTCCCCGATCCCCCGCCTGGAGAACGTGGCCGAGGCCATCCGGTACTCCCGGAAGAATTTCGACGGTTCGGGAGCTCCGCTGGACCACGTGGAGGGCGAGCGGATCCCGTTCGGCGGGCGGCTGATCCACATCGTCCAGGACTACGACGAGCTGATCTCGCACGGGTCGAGCCCGGCCGTCGCCGCGGCGACCCTCGGCGGGCGGGCAGGCTACTACGACCCGGTGCTGCTGGAGGCGCTGGACGCGGCCACGGCGATCTCCGACGGCGAGACGGTGCGGTCGGTGACACTTGACGAACTGCGGTCCGGGATGGTGCTCGCAGGCCCGGTGACCAGCAAGAGCAATGTCCGGCTGGTCAGCGCGGGCCAGGAGGTCTCGGTCAGCCTGATCACGCGCCTGCGCAACTTCGCCGCGCTCGAGGACGGGGTCGCCGAGCCGCTGCTGATCGTCAGCCCGGCCTAGGCGACCGTTCCCGCCGCCACCGGGCGACCGCTTCGCGTACCGGCTCGCTGAGCGCCTCGTCGTCGAGGGCCGCCGCCTCACCGCGCGCTCCGCAGACGGGTTCGAGCTCCGCCTCGACGACCCGGTGCGCGAGGGCGACAGCCGACGCGGGGTCGGTGGCGTCCCCGGCCAGGGGCGGCTCGTGATGGGCCGAGGCGGCCTCGATCACCGGTTCGGGCAGCGACCAGAGCCGCAACAGGCGCGCCCCGATCTCCCTGTGGTCCACCCCGAAGGCGTCCGACTCCAGGTGACAGAGCGGCGCACCGGTGATCTCACGCCAGTGCGCGAGCACCCCGGCGAACTCGGCGGGCCGGGAGGAGGCGAGGACGAGCTGCCCGACCTCGTGCAGCAGCCCGGCGGTGAAGGCGTGGCCCTCCCACTCCCGTCCGTCGGCGAACCGCCGGGCGAGCCGCGAGGTCTCGACGGCGTGCAACGTCAGACCCTCGATCCACACCGGGGGCAGGATCCCGTCCGGATCGAACTCGCGGATCAGATCGTGCATGAACACCAGGCCCCGCACGGTGGGCAGGCCGAGCAGCGCGGTTGCCTGCACCACGCCGTTGACCTTGCGGCCCATCGCGTACGCGGACGAGTTCACCAGGTGCAGCACCTTGGCGGCGACCGCCGGGTCCCGCTCGAGCACGAGCCCGACCGACTGCGCGCTCGCGTCCTCCGTGGCGAGCGCGTCGATGATTTCGACGAGGGTCTGCGGCGGGCTCGGCAGCGACTCGATCACCGCCACGTCGCGCCGGACCGCGTCGTCGGCCGCCGTCGGGCTCACCGCGATGAGCCGCTCGACCGCGGTGACGATCTGCTCGGGCGTACTGGGCTTGTTGATGAACTCGTGCGCCAGCACCATGATCCGCAGCAGGTTGTCCTCGTTGGTCTGCCCGGACAGGATGACCCGGGCGATCGCCGGGAACTCCTTGCGGACGCGTTCGAGCAACTGCGCGCCGTCCATGCCGGGCATGCGGTAGTCGGTGACGATCACGTCGCAGTGCCGGCTGTGCAGCGTGTCCAGCGCGGCCTGACCGCCCTCCACGAAGGACATGTCCCACCGGTCGCGGTGGGTCCGCAGCATGCGCCGCAGACCGCTGAGGATCCGCGGCTCGTCGTCGACGAACACGATGTGCGGCCGGTCTGTCATGCGGTCGCCTCCGCCATGTCGTTGCCCTGGGCCAGATCGACCGGCAGCCGGACCGTGAATACCGTGCCCTCGCCCTGCTCGCTCGTGAAGTCCACCGACCCGCCGTGCCGGTCGACCACGAGGGTGCGGACCAGCGCGAGGCCCTGCCCGGTGCCGGTGCCGACCTCCTTGGTGGTGAAGAACGGGTCGAACAGCTTGTCGGCGATCTCCGGGGGCACCCCGGTGCCGGTGTCCGCGACCTCGATGACCACCTGGGAGTCCTCCTGCCGGGTGCTGACCCGGATCCTGCCCCGGCCGCGGTCGGCGGCGCCGATGGCGTGGGCGGCGTTGACCACCAGGTTGAGCACGACCTGGTTGATGTCGCCCAGGTGGCAGTGCACCAGCGGGAGGTCGGCGAAGTCGGTCTCGACGTCGGCGACGTACTTGATCTCGTTGTTCGCGACGATCAGCGTGTTGGCGATCGCCTCGCTGAGGTTCGCCTGGGCCTTCTCCTCGCTGCCCGGGTGCCCGAAGGCCTTCATGGCGCGGACGATGTTCGCCACCCGGCTGATGCCCTCCAGGCTCTGCTGCAGCGCCATCGGCACCTCCTCCATCAGGAAGTCGATGTCGATCTCTTCCGCGATCCGCTCGACGTTCTCGATGACCGTGGCGCACTCGGCACCCTTGCGCGCCGCGTCCGCCAGTTCCCGGTATGCCTCGTGCAGCCGGTTGAGGTCGGCGAAGGCCGTCTCCAGGAACCGGGCGTTGTCGCCGACGAACTGGATCGGCGTGTTGATCTCGTGCGCGATGCCCGCGGCCAGCCGCCCCACCGACTCCAGCTTCTGCGAGTGCCTCAGTTCCAGCTCCAGCGCCTGCCGTTCGGAGACGTCGCGGGCGTTGAAGACGATGCTCCGGGAGCCGTCGTGCTCGTTGACGTAGTCGATGACCGCTTCCACGCTGATCCACGGCGCATCCTCGCGGCTGCGGATCCGGCACGGACGGGCCGCCGGTACGCCGGGGCCGGCCGCGGCGGCGAGGATCTCCTCGAGGTCGTCGGGATGCAGCAGCGACCACAGGTCCCGTCCGGTCAGGGCCGCGCCGGACTCGCCCAGCAGGGTCTGCGTGCCGGGGTTGGCGAAGCGGATGACGCCCGCCTCGCTCGCCAGGACCAGCGCGTCCGGGGAGTGGTCGACGACCGCGCTGAGCCGGGAGCGGTTGAGCAGCTGGTCGAGCGTCAGGGCGGCCTCGTCCGCGAGCGTCTTCACCGGCGCCGACAGGTCGTCCGTGGCCCGGCCGTTCATGGCGAGCACGAGCAGGCCGAAGCATGAGCCGTGCACGGCCAGGGGCGCGAGGGCGACGCCCGGGTGGGGCCGCAGCCGGAACACCTCGCAGGCTTCCTCCGCCGCGACGTCGGTCAGGTACTCGAATCCGCCCGGATTCAGGACCGCCCGGGCGCGCTCGGGGAGCGCCGCCAGCTCGGCGACCCAGCCTGGGGCCTCCGCACCGACGTCGCCGGCCGCGGCGACCACGTGCAGGGCCGGCCCCGCGACGGTGACCACCAGTGCGGCGCTCACCTCCTCGTCCATGCTGAGCGCGGCGCCGAGGGTGACGTCCATGGCCTCTTCGCGGGTGGTGGCGGCGACCAGGCCCGCCCCGGCCGAGGCCGCCGCCCGCTCGCGGGCGGCCGACCGGTCCCGAGCCGCGCTGGCCCGGGCGAGCACGTGGTTCACCACCAGCGCGACGAACGCCGTCAGCAGCAGGGAGACGGTGGCCTCGGCCGTGGCTTCGAAGACGACGACGCCCGCCACCATGATCGCCACCAGCGTCGCGACCGCCAGCGCCTTCTCGCGCAGCCCGCCGTAGAGGGCCCGGAAGTTCACCCACATGAAGCAGAGGCCGACGGTCGTGCGGTAGTCGGAGGCACCGGCGACCAGGCAGACGGCGGCTCCCTCGGCCACCCAGCTCCAGGCGGGGAACCGCTGGCGCCGGTAACCGGCGTAGAGCCAGGCGACGAGGAGAAGGGTCGTGGCGACGGCCGCGACGCGGTAGGGCGGCGAGGACCGGTGCACGCCCCAGAGGCCGGCGAACGGCCAGATGAGCAGGAAGACGAAGAACAGGGCACGAACCTGTCCGAGCATGGTGGTGGAACCGCGGACCCACCGCTGCATGCTTGCCGGCATGCCGTCCATACCTTGACCCCCGGTCGTCCCGGTGTGCGCTTCTTCCTCCCTATCGGCGGCCGCGGCGGGTCGTACAGTTTTCGGCCAACCGGAGGACCCACCGTTTTTCCGGCCTCAGATGTGCCGGGGAGGAGCCGATGGGCAGAAAGGGACCGCCGGGCGCGGAAGCCGCGAAAGGGTGAGCCGTGGGGGAAGATCGGATGACCGACGTGTCGGCGCTTCTCGAGACGATCGAGGCCGCCGTGCCGGCCGGCGTCGCCTTTCTCGACGGGGAGCTGCGGTTCGTCCGGGGCGGCGCCGGGTTCGCGGCGGTGGCCGGCCGGTCGGCGGCCGACCTCGCCGGCCTGACGGTGCCCGAGGCCCTGCCCGCGCTCTCGGACCGGCTGGAACCCGTCCTGCGCGAGGTCACGCGGACGCGGACCCCGGTCGTCGGGATGCGGTTCGAAACCGGGGAATCCGCCGCGCCGGATCACGCCCGGATCTGGCGGGTCGACTGCCGGCCGCTGCCGGGCGACGGGCCGGCCGGGCTGTGTCTGGTCCTGACCGACGTCACCGCCCACACCTTCGCCACCGCGTTCCGGACCGCGTTCATGCAGGACATGCCGGAGGGCCTCTACACCGTCGACGCCGAGGGCGGGATCACCTCCCTCAACCGCGCGGCGTCGGAGATGCTCGGCTGGTCCCAGGAGGAGCTGCTGGGCCGGCCCGCGCACGCCACCGTGCACCTGCCGGGCTCCGACGGCACGCCGGTGCCCGACGCCGACTGTCCCCTGCGCAGGCCCGCGGCCTCGATCGACGAGGTGTTCGTCCGCAAGGACAGGTCGACGTTCCAGGTCGTCTGCTCGGTGGCCCCGCTGCGGGTCGGCTCGGACACCGCGGGCCGGGTCGTGACCTTCCGCGACGTCACCGAGACCCGGCGAGCGGACCTCGCGGCCCACCACGACCAGAAACTCGAGTCGCTGGGGCGGCTCTCCGCGGGCCTGGCCCACGAGATCAACACGCCGATCCAGTTCGTCGGCGACAACACCCGCTTCCTTGCGGACGCCTACGAGGACATGTGGCAGCTGCTCATGGTCTATCGCGAATGCATGGCCGTGGAGCTCGGCGAGGTCTCATGGGACGAGCGCACCGCCCGTGCCCGGGAGGCCGAGGCCAAGGCGGACCTCGAATACCTGGTCGCCGAGATCCCGGCCGCGGTGAAGCAGACCCTCGAGGGCGTGGAGCGGGTGGCGTCCCTGGTCCGGGCGATGAAGTCGTTCAGCTACAAGGACACCGCCGAGCAGTCGTACGCCGACATCAACGAGGCGATCCGCACAACGCTGACCGTCGCCCGCAACGAGGTCAAGTACGTCGCGGACGTGGAGCTGGACCTCGACGAGCTGCCCGAGGTGCTGTGCCACCGAGGCGACCTCAACCAGGTGTTCCTCAACCTGCTCGTCAACGCCGCCGACGCCATGGAGGGCCGGCCGGACCGGGGCCGGATCACGATCAGCTCGCGGCTCGACGGGCCGGACGTCGTCATCCGCTTCACCGACGACGGCAGCGGCATCCCCGAGCACATCCGCCAGTCCATCTTCGACCCCTTCTTCACCACCAAGGGCGTGGGCAAGGGCACCGGTCAGGGACTGGCCCTGGCCCGGGCGGTGCTGGACCGGCACGGCGGCTCCATCGACGTGCAGTCGGTGCCGGGCGAGGGCACCACCTTCACGCTGCGGCTGCCGGCGGACGGACGCCAGGACTCATGAGCACGCCGCGGGTGCTGTTCGTCGACGACGAACCGCGGATCCTCGACGGGCTGCGCCGGTCGCTGCGCGGCCGCCGCGGCGACTGGGACATGGAGTTCGCGGTCGGCGCCGCCGAGGCCCTGGAGCTGCTCGCGGCGGCGCCGTACGACGTGGTGGTCTCCGACATGCGGATGCCCGGCATGGACGGCGCCGAGCTGCTGACCGAGATCAGCCGGATCTACCCGGCGACGGCCCGGGTGGTGCTGTCCGGCCACATCGAGGAGGACGCGATCGTCCAGGTCGCCATGGCCGGCCACCGCTTCCTGACCAAGCCCTCGGACCCGGAGAGCCTGACCGGGGTGATCGACCAGCTCCTGCTGCGCACCTCGGGCTCCCATCCCGGGCCGGCCCGCCGCATCGCCGGCGCGATCCGGTCCATCCCGGTGCTGCCCGGGCACGCCGACGGCATCGCCGCGCTCCTGAGCCCCGACGCCAACCTCGATGCGGCGGTAAGCGCCGCCACCCACGACATCGGGCTGGCCGCCAAGCTCCTGCAGCTGTCCAACTCACGGTTCTTCGGCGCGCGCCCGCGCAACTACTCCATCGAGGCGATCGTGCACGCGATGGGCGTACCGATGATCCAGGCCGTTGCGCAGGCCAGCGGCCGGTCGTGGTCCCCGCCCGGCTGGTATCCGGACGCCGCACCGGTGCTGGAGACGACCTGGTGCCACGCCTGCGCGACCGCCCGGCTGGTCGAGCGGCTGGCCTCGCCGGCGAACCGGCCGCAGGCCCAGGCGGCGGCGCTGCTGCAGGACGCCGGCCGGCTCATCTGCCTGGCCCGCGCGGACGGCGAGCCGGCCGCCGCCATCGACCTCGATGCCGACACGCGTGACGACGTGCCGTTCCGCGACGTCGCCGTGGAGCTGCTGCACCTGTGGGGCGTCCAGCCCCCGATCGTCGGCGCGGTCGCCCATCGGGACGCGCCGCATCGGCCGGACCCCTCCGGGCTCGGCGTCGCCGGTGCCGTGCGGGCCGCCCACCTGCTCATCGCCCAGGCAGAGAACGGGCCCGGGCCGGACGACCAGGAACTCGCTCTGCTGCTCGCCCATCCGCAGCTGCAGGCACAGGCGGTCGACTGGCGTAAGGCGGCCGAGGAGGCCGTACGGCAGGCCGAACCCTCGGCCTGCGGCGCGGGGAGAGCGAGGTGACATCCGTGGCACGCATCCTGGTGGTCGACGACGACCCGGGAATCCGCAGTCTGCTCACCGACGTGCTGGAGATGGAGGATTACGAGGTCACCGTGGCGGTGGACGGGCTGGCCGCGCTGCAAGCCGTGGAGACCGTCGGCCCGGACTTCGTCATCCTCGACGTGATGATGCCCGGCCTGGACGGCTTCGCGGTGCTCTCCGCGATCCGCGCCCTGGACGGCGAGCCCGTGCCCGTCCTCATGCTCACCGCGGCGGCCGAGCCGGGTACCAACACCCGCGCGTGGGCCGACGGCGTGGACTACTACCTGGCCAAGCCGTTCACCGCGGACGCCGTCCTCGACCTGATCGACGGTGTGCTCAGCCAGCAGGTCCGGGTGAACGACCTGTGACCGCGTTGTCCCGAACCTCAATTTCCGCTCAAGTCGGCCACCGGGCCGCCGATGCTCCTTCCACGCGTCGGCACCCGGTCCCCACCGTGCGCCGCCGCGGCAGACGAGATCGTTCCGCCGACATGCGAGGTGCGTAGGCCATGAAACACAACCGCCGACGGGGAGTCGCGCTCGCCGCGGCCGCCGTCGTCACGATGACCGCCCTGCCGGTGTCCGCGGCCGCGCACACCGCCTCCGGGCCGTGGCATGAGGTAGTGGTGACCGGGGCGGGCGCCGACGCCGCCGCGCGCGCCGTCGAGTCGGCCGGGGGCCGGGTCCTGGCCAGCCTCCCGCTCGCCCACGGCGTCGCGGCGCTCCTGCCGCAGGACGGAACGCTTCCCGCGGGGTGGACGGTCGTTCCCCAGCGCGAGCTCACCGTCGCCGACGCCACGGCCGACGCGGCCGGGACCGCCACCACCGTGCGCCAGATGCTCGGCATGCCCGCGAAGGGCAACGAGGGCGACGGCGTCACGGTCGCCGTGGTCGACACCGGCATCGCCGACGTGCCGGACCTCGCCGGCCGCGTCGCGAAGCACCTCGACCTGACCGGTACGGGCGAAGGCGACGGCTACGGCCACGGCACCTTCATGGCGGGCCTGATCGCCGCCTCGGGTGCCGCCTCGGGCGGGGCCTACCGCGGCGTCGCCCCCGCAGCCGACCTGATCGACGTGAAGGTCGCCGACGCGGACGGGCGTACGGACCTCATCACCGTCCTGCGCGGCCTGCAGTGGGTCAGCGACCACCGCAAGGACGTCCAGGTCCTGAACCTGTCGCTGTCGGCGGAGAGCCCGCTGCCGTACCAGGTGGACCCGCTGAACCAGGCCCTCGAGTCGCTGTGGCGTCAGGGCGTCGCGGTGGTCGTACCGTCCGGCAACGACGGTCCCGGCATCGGCTCGGTGACCTCGCCCGGCAACGACCCGGTCCTGCTCACCACCGGCGGGCTGGACGCGTCCGGCACGGCGGACCGCGGCGACGACGTGGTCGGCGTGTGGTCCGGCCGCGGTCCGACCCAGCAGGGCGACGCCAAGCCCGACATGGTCGCCGCGGGTGGCCACGTGGTCAGCCTGCGCTCGCCGGGCAGCGTGGTGGACCGGGGCAACCCGGCGGCCCGCGTCGGCGACGTCTACTTCCGGGGCTCCGGCACGTCGATGGCGGCCGCCGTCACCTCCGGCGCCGTCGCCGCGACGCTGGCCGTGCAGCCGAAGCTCGGTCCCGACGCGATCAAGAACCTGCTGGTCTCGACCGCCTACCCGAGCCCGGGGCTGACCGCCGCGGCCGGTGGCGGTGCGGGCGGCCTCGACGTCGCCCGGGTGCTGGCCGCCGCCCCCAAGTGGCGCACCAGCAAGGCCCAGAGCGACTACGACGAGGACACCGCCGCCGTCGGCCGGGACGCCAAGCGCTGGGCCGCCTTCACCGACGCGGTCGTCGCCGGCGACGGCGACGCCGCCGAGCGGGCGTGGAACAAGCTGAGCCCGGCGTCGCGGGACTGGGCCGCCCGGGCCTGGGCGCAGCTCGACCCCGCGGCACGGGCCTGGGCGGCACGCGCCTGGGCGGCGCGGGCCTGGGCCGGCGCGGACGGCAGTTGGGCGGCACGCGCCTGGGCCGCCCGGGCATGGGCGGCGCGGGCCTGGGCCTCCGACGACTGGGCGGCGCGCGCCTGGGCGGACGCCGACTGGACCGCACGCGCCTGGGCAGGTGAGGACTGGGCCGCACGCGCCTGGGCCGCCGACCGGTGGAGCGCCTCGTCCTGGGCCTGGTTGCCCAGGTCGTGACCGCCGAGCCGCACGACGCCGGCCGCCCGCTCCTGCAGCGGGCGGCCGGCGCCGTGCGCGCGTACGTCCGGGACCCGATCCTGCGGCGGGTGGCGGGGGTCGGCACCCTCGGTGCCGGCCTCGGCGCCGTCGTGGTGCTCGCCATGCCGGGCCGCGGAAGCGTGCTCGGGGGCTCGGGCGTGCCCATGGCCTGGCTCGTGCCGGGACTCGTCGTGCTCACCTGCCTCGCCGAGATCACGGTGGTGCGGTTGCGCCACGGCGAGGCCGTCGAGGAGCTGAGCCTGTACGAGGCGGCCCTCATCATCGACGTCCTGCTCCTGCCGCCGCGGCACGCCCTGCTCGCCGCCGTCGCGGGCCTGGTGCTGGCCACCCTGGTCCAGCGGCGCCCGGCGGTGAAGGCCGCGTTCAACCTCGGTACGTACACCGCCGCCGTGTCGGTGCTCATCCTGCTGGTGCACCTGATGGGCGGCGCGGCCGGCACCGTGACCGCACCCGTGCTGGCCGGCGTCCTGGCCGGCACGCTGGCCTTCACGGCGGTGAACCTGTGCTGCCTGGCCCAGATCCTCGGGTTCATCAACGGCGTCGCCCCGTGGACCGTCATCCGGTCGGAAGCCCGACTGTCGCTCTACATGGCGGTCGGGACCATGGCGACCGGGCTGACGACCACCGTCATCGCGCTGCACGCTCCCCTGCTGCTGCCGTTCATGGCCATGCCGGCCCTCGCCGTCACGTACGCGTACCGGGCCGCGGCCCGCGAGGCCGACGAGCGGGCCCGGTCCGCCTGCCTGCTGCAGTTGTCGCACGCCCTCGCGGAACGGGAGGACGTCGTCCGGCAGTTCCTGGTCCTGGTCCGCGAGGCCTTCGACGCCGACGTGGGCGTCATCGCGGTGTCCGAGACGGGCCCGGCGCTGTCCGTGGCGGCCGCCGAGCCCTCCGCCGTGCAGGCCGGGCCGCTGCCGGCGTACCTCGCCCCCTGGCGGGACGCCGACGCGCCGGTGCAGCTGACCGAGAACCTGCCGGCGGGGCTGCGGCACGTGGTGATCGTCCCGGTCGAGGGCGCCGGCCGCCGGCTGGGCATGGCGGCGTTCGCGAGCCGCAGCCGGCGCCGGATCTCGACCGGCGACGTGACGCTGCTGGCCTCGCTGGGCAACGCCCTGGCCGTGGCGATGCGCGGGGCGGAGCACCTGGAGCGGCTCACCGAGGAGCGCAGCAAGCTGCAGGCCGTGGTCGAGCAGTCCGCCGAGGGCATCATGGTGATCGGCGCCGGCGGCCTGGTCCAGGTCTGGAACCAGGCACTGACCGACTTCGTCGGCACCCCCGCCGCCGAGGCGACCGGCCGGCCCGTCGGTGAGCTGCTCGACGTGCCCGCCGAGGAGGAACGGGAGCTGCTCCTGCCCGTCTCGGTGGACGTGCCGCGGGTGGCGACCGAGCTGACGATCCGCCGCAGCGACGGCGAGGAACGGCGGCTGCGGCTCGCGCACTCGGCGATCTTCGCCGCGGATGAGCTCGTCCGCGACGTCGTCGTCATCAGCGACCTCACCCGCGAGTACCGCACCGAGCGGCTGAAGTCCGACTTCATCGCCATGGTGTCGCACGAGCTGCGCACCCCGCTGACGCCGATCATGGGCTACGTCGACCTGTTGCGGACCCGCGGCGAGCGGATGACGCCGCAGAAGCGCCTCGACGCGCTCACGCTGATCGGTGACCGGGCGGCGCATCTCTCCCGGCTGGTGGAGGACCTGCTGCTCGCTTCGAGGTTCGGCGACAACCCGGACGAGGCGTCGCTGCAGGTGAACACCGCTACGCACGACCTGGTCGCGATCGTCCGGCAGGCCGTCGAGGACCTCCGCTCCGACCGGGTGGTCCTGAGCGCGCCGGAGGAGGCCTGGCTCGCCCGGTGCGACAGCGGCCGCACCGTCCAGGTGCTCACCAACCTGATCGGCAACGGGCTCAAGTACTCGGCTGACGACCGTACCGTCGAGGTGAGCATGCGCCGCGACGACCGGATCCTGCACGTCGACGTCCGCGACCGCGGACGCGGCATCCCCTCCGACTCGCTGGAGAAGGTGTTCGAGAAGTTCCACCGGGTCGAGGACCCCATGACGATGAGCACCAGCGGCACGGGCATCGGCCTGTTCATCGCCCGTCAGCTGGCCCGCGCCATGGGCGGCGACGTCACCCTGGAATCCACGATCAACGTCGGGTCCCGCTTCACGCTGGCCCTGCCGGCAGAGGGTCCCGAACCTCCGGGACCCAGGTCCTGACCTGATCCGGATCGCTCGATCTTGGCCGCGGACGCCCGTACGCAGGCTGCCCGCCCCGGAGCTGCCGGTGCTCGCGCAGGCCGGGGAAGGTTTGCGCCCGGCTTGAGAGCGGCCTGAGGTTGCATTGAGGTTGCAGACCGAATCTTCGGGGCATGACCGTCGCACACCTCATCGCCGTCCCGCCCTTCGTCGTCGCGGGCCCCGCACCCCGGGAATCCTCGACGCCGGACCCGGTCGCCGTCGAGTTCACCGTCGTCATCCCGTTCCACAACCCGGGCGCCAAGCTGCGGCGTGCGGTGGAGCGCATGGCCGAGCTCCTGTACGCGCAGAACATCTCGTTCGAGATGATCGCCGTGTCGGGCGGCTCGACCGACGGCTCCGAACGGTCCCTCGGCGACCTGCCCTGGATGCGGATCATCACCGACCGCGAGCTGCAGGACAAGGGCGCCGCCCTGCAGACCGGTCTCGCCGCCGCCGGCGGGGCCTACGTCGGCGTCGTCGACGTCGACGCGGACGTCGAAGTGGACCCGCACGACCTCATCGAGTGTCTGCACCGGGCCCGCGAGCGCGAGGCCGTACTCGCCTGATCCCCCGCCCGCACGACGACCCCGGCACGCCTGGCGTGCCGGGGTCGTGTCGTGTCAGGGCGCCGCCGACCGGGCCGGGAACGCTTGCCGATTACTTGAAACCGGTCTGAGACTGCCTTGAGGGTCGCTGCCGAAACAGAAGGCATGACTCTCACCGCGGCTCCTCTCCCCGCCCTCTACAACGTGCGGGAAGTGATCCACTCGCAGGCGATCCAGCCGACGTTCCAGCCGGTCGTGCACCTGGAGGACGGCGTCGTCAAGGCGTACGAGGCGCTGGCCCGCTTCGACCAGGCGCACTTCCCCAGCCCGGCCGACGCGTTCGCCGCCGCCCTGGAGGCCGGGGTGGGCGTGGACCTTGAGCTGCTGGCGCTGGAGCGGGCGTTCGCGTACCTGGACGAGATGCCCGCCGGGGCGTGGCTGAGCGCGAACCTGTCGGTGGAGGCGCTGCTGACCCCGCGGGTCTGCGCCACCCTCATGGCCCACGCGCCGCGGGGCATCGCCGTCGAGCTGACCGAGCACACCCAGGTGCACGACTACCCGGCGCTGGTGAAGGTGACCGAGGGGCTGCGCGAGGCCGGCATCCTCATCGCCGTCGACGACGCCGGGGCCGGGTTCGCCAGCCTGAGCCACATCCTGCAGCTGCGCCCGGACATCATCAAGCTGGACATCACCCTCACCCGGGGCATCGACAACGACCCGGTCCGGATGGCGCTGGCCCGCTCGCTGGTCGGTTTCGCCGAGGACATCGGCGCCATGCTGATCGCCGAGGGCATCGAAACCGTCGCCGAACACGAGAAATTGCGGGCGCTCGGGGTCAAGCTGGGGCAGGGTTACTTCATGGCCCGGCCCGGGCCGTTGCCGGACCGCGCCGACATCACGGGGGGCATGCGGAACCTTTGATTCGCCCCGGGACGGCCGATAGGACTCGAAGCCGCGCCGAAACAGACGCGGCGCCCATCCGCCGTTCCGCAGGGAAACTGGAGGCCACGTGGCCAGGCCGCGCGCTCTCGTCGTCGAGGACTCACCCGAGTTCATGCTGCTCTGCCAACACCTGCTGGAGCGGGAGGGCTTCGACGTGATCGTCGCGACCGACGGCCGGGGCGCGGTGGAACAGGCCCAGAAGGAGCGGCCCGAGATCGCCATCCTCGACCTCGGCCTGCCCGACGTCGACGGGATCGAGGTGTGCCGCCAGATCCGGTTGTTCACCGACGCCTACATCGTCATGGTCACCGGCCGCACCGACGAGGTGGACAAGGTCGTGGGCCTGTCGGTCGGCGCCGACGACTACGTCACCAAGCCCTTCTCCCCCCGCGAGCTCACCGCCCGGATCCAGGCGATGCGGCGCCGGCCCCGGGCCTCGGCGTCCGGCCCCAGCGCCGCGATCCGCGAGTACGGCAGCCTGCGCATCGACCCCGACGTGCGCGAGGTGACCCTGGACGGCCAGGTGCTCGAGCTGACCAAGATCGAGTTCGGCATCCTCGACCTGCTCTCCTCCGCGCCGCGCCGCACCTTCACCCGCGGCCAGCTGCTCGAGGACGTGTGGGGTGACAACTGGTACGGCGACGACCACATCATCGACGTGCACGTCGGGAACCTGCGCAAGAAGCTCGGCGAGTCCGCCTCGTCCCCACGCCACATCCGTACGCTGCGCGGCGTGGGGTACCGCTTCGAGCCCTGATCCACGGCTGCACCACAGGCACCACGCGCCCCGCGCGTGGTGCCTTTTCGTTTGTCCGGCCCGGGTCCGGAACAACCCAACGGCACCCCGGAACGGACCGAATTCCCCCGCGGCTCGCCCAGACTTTCCTTCATGACTGAGGCCCAGCCCGCCTACGTGATCTGCGCGACGACCGGCACTTGCCTGCCGCTCATCGTTCAGGATCGCGCCTGCGCAACCGACGGAATAGCGTGACTACCGCGACACAGGCGCTGCGGATCGGGGTCGTAACCGCCCTTCCCCCCGGCCGTAACAGCCTCAACGAGTTCGGCTTCCACCTCGTCCGGCACCTCGCCGGGGTACCCGAGGTGTCCGAGGTCGTCGTCTACGCCGACGAGACCGACGCGGGCCCTCCGGCCACCCTGCCGGGCACCCGGAGCGTGGGCTGCTGGCGGTTCAACAGCCCCGCCAACCTGGTGCGGATCCTGCGCGCGGTCCGGGCGACCCGGCCCGACGTGGTGCTGTTCAACCTGCAGTTCGCCACCTTCGGCGACCGCCGGCTGCCCGGCGCGCTGGGCCTGCTGACCCCGGCGGTCCTGCGGCTGCTGGGCGTGCCGAGCGTCGTCGTGCTGCACAACCTCGCGGACAACGTCGACATGCGCGACGCCGGTTTCGCGGGCTCGCGGCTCGCCGCGTGGGTCATGAAGACGGCCGGCCGGGTCCTGACCCGCGCCCTGCTGCGCTCGGACCTCGTCGCGGTGACCATCCCCCGCTACGTCGAGCTGCTGCGGGACCGCTACGGCGCCCGCAACGCCCTGCTCGCCCCGCACGGGAGCTTCGAGGAGCTGGCGGTGCCCTCCTTCGACGTACCGCCCGGCCCGCGGCGGATCCTGGCGTTCGGCAAGTGGGGCACGTACAAGACGGTCGACGTGCTGGTCGAGGCGTACCGGCTGCTGCTGCAGCGCGGTTACGAGGACCTGGAGCTCGTCATCGCCGGCTCGGACAGCCCGAACTCGCCCGGCTACCTCGACGAGGTCGCCCGCCGGTACGCCGACGTGCCGAACGTGGTCCAGACCGGCTACGTGGCCGAGGACGACGTGGCCGGGCTGTTCCGCTCGGCGACCGTGGTGGCGTTCCCGTACACCTCGACGACCGGCAGCTCGGGCGTCCTGCACCAGGCCGGCGAGTACGGCCGGGCGGTGGCGCTGCCCCGGATCGGCGACTTCGTCGAGATCATCGAGGAGGAGGGCTTCCTGGGCACGTACTTCGAGCCGGGCGACGCCGCCAGCCTCGCCGACTCGCTCGCCCTGATGATCGACGACCCCGAGCTGCGTACCGACCTGGGCCGCCGCAACTTCGCCGCCGCAACCGGCATCCCTATGTCGGAGGTCGTGGAGTGGCACGTCATGCACATGCAGCGCGTACTCGCGGGGCGGTCCCGGTGAGCCGGACCGCGGTGCTGCCCGACGAGGCCGCCGCCGGCACCCGGCTGGCCCGGGCCGGCATGGTGCTGGCCCTGGCCACGACCGTCGCGCACGCCGGCAACTACGTGCTCAACCTGCTGATGGCGCGCTGGCTCAGCCCGGCCGAGTTCTCCGACGCCACCCTCATGGTGACTCTGATGGCCGTGGTGACGGCGCTGGCCATGGGCCTGCAGATGGTCACCGCGCGCTCGGTCGGCAACTTCGAGGTCGCGGGCCTGACCGACGTGGCCGACCGGCTCGCCGGACGCCTGCGGCGCTGGGCCTGGTCGTCCGGTATCGCTCTGGCCGCCGTGCTGATCCTGACGGCGCCGCAGTTGCAGCAGGTCTTCCACACCGCATCGGCCTGGCCGTTCGTCGTCCTGGGCCTAGGCATGCCGTACTACCTGGCACAGGCGGTGGGCCGGGGCGCGCTCCAGGGCCGGCTGGCCTTCGGACGGCTCGCCGTCACCTTCCTGGTGGAGATGCTCGTCCGCGTCGGGGTCTCCGTGTCCCTGCTCGCCCTGGGCGGCGGAGTGCCGGGGGTGACCGCCGGGCTGACGGTCTCGTTCATCGCCACCTGGCTGTCGGTTCGCAGTGCGACGGCCAGGCGCAGTCTCGCGCCGAAGGTGCGCGCGACCGACCTCACCGAGATCCGGGCGTACGCCGCCGCGGTGGGACTGCTGCTCGGCGCCCAGATCATCATCACAAACGGCGACGTGCTGATCGCCAAGCACTTCCTCGAGCCGGAGATCGCCGGCGCCTATTCCGCGCTGTCACTGATGGGCCGGGCGGCGTTCTTCCTGTCCTGGTCGGTGGCGACGGTGGTGTTCCCGGCCGCCGCCCGCCGGCACGCCGCCGGACAGAACTCCGACCAGCTGCTGCGCGGCGGTATCTACGCCGTCGCGGGGATCGGCGGCCTCTGCGCCCTGGCGACCGGGCTGTTTGGCAATGTTTTCATCGGAATTTTCCTAGGCTCGACCTACCGGAACCTCGGCGGGCTGCTGACGGTGTACGTCGTCAGCACCACCCTGTTCGCCGTGTCGAACCTGGTGGCCAGCCATTACCTGGCCACCGGGCGCACCACGGAGTCCTGGGCTCTGCTCAGCGGCGCTGTGGTGCAGACGGTGCTGTTGCTGCACTGGAACCACAGCATGCAGGAGCTGGTCCGCGCCCAACTCGTGGCGATGACCGTCCTGGTCGTCCTCGTGGCTGTATGTCGCACCGCCCGCAAGTCCTCCCCTGAACCGACGGTCGAAAGGCGAACCTCCCGATGAACAACAGTGCCTACGAGGCGTACCGGGCTTGGGCGACGCACGAGATCACCGTGCCGCCCGTGGTGTCCGTGGTGATCCCCGCCTACAACGAGGAAGAGCGGATCATCCCGACCATCGGGGCGATCGCCACCTACATGTCGTCCCGCGGCGAGCCGTGGGAGCTCATCGTGGCGGACGACGGCTCCACCGACACGACGGTGAGCCTGCTGCAGAACATGCGGCTGGCCAACATGCGCGTGCTGGTGGCCGCCCGCAACGGCGGCAAGGGCAGCGCGGTGCGACGCGGCGTCATGGCGGCGCGCGGATCGGTGGTCCTCTTCGCCGACGCCGACCAGTCCACGCCGATCGAGCAGTTCGACCGCCTGTACCGCAAGATCGTCGTGGAGGGGTACGACATCGTCATCGCCTCCCGCAGCGCGACCGGCGCCGTGGTGGCGGGCAAGAGCCGCCTCCGCAAGGTGCTCAGCGGCGGCCTGCAGGCCCTGGTGCGCATCGGCGGTGGCCTGGCGATCTCCGACACCCAGTGCGGCTTCAAGCTCTTCACCGCCACGGCGGCCAAGCGCCTGTTCAGCCTCCAGGTCATCGACGGGTTCTCCTTCGACCTCGAGGTGCTCTACCTGGCGCAGAAGAACCGCATGAACATCGCGGAGGTCCCGGTGGAGTGGATCGACGCCCCCGGCTCCACCGTCAACCCGGTGACAGTGACCCTGCAGTTCCTGCGGGAGATGTTCAAGGTCCGGCTGAACTCCGCCCGCGGGCGCTACATGCAGCACAACCACCTCGGCGCCGGCGTAGGGCCGTCGCCCTCGGTCTCGGTTTCCGTAGGAGAGCACTGATGGAGATTCGCAGTGAGCGCTGGGAAGCGCGGCACCTCATCACGCTGACCGGACGCTTCGACGCGCACGAGACGCCACGGTTCCGCGAGCTTCTCGCGGACCTGCTGGCGAACGGCAGCGGCATCGAGGTCGACATCGACCTGTCCGCGGTGCATTTCATCGACTCCAGCGCGCTCGCCGAGCTGCTGCGGGCCGCCCGGGCCGCAGCGGACGTCGGCGCCACCCTGGTGCTGCTCAACCCGTCCGACCCGGTCCGGGTGATCTTCGAGCTCACCGCGCTGGACCAGGCGTTCTCCATCCGGTACGCGCCGACCGTGCCCGACACACCGGGCTTCGCGGGATGAGTGCGGTCCCCGCGACCATGGCGGAGGCCGTCAACACGCTGCTGCGCGCGGCGGGTACGGAACAGGTGCGCCTGGACGTCGGACCGTTCGCGGCCGGATCGGTCCCCGAGGCGGTCACCGCGGCCCAGCACGTCCTCCAGCTGCTCGACCTGCACGAGCAGGCCGAGGAGGAGCTGACGGACGCCCTGGTCGCCGCCCAGGACCGGCTGCTGGCCCTCTACGACCTCACCCGGGTCCAGGCGGAGAGCCGCGACCACGCCGAGGCGCACGAGCGTACGGCCACCGCGGTGCTCACCAGCACCGAGTGCGACAGCGGGGTGCTGGTCGGCGGCGGGCTGCTCTACGAGGCCGGCGACGAGGCCCACTTCCCGGTCCTCACCCGGATCGCGAAGGAGGCTGTTGCCCGCGGGCTGACCGAGCCTGCGGTGTGGCCCGACGCGCCGACGCCGACGATGGTCGCGCCCGTACCGGTGAGCACCTCGCCGGCGCTGGCGATGGCGGTCACCCGTACCCGCGGCCCCGCGTTCGACACCGGCGACGTCAAGCTGGTCGCCGCCGTGGCGGCGGTCATCGGCGGGCTGGTGAACCTGACCCGGCTGCACCGCTCCGAGGTCCGGCGCGCCCAGCTGGAGCAGGAGCACCAGATGGCGTCCGAGCTCGCCCAGGCGGTGCTCTCCACCGAACCCCCACAGGTGCCCGGCGCGGAAGTGTACGCCCGATGCGTACCCGCGAACCTGGCCGGCGGGGACTTCTTCACCTTCGCCCCGCGCGACGGCGCGCTGTGGTTCGCCGTCGGCGACGTCGCCGGGAAGGGCCTGCCGGCCGCCATGATCATGACCCGCGCGGTGACCGCGATCCGCAACGCCTGCGTCGCCGGCCGCTCGGACGACCCGGCCGACGTGGTCAACCAGGTCAACGAGGAGCTCTTCGGATACCTGGTCGACGCGGGCCGGTTCATCACGATGGCCGTCGGGCGCTACCTGCCCGGCTCCGGCCACGTCGACATCTGCAACGCCGGGCACAGCCCGCTGGCCCGCGCCGACCGCTCCGGCGTCACGGTGATCCCGCCGGCGACCCTGCCGATTGGCGCCCTCAGCACGGTGAACGCGCGCTCCCTGCGGCTGCCGTTCGCCGAGGGCGACCTGCTCGTGCTCGGCTCCGACGGCCTGGCCGAGCAGCAGGACCCGCACGGGCGGCTCTTCGGCTACGAGCGGTTCCTGACCGCGGTCGGGAACGCCCACGAGGCCCTGTCGTACGGCCGGCGCCACGACGACGTGCCCGCCCAGGTCGCGAGGCGCCTGTTCGCCGAGGTGGCGCTGCACGCCGCCGACACCCAACCGGACGATGACTGCACCCTGGTCGTTCTGCGCGCCGCGGAGGTGGACCGATGAGCGCCGCACCGCTCGTCCTGCCGGCTGATCACGAGGCGCTGCGTGGGCTCGGGCCGTGGCTCGCCGAGCTGGTCGGCGAACCGCTGCCCGGCGACATGCCCGGCCTGCTCTCCCGCATCGAGCTCGCGCTGCACGAGGTCTGCGTCAACGTCGTGGACCACGCGTACGGCGGCGGGCCGGGCGAGCTGACCATCGCCGGCACGGCCGACGACACGACCGTCGAACTGCGGGTCACCGACTCCGGACGCGCCTTCGAACAGCACGCGGTGGTCGCGCCGCGCGCCGGCGTCCCGCAGATCCGCGGGTACGGCCTCATGATCGTGAAACAGCTGGTGGACGACGTCGACTACGAGCGCGTCGACACCACCAACATCTGCACGCTGCGGTTCTCGCGGCGCGCCGAACCGGCGCTATGACGCCGGCGATCACTCAACTTCGCACCAACGACGCCGATGGGACAGCTGTGGAGACAACGGAGCACATGGACGAAGCCGTAGGTGCCGCGACCGTGGCCCTCAAGGGACGCCTGGACTCGCTCGAGGCCCAGGGGCTGCGGGACACCGTCCGGCGGCTGATCTCGGGCGGCTGCCGGCGGATGGCGATCGACCTCACGGACGTGACCTTCATCGACAGCGCGGGCCTCGCCGTCCTCGTCCGGACCCACCGCGAGCTGCAGGCCTCCGGGGGTGAGTTGACCCTCATCCGGCCGTCCGGGGAGAACGCGAACCGGATCTTCCAGCTGACGCAGTTCGACCAGATCTTCACCATGCGCGACGCCGCGCCGGAGGAGTGACCCCCATGGACGCCGCGACGGAGCCGGTCCTCGTCGTGGAGGACGACGTGGTGTCCCGCATGATCCTCTGCCGGATGCTGCAGCAGATGGGGTACCGGCCCGACACGGCGACGTCCGTCGAGTCGGCGCTCGAACTCGCCGCGAGCATGGACTACTGCCTGATCATCTCGGACTTCCAGCTGCTCGACGGCACCGGCATCGACCTGCTGGACCAGCTCCCGGTGGCGGGCCGGTCCGCCGCGCCCTTCATCCTCGTGACGGGCATCGAGTCCTCGTCCGCCGAGGCCGACGGCTGGCGGCACCGCGTCGACGCCTTCCTGACCAAGCCTGTGCACTCCCGGGAACTGCGGGCGTGCGTCGAGCGGGTCCGCGGGTCCGGCCGGGAACACGTCGGGTGACCACCGCTCTTTTCGTCGTCCTGCTGGTGGCGACGACGCTGATCTACGCCCTGGTGCTGCTGCGCCTGCTGCGACCGGAGGGGTACGCCGCCCTGGTCTGCGCCACCGCGGTCGCGGACTGGTGCATCCTGACGGCGGCGCCGCTCGCCGTGGTCGCCGCGCTGCTGCACCAGCCGGCGCTGGTGATCGTGCTGACCGCGCCGGCCGTGGTACAGATCGGCAGGCTGCTGCGCATGCTCACCATGCACCTGCGGCGTACCGAGCCGGTGGCTGGTCCCCGGCTGCGGCTCGTGACCGCCAACGTGCTGCTCACCAACCCCGCCATGGAAGCCCTCGCCGGTGAGCTCGCCGACCTCGACGCGGACGTCTGCTGCCTCCAGGAGGTCACGGACGAGCACCTGGCCGCGATCAAGGCCGCCGGGCTCCTCGACGCCTATCCCCATGCGGTGCTGGATCCGCGTCCCGGATACAACGGCTCCGCCATCCTCTCGCGGATCCCGCTCGAGCACGCCGCGCCGATCGACGTGGCGGGCGGCCCGATGACCCGGGCCGACCTGCGCCTGCCCGGCGGCGTGATCCGGCTGGTCAACGTGCACACCGAGGCGCCGGTGAACCGGGCGAAGCTGGCGGCGTGGCGCCGCCAGCTCCGGGAGCTGGCCGGGACCACCGCCCCGCCCGGTGCGCACCTGGTGCTCGCCGGCGACTTCAACGCCACCGCGGACCACCGGTCGATGGCCGCGCTGCTGCGTCCCCTGCGCGACGCGTTCGACGAGGCCGGCCGCGGCCTCGGTGCCACCTGGCCGCGCTGGCGCGGGCCGATGCCCACCCTGCTGCGCCTGGACCACATCCTGGTCTCCCCCGGTGTGGCGGTCCGCTCCGCGCGGGCCGAGCACAGCACGGGCAGCGACCACCGCCGGCTGGTCGTCGACCTCGCGGTGCTGGTCAAGAGCTGATCGTTCAGGGGCGGCACAGGCGGGGCGAGGCAGTCTAACGGACTGTGCCGCCCCGTCGCCGGGTATCCCCGCGACGGCCGATCCGGTGCCGGATCCGCACTCAGCAGACGGCGGAAGTGTCCGATCAGAAAGATGTGAAAACGGTCGAAAGCATCGGGTCCGGGCTCAGCCGTACCCGCCGCGGTTCGGCCGTGCTCCCGTGGGCGCTGCGCGCGGCCACGGCCCTGCTCGTGGTGAGCGCCGTGCTCGTACGCCTGCACGCCGAGAACTCCGTCGTCCTCCTCGCCCTGACCACGGTCGGGGGCTGGGTGCTGCTGCTGGCCGTACCCGTGGCCGTGGTCGCGGTCGTGCGCCGGGAACGGGTGGTCGCCGCCGTCGCCATCGTGCTGTGCCTGCTGCATCTCGCCTGGCTCAGCGGCGCGTACTGGACCGCTGGGCCGCAGCAGGCACCGGGCGGCGCCGTAACCCTGCGGCTGCTCTCGGCCAACCTCAAGGCCGGCAACGCCGCCATCGGGTCGGTGGGCCTCAAGCTGCGCAACTCCGGCGCCGACGTGGTGACTCTCCAGGAGGTCACGCCGGAGCATCTGGCGCGGCTGAAGAAGACCGGCCTGACCGAGGTGTACCCGTACAGCGTCACCGACCCGCTGCCCGGATTCCACGGCTCGGCGATCTTCTCGAAGCTGCCCCTGACCGCGGCCAAGGCCTTCGACGTCAACGGCTCGCCGATGACGACCGCCACGATCACGCGCGGCGACCGGACCATCCGCATCGTCGATGTGCACGCCGTGGCACCGCTCTCCGGCACCAACCTCACCCGGTGGCGCGGCCAGCTCGCCGACCTGGCCCGGATGCAGCCCGCCGAGGACTCGGCGACGGTGCTGATCGGGGACTTCAACGCCACCCTCGACCACCGCTCGCTCGCGAACCTGACCGACTCCGGCTGGCGCGACGCCTTCACCGAGGCCGGCGAGGGCTTTGGCTTCACCTACCCCAACGGGTGGACGCCGGTCGTGCCGATGCTGCGCCTGGACCACGCCATGGTGTCCGAGCCGGTCACGGTGCTGCGCGCGGAGACCGCCGACAACCCGGGCAGCGACCATCGGATGCTGGCCGTCGACATCGCCGTACCCGCGGCCTCGTGACCGTCGACATCGAGGGACGGGCATTGCCCCCCGCGGACTGGCCGCCCGTGACACCCACCCCTCCACCGCCGGCAGCCCCGGTCCCGGCCGCACCGGCTGCCACTCCGGCACCAGCCGCCACCCCCGCAACGGCCGCCACCCTGGCACCGGCCGCGTCGCCGGCTGTGGGCTTCGTCCGGCGGCACCGGCTGTTGCTGGTGGCGCTCGCCGTGCTCGCCTTCTACCACGGCGCCCTGCTGCTCAGTGGCAGCTACCAGCGGACGTACGACGCGTACGTGCACATCTTCATGGCCGACCACTACCGCCGCGGCTGGTTCACCACCTGGGACGACCGCTGGTACACCGGCTTCACCACGGTCAGCTACCCGCCCGGTAGCCACTACGCCATCGCCGCGCTCAGCCCGCTGACCGGGCTGCGGGGCGGGTTCGTCGTCGTCCAGCTGTTTGCGCTCTGCAACCTCACCCTCGGCGTCTACCGCTGGTCGCGGATCTGGGTGGACGAGCGGGCGGCGGGCTGGGCCGCGATCCTGCTCGTCGTGTCGTCGTCCATCTCCGAGACGGTCCACGTCTTCGGCCAGCTCCCCACGACGTTCTCCCTCGGCTTCCTGCTCAACGCGCTGCCGTTCGCGCACCGGTGGGTGCGTACCGGGCGGTTGAAGTTCCTGGTGCTCGGCATCGCCTGCACGATGGGCGCCACCGCGGGACACCACGTGACCACGCTCTTCGGCGCGGTCTTCTTCGTGGGCCCGGTCCTGGTCAGCGCGCTGGTCATCGAGCTGCGGGCGCCGCTGCCGGACGAGCCGGGCGGACACCTGGACGCGATCGGCCGCAGCTCCCTGTGGCCGGTGGTCGCCCGCCGGCTGCGCCGCATCATGCGGCCCTTCGGGCGCACGATGGTGTTCGGCACGCTCATGGTGCTCGGCCTGCTCCTCGTCGTGCTGCCGTACTGGCTCTACTCGCAGGCCGACCCCATCACCCAGGTCTCGATCCCGCACGCCAGCCGCGACAACTATCTGGTGAACACGAACGCCGGGCTGGTCTTCTGGCTGATCCCGTGGGGCACGACGCTGGTCGTGCTGCCGTACGCGCTGATCCGCGGCATCACCTCCAACGCGTGGCCGCTGACCCTGTCGCTGGCCGTGCTGACCTTCCTCGGCACGGGCGGCACCACTCCCCTGCCGAAGATGCTGCTGGGAGGCGCCTACCAGATCCTGACCCTGGACCGGTTCACGTTCTGGGCCACCATCTCGATCCTTCCGCTCGCCGGCAGCCTGGTGTCGAGCACCATCGACGGCACCGTACGCGCCTGGCTGGTGCACAACTTCGGCCGCCGCCTGGCCGGGGGCCTGCCGGTGCTGATGGCCACCGCCCACATCGCGTTCACGCTCTTCTCGGCGAACCTCACCCACTACCGTCCGTTCCAACCGCAGGCCATCGACCCGGGCCCGATCGTCTCCTTCCTCAACAAGGACGAGCACTGGCGCTGGCGCTACCTGGCGCTGGGCTTCGGCGACCAGATGGCCTGGCTGAGCGCCAACACCACGGCGCAGACCGTGGACGGCAACTACCACTCGGCCCGACGGCTGCCCGAGCTCACCTCGCGGCCGGTCGAGCGCCTGGAGGGGGCGAAGTACTCCGGGCTGCCCGGCATCGGCAGCCTGCAGCAGTTCCTCGCGGTCCCCGAGCGCTACAACCTCAAGTACGTCTTCAACAACGACGCGTTCTATGCGCCACTGCTGAGCTTCAGCGGCTGGCACGAGCTGGGCACGCTGGAGAACGGGATCATGGTGTGGGAACGGGCGGACGTGCCCCCGTTGCCGGACACCGAGGTCGACCGGGAGGTCGCCCGCTGGCAGCGGGTGATGTGGGGCACCGTCCCGCCGGCGTCCATGCTCCTCGCCATCCTGCTGCTCGCCTGGGCGTCGTGCGGCGCCCGGGTGCCGGCGCGTGTGTCGCGAGCCCTGCGGTGGGCCAACCGCCTGCTCTGGCGGATGCCCGGGCCCAACCTGGGCAGCCGGCTGGTGGCCCGGATGGACCGCAAGCTGCTGGCCGCGTCGGGACGCATCGGCGCCGAGCGCACCGCCGAAGGCGGCATGCGCTGGCAGTCGACGCTGGAGCGGCTGCGCCGGCGGGCCGCGCATCGCTACGTCTCCCCGCGCCGGCGCCGCTTCCAGGCGACCGCCGTCATCCTGGCCATGCTCGCCGGCCTGGGCTGGATCGGCTACCAGCACCGCCCCGTCGACCCCACGCCGATCGACATCGTCAAGTCCTACTACGACGACCTCGACTTCAACCGGCAGGCGGACGCGTACGCCCGCCTCGATCCGCGCACCGCGCCCACCTTCGCGGCCTACCAGGTGGATCTCTCCCGCAACGGTGGCCTGGTGGCGTCCTTCGGCAAGCTCAAGTCGATCGTCACCACGGTGACCGAGGAGACGGCGACCGGCACCACCGTGTCGGCCGACCTGACGTTCCTCACGTCGCTCGAAGAATTCCACATGACCAGGAAGCTGGTCATGCGGTGGTACCGGAACACGTGGTGGATCGACCTGCCGCCGGCCGAGGTGTACCAGCCGCCGGACCAGTTCGTGCAGCGCCCGGGCGTCACGTTCCTGGAGCAGGGACGACGGGCGGTGGCGACCGACGGTACGTCCACCGCCGACCTGCAGGACCGTCCGCAGCTCGCGTTCGGGTCCGTCCGCTCGCTGCTCGTCGACGGCCGCTGGGTGGTCGTCGGCGAGGTGACCAACATGGACGTGGATCCGGCCGACGTGACGGTCAACGCCCAGATCCGCGACAAGAACGGACGGCTGCTGGCGTCGTGGGACGCCGCCCAGGTGCTCACGCACAAGCTGCTGCCGGGCGAGACGTCCCCGTTCCGGATCGAGTTCCAGCGCATCGCGGGCACCGGCGCGTACGGCACGGAGGTCGACGGCGGCGTCAAGAAAAACGAGACGGGGCCGGACGCGCAGGCGGGCACCGCCCCCGCGCAGCCGTCCGCGAGCTCGTCGAGCGGTCTGCACGGGCCGGTCGAGTTCGACCCGCTGCAGATCACCCCGCTGGTGCTGGGCGCGGCCGACGTGCCCGCGTCGATCGCGGTGTACGCCCGCGGGGTCGTCACCCCGCGCGGCACCACCCGGGGTCTCCAGGTGACCGGCCTGCACGTCACCGAGGCGGACGGCGCGTCCTACCTCGAGGGCGAGATCCGCAACGACATGACCGTCGAAGCGGCCATCCCGCACCTGCTGGTGGCGTACAGCTCCGCGAACGGCGAGCTGGCCTGGGTGGATCACGCGTACCTGGCGGACAGCATCGCCCCGCAGCGCCGGACCACCTTCCGGATCCCGCTCGCGGACGGCTCCGGATTCAAGCCGTCCGGGCTGCCGACGACCGGCTACACCGGCGTCGACGGGCCGGCCCGGGCGCCGCGCCGGGCGACGATGCTGCGCGCCCCGGAGTCCAGCGGCTTCGCCGGCATCACCGTGTACGCCAGCACGTACATCCGGGGCGGGCGATGAAGCACCGCCGCCGCGAACTGCCCGACGGCCGCCGGCTGCTGCGCCTGCTCGCGGCCGGCACCGCCCTCACCGTCCTGGCCGCGGCGGCGGCGGTCGCGGTCAACCGGGCGTTCGTCGCCGACCTGGGCGTGGTCATCACCCGCCCCATGCAGCTGAGCCTGACGTTCACCCGCCGGGTGCAGGCCGCCGAACCGGTGACGGTGGCCGTCGGCGGCGCCCCGCCCGGCGCCGCGGTGTCGCTCATCAGCGTCGGCTCCATCGGTGCGGTCACCGCGGACGCCGTCGCCGGCCGCAACGGGGCCACCTTCGAGCTGTCGGACGACACCACCCGGTGGGCCGGCACGGTCACCCTGATCGCCCGCAGCGGCAACTCCGTGACCTCCGCGACGCTGACGGTCGCGCCGGGGCCGGTCGTCGGGCCGGCGCTGGCCGCCGTCGGCCCGCGCTCCATCGTGGCCGACGGTACGGACCGGTCGATGGTGGTCACCGTGCCCACGGACCGGTTCGGCAACGCCGCGCCCGACGGCACCCAGGTGGACGTCATCCGCGGGCGCGCCGGAGCCGGCGAGCGGCGCACCGAGCTGCGGATGGACGGGCTGCTGGCGCACGGGCTGCTCCAGTCCGGCACGGAGGCGGCGACCGGCGAGGTACGCGTGGGCGTCGGCGCGGTCAGCGGCCCGACGGTCAGCCTGGACGAGGTCGCGGGCCCGCCGAAGCCGTTCACCCTCCAGGTCACCGGGGCGGTGCCCGATGCGGACGGCCGGTCGCTGCTCACGGTGGCCACGGCGGTGCTCACGGACCGTTTCGGCAACGTGCAGCCCGACGGCACCGAGGTGAACCTGCGCTGGAACGAGGCGTCCGGCGGCAGCGAGGCCGACGGCTACACCGTCCGGGGCGTCGCGCAGTTCGCGATCGAGGCGCCGGGCCAGGCCGCCACCCTGGCGCTGCGGGCGACCTGCCGGGGCACCGCCACCGCGCGCCCGCTCAACGTCCGGTTCCGGGCCGTCCAGCCGACGATCGCCCTGACCGCGCGCCGCAACCCGAAGGGCATCGGCGTCGTCGTCGGTCCCGTCCGCGGCTCGCTCGGTGCGCTGGTGGCCGACGGCACGCCGGCGGCGGTGTCCGTCATCGATCCGAAGGGCCACAAGGCCCGCGGTTCCGGCCAGCTCGTCGAGGGCATGCTGCGCCTCGAACTTCCCGACGACGCCCTCAGCGGGGTGCTCTCCGTACGGGCCACGGTGCTCGGCAGGACCGAGCGGGTGACGCTGAGGTGATCCAGCGCAACCGCGTCAAGCGCGTGATCGTCCAGTCCGTCGCGGTGTTCGGTGCCCTCGCCTGCGGTGCCATGCTGGCCGGGGTGGCCCGGCTGGCCAGCTGGCAGATGCCCGGGTCGCTGTCCACCTCCGCGCTGCACGAGGTCGCCGAGCTGCCGCCGGAGGCGGACCGGCTCGTGACCTGGCTGCCGGACCGCAGCGACGCCCAGCGGGTGCTGGACCCGGCCACCCGGGTCCAGATCGAGGCCGCCTACGTCCGGGCCTGGGCGGCCATCGGGCGCTACCAGACCACCGGCGACACCGAGCCGGTGACGAGCACGTTCGCCGAGCCGGCCCGCGGCGCCGCGCTCGCCGTGCCCCGCTCGGCGACCGCCTCCTGGTCCATCGCCCACCACCTGGAGCTGCAGTTCTTCGCCCTGGACGGGATGACCGTGGCTGTGCGCGACACCGACGCCGACATCGTCCGCTCGGCCGTCACCGCCGGCCTGCCCACGCTGACCGACGTGCACGAGACGTACGACGTGGTGCTGGTGCTGCAGGACGGCTACTGGCGGATCGAGCAGCTGCGCCGGGTCGCCACCGAGCCGCCGGTGATCATCGGCCGCACCGCGGGCGGTACGGGCGCCACGGTCCTGGCCGGCGTCCGCGCCGCCAGCGCGCGTACCGTCCCGGAGCTGCACGGCGTCGGCTACCAGCTGCCCTTCGACAAGCCGCTGGACGAGAAGGCGGTCGGCGCGGACCTGGCCACCGTCACCCGGCTCGGCCTGGACACGGTCCGGGTGCCGTTGCCGTACGCGGAACTGGGCGGGGACGCGGCGGATGCCGAGAAGCTCGCGTTGTTCCGGCGGTTCCTCGACCTCGCCGCCGCGCAGAACGTCCGCGTGGTGCCGGTGCTGTTCTCCGGGCTGGCCTCGCTGACCCCGGACTTCTGGGCGGCCACCGACATGCATCTGCGCGCGGTCGTCGGCGCCCTGCGGGACCATCCCGCGATCGCCATGTGGGACGTCGCCGACGCGCCGGACCGCCGGGCCACCGGCGTGGCGGGCTCGGTGGAGGTCTACGGGTGGGTGGTGCACACGGTGACCGAGTTGCGGGCCGTGGACCCGGACCACCCGGCCACCGTCTCGTGGTCCGACGTCTCCGCCGCGGCCAGCCCGACGGTCAACGGGCTGTTCGACGCGGTGTCGCTGGCCTGGGACGGCGCCCACGACGAGCTGGCGGCCGCCCTCACGCAGGTGTCCCGGAACGCCTCCGGCCGGCCGGTCATACTGTCCCGCTTCGGGCTCAGCACGTACAACAGCGTCTTCCCCGGCGGCCATACGGAGGCCGACCAGGCGTACGACGTGCAGCAGAGCCGGCTGATCGCGGCCCGCGGCGGCGTGCGCGGCACCGTATTCGCCTGGCTGCGCGACTCGATGACGACCCAGGCCGCCAGCCTGCTCCCGTGGCGCTCGGGCCCCCCGGAGGCGGAGGGCCTGCTGCACGCCGACGGCAGTTCCAAGCGGGCGGCGGCGCTGATCGGCAAGGACGCGAACCTCGGCCGGCCGGCGCACCCGCCGCTCGCCGACGTGCTCCGCAAGCCCTTCTGGTGGCTGGCGGGGATGCTCGGCGCCGGGTTGCTGCTCCTCGTGGTGCTGGTGGTCCGCCGGCGCCGCCGGACCGCCCGGGAGCGGAAGATCCGTGGCGCCCCGCAGGCTCCCCGGCATCTCGCCCCGGCACGACCCGGTCCGGCGCACTGAAACCCCGTTGCTCCCGAACGCTCCCCCCGCCGCCCCTGCGGGCACCCACCCTGATGCACGGACCCGACCAACCCCGGGCCCAGGCTCCTGCGAAAGGTCAGGTCAAGCGCATGGGATTTGCGGCGCGCACGCTGGTCGAGGCGATACCCGGCCCGGCGGCGATCGTGGATCCGGACGGTCGTGTCCTGGTCGCCAACGGGCGATGGGCACGACCGGACGGCGGCTCGGCGTACCCCGCCGAGGGTGCCGTGCTGGGCGCGTCCGGCGTCACCTGCCCGGGACACCAGCAGGTGCTCTCCGCCGTACGGGAGATGACGCCGCAGGCGGCACCCACGGTCCTGCCGTGCCGGTGCGACGCCGCGGGCGACGGCACCGTGCGGGTCACCCACCTGGAGAGCGACTGCGGCTCGCACCGGCGCCTGGTGACGGTCGAGCCGGCCGCTAACACAGCCGGCGGCACTGCCGGCACCGACGCCGACGCGGACGCCGCGGCGCAGGCCAAGTCGCAGTTCCTCGCGCTGCTCGGCCACGAGATCCGGACCCCCGTCACCACCGTCGTCGCCACGGTCGACCTGTTGCGCGCCCAGCAGCTGCCGCAGGACGTGCGGGAGATCGTCGACAGCGTGCACCGGTCCGTGCACTCCCTCAAGGCGCTCACCGACGACATGCTCGACCTCGCCCGGCTGGAGACCGGCAGCCTGCACGTGGAACGCAAGCCGGTGATCCTGCGCCGGGTGTTCGAGGGCATCGTCGAGCCGTTGCAGCAGCAGTCGCGCCGCAAGGGCCTGCTGCTGCTGGCCAGTCCCGCCCCCGACTTCCCCGCCGCCGTGCTCGGCGACATCGACCGGCTGCGCCAGGTGCTGACCTGCGTGGTCGGCAACGCCGTCAAGTTCACCGAGGCCGGCGAGGTCGTCGTCACGGCCGAGCGGGACGGCGACGACACGTACCTGATCACCGTCTCGGACACCGGGCCGGGCATCGGCGAGGCCCACCTGCAGCGGATCTTCGCCCCGTTCGTGCAGGCCGACTCGTCGGCCGCGCGCCGGCACGAGGGCGCCGGCCTCGGCCTGGCCCTGGCCGCCCGGCTCGTCGAGTGCATGGGCGGCACGATCGAGGTGCACGCCGAGCCCGGCGAGGGCTCACAGTTCTTCATCCGGCTGCCGCTGGAGGCCGCGCCGCAGCAGCCGCCCGCGGCCACGCCACCGCCGCTGATCCGCCGCCGGATCGCCGTCGTCGCGCCCACGTCGCGCTCCACGCTGGCGATGTCGTGGCTGCTGAGCGGCGCGGGCGCCGAGCCCGTGCCGGCTCGCTTCGACGACGTGCTGCGCCGGATCCCGGACGTGGACACGGTGCTGTGGTGCGACGACTCGCACGACCCCGAGGCCATCCGCCGCGCCGACGCCATGACCGAGGCGCTCGGCCCCAAGGGCCGCACGCTCATGATCAGCGCGACCGACCCGCGGACCGGCATCGTCCGCAAGCCGGGCGTGCTGACCGCCCCGCTGGTCATCGGCCGCCTGGTGGCGGCACTGAATCTGGAGCGCACCGGCGTGCGCGGCGCGCCCATCACGGTGCCGCCGCTGGCCGGTGGCCGGGTGCTGCTGGCCGAGGACAACGACGTCAACCGTACGGTGTTCCGCCGCATGATCCAGCTGCTCGGCGTCGAGTGCGACGGGGTACCCGACGGCTCCGCGGCGGTGGACGCGTTGCTCGGCGACACCCCGTACGACGTGGTGCTGATGGACCTGCAGATGCCCCGTACCGACGGGCTCGAGGCGACCCGCCGGGTCCGCGCGGCCGGCTGCACCATCCCGATCCTGGCCCTCACCGCCACCGCGCTGCACGGCGACCGGGAGCGGTGCCTGGAGGCGGGGATGGACGGCCACCTCAGCAAGCCGATCACGCTGCCGGAGCTGCGGGCGGCACTGGAGCCGTACCTGTCCGGGCCCCCGGACGAGCCGGAACCGGAACCGGATGCCGAGCCGGCGGCGGCGGATACCGACGCGCCGGATCTCAGCAAGCTGCGTGACCTCGAGGAGCAGCTCGAGGACCGGGCGCTCGTGGTCACCACGGTGAACACGTTCCTGTCCCAGCTCGACGGGCGCCGGTCGGCGCTCGCCGAGGCGCTGCAACGGCTGGACCACGACGCGCTGCGCAAGACCGCGCACACGCTCAAGTCGTCGAGCGCCCTGCTCGGGGCCGGCTCGCTCGCCGAGGCGTGTGCCCAGGTGGAGCGCAACGCCACCCCCGGCGCCAGCGAGCAGGACCTGACCGCGCTGGTCGCCGGTGTGGAGAACGCCGTCGCCGGAGCCGTCCGGGTCATGGCCGGCTACCTGGCCTCAGACGAGGACGGAGCCGACAGTGCCGGACAACGCTGACCTCCCCCTCGCCCCTTCAGACCCCACCCCCCGGGACGGTGCCCCCATGCGAGTAGTGACTTCCCGCGCCCAGCGGTGGTCGCAGCGCCGTCGGCGGATCGGCCGGTTCCCGCGCCGGTACGTCGTCACCACGGCGCAGCGCCCCGCGACGAACCTGTACGCCGAACTCGAGCGCGAACGCCTCCGCAACGCGGAACTGGAGCGCCGGGTCAACGAGCTGAACCGCTCGGTGCAGGAGCTCGAGGCGTTCTCCCGCGAGATCAGCCACGACCTCAAGGCACCGCTCGCCGGCATCTGCGGGTACGCCCAGCTCCTCACCCACCTCGACATCGGCTACCCGCACCCTGACGACTACGACGACTTCGTGGCCGAGATCAACCGGAGTACCGACCGGATGGGCCGGCTGATCGACGACGTGCTGGCGTACTCGACGGTGCGCGGTGCCCAGCTGCACTTGACGACGATCGACCTGTCGGCGCTGGTCGACGACGTGGTGGCGGACCGGGCGATCGAGCTGTCCTGGCCCGGCGCGACCCGCCGGCCGGAGCCGCAGGTCACCTGGGAGACCCTGCCGGCGGTCCGCGGCGACCACGGGATGCTGCGGCGGCTGCTGGAGAATCTGCTGGGCAACGCGCTCAAGTACGTCCGGCCGGGCGAGGCCGCGCGGGTGCACCTCTCCGCGCGTACCGAGGCCGGCATGGTCCGGGTGGAGGTGACCGACCAGGGCGTCGGCATCCCCGAGGGGCAGCACGAGGCGATCTTCGGCGAGCTGCACCGGGCGCACCCCGACGCGTACCCAGGCACCGGTCTGGGCCTGACCATCTGCCGCCGGATCGTGGAACGGCTGGGCGGCGCCATCGGCGCCGACCCGCAGTTCCACGACGGCGCGCGGATCTGGTTCGTCCTCCCGGCCGCCACGGCCGACACCGCGGGCGGGCAGGCCCCCCTGTCGGCGGACGCCGCCCGCTGATCACGTCCCGGGGACACACCCACCTCCACGAGTCATGATGAGGTGTGTCCCCGCGCCGCAGGCTCGTGCTGCTCGCCGCCCTCGGGATCGTGGTCGCCGTGCTCGCGGTCGTCGGTGTCCGGCTGCTCACCGGCGGCGATCCGGGGCCGCGCGCCGATCAGTCGCGGCCCGGACCGGTCCTGCTGGTTCCCGGGTACGGCGGCAGCCGCACGGCCCTGTCCAGCCTGGCCACCCGCCTGCGGGCAGACGGGCGCGACGCGACCGTGCTGACCCTGCCCGGTGACGGCACGGGCGACCTGCTCGAGCAGGCCCGAACCCTCGACACCGCCGCCAAGGCCGCCCTCGCCAGCGGCGCGCCCTCGGTGGACGTCGTCGGCTACTCCGCCGGAGGCGTGGTGACGAGGGTCTGGGTGGACCGGCACGGCGGCGCCGCCGTGGCGCGCCGGATCGTCACCCTCGGATCCCCGCTGCACGGCGCCCGCCTCGCCGGTGCCGGCGCAGCGCTGGCCCCGGGCTCGTGCCCCCCGGCGTGCCGTCAGCTGGCCCCGGGCAGCTCCCTGCTGGACAGCCTGGACGACGAGGTGCCGGACGGCCTGCCCTGGCTGTCGATCTGGACCGAGAACGACGAGACGGTGCAGCCGCCCGACTCCGCCCGCCTGGACGGCGCCGTCAACGTCGCGGTGCAGAGCATCTGCCCGGCCGCCCGGATCTCGCACAGCGCGCTGCCCACGGACCCGATCGTCACCGCCCTGGTCCTCGGCGCTCTCGGCACGGCGCCGCTCACCGAGCCCACCCGCTGCCCCGCCTAACTGCGGGCGTCGCGGGTCATGAAGTTGGCCTGCCGGGCAGCCCGACGACCACGAACCGGGCCAGTCCGGTCCCGTACGCCCCCAGCGCGGTCACGCCCCCGGCGGCGGGCTGCCGCGGCTGCCCGGCCAGCAGATCCGGCGGCGTCACGGAGTCCCACCGGTCGAGTACGCCCAGCACGTCGGCGGCCTCCGTGGTGGTGAAGCCCGTCCCCGGGCGCCGGGCCGGCGGCTCGAGCACCCCGGCGGCCGGGGCGGCGAGGATCAGCTCGAGGAACCGGGTGACGAAGACGGGCCGCGCGACGCCGCGGGCGGTGACCTCCACGCGCACCGGCAGCCCGGATGCCCGATCGGCCCAGATGTCCGCGTGCGCGATGGTGGTTCCGGCGGCCGCCGGCACGATGCGCAGGCCCGCCGCGAGCACCCCGGCGACCCGTCGGCCGGGCAGCGGCTCCAGGCGGTCCCCGGCGGCCAGGCTCAGCAGGCGGCGGGCCAGCTCGGGCGGGGTCAGGTCGGCGGCGCGGGGCAGCCGCACCGGTTGCTCGCCGAGGATCAGGGAGAGCTGGTTGTCGCCGTAGTCCCAGACGACCTGCCCGTCGCCGCTGCGGTAGAGGTCGCGCTCGGTGCCCGGGCCGAGCACGTCGAGGCGCCAGCGGTCCGGAGCGGCGTACCAGACCCGCATCTCGGTGGTGCCGCTGAGCGCGGCGGTGACCTGGGCGAGGCCGGGTAGCGCCGGGAGGCCGAGGGAGCCGGTGCTCTGGGCGTACCCGTGGAAGGGCCGGCGCGCGGACGCCATGATCTCCTCGCGCAGCGTGCCGGGGGCCACCCCGGTGGCCGGCACCGGCCGGTGGGCCAGCGCCACGGGGACGGCGACCAGGACGACGATCAGGGCCCCGACGAGGCTCCACCGGAGCCGGGCCTGCGCGCGGACGACCGTGCGGCCCGCGCGAAGGAGGTCCCTCATCCTGCGAATCTACGCCGGAGCGCCACGATCGGCCGACGCGCGCGGACCGGCCGCGGGCGCCCGTGGCATGTGGTTAGCTGACCGGCAACAAGCCATACCAGCGAACGGAGCCGGATACCGGTGGATGTGGTGACCGAGTCACGGACGAGCGGTGCCGTCTGCGTCGCGGTCACCGGGGAGATCGACATGGCTACGGTCGGTGCCCTGGAGGCCGCACTGCGCGACGCCTACGACCGGGACGGCGTGACCGAGGTCGCCGCCGACCTCGCCGGCGTGACGTTCTGCGACTCGTCGGGGATCGCGGCGCTCGACCGGGCGTACGGGGAGGGCTCCGCGCGGGGCATCCCCTTCCACGTGAGCGCGGTGTCGGCGCCGGTGCGGCTCGTGCTGGAGATCACCGGCATGCTGGAGACCCTCACCCGGCCGCCCGCCTGACCCTGCCGGGGCGCAGGCCGACTCGCGCGCCGGGGATCCCGCGCTATTGCGCGAATAGGTTCACTCATTGTCCGCCAAGGATCCGCGCCCGGCGAGAGCTCCGCCGATTTCGGATGGTGCAATGAAAGGCCGTAATAAAGCGCGGGCCCGGCCCGGGCCGGAACCGCAGCTTGCCGGGCCGGTGGCGCTATTTATGAACAGCGATGGGTGAACACCGGATTGACGCTTGAATACGGTGGTGTTTCGACTCTGTACGACCGGCTCATCTGTGTCCGCCGTCACCGATTGCCAATGACGGCTATCGACCCCTAACGTAATTCCGGTGCAGCCGACGACGCCGCCACCGAAGCCGGTGATCGCAGTTTTTTACGCCCGCGAAATACGAGCCGAATCCCGGCGCAAACTCTTCGGGAGCGACCATGCCGACCACCGATCCGCCCGCCCGTGCCGCCGCCCCGCCGCGGCGGGCCTGGCGACCGCTGCAGCGGTCCACCCGGGTCGCCATCTTCGGGGCTCTGCTCGCCACGCTGTTCTACCAGTCGTTCCTGCTCGACCCGCAGTATCGCGGGCCGGTCTGGCTGTGGGCCACGATGCTGCTGGCCGAGGGACTGACCGCAGCGCACGCCATCGGCACCTGGTGGACCATCCTCGCCCACGACAACCGCGATGAGCCCGGCGCCGTCACCGTGCGGCGCAACCGGCTCCGGGCTGGCGCCGACGTGCCCGGCATCGACGTCTTCATCACGGCGTACGGCGAGCCCCCGGAGCTGGTCCGCACGACGATGCGGGCCGCGCGGGACATGACCCTGGACCACCGCACCTGGGTCCTCGACGACGGGGACAGCGACGTGCTGCGCCGGATCTGCGCCGACGAGGGGGTCGGATACCTGCGCCGCGACGGGGGCCTGCACGCCAAGGCGGGCAACGTCAACGCGGCGCTGGCCCGCACCACCGGCGAGTACGTGGTGATCCTCGACGCCGACCACGTCCCCGAACCGAACTTCCTGCTCCAGATCCTGCCCCATTTCGAGGATCCGGACGTGGCGTTCGTCCAGTCGCCGCAGTCGTACACCAACCGGACCAACCTCGTCTCCACCGGCACGTCGGAGGCGCAGCGCATCTTCTACGAGCTGGTGTGCCCGGGGAAGAACCACTTCAACGCCGCCTTCTGCGTCGGCACCAACGTGATGTTCCGCCGTACGGCACTGAACGAGATCGGCGGCATCGCGACCGGCAGCAACTCCGAGGACATCTGGACGTCGCTGGAACTGCATCGGCGCGGCTGGAAGTCCATCTACGTCCCGCAGGTGCTGGCCCGGGGACTGGCGCCGACGGATGTGGCGTCGTACCTGAAGCAGCAGCTGCGCTGGGCCAGCGGCGGATTCGAGGTGGTGCTTCGCGGTGGCATTTTCCGCCGCGGCACCGGGCTGACCGTCGACCAGCGCCTGCAGTACCTCTTCGTCGGTACGCACTATCTGCTGTCGCTGGCGATGCTGACCTTCATGCTGTTCCCGGCGCTGTACCTGCTGTTCGCCCTGAGCCCGATCCGCGCCGACGGCCTGACCTGGGCCACGCACTACGTGCCGTTCCAGGTGATGGTCCTGGTCGTCACCTGGCTGCAGTCGGGCGGCTTCAAGGGCTCGGCGATCGTCGCCAGCATCGGGGCCGCCCCTGTGCACGCCCGGGCGTTCTGGGCCACCCTGCGCCGCAAGCCGGCGAAGTGGAGCGTCACCAACCGCGCCGGCGCGGGCTCACGCTCGCTCTGGGTGGTGATGCCGCAGGTCGCCCTGGTCGTGCTCAACGCCACCGGCATCGTGGTCGGCCTGGTCGTCATGGCCGATCCCGCGCCGACGTGGCTCTCGGTGGCCTGGGCCACCATGATCGTCCTGATTCTCGGCCGGATCATCGCCGAGTCGGTCATCGGCCGCGGCGACGAGGCCGCCACCTTCCCCACCGAGCGCGCGGACGCCCCCGTGACCGCCCCGGCCCGCTGAAGCGCCCGCCCGCCCGAACCGTGTCCATCGTTCAAGGGATAACCGCAATGACCAGTGTCGTCGAGCACGACCGTCTCGCACAGTCCCCGCAGTCCACCCCCGTGCCGCCCGTCCCGGCGGACCCCGTGCCGGCCGGCCCCGGCCCCACCCGCTCGCGCATCCCCGCCGTCCGGACCTTCGTCGTCACCGCTCTCCTGCTGGCCGGCGCGGCGGCCGGAGGCACCTACGTGACGACCCACCGCCTCGCCGCGTCCGCCTTCGTGACGCTCGAGGACGCGGTTCTGACCGCGGACGCGCTCCCGGTGGGCCCCACCGGCTCGGGCGTGGTCACCGAGATCCTGGCGGCCGACCAGAGCCGGGTCGCCGCGGGCCAGCAGCTCGCCCGGGTGCAGCTCGCCGACGAGCCGGCCCCGGCCACCGGCTCCCAGCCGCGGACGGAGACGCTGCGGGCGCCTTCGCCCGGAACCGTGTCCAAGGTCGACGTCCCGGTCGGCGCGGTGGTGGGCGCCGGAGAACCGGTCGTCACGATGTACGACCACACCAAGCTGAGGTTCCACGCCAAGGCGACGGCCGACCAGCTCCGCGAGCTGCGCCTCGGGATGACGGCGACGATCACCGGCCCCGGCCTCGCCCGGCCGGCCCCGGTCGTCGTCGACCACGTGGAGGCGCGGATCGGACCCGACCCGCTCTCCGACGCCCCGATGACCGCCGACCAGGAAGCGGCCCACGAGCAGCTCACCGTCGTGCTGGTGCCGCGTACCGACGCCGTCGACACGATCGGCGCGCTGGTGCCGGGACTCCGCTTCACGGCCGACATCGACACCAACACCGCGGTCGGCCGGATCCCCGCCGTGAACGGTGCCGGGTGACGGCCCGCCTCCGGCGGATCATGACCGCCGCATGCCTGGCCCCGGTGCTGCTCACCGCGGCCTGCTGGACGCAGGCGTCCCCGGCCGGGAACGGCCGGATCCCGGCGCCGCCCGCCTCCGGGGCGCTCAACGAGGCGGCCGCCGCCACGGTGCTGAAGGCCCCGGCCGCCGGCGGGAAGGCCCGCCTGGCCGACGCCCTCCCGGCGGGCACCGGCCCGAAGCAGGGGCCGGTGCAGGCCGGGCAGCCGCTCGGCGGCCAGGCGCTGCCCACCAGCCAATGGTGGAGCTCGGCGCTCACCGGGCCGCTCGCCCAGCCGCTCTGGGCGCACCCCTTGGCGATCAAGAACACCGGTGCGGGGCTGGGCGTGAGCGCCGCCGCACCCGTCGCCTCGGCCGACGCGGTGGTGACACCGTTCCGGCCGGCACTCACCCTGGGCGGGCCGATCACCACGGTGCGGGTCGTCGGGTACGGCGCCTTCCACGTCGTCCTGCGGGCGGAGCTCCGCGACGGCGGCAGCGTGGAGATCACCCTGGTGCAGGGCAGCCCCGTGCTGTACCTCGACTTCGGGGACACGACTCCGTCGCTGACCGCGAGCGCGCCGATCGTCCGCTCCGGCGGCGGCGGCCCGCTCGCCCGGCTCACCGTCGCCGGCCAACGCTGGGACGTGCAGGCCGAGGAGGGTGCCGGCTGGCGCCAGGACGGCGACCGGCTCACTGTGGACCGCTCCGGCCGGCACGCGATCGCCGTCGCCCGGGTGCCGAACCAGGCGGACGACGCCCAGTGGACCGGGGCGCTCGCGGGTGCCGCCGGCGATCCGGTGATCCGCACCACGTCGAACATGGCGTACGACGGCACCACCGGCACCGTGACCCAGACACTCGGCGCCGAACGCCGGTCCGGCAGGCCCGGGGTGTGGGCGCTGCTGCCGCATCAGCAGGCGGGACTCGTACCCGGAGGTGGCCTGGAACCGATGACAGGCAGCTACGCAGACGCCCGCGGAACCCTGTCCGTGGCCCGCGCAACCGGGGTCCGCGTCCGCGTGCCGATGCCCGGCCTGATCACGGAGGCGCCGGCGATCACACTCACGGGTGCGGCCCGCACCGCCGTGCTCACCGAGCTCACCAAGGATCTCGCCGACCACCCCAAGACCGCGAACGGCGGCAGCTACTTCGGCCTCAAGGAGCTGGGCCGGCTGGCCACGATCGCGGAGGTGGCCAAGGGCGTGGGTGCCCTGCCGCAGCAGGAGGTGGCGTTGCGGCGGCTGCGCGCGGCGCTCGTCGACTGGCTCACGTACGGCGGCCCGGGAGACGTCCGGTACTTCGCCTACGACCGCGTGTGGGGCGGGCTCATCGCCGTACCCGCGGAGTTCGGCAGCGGCGACTACAACGACCACCACTTCCAGTACGGCTACCTGGTCCGCGCGGCGGCGGTGATGGCGGGGGCCGACCCGGCGTTCCTGCGCGACTACGGCGATGCCGTCGGCCTGGTGGCCCGCGACTACACCGGCACCCTGGCCGGCGACGGCGCGGACGGGTTCCCGCCGTTCCGGGTGTTCAACGCCTACCTCGGACACTCGGCGGCGTCCGGCTTCGCCCCGTTCGCCGACGGGAACAACCAGGAGTCGTCGAGCGAGGCGGTCGCCGCGTGGGAGGCCGTGACCCGGTGGGGCATCGTGACGGGCGACGAGCGGCTGACGGCGTACGGCGTCACCCACTACGCGCTCGAGGCGGCGACCGCGCGCCGGTACTGGCTCGGCGAGGAGGGGCAGCGGCCGCCCGGCTATGCGCACACGGTCGCCGGGATCGTGTGGGACGCCAAGATCGACCACGCCACCTGGTTCGACCCGAGGCCGGAGTCGGTCATGGGCATCCAGCTGCTGCCGCTCACCTTCGGCTCGTTGTACCGCACCGATCCCGGGAAGGCGGCGGCCCGGGCGGCCGAGGTGACGCGGGAGGCCGGCGGGAAGCCGCGGGTGTGGGGTGACCTGTTCGCGGCCGACCTGGCCCTGGCGGACCCGGCGGCGGCCCGGCGGCGCCTGAATCCCGCGCCGCCCCGGGAGGACGGCACGAGCCGCGCGATGGTGCGGTACTGGGTCGAGATGCTGGCGGCCTACGGGCCCCCGCAGACGTCGGTGGTCGCGGACGGGCCGTACGGGCTGGCCTTCGGGAGTGCCGAGCACCCTCGTCTGCTGGCCGGCAACCCGACGACGGCCCGCCGGACCGTCACGTTCCGCAGGAACGACGCCGTCATCGCGACGGTGGTCGTCGACCCGGGCCAGAGCATCCTCCGGCAGCCCTGAGGAAGGCATCCCATAGGAGGCATCGCGCCGGGCCGGCACAGGCCCGGCGCGATGCCTATTTCGGGTGGAGGGCCACGAAGCGGTAACCGCGCGCCTTCAGGGCGGGGATCACCGTGCGCAGCGCCGCGTACGTCTGGGACCGGTCCCCGCCCCCGTCATGGCAGAGCAGAATCTGGCCGGGCCGGGCGGCGAGCAGCCGCTGGGTGATCGCCCCGACGCCGGGGCGTGACCAGTCGCGGGGGTCGTCGCTCCAGTCCAACGGCACCATCCGGGCCTTGGCGGCGCCGGCGAGCAGGCCGGGTGACCAGTCGCCGCCGGGTGAGCGGAACAGCGCCGGCGCCTGGCCGGTGGTGTCGTAGATCTTGTTCTGGGCGCGGTCGAGCTCCCGGTGGACCTTGGCCGACGACAGTCGCGACATCCGTATCGGATGGCTCCAGGTGTGGTTGGCGACCAGATGGCCGTCCCGCACCACCTCGCGCGCCACCGTCTCGTGGCCGAGGACCTGGTTGCCGATCATGCAGAACAGCGCGGGGACGTGATGGCGCTGCAGCAGGCGCAGGATCTTCGGCGTCCACAGCGGATGCGGGCCGTCGTCGATGGTCAGCGCTACCGAATCGCCGGGGAATGCGGGGCCGGGCACGACCCGGCGGTAGTCGCGCAGGGTGAACACCGGGCGCTTCAGCACCGGTACGGCCGGAGCCCGGGCCGGGGCGGGCGTCCCGGACGACCGCGGCGCCGGTGGGCGGGGCGCCGTGGTGAAGCGGGCGTGCCGGGGCTCCGGCGCGGACCCGGCGAGCAGCAGCGCGCCGGCGACGGCCGGAGCCGTGCGCAGCAGCCGGCGGCGGGTGACCTCCGTTCGGGGGTTGATCATGGCAAACCAAGCTAGCAAATATGGACGAAGGCGAATTGTCCGCCCGGAGCTTGTGTTACACGCGTTACATGCCCCGCCGCGCCCACTTCCAAGCAGCTCCTAACGCGGAACATATTGACGAAGGGGCGAACAGAATGTTTCCTGAAGACATCCCCGTTTCACCAATGTTTCATTGTTTCATCCGAGCCCCCGATCGGAGGGACCCCTCATGCCTGCCGTCCCCTCAGGCCCCGTCAGCCGCCGCCGGCGCCGGCTGGGCGCCGTCGGCGCGGTCGCCGCGGCGCTCGTCGCCTCCGGCGCCTTCGTCGCCGTCACCGACGCCCCGTCCCAGGCCGCGACCGCGGCCGACGTGTGGCTGACCACGCCGGACCGCGCCAATCTGCTCAGCCAGAAGAGCGCCGTCACCTTCGGTACGACCGGCAGCGGCCCGGTCATCACCGTCAACCCCGGCACCACGTACCAGTCGATGGTCGGCTTCGGCGCGGCGTTCACCGACGCCGCTGCGTGGAACGTCTTCAACTCACCGCAGCGCGACACCGTCATGAACGCGCTGTTCGGCACCGGAAGCGGCATCGGACTGAGCTTCCTGCGCCAGCCCGTCGGCGCCAGCGACTTCTCCCGGTCCTTCTACACCTATGACGACGGGGCCGCCGATCCCTCACTGTCACGGTTCTCGGTCGCGCACGACCAGGCGTACATCCTGCCGCTGCTGCAGCAGGCGAGGCAGCTCAACCCGCAGGTCACCGTCAAGGGCGCGCCGTGGAGCGCGCCGGCGTGGATGAAGACGAACAACAACCTCGTCGGCGGCTCGCTCAGCCAGGCGAACGAGGGCGTGTACGCCGACTACCTGGTGAAGTTCGTGCAGGCCTACCAGGCCGCGGGCGTACCCGTCGGCTACCTGAGCGTGCAGAACGAACCGCAGTTCTCGCCGCCCGGATACCCCGGCATGCTGATGTCCGACGCCCAGCAGAGCCGCATCATCAAGCTGCTCGCGGCGAAGCTGCGCACCGCCGGGCTGAGCACGAAGATCCTCGGCTGGGACCACAACTGGGACAACACGTCCTACCCCCAGGCGGTCAACAACGCGGCGGGTGCGGACGTGGCCGGCTCGGCGTGGCACTGCTACGCCGGCGACCCGAGCGCGCAGTCCACGGTGCACAATGCCCAGCCGGCCAAGGACATCTTCTTCACCGAGTGCTCCGGCACGGAGTCCGCCGACACCTCGAAGACGTTCGCGGACAGCCTGTGGTGGCAGGGCCGCAACCTCGCCGTCGGCGCCACCCGCAACTGGGCGCGCTCGGTGGCGCTGTGGAACCTCGCACTGGACGCCAACCACGGCCCGGTCATCGGCAGCTGCACCACCTGCACGGGCGTCGTCCGCATCAGCGGCAGCTCCGTCACCTACAACGCCGAGTACTACGTGCTCGGTCACCTCAGCAAGTTCGTCAAGCCGGGCGCCGTCCGCATCGACTCCACCGGGTACGGCCAGGGCGGCATCGAGAACGTGGCGTTCCGCAACCCTGACGGCTCGATCGCGCTCGTGGCGATCAACACCGGCGGCACCCAGAACTTCCAGGTCTCGTACGGCGGCGCGTCCTTCGGGTATCAGCTGCCCGCGGGCGCCATGGCCACCTTCACCTGGGCCGGCGGCACGACCCCGACCACCCCGCCGGCCGGCGCGACCGGGGCCGTCACCGGCTCCGGCGGCAAGTGCCTCGACGTCACCGACGGCTCGACCGCCAACGGCACCCTGCCGCAGATGTGGGCCTGCACCTCGGGCCCGAACCAGCAATGGACCCGCGCCGCCGACGGCACCCTGCGCGGGCTGGGCAAATGCCTCGACGTCAAGGACAACGGCACCGCCGACGGGACCGCGGTCCAGCTGTGGGACTGCTTCGGCGGCGCCAATCAGCGGTGGACGTACACCGCCGGCCGGGACCTCGTGAACGCCGCGTCGGGCAAGTGCCTCGATATCGTCGGCAACAGCACCGCGGACGGCGCCAAGCTCCAGATCTGGAGCTGCACCGGCGGCGCTAACCAGAAGTGGACGGTCCCCGCCTGACCGGTGCGGGGCCGGTGGACCCCCGGACGACCAGATCGGTGGCGAGCTCGACGTGCCGGGCGTCGAGCTCGTGCCGCTTGATCATGCGCAGCAGCAGGGTGACGGCCATCCGCCCGAGCTCGGCAAGCGGCTGCCGTACGGTGGTCAGCATCGGCTCGGTCGCCTGGCTGATGTCGCTGTCGTCGAAGCCGACGATGGACAGGTCCGCGGGCACCCGCAGGCCCCGCTCCCGCGCCGCGCGCACGGCACCGACCGCGACCTTGTCGTTGAAGCCCACCAGCGCCGTCGGCCGCTCCGGCTGGTCCAGCAGGTCGCAGGCCGCCGCGTAACCGTCGCGGACGGTGGGCTCCACGAACCGCAGCAGCTCCGGGGCCGGCAGGACGCCGACGTCGGCGAGCGCGGCCACGTACCCGGCCATCCGGTTGTCGGTGACCAGCCACTCGCGCGGGCCGGCGATGATGCCGACCCGCCGGTGGCCGAGCTCCACCAGGTGCGCCATCAGGCTGCGGGCACCGGTGACGTGGGCGGCGGAGACCGCGACGATGTCCCGCGGCGGGGTGGTGCGCGGATCGAGCACGACGAACGGGAACCCCTGCTCGCGCAGCCGGATCAGGCTCTCACCGGGCTCCGGCGGCAGGATCAGCACGCCGCCCGCGACATCGTCCGATCCCGGCAGGGCGGTCAGGGCGGCACTGCGCCGGGCGGCCGTGCCGGCGTCGAGGACGGCCGTCATGCCGTGCAGCTCGACGGTCTCGACCACCGACGTCACCATCGGACCGAAGTAGTCGTCGAGCAGGTACGGGCACCGCACGTAGATGCCACCGCGGCCGGCGGACGCCGACGCGGGGCCGCCCAGCCGGTCCACCGCCCGCAGGACCAGGTCCCGCGTCCGCGGCGCGACGTTGGTGCGGCCGCTGAGCACCCGCGACACCGTCGCGATCGACAGGCCCGTCTCGGCGGCCAGTTCCCGCACCGTCGCGCGCTGTCGCAAGAAACCCGTCCCAGGTAGAGGCTCCGATCCGCCGATCATAGCCGCGGGACCCGCGGCCGGTCCGGGCCGGATTTTCAGGCGGCACCCGGGGTCGCCACAGCTTCCTGACAGGTACGGCGCCGACGGTGATGCTGACCCGTTCTCACCCGGAGGTTCGACGTGCAGCGTTCCACGAAACTCACCACCGCCGTGGCCGGGGTGGCCGCCACCGGCACGGCCGGCATCCTCGGCCTCATGCTCGCCGGCAGCCCGGCCCAGGCGGACCCGAGCCCGTCGGCCGCGGCGGCACCGTCCAACTCGGCGCCCGCGAACGCCCCGGGGGACCGCGACGCCGACCGGGCGCAGCGCCAGGACGAGCTCGCCGGCGCGCTCGCCACCGAGCTGGGCGTCGACAAAGCCAAGGTCGCCGCCGCGCTGGCGAAGGTGCAGGCCGACCAGCAGGCCAAGGCGAAGGCCGACCGTACTGCGCAGCTCAAGACGCGCCTGGACGAGGCGGTGAAGGCCGGCAAGCTCACGGCCGACGAGGCCGCCGCGATCCAGAAGGCCGCCGAGGCGGGTGTGCTGCCACAGGGCGGCGGCCCGGGTGGCGGCGGGCACGGCCGGGGTGGCTTCGGCGGCTTCGGGCGCTGACCCGGTGGCTCCCCGGCCGGAACATGCCCGGCCGGGGAGCCGTCACTCGGGCGTACGCGGAAGCCGGACCGTGACCGTGGTCCCCGCCGGTTCGTGCCGGCTGAGGGTGATGGTGCCGTGGTGGTGCTCGACCACGGCCCGGCACAACGCCAGGCCCAGCCCGTTGCCCGGGATGCCGCTGTGGCGGGCGTTGTCGCCCCGGTAGAGCCGGCGGAAGAGCGCGGGCCGGTCGTCGCCCGGCAGGCCGATGCCGTCGTCGGTGACGGTGAGCACGACGGCCTCCCGGTCGCCGGTCAGGCGCACCGTCACGGTGGAGCCGTCGAAACTGAACTTGACGGCGTTGTCGAGCAAGTTCTCCACGACCTGGCGCAGCCGGCCGGCGTCCCCGGTCACCGTCACCCCGGGCTGCAACTCGGTCGTGACGGTGACGTTGTGGGCGCTCACGCCGTCGACGGCGGCGGCGGTCAGGGCCGTGAGGTCCACCTCGCCGGCCGCGAAGGTGCGGTGCCCGGCGTCGAGCGCGGCCAGGTCCAGCAGCTGATCGACGAGGTCGCGCAGGCGGCGGCTGTTGCGGTCCACGACCTCGGCCATCTCGCGCAGGTCGTCCGGGAGCCCGGGCGCCGCGGCGAGGAGCTCTATGTACGCGCTGATCGAGGTCAGCGGGGTACGCAGCTCGTGGCCCACCAGGGCGACGTACTCGTCCGTGGTCGCGGCCAGGTGGCGCGCCAGGTCGTCGGCGCGGTGCTGCTGCAGGTGCGCGCCGATGCTGCCCGCGACGCCCGTCAGCAGCAGGCCGAGGGCCGGCTCCGGTTCCTGCGAATCGTACGAGAAGAAGGTCATGACCCCGGTGACGTGCTCGCCGCTGCGGACCGGCACCGCTCCCCCGGCGCGGAACTCGGTGCCGGCGACCACCTCCGGCAGGATCGGCGAACCCTCGGCGTGGAGGTCCGTCACCCACAGCAGCTCTCCGCGCTGCCAGCACAGCCCGGCGAGCCCTTCGCCCCGGGCGATGCTGGCCGGCAGCGGCAGCGGTCGCTCGTCCGGCCCGGTGTAGGCGGTCTCGGGGCGCAACCGGTCGGTGACGGGGTCGACCAGCCACAGGCGTACGGAACGCCAGCCCAGCATCTCGCCGACCGTACGCACGACCTCGGCGCGCGCCTGCGCGGCGCTGGTGCTCTCCGCGAGCGCCTTGAGCACCTCCGTCTTGCAGGCTTCATAGATCCGGGACCGGTGCGCCGCGGTGATGTCCCGCAGAGCGGCAACGGCGCCCACCACCGTCCCGGACCGGTCGCGGACCGGCCGGGCGTTGATGGTCAGCCAGCGCGGGCGGCCCTGCCGGTCGGTCGCGAGGAGGCCGGCCCGCTCCACCACCTCGCCGGTCAGGGCGCGGGCCATCGGAAGGTCCTCGGCGTCCAGCTCGCTGCCGTCGTGGTGGCGCAGGGCGAACCGCTTCGGCCATTCCTCGAGCGGCACACTGCCGCTGGTGTCGCCGAAGAACTCCCGCAACATCGGGTTCAGCAGGATCATCCGGCCGTCGGCGTCACAGGCGGCCAGCCCGGTGTCCACGCTCCGCACCAGGGCATCGACGAAGTCGGGACCCAGCGCCGGGCCCTCCAGCAGGGGTCCGGGCTGCTCAACCGGTGGACGCGCCGAGGCAGCGCCGAGGTGGGGAACCAGCGCGGCGGCGAGCTCCGTGAGCGTGAAGGGCTTGCGGATCACCGCCGTGGCCCCGACGTCGCGCAGCCGGGTGTCCCCGGGCAGCGAGAAGGCGGTGACCAGGACGATCGGCACGCCGGCCAGGTGCGGGTCGGCGCGCAGCGCCCGGCACAGCTGCAGCCCGTCCATCTCGGGCATGTCGACGTCCGCGACCACCAGGTCCGGCCGGCGGCGCTCGGCCGCCGCGAGCGCGGCCCGGCCGTCTCCGGCCACCGTGACCTCGTGCCCCAGGCGCCGGATCACGCCCGCGACGAGGCGCTGGTGATCGAGGTCGTCCTCCGCCACGAGTACCGAAGCCATGCACCTCACCCTAGGCCCCAAAAGGTGCAAAGTTCCTAGATCGGCGGCCACGGGGCCCAGGCAGCGTTGCCGAGCTCCGGCTGATGCGCCTCCAGCCGGCGCAGGAGGATGCCCTCGCGCAGGCCCCACGGGCAGATACGGACGGAGGCGACACCGAGCCCCCGCATCACCTCGTAGCCGACGATCGCGCCCGCGAGGATCTGCCCGGCCCGGTGCGCCGACACCCCGGGCAGCCGCTGGCGCTTCACGGCCGGCATGCCCGCGAGGCGGTCGATCCACGGCCGCAGCGCCGGCCCCTGCAGTTCCCGGGTGACGAACGGCCCCCGGCGCAGCGGTGCCGAGCCGGTGAGCCGGGCGAGCTGCTGGAACGTCTTGGAGGCGGCCACGGCGGTGCGGGGCGCCTCCCAGGAGCCGTGCGCCGCGATCCGGCGTACCTGTTCGCGGACGTGTTTTCGCAGGTCCCGGACCGCCCGGCGGGACGGCGGATCACCGTCGCGCAGGAACTCCCGGGTGAGCCGCCCCGCGCCCAGCGGCAGCGACAGCGCGGAGTCGGGCTGCCTGTCGCGGCCGAAGGCCACCTCCAGCGTGCCGCCGCCGATGTCGAGCAGCAGCATCGGCCCGGCGCTCCAGCCCAGCCAGCGCCGGGCCGCCAGGAAGGTCAGCTGCGCCTCCTCCAGGCCGGACAGGGTGCCGAGCCGGATCCCGGTGGCGGCGGCCACGTCGTCCAGCACGGCGTCCCGGTTGGGCGCGTCCCGCACCGACGCCGTCGCGTACGCGAACACGAGGTCGACCCCGGCCCGCCGGATCTCCTGCGCCGCCCGGCCCACCGCGTCGATGAGGCGGCGGCGCCCGCCGGGCGCGATGGTCCCGTCCGGTCCGAGCCGTTCGGCGAGACGGGTGTGCAGCTTCCAGCTGTGTGCCGGCAGCGGCACCCCCGCCCCGGCGTCGGTGGCCACCAGGTTGACCGTGTTGGAGCCGATGTCGAGGACCGCGAGGCGCATGTCCGACGCCTACCCCGCGATCCCCGATCTCTCACCTGGCGGCGTTCACGGACCGCTGGTCAGATAGGTGACCTGGTGACCGGAGTTCACCGCGTCGCCCTTGTTGTTGATGACACGGGAGATGGTTCCCGTGCCGCCGAGGGACACCGTGACCATGTCGGTGAACCTGATGCCGGGCTTGGCGGGCACCTCGAAGGCCCGCGCGTTGACCACCGACCGGTTGACGTTGAAGTAGCAGTAGCTGCCGAGTCCCCACGCCTGGTGGTTGTTCACGGAGTCGGCCACCTTGTACGCCGCCCAGCCCTGGGTCGAGCCGTTCATGTACGCCGCCTGGTTCGGCGGGTCGTACGGCATCTCGTTCTGGTAGAAGTACGTCCGGCCGTTCTCGCCGTTCCAGATCGTCTGGTACTGCTGATAGTGCTCGACGAACAGGCCGTAGAACGTGACGTCGTCGCCGTTGACGACCAGGCCGTTGGCCGCCGGGTTGACCGTCCACCCGACCGTGCCGGCGTTGCCGTGGTCGGCCCGCCAGATCCACGCGTGGTCGCCGATCACGTCGTCGCTGTTGATCCGCAGGCTCACCGAGGCCTTGCCCGCGATCGAGCCGCCGATGCGGAAGAATACGTCGGACAGCACCGTCGGGTCGGCCGAATGGTCGGCCGACGCGCCGTTCGGGCCGACCTCCATCAGCACCGGCGAGTTCGTGGTGCCCGCGTCGAACAGCAGGCCGGCCACCCGTACGCCGTCGACGTCGGCGACGGTCATGGCCACCGCGCCGTTGTCCGGTACGAACGTCGCCAGCCCGAGGCCGAGCACGACGGTGCCGGCCCGGTTCACGGTGATCGGCGCGTTGAGGTGGTAGACGCCGGGCGTGACGAGCAGGTTCTTGCCGGCCGCCAGCGCCGCGTTGATGGTGGCGGCGGTGTCGCCGGCCTTGACCACGTAGAACGTGGCGATCGGCAGCGAGGAGCCGGCCGGGTTGCCGTTCGCCCAGGTGGTGCCGGTGGCGTTGCGGCGCAGGGCGGGCACGAAGACCTGGTACGCCCCGGCGCCGTCCACATAGAGGTACGGCTTCTCCGCGACCACCGGAGCCGACCCCACGCTCGTGTACGGCGGCGATGGGAAGCTCTGCGCCGGCGCCCCGGGGGCACCGACGAAGACCTGGTTCCAGTTCGAGCCGGACCAGCTGCCCATGGCCGAGTTGCGAGTCAGCCACTGCTGCTGCGTACCGGACTGGATCTGCCCGTCGATCCTCGAGTCGGCGAGGAAGCCGCCGGAGGACCAGCCGCCGTCGGACAGCGCCAGGTTGCCGCGTACATGCATCCGCCGGTACGGGGCCGCCTGCGACACCGCCCATCGGTCCAGCCCGCCGGTCGGCGTGACGGACAGGCCCTCGGCCGAGCGCCAGAAGTTCTGGGTGGCGTTCTGCGAGCCGTCCGGCCACCAGTCCGCCTCGGCGTGCACCCGGCCGTTGACGGTGACGGCGTCCGGGCTGAGGCCCAGGCCGGCGACCTGGGTGAAGAAGCCGACGTTCGCGTCGACGTTGTAGCTGCCGGGCTTGAACAGCAATGCGTAGCGGGCATTGCCGAACTGGTTGGTCACCTGCTGGTTGAAGACCTGGTTGAGCCGGTTCTGGATGGTGGCCGCCGACATCGACGGATCGAAGACGCTGACGTTCGGCCCGAGGTCGGGGTTCGACGGGTTCGGTGGCACGGTGCTCGGCGGCGTGGTGGGGGCGCCGGAGGCCGTCCACTTCTGGTTGGGGGTGCCGGCACACGACCACAGCTGGAGCCGCGCGCCGTCGGCGGTGCTGTTGTCCTTGATGTCGAGGCACTTGCCGGAGGCCGTGTTCACCAGGTCGCGGCCGGCGGTCAGCGTCCATTTCTGGCTCGCCACCGAGTCGTAGCACGTCCACAGGTGCACGACCGCGCCGTCGGTGGTGGCGCCGTTCACGACGTCCAGGCATTTGCCCTGGGACTGCACGGAGCCGTTGTCCGCGAGGGCCCATTTCTGGCTCGCCACGGAGTCGTAACACGTCCACATGTGCACGACGGCGCCGTCGGCGGTCGAGTTGTTCGCCACGTCGAGGCATTTGCCGCTGGACGCGCTGACCAGGGAGCCGGTGGAGGCGGCGAAGGCGTCGGTGACGCCCGCGACGCCGAGCGCTCCGACCGTGAGGGCGGAGCCGAGGACGGCGAGGAGCTTTCTTCTTCTCATGGCGTCCTTTTCGGGGAAAGGAGGGGATGGGGGACGCCAGTCAAAGGCTTGTTACGGCACCGAGTCAAGTCGATGAACGACAATAGATAATTGTTATGGGAGAGCGCTCTCTCGGCGCCGGGAAATGGCGGATGTCTCACGCCGGGGTCTGTCCGTGGGCACCGCCGCCCTGCTAGCCTGCCGATCAGCTTACTCTTATTTTTAGGCAAAGCGAAAGACGGGAGGCCCGATGGGCTACCTCCGCACCCGCGGAACGGAGATCGTCGACGAAGCGTGCCGGGCCCTGTTGCTGCGCGGGGTCGGGCTGGGCAACTGGCTGCTGCCCGAGGGCTACATGTGGCGCTTCGGTGACGGCCTCGGGTCACCCCGGGAGATCGAGGCCCGCATCGCACACCTGATCGGCGCGGACGCGGCCGCCGACTTCTGGAAGCGGTTCAGGGACGTGTTCGTCGCCGAGGAGGACATCGCCCGCATCGCGGAGCTGGGCTTCGACCACGTACGGCTGCCCATCAACTCCCGCATCCTGCTCACCGGCGACGGGGACTTCCGCGCCGACGGCTTCGCGCTGATCGACAGGGTGATCGACTGGTGTGCGCGCCAAGGGCTCTGGGTGCTGCTGGACCTGCACGGGGCGCCGGGCGGCCAGACCGGCACGAACATCGACGACTCGCCCCGCGGCAAGCCGGAACTGTTCATGGACGAGCGCTACCGCAGGCTCACCGTCGCCCTCTGGCGCGAAATCGCACGACGCTATCGGCACAACACCACGGTGCTCGGGTACGACCTGCTCAACGAGCCGCTCCCGGAGCAGTGGCAGTACGTCTATCCGCGCGAGCTGATCGACCTGTACATGGACCTCACCGCCGCGATCCGCGAGGAGGACCCGGACCATCTGATCATGTACGAGGGCCCGCAGTGGGCCACCGACGTGTCGGTCTTCACCCGGGTGCTCGACCCGAACTCCGTGCTGCAGTTCCACCGCTACTGGTGTGCGCCCGAGCGCGCGAGCATCGACGACTATCTGCGCGTGCGGGACCGCCTCGGGATACCCGTCTACATGGGCGAGGGCGGCGAGAACACCCCGGAATGGATCTACACAGCCACCCGGCTCTACGAGCAGTACGGCATCGGCTGGAACTTCTGGCCCTGGAAGAAGCTGGGCACCCGCACCTCGCCCGTCTCCGCACCGGTGCCGGACGGCTGGGATCGGATCGCCGACCCCGGTGACGAGGTGGACGCGGCGACCGCGCAGCGGCTGCTCGACACCATGCTGGACAACGTCGCGCTGCGGCGGTGCGAGGTCCGTGAGGACGTGATCAACGCACTCTTCGGGCGCGTACCGCTGCGGTTGCCGGCCTGGGGTCACGCGGAGACCGGCCCCGACGCCCCGACCCGCTTCGCCGGCCGTGACGAGGCCGCCCTGGAGGCGATCTGGCACCACACCGCGGGCGAGCCGTACCCCGATCCGCTGGAGCTGACCGTGCGCGCCGGGCAGGAGCTGCGGTTCCCCCTCGCCGCGCCACCCGCGGGCTGGACCGTCCACGCGGACGACCCGGCGGCCTTCGACGTACGGTGGTCCGGCGACGCGCTGGTGGTGCGCGCGACGGCCGGCGGCGTGCTGCGGGGACTGGACCTCACCGGGCGAACCGGGTAGACATGTCCGCAGGTCGTGGCACTCGGAGGCATATGGGCGTCAGTTTCACCTCGGGTCGCCGGAGCCTGGTCGTGCCCGAGGCATCCACCGTGACGTCGCTGCGCCACCGGAACCGCTCGCTGGTCCTGCGCCACATCATCCTGGCCCGCGAGACCACCCGCGCGAAGCTCGGTCAGCTCTGCGACCTCTCCCCCGCCTCGGTCACCAAGCTGGTCGGCGAGCTGATCGCCGAGGGCCTGGTGCAGGAGAACGGCTCTGTGGCCTCGCGCGGCGGCCGGCCCATCGCGCTGATCGGCCCGCGCCCGGAGGCAGCGTATTCGGTGGGCGCCGACATGGGCGAGCGCGGCGTCGCGGTCGAGCTGTTCGACCTCACGATGAACCGGGTCGACCGGGAGTTCCGCGGCGGCCGCGAGCAGGAGGACGCCGCCACCATCGCCCACGACCTGAGCGACGCGCTCGCCGCGCTGCGCGAGCGCAACCCGCAGGCGTGGACGCGGCTGCTCGGCATCGGCGTCGGGCTGCCGGGGCTGGTGGAGACCGACGCGAGCGGCGGGCAGGTGCTCTACGCCCAGACGCTGGGCTGGCCGCCCGTGCCGGTCGACCGGCTGGTCACCGCCGACGTCCCGGTCTTCGCGGAGAACGGCGCCAAGACCCAGGCCAAGGCCGAACTCTGGTTCGGCGCCGCGCACGACGTCGAGCACTCGCTGGTGGCCCTGCTCGGGCGCGGCGTCGGTCTCGGCGTCGTCAGCGACGGCCGGTTGACCCACGGGTACGCCGGCAGCGCCGCCGAATGGGGCCACACCAAGGTCGAGCGCAACGGCCGCCGCTGCCGGTGCGGCGGGCGGGGCTGCGTAGAGGCGTACGCCGGCTCCGACGCGATCCTCACCGCCTGGCGCGAGCAGGGCGGCGTCTTCGAGGGCACCGGCTGGCGTGCCGTCGGGGCCTTCCTCGAGGCGGCGGAGACGGACGCGACGGCGGCCCGGCTGCGCGACGAGGTGATCGACACCGTGGGAATCGGCCTGGCCAACATGGTCAACCTGACCAACCCCCAGCGCATCATCGTCGGCGGCTGGGTGGGCCTGCGCCTGATGGATCGCCTCGCCGGCCCGCTGGAGCAGGCGATCCGGCGGCACAGCCTGCCCCGCCCGGGCACCCAGTTCGACCTGCACCCGTCGACCTTCGGCGGCGACGCGGTGGCGCTCGGCGCGGCCATCATGCCGGTCGAGGCGATGATCGCCGCCGAGACCGCGGCCGCCTGACCGGTCTCAGTCGGTGAGCGGGATGATCTCGGGCCGGCCCGACGCCCAGTCGCAGTCGTCGGCGGCGACGCCGACCGGCTGGTAGTAGACCCGGATCCCGTAGCCGCCCTTCGCGGTGCTCACGGCGAACCACCATGGGCAGCCGCCGGCCGGCTTGATCGCCGAGTACACCCCGGCGGAGAACCCGGCGGGGCGCCAGCCCGAGCGCGCGGCCAGGTCGGCGTAGTAGGCGCGGATGTCCGCCGCGCTCTTCGACGTGGTCAGCCGCCGGGCGACGACGGCGTTGTTCACGAACGAGACGGGGCTGTCGCTCGGTGACGAGCCGCAGGAGTACGACTCGACGGGCTCACTGAGCCGGGATCCGGCCGGATGCTCACGGAACACCGCCTCCTTGCGGATCTCGCGTACGGTCTCCGGCCGGCCGCGGCAGGGACTCTGGGCGGCCGGTGCGGGTTCGTCCAGCGCCGCGAGCGCGACGGCCCAGAGGAAGAGTGCGCTCACCACGATCGGTCCGGCGAGCATGCCGATCCTCCGGAGGAGACTCCTGCGCGGGGCGGCAGGTGGGGTCGGCGGATTCGCGCTCATCTGTGTCCTTCACTGCGGGGCGATCGACGTCGTGATCATGCCGGACCCGGCCCCGCGTCGGCAGACCCGTAACCTGTTGGTTACGCTTCCGGGGTGGACGAGGTGGCGGGCGCGATCGCCGATCCGGTGCGGCGGGAGATCCTGCTGATGCTGCGCGACGAACCGCTCTCCGCCGGGCAGATCGCCGACCGGTTCGTGATCAGCCGCCCGGCCGTCAGCCGGCACCTGCGCGTGCTGCGCGAGGCCGGCCTGGTGCGCGACACGGCCGAGGGACGCCGGCGGGTCTACGCCCTGGTCATCGCCCCGCTCGACGAGCTGGCCGGATGGCTGGCCCGGCTGACGCGCCCGTCCGGCTGGCAGCACCACCTCGACGCGCTGGAGACCGAGGTCTACCGCACCCGCCGCGAGCGGCACCAGGCCGCCGGGCGACACCCATCTCAGAAGGAGACCGCATGAGCCCGACACCCACCGGCCGGCTGTTCGGCGACGACCTCGTGCTGACCCGTACGTTCCGCGCTCCCCTGGCCGACGTCTGGGCGAGCCTGACCGATCCGGCGCGCACGGCACGCTGGTTCGGCCCGTGGGAGGGCGACGCGGCACCGGGGAACACGATCAAGGTCCAGATGGTCCAGGAGGAGGGCCGGCCCTGGATGGACATGACCATCGACGCGTGCGAGCCTCCGCGCCGGCTGGCGCTCTCCTCCGTGCACGAGCACGGCAGCTGGCACATGGACATGGTGCTGACCGAGGACGCGGGCGTGACCGAGCTGCGGTTCACGCACCACCTGAGCGGCACGGAGGGCGTCGGCGAGGTCGGGCCGGGCTGGGAGTTCTACCTGGACGCGCTGGTCGCCTCGCGCGACGGCGGCCCGGCGCCGGACTTCGACGACTACTACCCCGCGATGAAGGAGCACTTCGAGGCGCAGCGATAGGGCCAGGTGCGGCGCTTCCTGTGTTGTTCGTGGGGGCTGGGAGCTGCCGGGGCGGGACCTGCGCCCGCCCCGGGTCGGCATGATCGAGATGGTGGCCTGCGTGCTGGTCCTGGGCGGGTCCTGCTGCTCTAGCTGGCCGTCTGGTCGTCGACGGTCGCACCCGGAGCGTTCTTCCGGATCGACTCGATCGTCTCCAGCGCGGACGACTTGCGGGTGTACGTCTCGCTGGTGGCCACGGTCTGGCCGTTGCTCGCGACCATGTTGAACCGGAACTGTCCGTTACTGGCCTTCTTCACGATGAACTTCATCGGTGATCACCTCCCGCACTGGTGATACCCGGTCCCGGCCTGCGCCGAAACCCCATACGCACCAACGGACACAGCAGTGGGCCCGCGGTACGACCGCGGGCCCACATGGTTGCGTTGCGTCAGGAACGGGCGTCGCTGAACGCCCGCTTGCTCTGGTCCTGTGCGTCCTGGGCGGACGAGCGGGCCTGATCCTTGGTCGCCTGCGCGGCGTCCTGCGCGGTCTCCTTCAGCTGGCCGACGGCCTCCTGCACCGTGCCGGAGAGCTCGTCCTTCATGCCCGCGGCGACGTCCTTGACCTTGTCGGTCAGGTCGCCGCTGTGCTCCTTGAGCTGCTCACCGGCACGCTTTTCGGCGTCGGTGACCGGGATCAGCGTGGCGGCCAGCATGCCGACGCCGAAGGCGATGATGCCGGCGGCGAGCGGGTTGCCCTGCGTCTGCTGGGTCACGGCCTGCGGCGCACCGCGGACCGTGTCGGCGACGTTGTGCGCCGCGCCCGACGCCTTGTCACCGAGCTGCGATGCCTTGTCCGACGCCATGCCGCCCAGGTGCGAAGCCTTGTCGCCGAGCTGGGAGGCCTTGTCCTGCACCGTGCCGGCCGCCGAGTGCGCGGCGCCGGAGGCGGCGTGCCGGGCGTGGTCCGACGTACCCATGATCTTCTCCTTCACCGCGGTCCAGCGTCGCTGCGCGACCCGCGAGGGGCTGGTCTTCTCCGCCAGCAGGTCCACGTCGCGCGTCAGCGAGGCGCGCGTCTGCTCGATCTCCTGCCTCAGCCGGTCGGGTTCTTGAGCCATTGCGCGTCCTCCTTGAGGGTGTCGACGGTGCGGTGCGGTACGGGATCGACGGTCTGGAGCTTCTTGCGGCCGTTGAGCGCGAGCACCGCCCCGGCGGCGCCCCAGAGCGCCGCGACGATGAGTGCGGCCCAGCCCAGGTCCATCACGTTGCCCAGCGCGAACACCAGCGCGAAGCTGAGCAGCACGATGGTCATGTAGCCCGCGAAAGCGGCGCCGCCGAGCATCCCGGCGGCCTTGCCGGCCTTGGCGGCCTCCTGCTTGATCTCCGCCTTGGCGAGCTCCACCTCCTGGCGGAACAGCTGGGAGAGGTCGTTGCTGACATTGCCGATCAGCTCGCCGATGGAGGTCGCGCCGACGTCCTCGCGCTGATCGTCGCGGTGGGCGGTCGCCGTCATCGCGTTCCTCCGGGCAGGTCGGTGGCGTAACCGTTGTCGGCGACGACAGGAGTGCCGGTACCGGTCGCGGCGTACTGCGTGGAGGTGCTGTACGAGCCGGGGGTGGTGCCGGTGCCGTAGGTGGACGCCGGGGTGTAACCGGTGGTGCCGTACGGCTCGGTCTCGGACGTACGGGAGACGAAGGCGTCACCGGCGGGCTTGCCGCTGTCGTCGTCGGCCTTCATCACGCCCTTGCCCAGGCGCCCGACCACGAAGCCGGCGGCCAGGGCGGTCGCGAGGAAGGCACCGGGACGGCGCCGGGCGAAGTCGGTGACCTCCTGCAGAACCCCTTCCGGGCCGTTGCGGTCCAGGTAGTCGGCGAGCTGCCGGCCACCGTCGGCGACCCGGGAGACCACGGTCGCGGCCGGCGAGTCCTGCCGGTCGCCGCGCATCTGGTCGAGGTGGTCGGCCGTCTCGCGGATGGTGCTCACCAGCTTGTCGCTCTGCGTACGGGCCTGCTCGCCGACCTTGTCACGCAGCTCGGCGGCGACCGTACGGGCCTGGCTCCCGGCCTCCGCGGCGACGCGCTGAGCCTGGTGCTTGGCGGTGCCGGCGACCTCGCTCGCCGCCTGTCCGGCGGCCTGGGCGCTCTGGCCCGCCGCCTGTCTGGCCGCCGACGGCGCGTCCGCGTGCGTGCCGTTCGGCGCGTACGGGTCCGCATATACGTCAGTCATATCAGCGCCTCCTCCTGAAGGTGTTCGGCAATGTCGTGCGGTCCACTGCCTACCCACCGTGATCCACTGCAATCCTGTTCGGCGCCGCCTTCATGCCGTCGGGTGGCGGGCGAACTCAGCGCCCGCGGCCGCACTGCCGATAGGACAGGCGGAAGAGGAGGTACGGCGGGTGGCACGGCTGCTGGTGGTCGACGACGAGCCGGACATCTGTGCCCTGGTCGCGCGGCACCTCATCCGGGCCGGGCATCAGGTCATCTGCGCGCACGACGCGCCGACCGCGCTCGCCGAGATCGCGGTGCACGGCGTGCCCGACGCCGCCGTGCTCGACGTCGGCATGCCGGGCATGGACGGCTTCGCGCTGCTCGAGCGCCTGCGCGCCGGCATCCCCGGCCTGCCCACCGTGTTCCTGACCGTGCTGTGGGACGCCGACGTCCTGGCGGCGGCCGCCCGGTACGGCGCCGGATACGTCGCCAAGCCCTTCACCCCGTCGGCACTGCACGACGCGCTGCACGACGTCCTCACCCGAGCGCGTGAGGCACCGCGGCACCCGGGAACGGCCTCATGAGCCTGCGGAGCTCGCTCGGCCGTACGGCGGTCTTCACGCTGCTGTACCTGGCTGCCACCTGGCTCGGGCGGCAGACGATCATGGACGGCACCAACCTCAGCCTGGTGTGGCCCGCCGCCGGCGTCTCCGCCGTCTGGTTCCTGGCCCAGTGGCGCTCGCGACGGCGGTGGCTGGACGTGCTGGCGTTGTCCGTGGTGACCATCGTGGTGAACATGGCCACCGGTGCGCCGGCCGTGCTGGCCGTGGGGTTCGTCGTGGCGAATCTGATGCAGGCGGGGGTCTTCGCGTACCTCTTCCGCCGGTGGCTGCCGCACCTGTGGGGCGGCGGCGGTGACCGGCCGCTGGCCCGGCTCGCCGAGCTCTGGCACCTCATCGTCTCCGCGTTCCTGGCCACCGCCGCGGGCGCGGTGATCGGTCCCACCGCCGGCTGGATCGTCAACGGGGTCTACTCCTGGCCGGCGACGGCGGTCTGGATGACCCGCAACACCGTGAGCATCCTGCTGATCGGCGCGACCGGCCTGCGACTGGGCCACGCGCTGCACCGGTGGCGGGCCGCGCGCCGGGCGGCCCCGCGGTGCGGCATCGTGCCGCCCGTCGGCAGGCACCTGCTGGAGTACGTCGCCGTCGTCGTGTGCTCGGCGCTCACCTACACCGTCGCGTTCGGTCTCGACAACGGGCTGCCCCTCGCGTTCCCCCTGCTGATCATGACCGTCTGGGCCGGGCTGCGGCTGCACACCGCCTTCGTGGTGGTGCACGACCTGGTCTTCGGCTCCACCGCGGTGCTGTTCACCCTGCACGGCGACGGCCCGTTCGCGCAGATCGGGGACAACGCCCTCCGCGCCCTGATCGCCCAGGCGTTCGTCGGCATGGTGGCCGTCGTCGGGCTCGCGCTGGCGCTCGGCCGCGACGAACGCGTCCGGCTGCTCGCCGACCTGCGCGCCTCCGAGAAGACGGCCGCAGACCAAGCGACGATGCTCGTCGCCATCGTCGACAGCATGGCCGAGGGACTCGTGGTCATGGACGACGACGGCCGGGTCATCCTGCGCAACTCCGCCGCCGCCCGGCTGATGGGCGGTGTGGTGAGCACCAGCGGGCAGGCGGCCGACGCCGGCTTCTACGGCCTGTTCCACCCCGACGGCAAGCCGCTGAGCACCGGCGAGTTGCCGTTCCGCCGGGCGTCGGAGAGCGGCGAGCCGCACAGCATCGACATCGTCGTCCGCAACCCCGGCGTACCGGATGGGCGCATCCTGCATGTGACCGCGACGCCGATCCCGCAGCTCGTCGACGGCCGGCCCTGCACGGTCAACATCTTCAGCGACGTCACCGCCGACCGCCGGCACCGCGACGAGCTCGCTTCCTTCGCCGGCGTCGTGGCCCACGACCTGCTCAACCCGCTCACCACCGTCGAGGGATGGTCCGACGCCGGCCTGTCCGCGCTCGACGAGGCACCCCAGCACCCCGCCGTCGAGGACGCCCGGGACGGCCTGCGCCGCATCCAGCGCGCCGGCACCCGCATGCGCAACCTCATCAACGACCTGCTCGCGTACACCACGGCCCGCGACGCGGCCCTCGCCACGGTCGACCTCTCCCTCGACGCCGTGGTCTCGGAGCTGGCCACCGCCCGCGTCGACCAGGCCCAGAGCGGCGGTGGCCCGGTTCCCCGGTTCACCGTCGACGGGCTGCCCGCGGTCCACGCCGATCCCGTCCTGATCCGTCAGCTGCTCGACAACCTGATCAGCAACGCGATCAAGTACACCGGCCCGGGCGTCGTCCCCGAGCTGGAGATCACCGCGGTGGCCGGCGACGCGGGCCAGGTCGAGGTGCGGATCCGGGACAACGGCATCGGCATCCCCGACGGACAACACGCCCGCGTCTTCGACAACTTCCACCGCGCCCACCGCACGGCCGGCTACCAGGGCACCGGCCTCGGGCTGGGCATCTGCCGCCGGATCGTGGAGCGGCACGGCGGCACGATCAGCGCCGAGCCGAACCCGGACGGGCAGGGCACCAGGTTCCGGTTCACGCTGCCCGCGGCCACCGCCGGCTCAGACCGGCGCGAGGGGCGCCGAAGAGAAGCTCATGAAGACCTTCGCCTGCGGTGACGTCGTACCCGGCTGCGACGCCACATTCGTCTGCGACACCGAGGACGAGATCCTGGCCGCGGTGGCCCGGCACGCCGCCGAGGACCACGGACTGACCTCCGTACCCCCCGAGCTGGTCGAGGCCGTCCGCGCCGCGGTCCGGCCCGTGCACGTCTGACCGTCTCGTGCCGGCCGAGGAATCCCCGGCCGACTGGCCGCGGATGCTGCGCGCGGCGGCAGCCGGGCACGGCCTGCACGCCGTCTATCAACCGATCATCGACGTCGCCCGCGGCGTCGGCGTCGGGTACGAGGCCCTGACCCGCTTCGTGGGTTATCCGGTACGCAGCCCCGAGCCGTGGTTCGCCGCCGCCCACGAGCACGGCCTCAGCGCCGAGCTGCAGGCGGCCGCCCTGCGCGCCGCGTTCGCGCACCGCGCCTCCCTGCCCCCCAACTGCTTCCTCACCGTCAACGTCGGCCCCGAGGTGCTCGACGCCGGCGTCGTCCGGGCCGTATGGCGCGAGCAGGGCGACCTGCGCGGCGTCATCGTGGAGCTCCCCGAGCACGTCGTCATCGACGACTGGCGGGCCCTCGAACCCGACCTCAACCGGCTGCGTTCGGCCGGTGCCCTGCTCGCGGTCGACGACGCCGGATCCGGGTACGCCGGCCTCACCCGCCTGCTCGCGCTGCGCCCCGCCATGATCAAGCTCGATCGCGCGCTGATCGTGGACATCGACCACGACGAGGCCAAGCGGGCGCTGGTCGAGATGGTGGGCACCTTCGCCGGCCGGATCGACGCCTGGCTGCTGGCCGAGGGCATCGAACGGGCCGGCGAGCTCACCACCCTCGCCGACCTGGGTGTGCCGCTGGCCCAGGGCTACTTCCTGGGACGGCCGGCCGCGCCCTGGGCCGCCGTCGAGTTCGAGGCCGCCCGGACGCTGGGCACCAGGGCCCGGATCAGCGCCGCGGCGGGTTCCGGGGCCGGCGACACCCTGCGCCGGCACCTCGACCATCCGCCCGTGGTGACCGACGCGGCGATGGCGGCCGCCGCCTTCGACGACGCCGCCGTCGATCTGGTCGTGCTCTGCGACGACCAGCAGCGGCCGATCGCCACGCTCGACGACCGCAGCGCCCCGGTGCCGGTGGTCACCCCCGGCATGCGGATCAACGTCGACTCCCCGGTGGCCGAGGCGGCGCTGCGGGCGATCACCCGTACCGATTGGGCACAGCCCTTGTTGTGCACCGACAACGCCGGTCGCTACGTCGGGGTGGTTCGCATCCCCCGGCTCATCCACGCCGTCAGCACCGCGGCCGACCAGGTCACGCCGTAGCCGAGGTGACCCCCGCGGCCGGATGCAGGTCGGCGAGGCGGACACCGGCCCGCACGAGGATCGCTTCCACGCCGGCGATCTCCGGGATGCGGTCGATGACGTCCTCGCCGTGGGTGATGCGGCAGAAGGTGACCGGGCCCTGCCGGATAACCTCGACCAGCCAGGTCCCGTCCGCGGTCGCCATCGCCATCTCCACGCTCTCGCCGGCGCCGCCGGGCCAGGTCTGCGCGGGTCGTTTGTCGAGCCGCAATCCACGCCAGGACGGGTGCCGCATCCGCCCGTCGGAGGTCCAGTTGCGGAACGACACCTCCCCGACCACCTCCGGCTCGACCCACCGGCCCCCGCGCACGAACTCGCGCGGGATGCCGGTCACCGGCGGCGTGGCCCGGGCGATCGGCCGCAGCATGTCCTGAAGGTGGTGCAGCATCTGCTGGGTGAACCCGGTGCCGACCCCGCCCGCGAACGACGGCCGGCCGTCCGGCCCGGCGACCGCCAGCAGCAACGAGCCGATGGTGCCGGCGCGGCGGCCCTGACCCGGCTTGTAGCCGATGACCACAACTTCCTGGGTCCGGTTGAACGGCACCTTGATCCAGTCGCGGGACCGGCGCCCCGGCTGGTACGCGGAGGCCAGCCGCTTGACCACGATGCCCTCCAGCCCCTGTGCCTCCGCGGCGGTCATGACGGCCTGCGGATCGGCGCCGACGAAGTGCGCGGGTACGCGAAGCGTCTCCGAGCTCAGGCCCAGCCCGGCAAGAAGGTCGCGGCGTTCGGCGTACGGGAGCTGCAGGGTCGCGTTGCCGTCGAGATGGAGCAGGTCGAAGACGTAGTAGACGACCGGCACCGCCGCCACCAGCGCGGGCGTCGGCTGCGCCACCTGCATGCGCTGCTGCAACCGGCCGAACGAGGGCCGGCCGGCGGCGTCCAGCGCGACCAGTTCGCCGTCGAGCACCAGCGCCCGGCCGCCGGCCAGGTCACCCAGCCCGGCGAGTTCCGGGTACGCGCCGGTCAGGTCGTTGCCGTTGCGGCTGTGCAGGCGTACGGCGCCGTCCTCGGCGTACGCGACGCAGCGGATGCCGTCCCACTTGAGCTCGATCGCCTGCCCCGGGCCGGTGGGCGGCTCGCCGAGGGTGGCCAGCATCGGCGCGACGATCTCGGGCAGCATGATCTCCAGTCAGCGACCCTGCGGCGGCCTTCGTCAAGCGGAGCGGCGCGATCTCCGTGAACTACACCGGTGGGGTTCGGGAGGCTCCGGGCGAACGGGCCGTTCAGCGGTGCACGCCGACCGCGGCGATGGTGATCGAGCTCGAGGGGTCGCCGTCCCACTCGTCGCCGGGTTCGGGACGCCACTCGGGCCCGTACACGATGCCCGGCTCCACCAGGTCCCAGCCCTCCAGCAGGCCGCCGAACCGGTCGCGGTCGCGGATCACGAGCGGCGTACCGGTGCGGTTGTAGAGGTCGGTGATCCGGTCGAGTTCCTCCGCGTTCGCGCTGGCCGTCGCGTGGGAGATCACGAGGATGCTGCCGGGTGCGGCCACCTCGTGGTAATGCCGCAGCGCCGCGGTCAGCGCCGGGCTGTCCGGCACGAAATGCAGGACGGCGAGCATGAGCACGCAGACCGGCTCGGCGAAGTCGATCAGCTGGCGCAGCTGCGGGTCGGACATGATGTCGGCGGGCTGCTGGAGGTCGCCCTGGATCGCGATCGTGCCGGGGTCGAGGCCGATGATCTCGCGGGCGTGCAGGACCGCGGTCGGCTCCCGGTCGACGTACGCGACCCGGGCGTCCGGGTGCAGCTCCCGGGCCACCTCGTGGACGTTGCCCTCGGTGGGGATCCCGGAGCCGAGGTCGAGGAACTGGCGGACCCCCCGGGACAGGGCGTAGCGGACCGCGCGCTGCAGGAACCCCCGGTTGGCCTTCATGATGCGCGGCAGGTCCGGCACCAGCTGCACGGCCCGTTCGGCGACCGCGCGGTCGGCCGCGAAGTTGTGCGTGCCGCCGAGGAAGGCGTCGTAGATCCGGGCCGCGCTGGGCTGGTTCGGATCGATTCCGGTGGGCAGGTGGGTGTCGCCGGCCATGGTGCCGCCCTTCCAACAGTTTCCGCGAACAGCGAGCACCGGGGGTGCGGATGACTTTACGTTGAGGGAGACACGCTCGCAGCCGACAGCCGGATACCGGGGTACGGACCCGCCGGGATCGAGGGATGGTGCAGACGCTCGCATCGCTGACCGGACAGCTGGTGGACGAGGCGCCCGACGCGGTGATCGTCAGCCGGGAGGACGGCACGATCGTCCTGGCCAACCGCCGGGCGCACGAGATGTTCGCCTACCCCGCCGGCAACCTGCTCGGCCGCTCCGTGGACGACCTCGTTCCCGAGGACGCCCGGCCGCAGCACCCGGCCCACCGCGTCGGCTACCTGGCCAGCGAGCACCCGCCGCTGCGCCGGCTGCCCCTGCGCGGGCTGCGCCGCGACGGCCAGGTGTTTCCCGTCGAGGTGTCGCTGGCGGCGGTCACCACGCCCGACGACGAGGTGCTGGTGACCTCCGTGCTGCGCGACGACACCGTGCACCGGGAAGCCGAGCAGGCCAGGACGCTGCTGGCCTCGATCGTGCAGTCCTCGCACGACGCCATCGTCACCACCGACGTCGACGGCGTCGTGATGACCTGGAACCCGGGCGCCGAGGTGCTCTACGGCTTCCCCTCGGACAAGATGGTGGGCCGCCCTATCGACCGGATCATCCCGGAGGAGCGCCGCGTCGACGAGGCGGAGATCCTGGCCCTCGTGCGCATCGGCGGCCGGATGGACCGCTACCGGACCACCCGGCTGCACGCCGACGGCACCTCCCTCACCGTGTCGGTGCTGGTGTCACCGCTGCGCGACCCGCGCGGCACCATCGTGGGCATGGCCAGCACGGCCCGCGACATCAGCGAACGCGAGCACGCCGAGGGCAGGGTGCAGGCCGTCCTCGACGCCGCGCCGGACGCCCTGCTCGGCGTCGACGACGCGGGCAACGTGGTGCTGGTCAACGCCGAGGCCGAGCGGCTGTTCGGCTACCCCCGCTACGACCTGACCCAGATGGCCGTGCACCGCCTGCTGCCCGACGGCCTGCCGCCCGCCGCCGCGATGCTGCGGATCGGCGGCGACTCCACGCCGCTGGACACCGAGCGGATCGGCGCCTCGGCTGACGCCGGCGACCAGGCGCCCCGGTGGGCGACCCGGACGGCGCGCCGCCGCGACGGAGCGGAGCTGCCGGTCGAGATCTCCTGCAGCGCCCTGGACACCGGCGAGGGCGTCATCGTGGTCGCCACGGTCCGCGACATCACCGACCGGCTGGCCGCCGAGGCCGAGCAGCAGGCGCTGCGGGAGGAGACGGAACGGCAGAAGATCGAGGCCCGGCTGCAGCGCACCCAGCGGCTGGAGAGCCTGGGCCAGCTCGCCGGCGGGGTCGCCCACGACTTCAACAACCTGCTCGCGGTGATCCTCAACTACGCCTCCTTCATCGTCGAGGACGCCGCGGGCACGCCGCTGGCCCGCGATGCCGAGCAGATCGCCCGGGCGGCCCGCCGCGGCAGCGACCTGACCCACCAGCTGCTCGCCTTCGCCCGCCGCGAGGTCATCCGGCCGCGCCCGCTGGACGTCAGCACCGTGGTCACCGAGGTCGAGCAGATGCTGCAGCGCTCCATCGGCGAGCACATCAGCCTGGCCACCACCACCGGGCCGCTGCCGCCCGTCATGGCGGACCCGGGCCAGCTCGAACAGGTCCTGGTCAACCTGGCCGTCAACGGCCGCGACGCGATGCCCTCCGGGGGGCACCTCACCATCGACACCGCCGCGGTCGCCGTCGACGAGGACCACCCGGCCACCCGCGCCGGGCTGCCGCCGGGCTCCTACGTGCGGATCCGGGTCTCCGACACCGGCACCGGCATGCCCAAGGAGGTCATCGACAAGGCCTTCGACCCGTTCTTCACCACGAAGCCCAGCGGTCAGGGCACCGGTCTGGGGCTGGCCACCGTGTACGGGATCATCACCCAGGCCGGCGGCACCGTGCAGATCTACTCCGAGGCCGGGTTCGGCACCACCATCACCGTCCTGCTGCCCGTCACCGACGTCGCCGTGCCGGAGGCCAGGCCCACGGACACCGCCCGCGACTTCAACGGTCACGGCGCGACCGTGCTCGTGGTGGAGGACGAGACCGCGCTGCGCGAGGTGACCGAGCGGATCCTGCGCCGAGGCGGGTACACGGTGATCTCCGCCGCCGACGGCCGGGAGGCGCTGCAGATCAGCGGCGAGCACCAGGGCGTCATCGACCTGCTGCTCACCGACGTGATCATGCCCGGCATGCTGGGCAAGGACATCGCTGACGCGATCACCGCGGCCCGGCCGGGGATCCGCGTCGTGTTCATGTCCGGGTACGCCCAGCCGGTGCTCACCACGCACGGCACCCTGGCGGCCGACGTGCTCCTGCTGGAGAAGCCGTTCACCGGCGAGGAGCTCATGACGGCGCTGCACGAGCAGCTCAGCCACGCGCGCGACGGCGAGGAGGCCGACGCGCCGGACTAGCGGGGCCCTCCGGCGTTTCCCGGCCGCCCCGGGCGGGGTACGGTGGCCGCCGCACCCTGGGGAGGAAGCCGGACCATGCCTTTCGACTGCACGATCGAGCGGGAGGGCGACACCATCGTCGTCACACCCGAGGGCGACGTGGACGTGGACAACGCCGCCCTGCTGCGGCAGGTGCTGCAGCAGGTGGTCGATCGCCGTGACTGCGTACATCTCGACATCGACATGAGCGCGGTGACCTTCCTCGACTCCTCGGGGCTGGGCATGCTGGTCGCCGCCCAGCGGGCCGCGAGCGCCCGCGGAATCGCCCTCCGGCTGCGCGACCCGGGCCCGGTGGTCCGGATGGTGCTCGAGGTGACGAACCTGCACGCCACGCTGACCGGCGAGCCGGACGCGGCGCCGAGCGGCGAACCTGGCTGAGCCGGCCGACGGACGGTCACGCGACGACCAGGCCGGCACCCGGGCCGGACGACCGCAGGGCGGCCAGGAACCCGGCGACCGGCATCCGCGGCGGCGGCACCGGGTCGGCCGGTTCCATCAGGGCGAGTGCCGACGTCGCCCGCGCGGCCGGCAGCGGCAGCAAGGGGTAGCGGGTCATCGCGAGCGTGTCCACGTGCGGCCGGGTCCGCGCGAAGGCGGCCAGGGCACGCCACCGCGGCGCCGTCGCGTACGCCTCGCTCTGCACGCCCGGCGGCTGGGGCAGGACGGTCACCGCGTCGAACGCCTCGCTCCCGGCGAGCCACCATTCCGCGGCGTCCACGCCTCGCAGGGCGGCCGACTCGCACCAGTACGGCACCAGCCCGGCGGTCAGCACGTGCCAGGGGTCGAGCAGCGGCCCGGTCTCCACCACGCACCGGTCCGCGGCCGGCCCCTCGTCGCGCAGCCACTGGCGGTGCAGGTCGGCGGTGAACGCGCTGAGCACCGACGGGCTCGAGTACAGCACCCCGTGCGAGGGCGTCCCGCAGCGACGCAGGTCCTCGTCGAACCCGGGTTCGACGGCGAGTTCGGCGTGCCCGGCAGGCACGGCGTCCGGGGGCGTGGCCCAGCGGCTCTCCCCCAGCCCCGCCAGCAACCGGCGGAAGCGGAGAGCGTCCACCGTGTAGTCGCCCGCCGGCAGGCCGCTGACCGGGCTGCCGAGCTGGAAGCTGTGCCCGGGCGCCACCTCGTGCACGGGCCAGGTGCGCAGATCACGCAGCGTCAGCGCGACGCCGCCGGGGGCCATCCGGGTCGTCAGGAATTCCCTGTACGCCGCCGGCAGCCGGCGCCATCGCACTTGCAGCGTCAGGGTGCTGCCGCACAGGCCGCCGCGCTGCAGCGGGTCGTGGACCTGGCGTACGGTCACGTCCGGGTTTCCGGCCAGGAAGCGCTCGGCGACGAAGGCACCCCAGTCCAGAGCGCCGGCCCAGTCCCCCACCCGTCCGCCCGGCCACGGCACGGAGACGGTGAACCCCGAGGGCAGCCAGGGTACGTCCAGGGCGGCGGCGAGGTGCGCCGCGGCGCCGTGCGGCGAGCCGAGCAGCACACCGGTGTAGGACCGCGCCGGGTAGCGTCCGGCGATCCACGCGGCGACCGCGCCGGCGTCCAGCCGGAACAGCTCGTCGACGGGTGTGGCCTCGACGTAGGCGTCCCTGAGCAGGGCGGGGGTCCGCTCCCGTGCGCGCAGTCCCGGGCGGCGCCCCAGCAGCGGGATCCGGTCCAGGTCCCGGCATCCCCGGCCGTGCACCGCCCGCACGGCGGCCTCCAGCAGGCCGCGACCCGTGCTGTCCGGGCAGAACACCCGGTCGGCTGGGGATGCGGAGGGGGGTGCTTCCACGGGACGGGAGTCGGTCACGGCGGGGGTCCTTCCTCGGCGGCTGGGCGCCGCGTACCCCGCCGATGCCGTGATCACACACCGCGCGGGCTACTGCCGGAACGAGTTCGCGTCATCCGGAAGAAGGCCCCCGACCGGGTGACCATGACGTCAGCGGCGGGCCGTCCCGCGGGTGGTGAGGAAACCCAGGACGATCATGCCGACGCCGAGGAGCAGGTGCAGCCAATCGTCGGCGGTGTTGACCGGCACGAAGTTCGCCGTGCTGTCCTGGCTGACGACCAGGCCGTACAGCCAGAGCACCAGGTAGACCGCGCCGCCGCCGATCAGGTACGACCGCGCGCCGGAGACGGTCCGGGCCAGCGCGATGCCCACCGCGCCGAAGAGCAGGTGGACGATGTTGTGCAGGACCGACACCTGGAAGACGCCGAGCAGCTTGGCACCGCTGTGGTGACCGGCGAACGTCATGTCGCCGTAGTTCGTGGTGATGCCGGGAATGAAGCCCAGGATGCCGACGAGCACGAACACGGCGGCGACCGCCAGCGCGGCCGTCTGCACGAGCGTACGAGCGCGCGGTGAGGCGACGCCGTCCGCGCGAGAACTGCTGACCATGGTTTCTCTCCTCCATTGGGGACTGGCCGGATTCCCGTCCGCCGGGGAGACAAACCTCGAGCTTCACCAGCGCGTTCGCGCCGGACGGTCAGTGGGTCGCGGCGGCGGTCATGCCCTCGGCGAGCACGTCCGCCGTACGGTCCGCCGGCGCCGGGCGCCCGTAGTGGAAGCCCTGCCCCTTGTCGCAGCCGAGGGCCTGGAGCACGGCCGTCTGCTCCATCGTCTCGACGCCCTCGGCGACCGCCGTGAGCCGCAGCGTGTGCGCCAGGTCGACGATCGTGCGGACCAGCGCCACCTGCTGGGCCGGGTCGCCGGTGGCCGGGTCGGGCATGAACGACCGGTCGATCTTCAGGATGTCGATGGGCAGGTCCCGCAGGTACGCCAGCGACGAGTAGCCGGTGCCGAAGTCGTCCACGGCCACCTGCACGCCGAAGCGGCGCAGCTCGCTGAGGTGCGCGATGCTCTGCTCGGCCTGGGCCCCGGCGCCCACCAGCACGCCCTCGGTGATCTCGAGGATCAGCGCGGCGGCCGGCAGGTCCGCGTCGTGCAGCGCCCGCATGACCCGGGCGGCGAAGTCGGCCTCGGACAGCTGCCGCGGCGAGACGTTGACGGTCAGCATGGTGCCGTAGTGGCGGTACCAGACCGCGGCGTCGCGGCAGGCCTGGCGCAGCACCTGCTCGCCCAGCGGCACGATCAGCCCGCTGTCCTCGGCGGCCGGGATGAACGCGTCCGGCCCGATCGTCGCCTCGCCCGGGGGCACCCAGCGGACCAGGGCCTCCACGGCGGTGAACCGGCCGGAGGAGAACGACACGATCGGCTGGTAGTGCACCTGGATCGCGTCGGTGCCGATGGCGGTGCGCAGCCGGTCGACGACGGCGATCCGCTTCAGCTGACTCTCCCGCAGCGTCACGTCGTACGCGAACACCCGGTCCTTGCCGGCCGCCTTGGCGGCGTACAGGGCGAGGTCGGCGTCGCTGAGCACCTCGGCGCTGTCCTCGGCGCAAGCGAGGCCGCGCAGCCCGATGCTGGCCGTGACGTGCAGCCGCTGGCCGTCCACCTCGACCGGCTGCCGCAGCGTGCGCAGCACTGCCCGGGCGTGCGTGTCGGCGGTCAGTGTGTCCCCGTCGTGCAGCAGCACGGCGAACTCGTCACCCCCGAGGCGGGCCAGCGTCCCCGCCCGCCCGATCACCTGGCGCAGCCGGAGCGCGGCCTCGGTGAGCAGGGCGTCGCCCGTCGGGTGCCCAAAGCTGTCGTTGACGTGCTGGAAGCCGTCGAGGTCCACGATCAGCAGGCAGCCGCCGCGGCCGGTGCGCAGCGCCGCCTGGATCAGGCGATCGAGGTGCAGCCGGTTCGGCAGGCCGGTGAGGGCGTCGTGCAGCGCGAGGTGGGTCATCTGCTGCTGCAGCGCCGCCTGGTCGTCGAGCGCCGCCTGCAGGTCGGTGGCCCGCCGGTTGACCAGCGTGCTGCTGTGCGACAGGCGCAGAACCAGCAGTACGCCGGTGACCGCAGCGGCGCCCAGCGGCAGGGCGATGTCGACGGTGTCGAGGTCCTGGCGGTGCAGGCCGCTCCAGAAGGCGTACCCGGTCGCGGCCGGCCCCACCAGCACGATGAGCGCCTTCACCGTGGTCATCAGCCGTGCCGAGCGCAGGTACCCGCCGACCGGTGCGGTACCGCGGCCGGTGGCCATGGAGGGGTGCAGGGCCGCGGCGCCGACGAGCAGGTAGAAGAGCATCCAGCAGGCGGCGCTGCCGCCCGACCCGGACCAGGACCCGCCGGAGGCCATCCACAGCACGTAGCCGACGTCGGCGAGCACCAGCGCGCCGGTGGCGAACAGGATGAGCACGTGGGTCCGGGTCAGCGAGGCCGCGGCGACGGCCAGGCGCACGGCCATCGTGAGCAGGATCAGGTCGAGGACCGGGTAGACCAGCGCGAACCCGCCGTCGATCCCGTCGTGCGTCTCGAGCACGGGGTCGATCAGGAAGACCCAGGCCAGCACGGCGGCGGTGCACGCCACGATGCCGGCTTCGGCCATGCCGGCCAGCGCCGAGCCGCGGCCGGCGGCCAGCATCGCCAGGCCGGCGGCGACCAGCAGGTACATGCCGTAGTACACGACGTTGACCACGGAGAGGCCGGACGGCGGCCCGTCGAGGATCAAGGTGATCGACCAGGCGAGGTTGCTGACCGCACCGCAGGCCATGCCCCCGGCCAGCAGCCACCACGGCAGCGGGCGGGACGGACGGTGCGCCCGGAGCCCGGCGACCACGGCGAGCGCCGCGGCGGCGGCGAACACCGCGTACGCGGCCTCCTGGGCGGCGGGACCGAGCAGGACACCGGCGACGAGGACCGGGAGGGCGCCCAGCAGGAACCACCGCCAGGTGCGGGTGCCGACCCGAGCAGCCGGGAGTACCACCCGGTCGTGCTGCTGAGCTGTCATGCGGCCGCCTTGTCGCGAGAGGTCCGAGTCACCCATCCTCGGCTGCGACGGGTGCCGGCCGGGAGCAGGAGAGGTCGGCGTTCCGGAGCATCAGCGCGCTCCCCCGGGTACGGCCGCCCAGAAGCCGCACCGGTGCCGGGCTTCCACGTCCACCGGGCCACCGTCGCCGGACGCCAGGACCCGCACGTACGGCACCGGGGCGGCGGGGCGTACCCGCGGCCATCCCGGGTCGCCGGTGGCCGCGAACCGGGCCCAGACCGCGACCATCCGGTCGGCCAGGTCCTGCTGCGGTTCCCCTGTCAGCCAGCCCACGTCGAACAGGAAAGGCAGCTCGGAGCCGTGGTAGGCGCCCCACGGATACGTGCTGCCGGGGGCGGGCCCGTGCCGCTCGCCGAACTCGTACGCGAAGGCCGGGGTGTGCCGTGCCAGGAGCCGGTTGCCCGCCGCGGTGGGACATGCCCAGATCCGGTCCGTGGCCGCGGCCGCCCACGCCAGGCCCGGGGAGCCGAAAACCCGGGCCGGATACGCCCGCTCCACCCGCTGCGCGTCGTCGCCGAACGCGGCGGTGAGGGCGGCGCGGTAGTCCCCGGCGGTGACGGGGGCGTAGGCGTCGAGGGCGCCGATGAGGCCGCGGTGTTCGTCGCGGGTCGATCCGGAGAGCACGGGCACCCGATGGAAGGCTGCGCCCCGCAGCGCCCGGGCGGGGAGCTCCGGCAGCAGGGCGGTGCCGTACGCCGGGGTGAGGAAAGCGTGGAGTCCCGTACCGCGGGTGGCGTCCAGCAGCTTCTCCGGCGCGGTCGCCCGCAGGCACGCCACCCGGCCGGCCCTCGCTGGGCAGCCGATCGCCGGCTCACCGGCCAGCCGGGCACCCTCGGTCGCCACCTCCCCCACCGCGCTCCACGGCGATCCGGCGGGGATGCCGGGGAAGAAGAGCCCGGCCGGCCAGTCGGTCAGGCAGGACCCGGACTGAATGATCGCCCGGTCGAACAACCCGGCCGCCGACGGCGAGGTCAGGTGCGCGCAGACGCTCAGTCCCCCGGCGGACTGCCCGGCGAGCGTCACTCTGCCGGGGTCGCCGCCGAAGGCCGCGGCGTTGCGGCGTACCCACCGCAGGGCGGCCTGCTGGTCCTGGAGGCCGAAGGTGCCCGAGCCGGGCAGGCCGGGCAGGCCGAAGAAGCCGAACACCCCGAGCCGGTAGTTGACGGTCACCACCATCGTGCCGCCCCGCTCGGCGAGGCGGCGGGGGTCGTACATGCTGCCGGCACCGGACTGGAAGCTGCCGCCGTGCAGCCAGACCAGCACCGGTACGGGACCCCGGCGCCGCCGCGGAGTGGTGACGTCGAGGTAGAGGCAGTCCTCGGCACCGCTCTGCCGGCCGTCCGGGGAGTTCTGCGCGCAGGCCTGTCCCGGCTCGGTGGCGTCGCGCACGGCGTGCCAGGGGCGTACCGGTCGAGGGGCCCGCCAGCGCAGGTCACCCGTGGGGGCGGACGCGTACGGCACGCCCTGGAAGCTGCGGTGGCCGGCGGTGACCGTACCCCGGATCGGGCCAGCGTCCGTGCGGACGACGGCGCCGGATCCGTTCCCGGCGGCCGGGGCCGCGCCGAGGCCGATCAGGGCGATGAACACGGTGCAGACAGCTGTTCGTCTCATGCCTCGAGCCTCGCGGGCCCCCGGGCCACGCGAACCCACCAGCCGGCGATCGTGCGGGTCCACTGATCGGCGGACCGGACCCCGCTACGCGTTGAGGCGGCGGTAGATCGGGGCGAGGTGCTTGTGCACGGACCGGTAGACGTCGAACACCCGGTCGTACACCTCGTGGTGGGCGTCCTCCGGCGTGAAGACCCGGTCGGTGCGGATCAGGTCCGGGACGTCGGCGAAGGTGATCATCCCGGCGCCCACCGCGCCGATCCAGCCGGCCCCGCGCGCGTTCACCGCCAGCGGCTGCGCGTCGCGGCGGATCTCGATGCCGAGCACGTCGGCGAAGATCTGGCACCACGAGTCCGACAGCGCACCGCCGCCGGTGATCGCCATGGAGGAGACCGGGGCGCCGAGGAAACGGTCGACCGCGCCGGCCAGCCAGCGGGTGTTGAAGGCCACCCCCTCGAACACCGCGCGCAGCAGGTCCGAGCGGGTGGTGTCGAGCGAGATGTTGAGGAACCCGGCGCGCAGGTTCGCGTCGTCGACCGGGGCGCGCTCGCCGTACAGCCAGGGGGTGTAGAGCACACCGTTGGCGCCGGGCGGAACCGTCGGGATGATCTGGTCGAACGCGTCGAAGATCGAGCCCTCGTCGCGGCTGAGGTGGCCGGCGCCCAGCAGCGGGTCGTCGTACTCGACCACCTTGTCGCGCAGCCAGGTCAGGTTCGCGCCCGCGGTGGCCTGCAGCGCGGTCATCAGGTAACGGTCCGGCAGGGCACACGGTACGGCCGCGATCTGCGCCACCACGTCGGTCTTCTTGCGCGGCACGTGCGCGGCGATCCACGACGACGTGCCGACGTACAGGTGCGGGTCGTTGTCGCGGACCGTGCCCGCGCCGATCGCCGCGGCGGTGTTGTCGATCGCACCCGCCACCACCTGGACGGACTCCGGCAGGCCCAGGTGCTCGGCGGCGGCCGGGCCGAGCGGGCCGATCACCTCGGTGCAGGCGACGATGGGCGGCAGCTTGGCCGCGTCGATGCCGCACCCGGCCACCAGCGCGGGCGCGTACCGGATCGCGCCGGGGCGGCGGTTGTCGGTGACCCACGAGGTGAGAATCGAGTCGACGGTCGCCACCGTGCGCCCGGTCAGCCTCAGGTTGATCCAGTCCAGCACGTTGAGGAACGTGGCCGTGCGGTCGTACACGTCGGGAAGCTCGTCGCGCACCCACAGCATGTGGGCGGCCGGGTCCTTGCCGGTGCCCGACGGCATGCCGCCGGTCAGCCGCAGCCAGCGGGCGATCCGGGGCACCGAGAAGCCACCGTACGAGACCGGCCCGCCGAACTGCCGCCGCAGGTTGCCGGCGCCGCGCATGTCCAGCCAGCTGATGCACCGGGTCAGCGGCTCGCCGCGGGCGTCCACCGCGATCGTTCCCTCCCCCTGCGTGGAGGTGCAGACGGTGGTGACCGCCCGCAGGTGCTCCGGATGGCCGCGCCCGAGATCGGCGACCACCTCGCCCAGCGCGCGCCACCACTCGTGCGGGTCCTGCTCGGCGCCGCCGCCCGGCAGCACGTGCAACGCCACGGCGCGCTCGGCCCAGCCGGTCACCGTGCCGTCGGCGGCGACCAGGGCGGCCTTCATCCCGGAGGTGCCCAGGTCGATCGCCAGCACCTGGGGCGCCGTCGCGTGCACCGCCTCAGACTCCCTCGACCTGCGCGAAGACCTGGTCGAAGCGGGCCAGGGCGTCGTCGATGACCTCGTCGGTGTCGGCCATCGACGTGTACATCCGCGAGCCGGCGAGGGTGATGATGCCGTGCGCCGCGTACGCCGCGCCCATCTGCTCCATCAGCTGCTTGCGCTTCTTGTTCTCCTTGAGCAGCTTCAGCGGGTTGCGCATGTCCAGCAGCATGACGCCGCTGCACTCCAGGTGCACGATGGACCCCTGGTTGTACGCCACATAGGGCAGCCCGTACCTGTCGATCAGCTTCTGCAGGCCGCGGGTGAGCCGGTCGCCGGCCGCTCCGGCGATGACCGGCGCGCCGGTCCGGGCCATCTCCTCGATGGCGAAGTAGCCGGCCGCGCAGGACAGCGGGTTCGCCGACAGGGTGCCGCCGACCTGGATGTGCGCGCCGCTCTTGCCGTCGAGCCCGGAGCCGAAGACGGCCATGACGTCCGAGCGCCCGCCGACGCCGCCGGCCATCGGATAACCGCCGGAGACGGCCTTGCCGAGCACCGTGAGGTCCGGCGTGACACCGAAGTAACCGGCCGCGCCGCCCAGCCCGAGCCGGAACCCGGTGACCACCTCGTCGAAGATCAGCAGGGCGCCGAACTCGTCGCAGAGCGCGCGGACCTTGGCGTTGAAGTCGCGGGGCACGGGCCGGGTGCCCGACTCCGGCCCGACCGGCTCCACGATCACCGCCGCGGTCCCCCCGCGGACCCGGTTCTCGATGAGCTTGCGGCGCAGCTGGCCGAGATCGTGCGGAAACGATTCCCGGGTACGGGCGGTGGCGCCGAACGGGATCCCCTTGGCGTTCATCCGGTAGGTCCCCGGCACCCTCAGCCCGTAGACCATGGTGTCGGACCACCCGTGGTACGCCCCGCCGACCTTGATCACCATCTTGTGGCCGGTGTAGGCGCGCGCGCCCCGGACCGCCGCCATCACGCCCTCGGTGCCCGACCCCAGCGACCGGTACATCTCGATGTGCGGCATGTACCGGTGGATGATCTCGGCGAGCTTGAGCTCGTACTCGTGGAACAGCCCGGTGACCGGCCCGGACTCGCGGATCACCGCGGCGACCTGCTCGTTGACCGGCGCGTAGTTGCTGCCCAGGATCGTCGGGCCGCCGGCCTGCAGGAAGTCGATGTACGTGTTGCCGTCGCGGTCGGTGAGGTACGCCCCCTCGGCCTTGTCGACGGCCAGCGGGAACGGGTAGTTGAACGCGAGATTGTGCTGCACGCCGCCGGGGATGCGCTTCTTGGCCCGCTCGGTGATCTCCTTGCTGCCCCGGCACTTGGTGTCGAAGTAGTTGAGCACGTCGAGCAGCGCGTCGTGCCGCAGCCCGCGGACCGGCTGGGCGACGAGCGCCTTGAGCCGGCGCAGGACGTCGGGAACGTCCGGGTACTCGCTGATCGAGTAACCGGGCTCGGCTTCGCTCTGTACCGCGGCCACGGCGTCGGCACTGGGCGCTTCCTCGTCCGCGGGCACCCGTACCGGTGTCACGGCCTTGGTGATCTGCGCCGCGATGCGCTTCTCGTCGGCCCTCAGCTTGGTGAACGCCACCTCCCGGATCGCCGCCGGGATGGTGTAGACCTTGCCCGTCTCGGTGGTGAGCGCCATCAGGTACGCGATCGACACCTTCTCCAGCAGCGCCATGTTGAACACGGCGCGGTCCGGATCGGTGCCCAGCGCCACGATGCCGTGATTGGCGATGATGAAGGCGTTGTCCCCGCCGGCAACCTTCTTCTGGACGTTGCGGGCGAGGAAGCCGGTGCCCGAGGGCGCGTAGTCGACGATGGCGACCTGCCGGCCGAGGAACCGCACCTGCTCGTCGGTGAGCGCCGGGATCGGCTTGCGCAGGAAGGCCAGGGCCGACGCGTACGGCTGGTGGGTGTGCACGATCGCATTCACGTCGGGCCGCTCGCGGTAGATGTTGGCGTGCATCCCGCACTCGATGGACGGCGCGAGCCCAGCCCCGGAGTCGTCGGGGACATGCTTGCCGTCGAAGTCCACCAGGCAGATGTCCTCGACACGCATCCTGTCGTAGTCGTAGTTGCTCGGCGTCACCGCGTAGAGCCGGCGTCCGGATACGCGTACCGACACGTTGCCCTCGGTCGCCTTCAGGTAGCCGCGTTCCAGCATCGTGCGGCACATGTCGACGACGTGCTGCCGGGAGGTCAGGTGCTGCACGGCGGTCTCCTCGGGTGCGTCCGTACTCGTCCCTCGCATCGTCCCCGGAACGGGCGTGTCCCATCACCATCGCGCGGACAGCGAGATTCGGGGCGAGTTTTAGCACGCCGTGCCAAAATCGGGCCGTGATGACGCCCCCGGTCTCCCCGGCACCCTGGCAACGACTCCCCACCGACCTGGCCACCGCGATGCGGCCGCGGCTCGAGGAGACCGTCCGCACGGTGGCGGGTGCGGTGACCGAGGCCAACCCGGTTTTCGCCACCATCGACGACCGCAAGGTGGAACGAGACCTGCACACCCCCGCCCGGGTCGCGTTCGAGCGCTTCCTGGACCTGGTCGGGACCACCGAGCCGGCGCTGCCGCCCGCGGTCCGCGAGGTGTTCGTCGCGCTCGGCGCCGCGGAGGCCCGGGAGGACCGCGGCCCCGAGGCGCTGCTGGCGTCCCTGCGGACGGCGTCGCGGCTGATGCTGCGGCTCGCCTGCGAGGCCCTGGCGGGGCTGCGGCCGGTGGACACCGCCGAGCTCATCGACCTGTCCGACGCCGTCACCGCGTACGTGGACGAGCTGGTCGCCGCCAGCACCGACGGCTTCGCGCGGCAGCTGCGCGAGCAGGCGGGCGAAGGCGACCGCCGCCGCCGGCACCTGGCCGAGCTGCTGCTGCGGGGCAGCTCCCCGCCCAGCGTGGTCGGCGCGGCGGCCACGGCGGCCGGCTGGCCCGGCCTGGACGCGGTGGTGCCCGTGCTGCTGCCCGTGGAACAGGCCCGCGACGCCCGATTCCGCTACAGCGGCGACGGCGTCGTGATCGAACGCGACGACGACGCGGTACTCCTGCTGCGTGACGGCCCGCGCGCCGCCCGCCCCCAGCTCGCGGAGATGCTCCGCGGCCGGGGCGCGGTCGTGGCCCCGGCGACGGGATGGGCGCAGGTGCCCGAGGCGCTGCGGCTCGCCGAGCTGACCGCCGGCCTGGTCGGCACCCAGCCCGGACCGGTCTTCGCCGACGACCACCTGGCCGCCCTGGGCCTGCACGGCGAGCCGGGCGCGCTGGCCGTCCTCGCGGCCCGCCGGCTGGCCCCGCTGGCGGCGCTGCGCCCGGCCCAGCGCGCCCAGCTGCTGGCCACGCTGCACAGCTGGCTGCGGCACTGGGGATCGCGGGCCGAGGTCGCGGCGGAGCTGTACGTCCATCCGCAGACCGTGAGCTATCGCCTGAACCGGCTGCGGCAGCTCCTCGGCCCCGACCTCGACGACCCGGCGGCCCGGTTCGAGCTCCTGCTGATCCTCGCGTTCCGGAGCGACTCTCGACGTGACGGCGGTCACGTGCCAGAGTGAGCGCCCATGGAGATCGTTCCCGGGTCCACGACGGACCGGCCGTGACGGCGGCGGAACCCACCGGCGGCACCCGGGCCCGGTGGATCGGCGCCGGGTACGCGGCCCAGGGCCTCGGCTACGCCGCGGTGGTGACCGCCCTGCCGATGTTCAAGGAGCGGCAGGGCCTCGACGACGCCCTGGTCTCCGCGATCCTGCTGCTGGTCTGCGTGGCGGCGGCCGGCGGATCGCTGCTCGCCGACCGGGCCGCGGCCCGATGGGGCAGTCGCTACGCCCTGACCGGCGGGCTCCTCGCGGTCGGCGTCGCGCTCGGGCTCACCACTTTCCGTACGCCCACCGTCGCGTTCGTCGCCGTCCTCATGGCGTACGGCGTGGGCCTGGGCACGGTCGACGCGTCACTGAGCATGCAGGGCGTACTGGTGCAGGCGCGGCTGGGCCGGAGCGTGATGAACCGGCTGTTCGCGGCGTACACCGCCGCGGCCTTCGTGGCGGCCCTGCTGATGTCCGCCTTCGTCGCGGGCGGCGCGGGCGCGGGAGTGGCCGTTGGCACCGCCGGGGCGTTCGCGATCGTCGTCACCGTGGCCGGCTGGCGGGCGTACGAGCCGGCCCGCACCGTACTGCCGGACCCGACCGGCCACACCGGGCCCCGCGACGGCACCCGGCGGGTGGTCCTGATCTGCGGCGCGCTGATCTTCACCGCGTTTCTGGCCGACTCGGCGGTGAGCACCTGGAGCTCGGTCTACCTCCACGACTCCCTGGCGGCCGCCGACTCCGTCGCACCGTTGGGCTACGCGGCGTACCAGGTCGCGGTGCTGGTGTCCCGGCTCGTGGGCGACCACGTCGTGCCCCGCACCGGCCGGGCGGTAGCCGCGACCGCGTCCCTGCTGGCCTGCGCGTCCGGCTGCGCACTGGTGGCCGCGATCCCGTCGATCGCCGCGGCCGTGGCCGGATTCGCCCTCACCGGCGCGGGCGTCGGGGTGCTGGTACCGCTGGCGTTCAGCGCGGCCGGGCACGCCGCACCCGGGCGCAGCGACGAGGTGATCGCCCGGGTCAACCTGTTCAACTACGGCGGGGCTCTGCTCGGCGCGGTCCTGCTCGGGCTGCTGTCGGAACCGGTGGGGCTGCGGATCGCCTTCCTCGTACCGATGGTGGGGCTGCTCCTCACCCTGCCGGTGATCGGTCCGCTGCGGCGGCTCGCCCTCGCGGCCCCGTCGCGGCCAGAAGAAACACCGCTTTCACAACGATGACCTACTTGCGGACGCGGAACCTGAGGATGGTGACCGCGCCCGACCGGGTGCTGCTGATCGGCTCCAGGCCGATCCTGGGCAGGCCCGGGGCGGAGAAGCGGGTGCCGTCGCCCAGCAGCACCGGAAGGACGTACACCACGATCTCGTCGACGAGACCCCGCCGCAGGCACTGACCGGCGATATCGGCGCCGAGAATCTCCAGATCCTTGCCGCCTGCGGCGTCCAGGGCCGTCGCGACCGCTTCCCCGATGTCACCGGTAAGGAAGGTGACCTGCGGGGTGGGCGGGCCCGGTGGCTCGTGGGTCAGGACGAATACGGGCCCGGAGAAGGGGTAGCCTTCGTCCCTCGCTGCGGAACCCTGCTCCTTGCCGGAGTTCATCCGGTTGCCTACGTCGTGGGTACGCCGGCCGACGAGCATCGCACCGGTGGCCGCCGCGATCTCCGTCAGCCAAGGCGCGTCCGGCGGTATGAGGTCGAAGATCCAGTCCATCTTGTCGTCGGGGGCGGCGATGAAGCCGTCCAGTGACATCGACCTGTTCACGACCACCTTGCCTTTTTCGGTGCCCATGCCTTTGATTGTGGTCCTTCTTCTGGGGTTCGCGGCTTTTCTTGCGGTGGGACGGTTGGGGGCCGGGGTGACCAAGACGGCTGTGGGGCGTCTTTATGCCGTTCTTGGTCACCCCGGCCCCCAACCTTGGGTGGCAATACGCTGCGGGTCGGTCGGTGCTTGCTCGCCGCTGGGTGCGGGGTCGGCTTGGTGGTCACCTTGCGGTTTGTGGTCTGGCTGCCGCGCTGTGGTTGCTCGGGGTGGGTCTGTCGGGCAGGCCCGGGTGGGTGGGGGTCAGGCGGACGTACCGCGCCGGCCACGGTCGGACGGTGGCGGGGGAACGGGTACCGATCTGGACGGGCGGGGATCGGGAGGCTTCGGTCTTCCGTCCGGCTTTATGGCGCATATGAGCAGGAGGCCTGAGACTGTGCCGAGAGCGAATCCTAGAGCGATCGGTCGCGTTGATCTCCAGAGTGCGAGTAGGCCGCCGGGGCCGGGGGTTGATCGTCGCCTTCTTCATCCACGTGGTCACCGCTCGCTCGCGAGGTCGTTACACGACACACGCTACTGAGAGCCGGGGATCCGAGAAGGATGATCATGGTTCTTACCCGACGGGTGCGGCGCGTTTGGAGCAACGTCACGGGATCCACATCGGTGAGCGCCACGATTCTGGACCGGACGAAGATCATTTGCGCCACCGTGATGATGATGTGGCCTGCATCGACACTAGATCATTATCCGTGGAGGCTTGATGGTATTCGCGCCGGCCCCCACGCGCCCGGCGCCTCCGTTAGGGTGTGGCATGGCGAGTTTCAAGACGTGGCTGAAGCGCGTACGCGGTGACAATGTCATACGCCGCAGCGAAGCGAATATCATGAAAGTGCTGGAGCGGCAGAACGCTCAGCTTTCCGAAATCCGTACCCGGCTCGGCCAGCTCGACAAGCCGGTGGCCATCAACCCCGAGACGTGGGGCGGTGTGGCGCAGCCGGGGGAACTGGCGTTCCACAAGCGACCGAACCTTCGCTCCACCGGCGAGTGGGAGAGCAAGAACACAGAGTTCTGGAAGAGGCGCGGGTTCGACGCGGCGGGCTGGGACGGCAAGTGGATCATTGATGTCGGCGCCGGCAGCCGGCTGCGCACCCTCTATTTCCAGGGCGCCAAGATCGCCGCGATCGAACCGCTGGCGGACAAGTACATCGCCGAGGTGGAGTGGCAGGACCTCGACCAGGCAGCGGAGGTGTACGCGACGCCGGCCGAGAAGGACATCCCGCAGCTGCACGGGCGCGCTGACCTCCTGGTCTCGGTCAACGTGCTCGACCATGGGTACGACTTCGAGGCGGCGATCGCGAGCATCCGCCAGTACCTGAAGCCGGACGGCCTCGCGTACCTCACCTTTGACCAGCATGAACGTCCGGACGACTTGCACCAGTTGATGATCGACGACGCCAGGGCCCGACCCATCTTCGAGCGGTGCGGCTTCGATGTCGAGCGGTTCGAGGAGTGGGGTCGCTATCACGGAGCCGCCGGCCCTGCCGCCCTGCACTACTGGCTGCGCCCGAGCGGCTGACCTCGTCCCCCACCGTTGGTGCGCCTCGGCGGAGGAGTTCGCCGGCGGCGTGTCTGCCGGCCGACCGCACCCGCGGTGGGCGGGGCAGCACGCCGCCAAGCCGGCGTTTCGTCGAGTGGGTCAGTTCGACGGGGTCGGGTCGTTGTCGTTTCGTCGGAGCGCGGCATGGACGGCTTCGGGTGATCGGGCGATGGATGCGGTGTCGTCGGCCGTGATGATCGGGCGTTGGATGAGGACCGGGTTCTCGGCGAGGGCGGCGGTCCATCGGTCTCGGTCGGCTGCCTCCCTCGGCCAGGTGGCAAGGCCGAGCTGTCCGGCGAGCGGTTCGCCCAGTCGTGCGATGTCCCAAGGTTCCAGTTCGAGGTGCGCGAGGACTTCGTTGAGTTCCTCGACGGTCGGTGGCTGCTCCAGGTAATAGCGGACGGTGTAGTCCGCTTGTTCGGCGTCGAGGATCGTCAGGGCGCTCTGGCATTTCGAGCACTCGGGGTTGATCCAGATTTCCATCGGTCCTCCATTCACGCGTCGGCGGTTTCGGCCGCCGGCGCTTTCCAGAGGTACACGCGGATCGGTGGGCGGGGCGGGATCGGTACGGGCGTGTCGTGCGGCGAACTGCTCGAGGCGTTCCGGAACAGGCAACCGCGTCGCACGATGGGGGGATGTCGCAACCCACGCATCCGCCTCGCCACGCTGTCGTCATCGGGGGCAGCCTCGCCGGGCTCTGCGCCGCCCGTGTTCTTGCCGACCATGTGGAGAGCGTCACCGTTGTCGACCGCGATGACTTTCCTGCCGAGCCGGCCGTACGCAAAGGGTTGCCGCAGGCGCACCACCTGCATGTGCTGATCCCAGCCGGCCAGAAAGCGCTCGACCTGCTTTTCCCTGACGTGATCGCGGGCCTGCACGAGCATGGCGCGGTGCCGGTCGCGGCGCCGACGGAGGTCTTGTACCTCAGCCCCACCGGCTGGCGGGACCGGTTTCCCGCTACTCACCGCCTCGTCGGTGCCAGCCGGGAACTGATCGACTGGGCGGTGCGGCGGCGTCTGGTGGAGGACGGGCGGGTGCGGTTCCGCACCGGGCACGAAGTCGTCGGGTTGCTGCCCGCTCAAGGGGCGCAGGCGATCGGCGGGGTGATGGTGCGCGGCCGGGCCCCGGCTTCGATGCCTGAGCCGTTGCCCGCGGACCTGGTGGTCGATGCGAGCGGGCGTGCCTCGCATGCCTCGGACTGGCTCGATCAGCTTGGCTACGGGCGGCCCAAGGAGAGCAGTGTGGAGTCCGGGCTCGCCTATGCCAGCCGCCGTTACTCGCTGCCCGAGGGTGCGACCGGAGGTTGGAAGAACATTCTGCTGATGCCCAAGGCGCCGGACGTCCGGCGGGGCGGGGTGCTCTTCCCGATCGAGAACGGCAAGTGGATGGTCACCCTCGGCGGGCTCGGCGGCGACGTCCCGCCCACTGACGAGAGGGGCTTTCTGGAATTCGCGCGTGATCTGCGCAGCCCGGTGCTCTACGAGGCGATCAAGAACGGCACCCCGGATTCGCCGGTCCATGGTTATCGGCGCACCGCGAACCATCGTCGTCACTACGAGACCATGTCGCGCTGGCCGGACGGCTTCCTGGTGATCGGGGATGCCGCCTGCACCTTCAATCCCGTGTACGGCCAGGGGATGACGGTCGCCGCCCAGGCCGCGGTGCTGCTGGACGAGCATCTGCGGGCCCACCCGGGCACCTTCGGTCGCGCCGCGCAGATGGCGATCTCCCGGTGCAGCGAAGCCCCCTGGCAGATCGCCACCGGGGCGGACCTGCGGTACCCGACCACGGTCGGCCCCCGACTGGGCCGGACGGCACAGGTGAGCAACTGGTACCTCGATCGCGCGTCCGATGTCGCCAACCGCGATGAACACGTCGCCCGGGTGCTCGCGGACGTGCTGTATCTCGTCGCGCCGCCGGCGGCCTTGTTCCGCCCTGGCGTCGCCCTGCGGGTGTTCCGCGGCAGGCGCGGCCCCGCGTTGCCGGCTCCGCCGGCGCCGGCCGCCTCCTGACCCCGACAGTTGACCGATCAGTCAACTTTCCCTAGGGTGCTGTTGACTGATCGGTCAAGAACTGGGGAGAGAAGCAGCGTGGTGCACAAGTCTCGGGTGATCGCCGTGCCGGTCGCCGGCCGGCACACCATCAACACCTACCTGGTGATCGGGCGGCGACCCATCCTCGTCGACGCCGGCACCCCCGGTAACGCCGGCAAGATCTCCGATGGCCTCGCCCGGCACGGCGTCGACCCGGCGGATCTCGCCCTGATCGTGCTCACCCACGCCCACCTCGACCACTTCGGATCCGCGGCCGAGCTACGGCGACTCACCGGCGCACCCGTCGCCGCGCACGCCGCCGACGCCGGCCCGTACCGAAATGGACGGACCCCCAGACCGTATCGGCCCACCGGACCGATGGGCCGCATCATGGCCCGCGCGCGGCCGCTGTACGCCAGGGTCGACCCGGTCGAGCCGGAAATCCTGCTCGACGGCCCGGCGTCGCTCGCCGACTTCGGCGTCGACGGCCGCATCATGCCGACACCCGGGCACACGGCCGGCTCCGTGTCCGTCCTGACCGACGACGGCGACCTGGTGGCCGGCGACCTGATCGCCGGCTCGTTCATGGGCCTGATCCCCCGCCGGCCGGCCAACCCGCCTTTCCACGACGATCCCATACGCAACCTGGCCAGCCTGCAGGCGATGCTGGCGCTGAACCCGCGAGCCCTGCACGTCGGGCACGGCGGCCCGCTCGACCCCGGCCGCGTGGCCCGATGGGCGGCTCGCGAACAACGGCGCCTCTCCTGACCGGGGCCTTGCTACCTTTGCCGGGTTGCTCGAAGGAGGCGGCGCAATGGCGAAGGACACCCGTGAGCGCATCGTCACCGTCGCCCGCGACCTCGTGCACGGGGCATCGCTCGCGCAGGTGAGTACGGAGGACGTCTGCAAGGCTGCGGGCGTACACAAGGGCAGCCTCTATCATTTCTTCCCGTCCAAGAACGCTCTCGGCGCGGCAATCCTGGACCGGAACTGGGACTTGATGAACGCGGTCCTGCAGGAGGCGTTCGCCGACGATGTCGGGCCGCTCGCGCGCATCGACCGGTTCGTCGACAGCTTCGCCGAGCTGCTCGCCGGGATGCGGCAGCGGATGGGGGCGACGCCGGGCTGCCCGCTGGGCGGTCTCGCCGCGGAGATGGCCGGGTACGGCGACGATGCCCGTACCCAGGTCACCCGGATCCTGGCGGGCTGGACCCGCTACTTCACGGCGGCCATCAACGAGGCGAAGGACCGCGGCGAGATCGACCCGGGCGTCGACGCCGGGGAGGCGGCGATGCGGCTGCTGGCCCATCTGCAGGGGCATGCCCTGATGGCCAAGGCGTACGACGACCCCGAAGCCCTCCGCCGCGCCAAGCCGGGCCTGCGAATGCTGCTGGGCGCGGGGCCTGCGGGCGGCTGACGCGGCGGATACCGCTCAGTGGCGGCGGTGCCGGGACGGATACCAGCTCCCGCCGACCGGCTCGCCCGCCATGTTCCAGCTCCACGACTCGGCCGGGACGATCCGTACGTACCAGCCGGGGCCGATGATGCCGGTGCGCTCGATCGGGTCGTCGGCCGTGCCGTAGACGCGTACCCCACGCGCGACGAACGGATCGAACGACGGCACCCCATGACGTGCCTCCGGCGTCAGATGTCCTGGCTGGGTGGCGTCGTGAGGAACCAGAACTCCCCGTTGGGTGTTCCGCCGACGATATGCCGTTGGCCGTCGTACACCGACGCCGACCCGCCGTCGTCGAGCGCGATCAGCATGGCGAGGCGACGCTCGGCCTTGGCGTCCCACAGGTGCACGGTCCCGTTGCTCGTGCCGACGGCGAGCAGGCGGCTGTCCGGGGAGTAGGCCAGCGACAGGACCAGACCGGCGTGGCCTTCGAGCCACCCGTCGAAGTCACCGGAGGCGGGATTCGAGTAAACGGTGACATGGCTGGCTTCGTCGCCCACGGCGAGCGCCCCGTCGGGTGAATAGGCGAGCGCCGACACGACTTCCGTGTACGGCTCGGCCGGTTCCATGCCGGCGGCTTCGTAGATGGACAGGATCCTGCCGCGGAACCTGTCGTAGATGCCGACTGCGAAGCCACGGCCGTCGGGGGCGATGGCGACCGCGTCCACCCGTCCCTCCGCTTGCGCGAGGCAGCTCACCTGCTTCTCGGCAGCGATGTCCCACGCGCAGACGGTCTCGTCGTCGGCGACCACCAGGTGCCGGCCCTCGGGGTGGAACGCCGCGTACCAGACGGGCCTGGAGGGTCCGGTCAGGACAGCCCGGGAGTGCCAGGTACCGGCGTCCCGGACGTGGATCGTGCCGTCCTCGCCGGTGGTCGCCAGCATTCCGCCGTCGGGCGACCAGGCCAGCGCCAGGACGGCGGAGCCGGTCGGCTCCAGGGCGCCGGCCGGCGTTCCGGTCGTGGCATCCCAGAAGCGCACTGTCTCGTCGTCCGCGACGGCGAACAAGCCTCCGTCAGGGCTGTATGCCACGGCCTGGACCGCATATCCGGCCGAGGGCAGCCGGTACGCCGCCCGTCCCGTGCCGGTCTCCCAGACGCGCACCTCCTCGTCGACGACCGTGGCGAGCCGCTGCCCGTCGGGGCTGAAGGCCAACGCGTGGACCTCACGGGTCACCCCGCCCAGGTCGAAGGCGAACTCGCCGGTGCAGCTGTCCCACAGCCGGATGATCGAGTCGTCGTCGTGGCCGGTGACGAGGTACTCCCCGTCGGGAGTGAAGGTGACGGCGCCCACCGATCCGGGGTCGGGGAGCTCAACGAGCGTTTCCCAGTCCGTTGTGGAGTAGATGCGGACGCCCGCGTCCTCGTCAGCGATGGCGAGGCGCGAGCCGTCGGACGACAGCGCGAGATCCGTGCCGGTGAACTCGGCGACCACCGCCCGGGCCGTCAGATCCCAGATCTGCGTGGTGTCCTTGTGGGCGACGGCGCACCGCCCACCGGGCAGAAGCACCACCTCCCACACCGTGCCGGGGTAAGGCAGTTCCCAGCGCTGGATGCCGTCCGTCGTGCTCCAGATCCGCACCGGCTCGCCGCGGGGCGCCGAGGACGACGTCGCCAGCCAGTACCCGTCCTGCGACAACGACCCCGCGGCGAGGTGTTCGGTCGCCCCCGACAGTGTGCAGTGGACGGTGCCGGTCGCGATGTCGACGAGCTGTTTGTCGGCCTCGTCGTCGGTCGTCAGGAACCACGGCATGCCGTCCGGGCCGGGCAGGAATTGCCCGTACGAGTACGGCCATGCCTGCTTCTGCGTCTGCCCGGTCGCCACGTCGAAGCGGTACAGGACTCCGTCGGATGTGCCGATGACGGTGCCCGGCTCGACGCCGAAGGCCACGCTGTAGTCCGGGGTCCCCTCCGCCAATGGCATCCGCGTGGACAGGTCCCACAGCCGTGTCCGGTCGCCGGAGTGCCTGCTCAGCAGATGACGACCGTCGCGGCTCACCGCGATCCGGTAGGTGTTTCCCCCGGTGCAGGGCCGCACCTGCGGCCGGCCCGCGTCGCCGTCCGTGAACATCGACCTTCTCCGCTCCGCAGCTGGGACAGCCCGGAACGGTACCGCAGCGGTGCTCCTGTCCCGCCCTCAGGCGCCGGCGAGCTTTCCAGCGGGGGAACCACCGGGAGGCCGGGACACCGCGGCCGGGCGATGGCGTCGCCCGGCCGCGGTCCGACTATCTACGCGGCCGCCACCAGGGGCTTGAGCGCCGCGCCGACCTGGGTGACGAAGCCCGGCCGGTGACCGTTACGGATCAGGTTGATGGTGAGCCCGTCGATGCCGGCGCCCAGCACCTTCTCGTCCAGCTGCTCGGCAACCTGCTCGGGCGTACCGAGGAAGGTCCGGGCGCGCCGGTCCTCCGGCACGGTCTCGCTGAGCTCCTTCACCTCCTGCTCGGTCTCCCCCACGATGCCCATGACCAGGTAGCTCGTCGCGAGCGTGGCGGGGTCGCGGCCGATCTCCTCGCACCGCTGCTTCAGCACAGCGACCTTGTGCGGCAGGTCCGCGACATCGCAGATGATGTTCATGTGGTCGGCGAAGCGTGCGGCCAGCCGGAACGTCTTCTGCTCGCCACTGCCACCCAGCATGATGGGAATCGTCGGGCGCACCCGCGGATTGTTCATGGCGCCCCGCGCCGTGTACCACTTGCCCTCGAGGCTGGCCGGCTCGCCCTTGAGCATGGGGGCGATGATGGTCAGCGCCTCCTCGAGCCGCTCGAAACGCTGCCCGAACGAGCCGAACTCGAAGCCGTAGTCGTGATGCTCACGCTCGAACCAACCGGCTCCGATCCCCAGGATCGCGCGGCCCTTCGAGACCACGTCCAGGGTGGTCACCGTCTTCGCGAGCAATGCAGGATTACGGTACGTGTTCCCGGTGACCAACGTGGACAACCGGATCGTCGACGTGGCCGAGGCGAGCGCCCCGAGCGTGGTGTATGCCTCCAGCATCGCGTTCTCGGGCGCGCCGATGCCCGGCAGCTGATAGAAGTGGTCCATCACCAGGACGGTGTCGAATCCCACCGCCTCGGCCTCGCGGGCCTGAGCGGCGACCGTGTCGAAGAGGTCCTCGTCCGGGACGCCGGGATAGGTGAAGTTCGGGATCTGGTACCCGAGCCGGATACTCACAGTGCCTCCGCCATGTAAGAGGGCTATCACTTGCTAATGTAAGAGCTCACTTACATCACGGCAAGCGGGAGGGCCAGCGTGTCGGCGGACCGGGGCTACCACCACGGCGACCTCCGGGAGGCGCTGATCGAGACCAGCTTCGCCCTGCTCGCCGAGGGCGGACTCCAGCGCTTCTCGGTGGCCGCCGTCGCCCGCCGCCTGGGAGTGAGCACGGCGGCCCCGTACCGTCACTTCCCGGACCGGATCCACCTGCTCGGCGCCGTCTCGGCCGCCGCCGCCCACGACCTGGGCGCCGCGATCACCACCGCCGCCGACGCGGCAGGCGCAGACCCGGCCGACCGCCTGGCCGCGGCAGCGGGCGCCTACGTCCGGTACGTCGTCGGCACGGGCGCCGGCTTCCATGTGATCTACGCCGCCGAGCTGAACGGCCTGCCCGACGGCGCCCGCCGCGACCAGACCCGGGCGCTGATGACAGTCCTGCTCGACCTCGCGGCGGCCACCGGCTGCGCTTCGTACCAGGAGGCCGTCCAGCTCGTCGAGGCGACGATCGCCGTGGCGCACGGGTATACGTCGCTGTTCGCGGACGGGTTCTTCGCCCGCAAATCCAGCTCCGTCGACGCCATCGCCGCCCGCGCCACGACAGCGGCCCGCGCCCTCACGACCCGGTCCCAGCAGTAGAAGGCTGCCCGGCTACAGAGCCTGCGGATACTGGCCCAGGCGGTTGCCGAGGATACGGCTGAATCCCCTGTGGAGCTTGACCCCTGGCCTACCGGCCGCCTCGTACGTGACCGTGCCGCCGTCGTGGAAGGTGAGCGTCACCGCCACCGTGTTGCCCCGGGTCGCGAGCCATGCCCCGGCGACACCACCCGCCGGCACCCAGAGCGGCGGGCCCGCGTCCCTCTCGACCGTGTACTCCAGTGAGCGCTGGAAGGCGGGGAACAGCAGCAGCGGCGAGATCAGTACGGCTGTCATCACGTACAGGAGACCTCCGAAGAGCTCCCACGCATCCGTCAGCAGCATTCCCAGGCCGAGAACCGCCATCACGGCGCCGATGGCGGTGATCCAGCCGGTGACGGCTGCGGCCGGTTCGAGGCCGGCCCAGGCGAGCAGCAACCAGAACGGGCAGCACACCAGCGCCGCCAGGAAACCTCGCCACGCGCCCCATGCCGCGAGGCCGTACAGCTCGGCGAGGCGGCTCTTCACCTCGGGACGCAGATGCGTGACCCGCCAGCCGCCGTCTCGCGGAAGGTCGAGCCGCACAGAGCCCCCCGGCATCGCCTGCACGTTCGTGATCCTCCCCATGCGGGTGAGGATAGGGATGATCAGACACGGCCACGTCAGTAAGTTCACGGAGGTGACGCACGTACTGGTGACCGGAATGTCAGGCGCGGGCAAGAGCACGCTGCTCGAGGAACTGCGGCCGCTTCGAGCATGTCGTCCTGCTCAGTGCGCCCCTCGACGTTCTGCTGGACCGGGTCGCGACATCGAGCGCTACGTGCGGGAGGTCGAGCCGTTGCTACGGAACGGTGCCTCGGTGGAGCTCGATGGCCGCGGGCCTGTGGCCGAGCTGGCCGACGCCGTCGAGCGACTGCTCAGCCGGTGACGGTCACCGCCGCGGTGATGTCTTTGCGGGTGTAGCCGGGCTGGAGCGCTCCCCCGTACAGAAGAGCGATCAGTCTCTTGTCGAGCGCCGAATACTTCGTCGGCGTCGCCCAGTAGCGGCCGTAGAAGACGCTGTCCGGGTGGTCGTTGGCGTCTCGCATGAGGCCCATGCTCTGGGTCAGTTCCTCGCGGATCAGGTGGCAGCGGACCCGCCGGCCGATGCCCGTCGTTCTGATCAGCACCGTGCCCTTGCTGATGGTGTGGTCGCCGGACCAGGCGACGGTGAAGAATCCGTCGTTGCCGCGGACGTAGCTGGGTTCGATGGCTGCGAACCGGGAGACCGGGCCGAGGTACATGCGGACGTCGGCGGTGGGGTCCGTGGTGAGTTTCAGGTTCGTGGTGGCCGACAGCTCGTTGAAGTCGGCGATGACGCGCTTGAGGCAGGTCCGGGCAGACGTGTCCGGCTTGCCGTCGAGGCGGACGGTGACGACCGGCTGGGACCATTTGACGACGACCTTGACATCGTCGCCGTACTCGGCACCCAGGGCGATCTTGAAGAAGTACGCGAGCGTGGCCTTGCTGACCTCGGGCTTCGGCGGGGCGGGCGACGGGGGTGCCGGTGCGGGCGTGGATGCCGCCAGGCCGGAGGCCGCCGGGGTGCCGGCCTCGGGGGTGGGGCCGGCGTCGCAGCCGGCCGTGGCGAGGACGGCGGCCAGCAGTGCCGGGGACAGGACGCGAAGCAGCGCCGGACGCAAGCGGATCCTCCGGGGTCGCAGTGCCGGGACCCCGGCATCCTACGGTTCGGCGGGCGGCGCCCGGGGGTCAGGCGGGAAGCCACCGTTTGCGGTCCGCCGGAACGCCGTGGGGTGGCGCCTTCGGCAGGAACCAGACCGGGTTGGAGGCCGCCGCGAGCCGGTTGTCGGCCAGCCGGAGCTGGGTGCGGACATACGCCCCGGAGCCGGGCTTCACCGTGAGCCGGTAGCGGCCGGTGACGAGCGACGCCGCCGGGATGCGCTCCACCTTCACGGACGGGGTCAGGCGGCGGGTGCCGGCCCGGTCGGTCACCCCGGTGACGACCTCGAGGACCGACCCCGCCGGGAGGTCCGTCGCCACGGCGTCGACCTTCACCTTGGCCGCTTTGGTGAGGTAGACGGCGCCCATCGCGTCGTGGGCGTCGACCTGAAGGTCGAGCGAGCCGCGGTAGTACAGCGGGTCGACGAACCAGGCGGCGCCGCGGCGCAGTGCCGGCAGGACGTCGCCGCGCCGGTTGGTAGGGGCCCAGGTGCAGGTCAAGAACCGCTCGGGTTGCGCCAGCCAGTCGTCGCCGTCGTGGTCGTCGCTCGCGCCCACCGCCGTGAAGAACAGCGCGTTGCGCGCGGCCACGTCGTAGACCCACAGCAGGTCCTCCTGCGGGTCGCGGCCGATCTCGACCAGGTCGGCGCCGAGCTTGTCGCGTTCGATCATGAGTTTGGCGAGGCCCTCGCGGGTCTCCACGTCCATCGGGTGGTTCCAGCAGACGACGCCGCCGTGGGCGTGCAGGAATTTGATCATCTTGGCGGTGGCCGCCGGGTCGTCGTTGCGTTCCGGCGGGAAGGGGAAGGCCGGCAGCGTCTCGTCGCCGCCGTACCAGTTGAGGTGGCGGACCAGGGAGATCTCGTACGCGCGGTAGTGCTTCACGTCGGCGTACTCCTGGTCGTAGTTCGCCAGGACCTCCTCGCGCATGTCCTCGCCGTCCTGCCCGGCCCGCCGGTCGCGGGTGAACGTCAGCCGGTCCACGACGAAGGCCGCCTCCAGGCCCGCGCCGGCGGCAGCGCCCACCCGCAGCTCGCGGATGCTGTTGTCCACGGCGATCAGGTCGGGCCAGAGCCGGCGGATGTCGTCGGCGAGCCGCAGAGAGATCCGGTTCCACATGCCGGCGGCCGCGGGTACGTCGACGATCCCGAGCAGGTCCGTGGTGGTGTAGCCGCGCTGGTCGACGGCACCGATGCGGTACCGCAGGACGTACTCGCCGGCGGGACGGCCGCCGCGCGCGGGGTGGTACGACAGCTTCATCTCCAGCAGCAGCGTGGCGTCCGGCCCCGCGCGTTCCGGGAACACGTCCAGGCTGAGGACGGTGTCCGCGATGCAGGTGGAGTACGTGGAGTTCCACGCCGCTCCGACCTCCCAGAGGATGCCGCCCTCGGGGGCCGCGCCGACCGCCGAGAGCCGGAGCGCGCCGTCCCCGAAACCGGCCGTCGCGACGGACAATGCGCCGTCGCTGCGCTGCGTCCAGTTCCAGGCGATGCCCTTCTCGAGCTCCGTCACGTCGTCGAACTGCACCGCCCGGCGATAGCCGTGGGCGGCGATGCGCCAGTCGTGGTCGGTCCACCACACCAGGTCCACCCCGAGCTGCCGGGCCTGCTGCAGGTGCGCCTCGTAGCTGGCCGCGCCCTCGCTGAACGGGCCGTGGATGTGCATGGCCATGCTGACCGGCTTGACCGGCGGATCGGCCGCGAACGCCGGGCCGCCGCCGACCGCCGCCAGCCCGGCGCCGGTCGCGGCCGCCGCCAGGACGGTACGGCGGGAGACGGTGCGATGTTCGGACATGACACGACTGTGCCGATCGGGTACGCGGGCCGGAGGATTATCCGGCGAAATCGAGTCAGCCGGCCCGCGGCCTGCTAGGCGGGCAGCCCGTCGAGGCGGGCCAGCACCTGCAGCATGACCTCGTCGGCGCCGGCGCCGATCGACGTCAGCCGGCTGTCCCGCAGCAGCCGGGCCGTCCAGGTCTCCTCGAGGTAGCCCATGCCGCCGTGGAACTGCAGGCACCAGTTCGCCACCTCGCGGACCAGCCGCCCGGCCTTGAGCTTCGCCACCGTGGCGAGCCGGGTGACGTCCTCCCCCGCCATCAGCGCCTCGCAGGTGACCAGGTTGTGGCTGCGCAACAGGTCCACCTCCGCCTGGAGCTCGGTGAGGCGGAAGGCGACGTACTGGCGGTCGGCCAGCGGCGTGCCGAAGACCGTACGGTCGCGGATGAACTCGCGGGTGCGGTCGAGGGCGTACTGGCACTGGCCGACGGTGGTGTACGCGGCGAACACCCGCTCGGTGACGAACTGCCGCATCTGCTGCTGGAAGCCGCGCCCCACCTCGCCGATGGTGTTGGCGACCGGCACCCGCACCCCGTCGAACGCCAGCTCGGCGGTGTCCGAGCAGCGGTTGCCGAGCTTGTCGAAGGTCCGCACGACGCTGAACCCGGGCCGGTCCGTGGGCACGACGATCTGCGACATCCCGCGGTAGCCGCCCTCGTCCGAGGTGCGCGCGAGCAGGCAGATCCAGTCGGCCTGGGCGCCGTTGGTGATGTACACCTTGCGGCCGGTGATGACCCAGTCGTCGCCGTCGCGTACGGCCCGGGTCCGCAGCCGCGCGACGTCCGAGCCGGTGTCCGGTTCGGTGACGGCGATGGCGGTGACCGCGGTGCCGGCGACGGCGGGCGCGAGGTAGCGCTGCTTCAGCTCCTCGGACCCGTACTCGTGCAGGGAGGGGGTGGCCATCATCGCCTGGACGCCCAGGGCCATCCCGACGCCGCTCGCGTGCATCCGCCCGTACGCCTCGGCGGCGACCATCTGGAAGCTGTGGTCGGCGCCCTCGCCGCCGTAGGCCGGGTCGTACTCCAGGCCGAGCAGGCCGAGGGCCGCGGCCTTGGGGAAAAGGTCGTGCAGCGGCGCCTGCCCGGCCGCCTCCCACCCGTCGACGTGCGGGTTGACTTCGGTGTCCACGAACCGGCGGACGCTGTCGGAGAAGGCGCGATGGTCGTCGTTGAGCCGCATCCGCCGACCGTAGCGAAGCGCCGCGGCCAAAAACAAGCACGCTTGCTTGTTTTCGCCCGCTGTGCCAATGTCACCCCCATGAGCCTGCGCGTCGGCAACTGTTCCGGCTTCTACGGCGACCGGCTCGCCGCGATGCGCGAGATGCTCGAGGGCGGCGAGCTGGACGTCCTCACCGGCGACTACCTCGCCGAGCTCACCATGCTGATCCTGGGCCGGGACCGGGCGGGCGATCCGGCGGCCGGCTATGCCAGGACCTTCCTCACCCAGCTGCGCGACTGCCTGCGGCTGGCGCTGGACCGCGGCGTCCGCATCGTCAGCAACGCCGGCGGCGTCAACCCGCCCGGCCTGGTCGCCGCCATCCGCGAGCTGGGCCTGCCCGCGAAGGTGGCGCTGGTGCGCGGCGACGACCTCACCGCGCGGGCCGGGGCGCTCGGGCTGGGCTCGCCGCTCGGCGCGCACGCCTACCTCGGCGCCTTCGGGATCGCCCGGGCGCTCGCCGCCGGCGCCGACGTCGTCGTCACCGGGCGGGTCACCGACGCCTCGCTGGTGGTCGGGCCGGCGATCGCGCACTTCGGCTGGGACCGTACGGATCTCGATGCGCTCGCCGGGGCCACCGTGGCCGGCCACGTGATCGAGTGCGGCACCCAGGCCACCGGCGGCAACTACCCGTTCCTCGACGAGATCGCCGACCCGATTCACCCGGGCTTCCCGATCGCCGAGGTCCGGCGCGACGGATCCAGCGCCATCACGAAACACCCCGGCTCCGGCGGCGCGGTCACCGTCGGCACGGTCACGGCCCAGCTCGTGTACGAGGTGGGCGACGCCCGCTACGCCGGTCCCGACGTCACCACCCGCCTCGACACCGTGTCGCTGCGGCAGGCGGGTCCCGACCGGGTCGAGATCACCGGTGTACGCGGCGAGCCCCCGCCCCCGGATCTCAAGGTCTGCCGCACCTCGATCGGCGGCTACCGCAACGAGATGACCGTGGTCCTGACCGGGCTGGGGATCGAGGCGAAGGCCGCGCTGTTCCGCCGCCAGTTCGAGGCCGCTTGCACCGCCGACCCGGCCGAGCTCACCTGGCACCTGGCCCGGCTCGACCGTCCGGACGCGCCCACCCAGCAGCAGGCGTCCGCGCTGCTCACCGTCGTCGCCCGCGACCCCGACGAGAAGGTGGTCGGGCGGGCGTTCAGCAAGAGCGGTGTCGAGCTGGCGCTGGCGTCGTACCCGGGCTTCTTCAGCACCGCACCGCCCGGGCGCGCCCACCCGTACGGGATATTCACCGCGGGTTTCGTGCCGCAGAGCGTTGCGGCGCATGAGGTGGTCCTGGACGACGGCAGCGTCGTCCCGATCGATCCCCCGTCGCTGACCCGGCCGCTGGAACCCCTGCCCGGCCCGCCGCCCGGCCCCGCACCGGACGAAGCGGGTCCGTCGCGGCGGCTGCCGCTGGGGATCCTCGCCGGAGCACGCTCGGGCGACAAGGGCGGCGACGCCAACGTGGGGGTCTGGGTGCGTGACGATTCCGCGTACCCGTGGCTCGCCTCTCTGATCACCGAGCGGACCGTCCGGAAGCTGCTGCCGGAGGCGGCGGAGCTGCCGGTGCGGATCACCCGGCTGCCGGGCATCCGAGCTGTCAACATCGTCATCGAGGGGCTGCTCGGGCGGGGCGTGGCCGACCAGGCCCGATTCGACCCGCAGGCCAAGGGGCTCGGCGAGTGGCTGCGGTCGCGGCACGTGGACATCCCCGCATCGCTGCTGGCCGCTCCGGCCGGCGAGGAGGAAGAGTGACGATCCTGCGGACCGCCGTCGAGCCGGACACCGGTGAGGCCCGCGCCGCGCGGCAGGCCATGCTCGAGGCCCTCGGCCAGATCGCGGCCGAGACCGCCACGGCCGTCGCCGGCGGCGGCGAGAAGGCGGCCGCCCGGCACCGCGCGCGCGGCAAGATGACCGCCCGGGAGCGGGTCGAGTTGCTGCTCGACCCGGACTCACCGTTCCTGGAGCTGGCCGCGCTGGCGGGCTACGGCTCACCGTTCACCGTGGGCGGCAGCGTGGTGGCCGGGATCGGCCTGGTCAGCGGCGTCGAGTGCCTGCTGATCGCCAACGACCCGACCGTCAAGGGCGGCGCCAGCAATCCGTGGTCGCTGCGCAAGACCCTGCGGATGCACGAGATCGCGCTGCAGAACCGGCTGCCGGTGATCAGCCTGGTCGAGTCCGGGGGCGCGGACCTTCCCACGCAGAAGGAGGTCTTCGTCCCCGGCGGAGCGGTCTTCCGCAACCTCACCCGGCTGTCGGCCGCCGGGATCCCGACGATCGCGCTGGTCTTCGGCAACTCGACGGCCGGCGGCGCGTACCTGCCCGGCATGAGCGACCACGTGGTGATGATCGAGAACCGGTCGAAGGTGTTCCTCGCGGGCCCGCCGCTGGTCAAGGCCGCCACCGGCGAGGAGTCCGACGACGAGTCGCTGGGCGGCGCGGCGATGCACGCGAGCGTCTCGGGCCTGGCGGACCACTACGCGGTGGACGAGCAGGACGCCATCCGCATCGGCCGGCGGATCGTCGCCCGCCTCAACTGGCGCAAGGCCGCCGGTCCGGCGACGGCCGCGCCGAAGCCACCGCGGTACGCCGCCGACGACCTGCTCACGATCGTGCCGCCCGACCTGAAGTCGCCGTTCGACCCCCGAGAGATCATCGCCCGGATCGTCGACGACAGCGACTTCGACGAGGTGAAGCCCCGCTACGGCAGCTCCCTGGTCACCGGCTGGGCCGAGCTGCACGGCTTCCCGGTCGGCATCCTGGCCAACGCCCGCGGCGTGCTGTTCAGCGCCGAGGCGCAGAAGGCGGCCCAGTTCATCCAGCTGGCCAACCGGTCCCACACCCCCCTGCTGTTCCTGCACAACACCACCGGCTACATGGTCGGCAAGGAGTACGAGCAGGGCGGCATCATCAAGCACGGCGCCATGATGATCAACGCGGTGTCGAACTCCACCGTGCCGCACCTCTCGCTGCTCGTCGGCAACTCGTACGGCGCCGGGCACTACGGCATGTGCGGCCGGGCGTACGACCCGCGGTTCGTCTTCTCGTGGCCCAGCGCGCGCTCGTCGGTCATGGGGGCCCAGCAGCTCGCCGACGTCACGTACCTGGTGTCCAAGGCGTCCGCGCTGGCGCAGGGAAAGCCCTTCGACGAGGACGGTGCGCAGGTGGTCCGGCACGCGATCGAACAGCAGATCTCCGCCGAGGCGATGCCGATGGTCCTCTCCGGGCTCGTCTACGACGACGGCATCATCGACCCCCGCGACACCCGCGACGTCCTCGGCGTCGCCCTGTCCGCCGTCCACACCGCGCCGGTCCAGGGGACCGACGCCTTCGGCGTCTTCCGGATGTGAACCGATGATCACGAGCGTGCTGGTGGCCAACCGCGGCGAGATCGCCCGCCGCATCTTCGCGACCTGCCGGCGCCGCGGCCTGGCCACCGTGGCGGTCTTCTCCGACGCCGACGCGGGCAGCCCGCATGTTCGGGAGGCGGACAGTGCGGTACGCCTTCCCGGTGCCGCACCCGCCGAGACGTACCTGCGCGGCGACCTCGTCATCGAGGCGGCTCTGCGCGCGGGCGCCGACGCGATCCATCCCGGCTACGGCTTCCTCGCCGAGAACGCGGACTTCGCCCGGGCCGTCGGCGACGCCGGGCTGACCTGGATCGGCCCCAGCCCTTCATCCATCACTGCGATGGCGTCCAAAGTGGAGGCCAAGCGGCGGATGGCCGCCGCCGGCGTACCGGTCCTCGAGCTGCTCGACCCGGCGACGATCACCGAGGCCGAGCTGCCGGTGCTGGTCAAGGCCTCGGCGGGCGGCGGCGGGCGGGGCATGCGCATCGTCCGTACCCTCGACGGTCTGAAGGACGCGGTGGCGTCCGCCGCCCGGGAAGCCGCCGCCGCTTTCGGCGATCCGGAAGTCTTCTGCGAGCGGTACCTGAACTCGGGGCACCACATCGAGGTGCAGGTCCTAGCCGACGCGCACGGCACGGTGTGGGCGCTGGGCGAGCGCGAGTGCTCGCTGCAGCGCCGCCACCAGAAGGTCATCGAGGAGGCCCCGGCCCCGCTCGTCGACCGGATCGGCGGCGACCTGCGCGACCGCCTGCTCGCCGCGGGCCGCGAGGCGGCGGCCGCGGTCGGCTACCTCGGCGCCGGGACGGTGGAGTTCCTCGCCGACGACGACGGCAATTTCTGGTTCCTCGAGATGAACACCCGCCTGCAGGTCGAGCATCCGGTCACCGAGTGCGTCACCGGCACCGACCTGGTCGCCCTCCAGCTCGACATCGCCGCGGGCCTTGCGCTCACCGGTCCGGAGCCGGCCATGACCGGCCACGCCATCGAGGCCCGCCTGTACGCCGAGAGCCCCGCCGACGACTGGCGCCCCCAGACCGGCACCGTCGTCACGTTCGACGTACCCGGCGTCACGGCCCGGTTCGGGCGTACCGCCGCCGACGGCATCCGGCTCGACTCCGGTGTCGAGGACGGCAGCGTCGTCGGCCCCCACTACGACGCCATGCTGGCCAAGGTCGTGGCGTACGCGCCGACCCGCGAGGCCGCAAGCCGGCAGTTGGCCGCCGCCCTGCGCCGCGCCCGCGTGCACGGAGTGACCACCAACCGGGACCTGCTGGTCGCCAGCCTGCTCCAGCCCGAGTTCCTGGCCGGGACCGCCGGCACGAGTTTCTACACCGACCACCCTCCGGCCGCGCTGACCGACGGCACCGGGCCCGAGCCGGAGGTGGCGGCCCTGGTCGCGGCGCTGGCCGACGCCGCCCGGGAGCGCGGGCCGCTGCTGACCGCCGTGCGCAGCGGCTTCCGCAACATCCCCGTCGGCTACCGCAGCCGCACCTACGCCGCGGGCGAGCACGAGATCGAGGTCCGCTACCGCTTCGGCCGCGACGGGCTGGAGCTGCCCGGTACGGCCGGCCCCGCCCTGGTGGACGCCACCGCCGAGGCCGTCGTGCTGGACCACGACGGCATCCGCCGGCGCTGGACCGTGGGCCGGTTCGACGACCGCGTGGTGGTGGACGGGCCCCAGGGCACGGTCGAGCTGCGACGGGTCGCCCGCTTCACCGACCCGTCGGCGCAGCCGCCGGCCGGGGCACTGGTCGCCCCGATGCCCGGCACGGTGGTCCGTGTCGAGGTCAGCGTCGGCGACATTGTCAAGGCCGGGCAGCCGTTGCTGCGGCTGGAGGCCATGAAGATGGAACACGTGGTGCACGCCCCCGAGGCGGGCACGGTGGCCGAGCTGCCGGTCCGCGTCGGCCAGCAGGTCAGCCAGGACACGCCCCTCGCCGTACTGGTCGCCGATGGCTGACGACTCCGCGCCCAAGCAGGACCGGTCCCGGGCGACGCGCCGGCGGCTGCTCGAGACGACGATCCGCTGCCTGGCCAAACACGGCTGGGAGATCTCGACGGTCGCCTTCATCGCCGCCGAGGCCGGCATCAGCCGCGGGGCGGTCCAGCATCATTTCCGTACGCGCGAAGCCCTCATCCTCGCCGCCCTGGAGCACATGTTCGAGGAGCGCGCCGCCCTGCTCGACGCCCTCCCCGACCCCGGGGGTTCCGCCCCCGACCGGGTACACGCGATCGTCACCGGCCTGGTCGACGCGATCGGCGGCGAGCTCTTCCGCGCGGCCCTGCAGGTGTGGACGGTCGCGGCCGCCGACCCCGAGCTCCGGTCCGCGGTCGTGCCCCTGGAACGCCGCTTCGCCCGCGGGGTGCACCAGCGCGCCGTACGCCTGCTGCGGGTCGACGACAGCGACCCGGGCGTCCGCGGCCTCATCCAGGTGACCCTCGACCTTGCGCGCGGGCTGGCCCTGGCCGACGTCCTCACCGACGACTCACGCCGCCGGGCCCGGGTGGTCCGCGCCTGGTCGGACCAGCTGACGGCCGCGCTGCCGGCCGCCCGCGGCGTCACCGCGGGTCCGAGCTCCTCAGGCCACCAGCCGGGATGACGTCGCGTCACCCCAGACCGCCAGCTCACCGCGGGCCAGGCACACCATGAGAACACCGCCGGGACCGACGATCGCCCACGACTCGAAGTCGGCGTCGGCACCGACCGACAGCTCCGCCCCGCTCTGGAAAGCGATCCGCAGCTCGCCGCTGTCAAGCGTCCACGCGGCCCGGACGGTGTCACCGAGCAGCATCGCGAGCACGTCGGAGGGGTGATCGCCCGGCTCGATATTGACCCGCCCGCCCGGCCCGTCCAGGTGCGCGACGGTCTCGATCAGCACCTGCGGTCCGCCGGAGAAGCTCAGGACGACAGCGTGGCCGAGCCGCACGTAATCCACCTTGCGCCCGGCCAGCACATCGATGGACCGCGCCCGCCGCGGACGCCTCCCCGCGCGCATGTCGGCGACCATGACTGGCAACATGAGGACCTCGATCGGCTCGTCGCAACACTGACGGCTGGAACGTAGCCCGGACTTTCATAAGGGAGCCTTAAAGGCGCCAGTGGGATTCCTGAACCTGCGCACCGGGCGACTGAGGCTGCGGGTGGGCGGCGCTCGGCCGGCCCCCGCACGGTACTCTCGTCGCTCATCGATGCACCTGAACATCACGGGGACGGGACGTCTTGCGAAGCACGCGTACCAGAGTCGCGCTCATCGCTCTGGCCGTCGCGGCCACGACGCTCGCCGGTTGTACGGACGACGCCGATTCCACCTCGCCCGCCTCCGGGAGCGCGGCGTCGCCGGCACCCACCGGCACGGGCATCGGGGCGCTGAGCGCGGACGAGATCCTGCAGCGGGCGAAGGCCGCGCTCGCCGAGGCGAAGTCGTACCGGGCCAAGGGCAGGTTCGACCAGGGCGGCCAGCAGACGACCATCGACCTCAAGGTCGACGGGCGGGACTTCACCAGCGTCATGTCCTTCGGCAAGGCCGAGGTCGAACTGCTCGCCGTCGACGGCAAGAAGTACATCCGGCCGAACGAGCAGTTCTGGACGATGTCGACCGGCGCCCGGCAGGGCGAGGCCCTGGCCCGGGGAATCGGTGACCGCTGGGTTGCCGGAGCGGACCAGGACCGCTCGTTCGCGGAGCTGTTCACCATCGGATCCGCCGACGAATTCCTCAAGCCCACGGGCGCCCTCAGCAAGGGCCAGGAGAAGAAGGTCGGCGGCGTTTCGGCCATCGGCCTCAAGGACGCGGGCGATCCCGACTCGGTGTTCTACGTCGCGACGACCGGAAAGCCGTACCCACTGCAGCTGGTCGGCAAGGGTGACTCGGCAGTGGTGTTCAGCGACTTCGGCGCAGCCTTTCCCGGCATCAAGGCGCCGGCCGCCGACAGAGTCGTAGACCTCGGCGAGGTGGCCGGCAAATAGGCGCCGATCCGGTGTGCCAGCATCGCACCATGCCCGAAGTGATCGTTCGCCAGATGAAAGAGCCCGAGTTCGACCGGTGGTACGAGGACTCCACCCGATTCATGGCCGCGTCGCAGGTCGCCGCGGGCAACTGGCCCGCCGAGGAAGCCCTGCAACGAGCGCACGCTTCCCGCCGTGGCCTGCTGCCTCACGGCCGCACCACCGCAGGCATGCTGTTCCTGCGGGCACTCAAGCCCGACGGCACGCCGGTGGGTGCGGTGTGGCTGGGACCGCATCCCAGGGGCGTACCGGATTGTGGATTCCTCTATTTCATCGAGATCGACGAACCGCACCGTGGAGCGGGCTACGGACGAGCCCTGCTCAAGGCGGCCGAGGAAGCGGCACGGTCCCAGGGGGCCAACTCGTTGGAACTGAACGTCTTCGGTTCCAACGACCGAGCGGTCCAGCTGTACGAGACTTCGGGGTACGGCATCGTCACTCAGCAGATGAGAAAGACCTTCGACGACCGATGACGTCGAGCCGGGCCACGAAGGTGATGTCTACAGTGGCGCATGGCCGGCGGACCATCTGACTGGAACTGCTCGTGCGCCTCGGGCGCACGGGCAGCGCGGCGTCAACTTACGGCCAGGGTTTCGCCCACCGGACGGGGCTCGTCGGGCGTGCAGTCGATGGTGACGGTGCCGAGCAGGACGACGTTGGCCTTGACGGTGACGTCGCCGCCCCGGACCTCGTCAGCGCCGGCAGCGGTGGGGGTCCAGCTGCCGGCCAGGTCACCGGTGATGGGCTGGTTCGCGGGTACCCGGCCGCCGGACCCGGTGACCGGGAACTGTGCTGCCTCCGCGCCGCTGACATCCATGTTCGCGGTGATGCTCCACGAGTTGATGGCCACTGGTGCGCGCAGGCTGATCTGCGAGATGTGCAGCTCGAAGGCGACCGGCGTGCCCGCTGCGGCCGGGTTCGGCGAGGCGGTGAGTGAACCGTCGATCGTGGCGTTCTGAGTGCCCAGCACCGGGGCGGTGCAGGTGTAGGGCGCCGAGAAGTCGGCAGCGTACGCCGGCGACTGGGCGACGATGGCGCCGAGGCCGCCGAGCGTGAGCGCGACGGATCCGACCGCCAGGCGCCCGCCGAGAGATCTGATCATCAGATGTCTCCTTCAGGGGACAATCCGGACACCACCGTGGTGCCCGCCATGTTACCCATTCGTAACCATCCAGTGATACTTGTCAATACCTCGACACGAGATGTGGAGCCCACAGTGGAAGGAGAACCAGCCGCTCAGCCGTTCTCCTCGAGGATCTCGCGCACCTCGGCGAGCATCCGGAAGATCTCGATGCGGCCGTCGAGGAAGCCGGTCCGGTAGTCCGCGCCGGTGTGCGGGTCTTCCGCGGCGCCCACGTTCCGGCGCCCGGCGAAGGCGTCCTCGCGGCCGTCGCCGTACGCCCGCAGCGCGTCGTCCATGAAACACCTCCTTGCCGGTCCGCGCGCCAATCTCGCACGCGGTGGAGGTGTCCGGCACCGGCCGACCATCCGACCCGGGGCCGACCGATTCGCCAGTCGCTACACAGACCGTGACGACGCGCTAGCGCACCGCCGAAGTCAGCTCGTCGAGCCGGTTTTCGGCGTGCTCCAGCCACCGCAGATCGGCCTCCAGGTGGACCATCGCGTGGTCGCGGAGGAGCTGGGCGGCCGGGTCGCCGTCGCCCTTTCGCCGGGTCAGCTCCCGCATGACCCGCAGGTTCGCGGCCCGCTGCGCGTCGAGCACGGCGCCCGCCGACCGGCCGGTGAGCAGCGCGCCGACGATCTTGGCGTGCAGGGTGCTGTGCGGGGTGGCGGCCGGGTCCTCGGGTTCGTCGAGCCAGCGCTGCACGTCGGCGACGCCGGCCTCGGTGATCGCGTACCGCTTGCGGTCCGGGCCGCCGCCCGGCTCGATCCCGTCGATCGCGGCCAGGCCGCTCTTGAGCAGGCGGGCGAGGGTCGCGTACGCCTGCCCGTAGTGCAGCGGCCGGTCCCGCCCGAAGTGCCGGTCGTAGTCGTTCTTGAGCTCGTATCCGTGCCGGGGCCGCGCCTCCAGCAACGCCAGGAAGGCGAGCGCGATCGTCATGGCCGCCGACTATACACCGGGGTGTATAGCGGCGCCGGACGGCTGCTTTTGTAGGATCCCTACAACGCAGACGCTCAGCCATGCGCGATCCGGGACATTGGTCTACCCGGGGGTAATCCGAGAGGGTGTAGGCAGAGCAGGCGACTCCGCGACCCGGATGTCGCCTTCTGCGCGTGCCTAGTGGGGGGACTCAGCCGGTGTTCAGTCGTGTCGCCATCGTCAACCGTGGTGAGGCCGCGATGCGGCTCATCCACGCCGTCCGGGACCTCTCCGCACAAACCGGTACGCGCATCGAGACGGTGGCGCTCTACACCGACGAAGATCGCAGCGCCACGTTCGTGCGCGAGGCCGACGTCACCTACCCGCTCGGGCCCGCCTCGGCGCGGCCGTACCTCGACCACGCGGCCCTGGAGCGCGCGCTGGTCGAGAGCCGGGCCGACGCCGCGTGGGTCGGATGGGGCTTCGTCGCCGAGGACCCGGCCTTCGCCGAGCTGTGCGAGAAGATCGGCGTCACGTTCGTCGGCCCGAGCGCCGAGGCGATGCGCAAGCTGGGCGACAAGATCGGTTCCAAGCTGATCGCCGAGGAGGTCGGCGTCCCCGTCGCGCCGTGGAGCCGCGGCGAGGTCGCCACCCTCGAGGACGCGCTACGCCTCGGCGACCAGATCGGTTATCCGCTCATGCTCAAGGCGACCGCGGGCGGCGGCGGGCGGGGCATCCGCAAGGTCACCTCGGGCGAGGAGCTCGCCGACGCGTACGAGCGCACCAGCCAGGAGGCGCTGCGCGCCTTCGGCTCCGGGGTGGTCTTCCTGGAGCGTCTCGTCTCCGGCGCCCGGCACGTCGAGGTGCAGGTGATCGCCGACGGGCAGGGCACCGCCTGGGCGCTGGGCGTCCGCGACTGCTCGGTGCAGCGGCGCAACCAGAAGATCATCGAGGAGTCCGCCTCCGCGGTGCTGAGCCCGGAGCAGGCCGCCGAGCTGAAGGCGTCCGCCGTGCGGCTCGCGCTGGCGGTCGACTACCGCGGCGCGGGCACCGTCGAGTTCCTGTACCACCCGGGCGAGAAGCTGTTCGCCTTCCTCGAGGTCAACACCCGGCTGCAGGTCGAGCACCCGATCACCGAGATCACCACCGGCACCGACCTGGTCCGGCTCCAGCTGCATGTGGCGTCCGGCGGCCGGCTCGAGGGTGAGCAGCCGGCCGAGCTCGGCCACGCCGTCGAGGCCCGGCTCAACGCCGAGGACCCGGACCGGGACTTCGCACCGTCGCCGGGCCGCATCGCCCGGCTGGCGCTGCCGGCCGGCCCCGGCATCCGGGTGGACACCGGCGTCAGCGAGGGCGACACCATCCCCGCGGCCTTCGACTCGATGATCGCCAAGATCATCGCGTACGGGCGGGACCGCGACGAGGCGCTGGGCCGGCTGCGGCGGGCGATGGCCGAGACCACGGTGATCATCGAGGGCGGCGCCACCAACAAGAGCTTCGTGCTCGACCTGCTCGACCAGCCCGAGGTGATCGACGCGAGCGCCGACACGGGCTGGATCGACCGGGTACGGGCCGAGGGGCGCCTGGTCAACCACCGACACTCCGCGATCGCCCTGGCCGCGGCCGCCATCGAGGCCTACCAGGACGAGGAGGAGGTCACCCGGCAGCGGCTGCTGTCCACCGCGCACGGCGGCCGCCCGCAGGTGCAGCACGAGAGCGGCCGTCCGCTGGACCTGAAGCTGCGCGGCGCCGGCTACCGGGTGCACGTCGCGCGCATCGGCCAGAAGCGCTTCCGCGTCGGCGTCTCCGCCGGCGGCGACGTGCACTGCGTCGACGTCGAGATGGAGCGGTTCGACGAGCACAGCGGCCAGATGGTGGTCAACGGGCACCGCTTCCGGCTGGTGTCCGCGACGCACGGCCCGATCCACCTGGTCGAGGTCGACGGCGTCACCCACCGGATCAGCCGCGACGAGGGCGGCGTCGTGCGCTCCCCCGCGCCCGCGCTGGTGGTGGCGACGCCGCTGACGGTGGGCGACGAGGTCGAGGCCGGCGCGCCGATCCTGGTGCTGGAAAGCATGAAGATGGAGAACGTGCTGCGGGCGCCGTTCCGCGCCCGGGTCCGCGAGTGCCCGGTCTCCGTCGGCAGCCAGGTCGAGACCGGTACCCCGCTGCTGCGCCTGGAGCCCCTCGCGGACGGCGACGACGAGGCGGAGACCGCGGGCACCTGCGAGGCCGGCGTCATCGACCTGCCCGCCGAGCCGGCCGGCGTGCCCGCGGCCGACCGGGTCGGCCGCGGCCTGCAGGACCTGCGCAGCCTGCTGCTCGGCTTCGACGTCGACCCGCAGGACCGCAAGCGGGTGCTGTCCGGCTATCTGACCGCCCGCACCGAGCTCGGCGGCCGCCCGCAGGGGGGCGAGATCGACCTGCTCACCGTCTTCGCCGACCTGCTGGAGCTGAGCCGCAACAAGCCCGGCGGCGACCTCGAGGTCGAGCCGGGCAGCCCGGTGCACAGCCCCCGCGAGTACTTCCACAGCTACCTGCAGAGCCTCGACGTCGAACGGGCCGGGGTCACCGAGGGCTTCCAGGCCAAGCTCCACCGGGTGCTCGGCCACTACGGCATCACGACCCTCGACCGTACGCCGGAGCTGGAGTCCGCGGTCTTCCGGATCTTCCTGGCGCAGCAGCGGGTGTCGGCCGACGTCGCCATCGTCTCGGAGTTGCTGCGGCAGTGGCTGGCCGGCCCGCAGCCGCCCGAGGCGCTGAGCGAGCGCGCCGGCCTCACCCTGGAGCACCTCATCGAGGCCACCCAGGTGCGCTTCCCGGCGGTGTCGGACCTGGCCCGCGGCGTGGTCTTCCGCTGGTTCGCCCAGCCGCTGCTGCGCCGCAACCGGGCCAAGGTGTACGCCGAGGTCCGCGAAGCGCTCCGCCACCTGGACCGCACCCCGGACGCGGCGGACCGCGCCGAGCGGATCCAGTCCATGGTGGCCAGTTCCGAACCGCTGGTACGGCTGATCGGCCAGCGCATCGGGCGCCCCGGCTGCGACCACGCGCCGCTGCTGGAGGTGCTGACCCGGCGCTACTACGGCAACCGCGGGCTGTCCGCGGCGACCGTCCACGAGACCGCCGGGTCCCGCTTCGTCGTCGCCGACCACACCGGCTCGGGCGGGGTGACGCGCGTGGTCACCACCGCCGTCTACATCGCCGCGCTGCCCGACGCGGTCGGCGCGCTCGGCACGCTGTCCGCCGGCGTCCCCGACCGCGGCCTGGTGGCCGATCTCTACGTCACCTGGGCGGCCCAGCCCGACGCCGACGCGATGGCGGTGCGGCTCGCCGAGCTGCTCGCCGAGCACCCGCGCCCCGCCGCCGTACGCCGGATCACCGTCACCGTCGTCGGCAGCAGCGGTGCGATGCACCACCACTTCACCTTCCGGCCGGACGGTACGGGCTTCGCCGAGGACCGGCTGATCCGCGGGCTGCACCCGCAGATCGCCCAGCGCCTGCAGTTGCAGCGCCTGCGCGAGTTCGACCTCACCCGCCTGCCTTCGGTGGACGAGGAGATCTACCTGTTCAAGGCGGTGGCGCGGAGCAATCCGGCCGACGAGCGGCTGATCGTCATGGGCCAGGTCCGCGACCTCACCCCGCTGCGCGAGGCCGACGGCCGGCTGGTCGCCCTGCCGGCGGTGGAGGACGCCATCACCACCGCTGTCGACGCGATCCGCAACATCCAGGCGCAGCGCCCGCAGAACAAGCGGTTCGACACCAACCGGATCATGATGTACGTCTGGCCGGCGACCGAGCTGTCCATGGACGAGCTCCACGCGCTGGTCCAGCGCATCCTGCCGACCGCGGCGGGCGCCGGCCTGGAGGAGGTCCAGTTCCTGGCCCGGCAGCGACGGGCGTCGGGCGAGCTGACCGAGGTCGCCGTACGGATCACCCTCGAGCCCGGCGGCGGCGCCCGGTTGCACGTCGGCGAGCCGTCGACCGAGCTGGTGCAGCCGCTGGACGACTACCGCCAGAAGGTGCTGCGGGCGGCCCGGCGCGGCAACGTCTACCCGTACGAGCTGACCGGGCTGCTCGCCGGCCCGGACGGCGGCTTCGTCGAGCACGACCTCGACGAGCAGGGCGCGCTGGTGCCGGTGGACCGGCCGAGGGGCAGGAACACCGCGGCGATCGTGGCGGGCGTCGTCACGACCCCGACCGCACGCCACCCCGAGGGCGTCACCCGGGTGGTGCTGCTCGGCGACCCGACGAAGGCGCTGGGCGCGCTGGCCGAGCCGGAGTGCACCCGGGTCATCGCCGCGCTCGACCTCGCCGAGCGGATGCGCGTGCCGCTGGAGTGGTTCGCGCTCTCCGCCGGCGCGAAGATCTCGATGACCTCGGGCACCGAGAACATGGACTGGGTCGCGGCGGCGCTCAAGCGGATCGTCACGTTCACCCAGGGCGGCGGCGAGATCAACATCGTGGTCGCCGGCATCAACGTCGGCGCCCAGCCGTACTGGAACGCCGAGGCGACGATGCTCATGCACACCAAGGGCATCCTGGTGATGACGCCGGACTCGGCGATGGTCCTCACCGGCAAGCAGTCACTGGACTTCTCCGGCGGCGTCTCGGCCGAGGACAACTTCGGCATCGGCGGCTACGACCGCGTCATGGGCCCCAACGGCCAGGCGCAGTACTGGGCGCCCGATCTGCCGGCCGCCCGCGACGTCCTGATGGCGCACTACGACCACACCTACGTCGTGCCGGGCGAGTCCGCGCCGCGCAAGGCGGCCACGAACGACCCGGCCGACCGCGACGTCTCGGACTTCCCGCACACGATCGCCGGCAGCGACTTCGCCACCGTCGGGCAGATCTTCTCCGCGGAGCACAACCCGGACCGCAAGAAGCCGTTCGACATCCGTACGGTGATGCGCGCCCTGTCCGACCAGGACCACCCGGTGCTGGAACGCTGGGCGGGCATGGCCGACGCGGACACCTCGGCGGTGCAGGACGTCCACATCGGCGGGTGGCCGGTCTGCCTCATCGGCATCGAGTCGCGCCCGGTGCCGCGGCGTGGTTTCCCGCCCGCCGACGGCCCGGACACGTACACCGCGGGCACGCTGTTCCCGCGGTCGTCGAAGAAGACGGCGCGGGCGATCAACACGGCGTCCGGCAACCGGCCGCTCGTGGTGCTGGCGAACCTCTCCGGGTTCGACGGCTCCCCCGAGTCGATGCGCAAGCTCCAGCTGGAGTACGGCGCCGAGATCGGCCGCGCGATCGTCAACTTCGAGGGCCCGATCGTGTTCTGCGTGATTTCGCGCTACCACGGCGGCGCGTTCGTGGTGTTCTCCAAGGCGCTCAACCCGGCCATGACGGTGCTGGCGCTGGAGGGCTCGTTCGCCTCGGTGCTCGGCGGCGCCCCGGCCGCGGCCGTGGTGTTCTCCGGTGAGGTGAACAACCGCACCGCGACCGATCCGCGGGTGACCGACCTGCAGGCCCAGGTGGCGGGGGCCAGCGGCGCCGAACGCGCGGCGCTGAACGCCCGGCTCGCCGAGGTGCAGTCCGCCGTCCGCGCCGAGAAGCTCGGCGAGGTCGCGGCCGAGTTCGACCGGGTGCACAACATCCAGCGCGCGGTCGAGGTCGGGTCGGTGGACGCGATCATCAGCGCCGCTGAGCTGCGCCCGCGGATCATCGAAGCCATCGAGCGCGGTCTCGGCGACTGACGTACGGCGTACCGGAGGGGCGGGGCCGCGTGGTCCCGCCCCTTCTTGCATTCCCCATCGGTAAGTTGTAGCTTACCGTTCGTGCCCACTTACCAAGCAGGCGACGGCTGGGACGCACTGGGCGACCCGACCAGGCGCGCCATCGTGGCGTGCCTCGCGGAGCGCCCCCGCGCGGTCGGAGAGCTCGCCGACGAGCTGCCGATCAGCCGGCCCGCGGTGTCCCAGCACCTCAAGGTGCTCAAGGACGCCGGGCTGGTCAGCGACCGCGCGGAGGGCACGCGCCGGGTGTACCGGCTCAACCCCGCAGGCATTGCGGCGCTGCGCGATCAGCTCGACACGTTCTGGCACCGCGCGCTGAGCGGCTATCAAGACGTCGCCGGACAAACGAACGAGGAGACCCCATGACCGGAACGACAGCCCCGGTGGTGCACCGGCAGATCGTCGTGCAGGCGCCGCTCGACCGCGCCTTCACCGTGTTCACCGAGCGGTTCGGCGACTTCAAGCCGCCGGAACACAACCTGCTCGGCGCCCCGCTCGCCGAGACCGTCTTCGAACCGAAGGTCGGCGGCAGCATCTACGACCGGGCGGTCGACGGCACCGAGTGCCACTGGGCCCGGGTGCTCGTCTACGAACCCCCGCACCGGGTCGTCTTCAGCTGGGACATCAACGCGCAGTGGCAGGTCGAGACGGACCCGGAGAACACCAGCGAGGTCGAGGTCCGATTCCTGGCCGAGACGCCGGACCGCACCCGTGTCGAGCTCGAGCACCGCCACCTCGACCGGCACGGGCCGGGCTGGCAGTCCATCAGCGACGGCGTCTCCCACGACGACGGCTGGCCGCTCTACCTCGCCCGCTACGCGGATCTCTTCACCGCCGGCTGAGCGACGCCTTGACCACCCCCGCGCTTTAGATTACGGTCGTCATATTACGATCATCATCTAAGGTGCTGGGGGTCGGGACGATGCAACAACAGCCGGTCGCGCTGGTGACGGGCAGCGGCGGAGGCATCGGCGCCGCTGCCTGCCGCGCCCTCGAAGTCGCCGGTTACCGGGTCTACGGGACCACACGGCGCCCGCACGAGGACGGCGGCGACCGGCACCTGGCGATGGACGTGACGGACGACGCCTCCGTGGCGGCGGCCGTGGCCACCGTGCTCGACCGGTCGGGCCGCCTGGACGTCCTGGTCAACAACGCCGGCGTCGGCGCATCCGGCGCCGCCGAGGAGAGCTCCCCCGGGCAGGCGCGGCAGATCTTCGAGGTCAACGTCTTCGGACTCATCCGCACGACCCGGGCCGTCCTGCCCCGCATGCGGGCGCAGGGCAGCGGACGCATCATCAACGTCTCCTCGGTGTACGGCTTCGTCCCGGCGCCGTACATGGCTCTCTACGCGGCGTCCAAGCACGCGGTCGAGGGGTATTCCGAGTCGCTCGACCACGAGCTGCGCGAGCACGGCATCCGGGTCCTGCTCGTCGAGCCCGCGTTCACCAGGACCGCCTTCGACGCCAACCTGCTGCGGGCGGACTCCCCCGTACCGGCGTACGAGAGCCGCCGCCGGACCGCCGACCGGCTCATTCAGGAGGCGGTGCGCACCGGGGACGAGCCCGCGGTAGCCGCGAAGGCGATCGTGGCCGCGGCCACCGACCGCAAGCCGAAGCTGCGCTACCCGGCGGGGAGCACGGCGTCGCGGGTCAGCCTGCTGCGGCGCGTCGTACCGGCCAGAGCCTTCGACCGGCAGATCCAGAAGCTGAACCACCTGTCATGACCACCAGCGTGGCGGACACCGCCCAGGACCTGACCGTCGACGCCCCGTCGGCGACCTTCACCTACCGTCGCCTCGGCCCGCGCTCAGGCGTGCCGATCGTTCTGCTGCAGCGGTTCCGCGGCACGATCGACCACTGGGATCCCGGCTTCCTCGACCTGCTGGCGGCCGAACACGACGTCATCGTCTTCGACAACGTCGGCATCGGCTACTCCACAGGCGAGCCGCGCGACAGTCCGGAGGGATTCGCCGACGGCGCCGCCGAGTTCATCGAGGCGCTCGGCCTGGACCGGGTCGACCTGCTCGGCTGGTCACTCGGCGGCGTGGTGGCCCAGCAGGTCACGCTGCGCCGGCCCGACCTCGTCCGCCGGCTGGTGGTCGCCGGCAGCGGACCGGGGCCGGTGCCCGGCACCGCGCCGATGAGCGAGCGGGTGCTCGGCATCATGGCCAAGCCCACGACCGACGACCAGGACGACATGCTCTACCTCTTCTACCCGGAGACGGACGGCGCTCGCGCCGCCGGGCGCGCCCACCTCGCCCGCATCGGCCGGCGCCTGAGGCAGGGCGGCCCGCAGGTCTCCCCCGCCGCCGTCAAGGGGCAGCTCGAGGCCGTGAGGAAGGCCATGTCGGTGCCGTTCGACCGGGTCCGCGCCAACCTCGAGGCCATCAAGCAACCGGCGCTCTTCGCGAACGGCGTGCACGACGTCATGGTCCCGGCCATGGCCTCGTACGTCGCCGTCCAGCATCTCGACTCGGCCGTGCTCGTGCTCTACAGCGACGCCGGCCACGGATTCCTGTTCCAGCACGCGAAGCAGTTCGTCGCGGAGGTGACCACCTTCCTCAGCCGGTGACGTCGTCGTAGCCCTCGTCGGCCCGCTCGCGGCGCAGGTGGGCGTCCGCGCGGCGGGCCAGGTCGCCGTCCTCGGCCGCCAGGCCGGCGTACATGCCCTGCACCTGCTCGAAGGACCGGCCCGGTGGCAGCAGCGGCACCGCGGGATCGACGGCGGCGTCGATGACGACCGGGCGGTCCGCGGCGAGGGCCGTCTCCCAGGCCGCGGCCATCTCGCCGGCGGACGACACGCGCAGGCCCCGCAGACCCAGCAGTTCCGCATAGTCCGCATACGGCACGTCGGGGAGCTGCTGCGAGGTGGTGAAGCGCGGCTCGCCCTCCGACTCACGCTGCTCCCAGCTCACCTCGGCCAGATCCCGGTTGTTCAGCACGCAGATCACGAAGCGTGGATCGGCCCAGTCGCGCCAGCGGGCGGCCACGGTCACCAGCTCGGCCAGGCCGGTCATCTGCATCGCGCCGTCGCCGGTGAGGACCAGGACCGGGCTGTCCGGGGCCGACAGCTTGGCGGCGAGCCCGTACGGCAGACCGCAGCCCATCGACGCCAGCGTGCTGGACAGATGCGCCGGCACGCCAGGGGGAAGGCGCAGATGGCGGGCGTACCAATAGACGACCGAGCCGACGTCCACCGCGATGCGCGCGTCGGCCGGTACGCGGCCGGTGAGCGTACGGACGACGTGCTGCGGGTTCATCGGCTCCGCCGGGGCGTCCGCCCGCGCCTGCGAGATCTCGTCCCAGCGGCGTACCCAACCCTCGACCCGGTCGCGCCAGGTCCGGTCGTCGCGTGCCGGCACCATGTCGAGCAGCGCCCGTACCGTCTCACCGGCGTCCCCGACCAAGGGCACCTCGACCGGGTAGCGGACGCCGAGCTGGCGGCCGTCGATGTCGATCTGCACCGCGCGGGCCTGGCCCGGGGCCGGGTAGAACTCCGTCCACGGGTCGTTGGTGCCGACCAGCAAGAGCGTGTCGCAGCCCCGCATCAGTTCCGCGCTGGCGGTGGTGCCAAGGTGGCCCATCACCCCGGTGTGGAACGGCAGCCCCTCGTCGAGCACGGGCTTGCCGAGCAGGGACGTCGTGATGCCCGCGCCGAGCCGGTCGGCCAGCTCGACGATCTCGTCCGCCGCGCCGTACGCGCCCTGCCCGACCATGATCGCCACGCGCTCGCCGGCGGTCAGCACCTCGGCCGCCGCCCGCAGATCTTCCTCGTGCGGGACGACACGCGCCGGGCGCAGCCCCGGACTGGTCATCATCACGCCGTGGCGGTGCGTCCCCGGGTCCGGCGCGGGGGCGGTCTGCACGTCATGCGGCATGATCACACAGGTGGGGCTGCGGGTCGCCAGCGCCGTACGGAAGGCGCGGTCGATGAGCATCGGCAGCTGCTCCGGGGCGTGCGCCGCCTGCACGAACTGCGCGCACACGTCGCCGAACAGCCGGACCAGGTCGATCTCCTGCTGATAGGCGCTGCCCAGCACCGTCGACGCCTGCTGGCCGACGATCGCCACCACCGGCTTGCCGTCGAGCTTGGCGTCGTACAGGCCGTTGAGCAGGTGGACCGCGCCCGGGCCCTGGGTGGACAGGCAGACCCCGGCGCCGCCGGCGTACTTGGCGTGCCCGACGGCCATGAACGCCGCGGCCTCCTCGTGACGGGCCTGGACGAACACCGGCTTCCCGGCCCGCCGCAATGCGCCCATCACGGCGTCGATCCCGTCACCGGAGTAGCCGAAGACCCGGTCGACGCCCCAGGCCGACAGGCGCTCCACCAGCAGATCCGACACCGTACGGCCCGCCATGCCCGCTCCTCCTCCGCAAGACCCGTACCCGAATATGTCATTCGCCCTATGCCCGCCCGCGGCTCGTTTCACTAGCTTTCCCCTTATGAGACACGGCAAGCCCGGCACTTTCCGGCTGTGACGGCCGGTTTGTTCGTTCCCGGGCTCCTGCCCGTGGTCATCGGCTGCAAGAATGGCGGCCCGTGGCGCACGGGAAGGGGCCGCCGTGGTGCAGACGATGATCGGCCGGGACGCCGAGTGGCGTACGGCCACCGACGCGCTGCGCTGCGCCGGGGACGGCGCCCAGGTGATCGAGGTGGTCGGCGAGCCGGGCATCGGCAAGACCCGGCTGCTCGCCGAGCTGGCCGCGTACGCGCGGGAGCGCAAGCTGGTGACGCTCACCGGCCGGGCCACCGAGTTCGAGTCCGAGATCCCCTTCGCCGTGCTCACCGAGGCGCTGGACGACCACGTACGCCGGCACGGCGAGAGCCTGCGGGCCCGGCTCGCCGACGACGACGTGCGCCGGCTCGGTGAGATCCTCGATGGACTGCGCAACGGGCCGGCGCCGGGGCCCGCGTCCCCGGGTGGTGCGGCCGAGCGCTACCGGACCCTGCGGGCACTGCGCCGGTTGCTGGAGATCAGCGCCGAGCCGGAGGGGCTGGTGCTCATCCTCGACGACGTGCACTGGTGTGATCCGGCCACCACGGACCTCATCGACTACCTGGTACGCCGCCCGCCCGCCGGCCCGGTGGTGCTGGCGCTCGCGTACCGGCCGGCCCAGGCACCCGCCCGGCTGGCCGCCGCGCTCGCGACCGGGCACACCGCCGGCCGGGTCCACCGCCGGCTCGCCCTGGCGCCGCTGAGGGAGGCCGACGTGACGCATCTGCTCGGCCCCGGCGCCGACCCGCGCGACGCGGCGTACCTGTTCCGGCTCAGCGGCGGCAACCCGCTGTACCTGGACGCGCTGCGCCGCTGCGGTACGACGGCGGTCGGCGCCGCCCGTACCCGCGACGACCTCGACCCGGCGCTGGCGGCCCTGCCCGCGGAGGTGCGTGCCGCGCTCGGCGCGGAGTGGGAGAGCGTCGGGCCGGACAGTCGCCTGCTGGCCTCCGCCGCGGCCGTCGCCGGCGACGAGTGCGAGCCGGTCCTGCTCTCCGAGGTGGCCGAGCTGCCGCCGCCGGCGGTGCTGCGCTGCCTCGACGAGCTGGTGGGCCGCGACCTGGTGCACGTGGTGCCCGGCACCGGGCGGTTCCGGTTCCGGCACCCCCTGGTGCGGCACGTCATGTACGCCTCGGCCGCCGCCGGGTGGCGCCTCGGCGCGCACGCGCGGGCGGCGGCCTATCTGGAGCGGGTGGGCGCGCCGCCGCGGGCCCGCGCACACCACGTCGCCCGGTCGGCGGCGAGCGGGGACTCCGGCGCGGCCGGCACCCTGATCTCGGCGGCCCAGGCGGTCGGCGCCCAGGCCCCCGCTACCGCGGCCGAATGGACGCAGGCGGCGCTGCGCCTGCTGCCCGGCGACACCGCCCTCGCCGGCCTGCCGGACCGCGCAGAGCTGGTCACCTATCTGGCCGAGCGGCAGGCGGCGAGCGGCAGCCTCGCGGAGGCGCGGCAGACCATGGGCGTCGTGCTCGACGAGCTGCTGCCCACCGGCCATCCCGGGCGGCCCGGCGCCGTCGCGTTCACCGGGATCCTGCTCCGGCTGATCGGCCGCCACGAGGAGGCGCAGGCGCTGCTCACCGCCGAGCTGGAGCGCCGGCCCGACGCCGACAACTCCGACGTGCTGCTCCAGATCGCCACCTACGCGCTGATGCGTGGCCAGCTCCGCGAGGCGGACGAACGCCTGCGCCAGGTGGTCGCGCTCGTACCGGACAGCGCGGCGGCCGCGATCGCGCGGGCCATGCGGCCGATGGCCGGGTACGCGGCCGGGCCGGCCGACCGGGCCGGTGAGCAGCCGGGGCCGGCGACGGCCCTGCTCGACACCCTCGACGACCACGACATCGGCCGCCAGCTCGACGTCTTCGCCTGGCTGTGCTGGACCGGGCTCGAGATCGAGGGGCCGCGCGACTCGCTGCGCCGGCTGCTGCGGTGCCGGCGGATCGCGGTCCGGGTCGGGCACAGCTTCGTGCTGCCCTATCTGCTCGCCATGGAGGCGCTGATGCAGGCCCGGCTGGGCCGCATCGGCGACGCGATGCGCGCCGCCGAGGAGGCCATCGGGATCGCGCGGCTGCTCGCCGCCGCCGAACCGCTGGCCCTGGCCCTGCTGACCCAGTGCTGGCTGCTGCGCTGCGCCGGCGACTACGCGGCGGCGGTCGCGACGGGCGAGCAGGCGGTCGCGGCGGCGGCGGAGAGCCGGGGCTGGCTCGCCACCGCCCGGGCGATGCTGGCGTTCAGCCGCATCTCGGCCGGGGAGACCCGGCGCGGGGCGGCCGACCTGGTGGCGGCCGGCGGCGGACCCGAGCTGTCCGCGCTGTACCCGCACAACCGGCTGATCGCGTGCACCGTGCTCAGCGAGATCGCCACCCAGCTGGATGAGCCCGAGTCCCCGCAGCACTGGGCCGGCCTGGCCGATCGCGTCGCCGACCCGCGGCACCGGATGTCGCGCGGCCTGGCGCTGCTGGCGAGCGTGTTCCCGGCCGCCGCCGGCGAGCCGGTCCGCGCCGCGGAGCTCGCCGAGGAGTCGGGCGAGCTGCTGACGAGGGCGGAGCTGCTCCTCGCGGCGGGTCGCGCCTGGCTCGTGGCGGCCGGCCTGCGCCTGCGGGCCGGCGACGAACCGGCGGCCCTGGACGACCTCGCGCGGGCCGAGGAGATCGCCGGGCGTACCGACGCCGCCGACCTGCACACGGCCGTGCGGCGGCTGGCCCGGCGGCTGCGCCCGGACGCGCGTCCCGCCGTGTCCGGCGCCGCGGACCTGACCCCGCGCGAGGGTGAGATCGCGGCGCTGATCGCCGCCGGCCTGTCCAATGCCGACATAGCGGGCCGGCTGTATCTGAGCATCCGTACGGTGGAGACGCACGTGTCACGGGTCTACACGAAGCTCGGCGTCACCACCCGCGCCGCCGCGGTGAGCCTGCTGGCGCGCTGAGCGTACGTACGGGTCCTCGCGTACGGGTGCACACGGATGTGCCCGCGGGGACCGCCTGGCAGCGTGATCCGCGGGCCGCGCCGGGCGGTCCGGCGGGGGGGGCGACGATGCGGCAGACCGAGCTGGGAACCTTGCGTCAGGCGCTGGCGCGGTGCCGTGCCGACGAGCGCTGGTCGGTCATCGAGATCGCGGGCGAACCCGGCATCGGAAAGTCCACTCTGGTGGCCGGATTCGCCCGTCATGCGGCCCGGGCCGGGTGGCAGGTCGAGCTGTGCCGGGCCGGGAGCGACGGGCCGTCGGCGTCGATGGTCGCCCGGGCCGCCGCGAAGCCGCGCCTGCTGGTCCTCGACGACGTGCACCAGGCCGGGCCGGACTCCGCCGAGTTCATCGCGGGCGTGCTGCGGCAGCCACCGGCGGGTCCCGCGCTGCTCGTGCTGACGCACCGGCCCCGGCAGCTCACCGGCCTGCTCGCCGCCGAGCTCGCGATCGCGGTGGCCGCCGGGGTCGCGCAGCGCATCACCCTGGGGCCGCTGACCGCGGCCGAGGCGGCGACCCTCGTGCCGGCGACGCGCCGCCGGCCCGAGCTGCTCGAGGCGGCCGGAGGCAATCCGCTCTACCTGCTCGGTGCCACGGGTACGCCGGTGCCGGAACGCGTACGGGCCGCCCTCGTGCCGGAGCTGCTCGCCGGCTCCGCGACCGAGCGACTGGTCGTACGGGCCGTCGCGGTCGCGGGCGATCCGGCCGACGCGGAGCTGATCGCCGCCGTCGCCGGGTGCGAGCCGAGCGCCGTGCACCGCGCGCTGGACCGGCTCACGGCGGATGACGTGCTGCGCACCGCTTCGGACGGCGCAGGGTTCCGCTTCCGGCATCCGGTGCTGCGGGCGGTCGCTTACGAGTCGGCCCCGGCGGGCTGGCGGCTGGCGGCACACGCGCGGACCGCCGAGGCGCTGAGCCTGCGGGGCGGGTCCGCGGCCGCGCAGGCCGTCCACCTCGAGCACTGCGCCGCGCCGGGTGACGAGGAGGCCGTCGAGACGCTGAGCCGGGCTGCGGGCGATGCCGCGTACCGGGCGCCGGCCGACGCGGCGCGCTGGCTCACCGCGGCGCTGCGGCTGCTGCCGGACGAGCCCGGCACCGCGGATCGGCGTACCGGACTGCGCCTGCGGTGTGCCCGGGAGCTGGGCCTCGCCGGCCGTCTCAAGGAGAGCCGCGCGCACCTGCACCGCCTGCTCGCGGAGCTGCCCGCCGCCGACCCGGTACGCCGCGCGGAGGCCACCGTGCTCGCGGCCCGTACCGAACAGCTCCTGGGCCGGCACGCCGAGGCCGACGCGTTGCTGCGTCGCGAGTTCCGCGACCCGGACGCCGCAGCGGCGAGCGCATTGGCCTGCGCCGCGATCGTGCGCAGCGACCCGGCCGCGGCCAGGCGATGGTCCACAGTGGTCCTCGAGCACACTTCCGACGGGATGCACCGCGCGGCCGCGTCGGCCGTCCGGGTCCTCGCCGAGCGCATGGGTGACGATGCCGTGGACGATTCCGGCCTCGACGAGGCGGCCGACGTGCTCGACGCGATGCCGGACGACGAGCTCGTCACTGTGCTGGACCTCGCTGGCTGGGTCGCCGAGGCGGAGCTGTCGGCCGAGCGGCTCGGCGCCGCGCTGCGGCACACCGACCGGATGCTGGCCGTCGCCGGCGCCGCGGACCGCTGCGACGCGCTCGCCACGCTGCACGGGATCGCCGCAAGGGCCCGGGTACTGACCGGCGACCTGCGCGGAGCCGCCGACAGCCTCGACCGGGCGGACGATGCCGCCCGCCGCAGTGGCAGCCCGGCGAGACTGGCCGAAGTGACGGCGGCCCGCGCCTGGCTGCACCTGTGGCAGGGCAACGTGACGGCGGCCCGGTTCGCCGCGCTGGCGCACGAGCAGGACGGCCCGGTGGCCCGCCGGCTGGTCGGCGACGACGCCACGCTGCGGGCGTGGCGCCGGCTCGGCGAGGACCCGGCCGCCGCCGACCGCCTGTGCCGTGCCGTGGACGCGTCCGGCACCGATCCGCTGGTCCGGATGCGGTGGCTGCAGCTGGCCGCGTCCGCCTGCGCCGACCGCCGGCTCTCCGTCGCGGCCTCGCTCTGCGCCGCCTCCGCCCGGCGGCTCGCGGCCCGGGTATGCGGGGCTCGCCTGCGGGGGTACGCGGACCTCACGCTGAGCGATTCGCTGCTGACCACCGACCCCCGGGCGGCGGCCGCCGCGGCCCGGCGAGCGGCGGACCTCCTGACCCGGGCCGGCGACCCGCTCGGCGCGGCACAGGCCCGGCAGCGCCAGGACAGCGCCGCGGCAGCCGGCGAGGAACCGGCCGGGCTGGCCGCCCTCACCGAACGCGAGACCGAGGTCGTCACCCTGGTGGCCGAGGGGCTGACCAACAAGGAGATCGCCCGCCGGCTGTTCCTCAGCCCGGGTACGGTGTCCATCCACGTCGGACGCGCGTACGCCAAGCTGGGCGTCTCCCGCCGCGCCGCGGCCGCCGCCCGGCTGGCCGGTGCGGGACTCGCCGGCTCCCGGGCGGCGGGAACGACGGGTGGACCTCGTTAGATCCGGCGCAGCACCGAGACCACCTTGCCGAGGACGACCGCTCGGTCGCCGTCGATGGGCTCGTACTCGGGGTTGCACGGCTCGAGCAGGACGTGGCCGGACCGGCGGCGGTACACCTTGACGGTGGCCTCCTCGTCGATCATCGCCGCGACGATGTCCCCGTTGTAGGCCTCGGACTGCTGCCGGACCACCACCACGTCCCCGTCGCAGATGGCGGCGCCGATCATCGAGTCGCCGCGTACCCGCAGGCAGAAGAGGGTGCCCCGGCCGACCAGGTCGCGCGGCAGCGTGAGGGTCTCCTCCGGCGTCTCCTCGGCCAGGATGGGGCTGCCCGCGGCGATGACGCCGACCAGCGGCACCGCCACCGTCGCCGGATCCCGCTGCGTGCGGGTCTCGCTCGCCAGGAACATGCGGACGTCCAGCTGGCGGGTCGCCGTCCGGCCCCGGCGCAGCAGTCCCAGCTCCTCGAGGGCCCGCAGGTGCCGGCTGACCGACGAGGTCGACGCCAGCCCCACCGCGTCGGCGATCTCGCGGCTGGACGGCGCGTAACCGTACCGGACCACCCAGTCCCGGATCGCGGTCAGCACCGCCCGTTGCCGGGACGTCAGCCTGGACGTGTCGAAGTCTTCACCCGCTAGCACCTGCCGATCTTCGCCCATGCTCGACCTGCACGGGCCGCGGCACGCCGCCGGTCACGGGCCCGGCTCGGGCACCAGCCGGAAGATCCGGATCTGGCGGCCCTGGGCGCGCTCGGCGTACGCGTCGTAGCCGGGCCAGATCCGCCGTACCTGCCGCCAGAGCCGGTCCCGCTCGGCGCCGGTCGCCAGGGTGGCGCGTACGGTCACCTCGCGGTCGCCGACCGTGACCCGCGCGGCCGGGTTCGCGAGCAGGTTCGCCGACCAGGCGGGGTGGTGCGCCTGCCCCCAGTTCGAGCCCACCACGACGTAGGCGTCCGCGTCGGTGTCGTACAGCAGCTGCTGGGTGCGGGGCAGCCCCGACGTGCGGCCGGTCGTGGTGATCAGCAACGTCGGCAGCTGGTGCCGGCCCAGCACCGACCACCGCCCGCGGCTGAGCCGGTAGATCCGGCGATCCAGGGGCGACAGCCGGCGCCCGAGGGCGGCGAACCAGCGCCGCTTGCCCAGGCGCCGCAGGAGCGAGGTGTAACGCGACATCCGCTCAGTATCGCCGAGACGAGGCGTTTGCCAAGATCAGCGACCGGCGACCGAGATGTCACCGTCCGCCACATCGGCCGGGCGGGCGCTGCTGGCGCCGCTGAGGATCAGGCGCGCCGGGTCGCGGTAGCCGTCGACGACCTCGATCCGCTGCACCGCGCGTGCCATCGGGATCGTCGTCTCGTCGCGCCAGGTCCGGCCGGCGTGCAGCAGGTGCGTGGAGACCGCCGTGACCGCCGGGTCGGTGCTGGTCGCGTACACCCGCCAGGTGAGGGGGCCGACCCGCTCCATGTCGCGGACCCGGATGCCGGTGGCGACCTCCCGGCGCTGCCAGCCGGAAGGGGTACGCACCGCCGTGTACGTGTGCACCGCCCCCGCCTCGTCGAGCTGCATCCACACCACGAACGGGGTCAGGCCGCCGGCGGTCGAGCCGACGAGCTGGATGTAGTCCGGCGACCGCGGGTTGGTGGTCTGCAGCGGCGTCTCCACGACCCGCAGGTGCTGTTCCTGGTCCGCGTCGTCGATACCGACCCCCAGGTCCACGCCGCCGGCCGAGCGGAAATGCAGGTCCCCGGGGCTGAACCAGACGTGGTAGAGGTTGCGGTGGTAGCGGTCGTGCAGATGCCCCTCCGGGCCGCCACCGGCCAGGGTGTAGACGATGCCCACCCGCTCCGGGCGGCCGGGCACGGCCGGCTCGTGGCGCAACTGGCCGATGTAGACCTCGTTCATGTTGTCGGCACGCGTCTGCGGCGCGATGGCCCAACGCTGCCCCGTCAGTTGCTCGGAGCTCTGCCACGTACGCCCGTCGTCGGTGGAGCGTACGTATTTCATCGGCCGGAAGTCGGTCGGGTACTGCTCGTCCAGGTCTCCCGCGGTCTCCCGGACGAAGACGAAGATCGCGCCGTCGTCGGACCGGAACACCATCGGGTACGTCGCGCCGAGGCCCTCGGGGATCTGCGTGTCGATCCAGGTGCCCTCGGCGGAGTGCGGTTGCGGCGAGCGGGCGTACCACAGCTCGCGGTTGTGCATGCCGCGGAAGACGAGCAGGTGGCCGTCGGCGGCCTGGATCAGCGTCGGGTAGTTGTGGGTGTCGTTGCCCCCGTCGGCCACCTTGACCGGCGTCGACCAGGTCGCGGTGCGGTGGTCGTACGCCTGGACGTAGTTGTCCTCGTACTGCCCGGCCCAGGAGATGAAGGTCTTGCGGGCCTGCGGGTCGTACACCCCGCCGTTGGTGGGCCGGCGGTCGGTGCGGGCGGCGACGCCGGTGGCGACCGTGGTGACGGAGGCGGGCGGCCGGCGGCCCGCGCCGTGGTCCGCGTGGGCAGGGGCCGGCAGCGCGGCCAGGACGAGGGCGGCCACGGCGCAGGTGGCGGGCAGGCGGTTCATCGAGCCTCTTCTCGTGGGCGGGCGGGCAGGCGCAGGACGCCGTCGACCCGGCGCGGGATGCGCAGCGGGTCGTCCTCGCGCAGAACGGGCGGCAGGAAGGCGTCCGGCACGTCCTGGTAGGTCACCGGGCGCAGCCACCGGCGGATCCCGGTGGCGCCGACCGAGGTGTGCAGCGCGTTCGTGGTGGCGGGCCAGGGACCGCCGTGCTGCTGGGCCCAGGTGACCGCCACCCCGGTGGGCCAGCCGCCGAAGACGATCCGCCCGGCCCGGCCGGCGAGGCTCCCCACCAGCGCGCGGATCAGGTCCGCCTCGGTGTCCGGGTCGGCGTGCAGCGTCGCCGTCAGCGCCCCCGGCAGCAGGCCGAGCGTCGTCATCAACTCGGCGGTGGAGGCGTACTCGACCACCAGTGCGGCGGGACCGAAGCATTCCTCCAGGAGTTCCCCCGGCCGATCGGCCAGGTCGTGCGCGGCGACGGCGAGCAGGACGGGGCTCACGCGGTAGCCGCCCCCGGCAGCGGCGGCCGGCGCGATGATCGGGCGCACGCCGGGCACCCTGGCCAGCGCGGCGGCGACGGTGGCGTAGCCCTGCCGGATGCGGTCGTTGAGCAGCGGGCCGAGCGGGGCCGCGGACACGGCGGCGGCGAGCGCGTCCTCGAGGCCGTGGCCCTTCGGCAGGAAGATCAGGCCCGGCTTGGTGCAGAACTGGCCGGCGCCGAGGGTGAGGGAGCCGGTGAAGCCGTTCACCAGGGCCGGGGCGTTGCCGGCCAGGGCGCCCGCGGTGAGCACCACCGGGTTCAGCGAGCCCAGTTCGCCGTAGAACGGGATCGGGTCGGGGCGCGCGTTGGCCAGGTCGTACAGCGCCCGGCCCCCGCCGAGCGACCCGGTGAACCCGGCCGCCCGGATCGCCGGGTGCCGCACCAGGCGCCGGCCGGCCTCGGTGCCGTGCACCAGCGCGAACGTGGCCCGAGGCGCGCCGGCGCCGAGCAGGGCGGCACTGACGATCTCCCCGGTACGCCGCGACAGCCCGGGGTGCCCCGAGTGCGCCTTGACCACCACCGGGCAGCCGGCCGCGAGCGCGCTGGCCGTGTCCCCGCCGGCGACCGAGAAGGCGAACGGGAAGTTGCTGGCGGCGTACACCGCGACCGGGCCCAGCGGGATCAGCATCCGGCGCAGGTCGGGCCGGGGGGCCGGGGCGTACCCGAGGTCGGCGTGGTCGATGATCGCCTCGTGGAACGCGCCCTCGCGGACCACGGCGGCGAACATCTCGAACTGCACCCGCGTGCGGGTCAGCTCGCCGCCGAGGCGGTCCGCGCCGAGCCCGGTCTCCGCGTCGCCGAGCCCGACCAGCTCGTCGCGGTGCTCCTCGAGGGCGGCCGCCACGGCTTCCAGCAGGCCGGCGCGCCGGTACGGGGTCAGCGCGGCCAGGGGTTCCGCGGCGGTCGCGGCGGCGGACCCGACGGCGTCGACCTCGGCGTCGGTGGTGTGCGGCACCGGCGCGCCGACCGGCCCCCCGGTGTACGGACTCCGGCCCTGATCGACCGCGTCGCTCATGCGCCTCTCCCGAATCTGTTCACATATGTGGACGACAACCAGTGTGCTGTTATCTGTTCACGCATAGGATGATGACGATATGCTGCCCATCGATCAATAGCCATCCCTGAAGTGAGGCGAACGATGCGCATCCTGATGACCGGAAGCTCCGGCAAGGTGGGCACGCTCCTGCGGACCCGGCTGGCCCGCCCGGGCCGCGTCCTGCGCCTGCTGGACGTGCGCAAGCCGGAGGACCTGCCCGGTACCGGGCCCGAGGAGAGCGTCACCGCCTCGATCGACGACCTCGGCGCCGTCGTCGCGGCCTGCGCGGACGTGGACGCGATCCTGCACTTCGGCGGGCAGAGCCGCGAGGCCGGTGCCGAGGAGGTGCTACGCCTCAACGCGTACGGCACGTATTGCGTGCTCGAGGCGGCTCGCCGCACCGGCGTGCGCCGGGTCGTGCTCGCCTCGTCGAACCACGTGGCCGGATTCCACGACTTGAACGAGCATCCCGACGAGGTGCCGGCCGATGTGCCCGCGCGTCCGGACACGCTCTACGGCTGGAGCAAGGCCGCGGTCGAGGCGGCCGGGAGCCTCTACCACGACCGCTACGGCATCGACGTGGTCTGCCTGCGGATCGGCATGTGCGCCCCGGAGCCGCCGGGGCTGCGCGGGCTCGCCATGTGGCTGTCGCCGGACGACTGCGCGCGGCTGGTCGAGGCGGCGCTCAGCACGCCCGGGCCCGGCTTCCGGCAGGTGTGGGGCATCAGCCGCAACACCCGCCGATGGCTGTCCCTGCGCGCAGGCGAGGAGATCGGCTACCTGCCGCAGGACGACGCCGAGCAGTACGCGGACAAGCTCGTGGCCGAGTCCGGCGAGCCGGACTTCGCGGGCGACCCGACCCTGTACCGGATCGGCGGCTTCTGGTGCGACACCCCGATCGGCGTACCGATGTGAGTCAGCGGATGCCCTCGCGGCGCAGGGTGGCCGCGAGGGCCTGGGTGCGGGCGGTGAGGGCGGCGGTGACCCGCTTGAGCTCGGCACCCTTGGCGAGCCGGGCCGGCATCGAGCACGAGATCGCGTCCGTGGCGGGGATGCGGTAGTCCACAGTGGCCGCCAGGCACGCCACACCCTCGGTGCCCTGCTCGCGTTCGAAGGCCCAGCGGCGCTGCCGGACCGCGTCCAGCTCGGTCAGCAGCGCGTCGAGGTCGGTGATGGTGTGCGGGGTGTAGCTCTCCAGCGTGCTCGGCAGCAGCGCCTTCACCTCGTCGGTGGTCAGGTCGGCGAGCAGCGCCTGGCCGAGGGCGGTCATGTGGGCCGGAAGGCGGCGACCGACCCGCGACACGACGTGCACGGAGTCCCGCGATTCCCGGCTCGCCAGGTAGAGCACGTGGGCCTCGTCGCGGCGGGCGTAGTGGATCGTGTAGCCGAGTTCGGCGCGCAGGTCCTCGAGCGCCTCGTAGGCGTACATCAGGGCGGGGTCGCGGTCCAGATAGGCCGTACCCGACAGCAGTGCGTGCGGGCCAACCCCGAAGGCCGAGCCGCCGTCGTCGGTCTCCACCCACTTGAGCTCGCGCAGCGTGCGGACCAGCGCGTGCAGGCTGGAACGCGGATATCCGGTGCGCTCCTGCAGCTGCGACAGGGTCAGCCGGGTCGGCGAGGCGGCCAGCGTCTCGAGGATCCTCACGGTGCGCTCGGCCGACTTGACCGGCGAGAGATCGCCTGCCTCTGGCATGGATTCCAGCCTCCGCCCGACTGATGGCCACTGTTGACCGCCATGCTACCGGACGCTAACTTGACGGTGATTCGTAATCACATCCACGAATGTCATCCACATACATGGACAGGAGGCAGAAGCGTGCCGGACCGCACCGCTCTCCGCCGCGTCGGCGCTCTGCTCGCCCTCACCCTCGTCGCCGGCACCGTCACCGCTTGCGGCGGCGACGGCACCGAGCAGGACCCGAAGGCGGCTCTGCAGATCTGGATCCGCAAGCCGCCGGGTTCCGCGACCGAGCAGACCACCAAGGACCTGGCCGCCCGGTTCACCTCGGCCAGCGGCGTACCCACCCGGGTCACCGCGCTGTTCGAGGACTTCGAGACGAAGCTGCAGCAGGCGGCCGCCCAGAAGCAGCTCCCCGACATCGTCATCAACGACACCGCCCAGCTCGGCACCCTCGTCAAGCAGGGCCTGGTCCGCGAGGTCGACCCCGGCATCGCCGGCGGTGCCGACCTCACCCCGATCTCCTGGGACGCCGCGAAGGGTGCCGACGGTAAGCACTACGCGGTGCCCTTCTCCGCACAGTCCTTCGCCTTGTTCATCCGCAAGGACTGGCGCGAAAAGGTGGGCGCGCCGGTGCCGGCGTCCTGGGACCAGCTCGAGGAGCTCGGCCGCAAGTTCACCACCGGCGACCCGGACGGCAACGGCAAGGCCGACACGTACGGCTTCGTCGTCCCCGGCTCCACCAAGCGGGGCTACACGTCCTGGTACGCCACCAGCTTCCTCTGGTCGGCCGGCGGCGACTTCCTCACCGCCACCGGCGGCAAATACACGGCCGCGGTGAACAGCCCGCAGTCGGTCGCGGCGATCGACTACCTCAAGAAGCAGTTCTGCACCGACAAGACCGTCGTCCCGGGCGCCGTCACCCTCGAGACCACGCAGGCCCACCAGGTCTTCGAGAGCGGCAAGGGCGGCATCTACTTCACCGGTCCGTACACCATGGCCCGCTTCGACAAGAGCCTCGGCAAGGACAAGTACGAGGTCGTTCCCCTGCCCGCGGGCCCGGGCGGCAAGGCCGTGTCGCTGGCCGAGGGCGAGAACCTGTACCTGATGGCCGGCTCGGCCAACAAGGACGGTCAACGCAGGTTCGCCGAGTACGCGATCTCCCCCGAGGGCCAGGCGCTGGGCATGGCCGGCGACACCGACGGCAACATCGTGCGCCTGCCGGTGAACGCCAAGGTGCAGCTCGCCTCCGTCCGCAAGGACACCCGCTGGAAGACGTTCGAGGACATCTACAAGGAGGCGGGCCGCTACACGCCGGCCGTACCGGACTGGACGCCGCTGCGCCAGGCCGCGGCCGACTCCTTCAACGGGATCTTCGCCGACTGCGCCGGCGACACCCGGTCCGCTTTGGACAAGCTCGCCCGGACGCTCGACGACGAGCTGACCAAGCAAGAGGTCAAGGGGTGACCACCCTGATCCCGGCGCCGGCCCGACCGGAGGCCCCGGCCTCCGGCGGGCCGGCGCGCCCCCGGCGCCGGCGCCGGTTCCCGGTGCTGCCCTGGCTGTTCCTGCTCCCCGCCCTGATCCTGTTCACCCTCTTCAAGTTCGTCCCGATGGCCCGGGCCGTCGACATGAGCTTCCACGACGTACGGCCGTACCTCGGCGACCGGTGGGCCGGCGCGGACAACTACGGCACCATCGTCACCGACACGGCGTTCCGGGACGCCGTCTGGCACACGGTGATCCTCGCCGTCGGACAGACCGGCGGCTCGCTGATCGTCGGGCTGGTGCTGGCCCTGCTGCTCGAGGGCACCGCCCGGCACCTGTGGTTCGTACGGACCGCGGTCTTCCTGCCCACGGTGGCCGCCATGGCAGTGGTCGCCGAGGTCTGGCGGGTGCTCTACTACCCCGCGCCCGAGGGGCTGCTGAACTCGGTGCTCGGCCTGCTCGGCGCCGGCCCCTCCGCGTTCCTCAACAGCGAGGACACGTCGCTGTGGTCCGTGATGGCGGTCGGGATCTGGCGCGGGGCGCCGTACGACATGATGATCTTCCTCGCCGGTCTCGCCGGCGTCGACCGCGCGCTGTACGAGGCCGCCGGCGCCGACGGTGCCGGGCCGCTGCGGCGGCTGTGGCACGTCACGCTGCCCGCGCTCCGGCCGGTCCTCGTCATCCTGCTGACCCTCGCCGCCATCCGCGGCCTGCGGGTCTTCACCGAGATCTTCCTGCTCACCAACGGCGGGCCGAACGGCTCCACGGAGGTGCTCATGACCCTCATCTACAAGCTCGGGCTGGAACGCAACGAACTCGGCGTCGCCGCGGCCGGCTCCATGGTGCTGCTCGGCGCCAGCGTGATCCTCACCCTCGCGGTCCAGGCCGCCCGCGGCAGGGGTACGCGATGAGCTCCCGGTTCGACTCGGCGCTCGGTTTCAGCAGCCTGCGCGGGCCGCTCGCGCGCGTGGTCCAGGTGCTGCTGTACGCGGTCCTGGTGATGATCTTCGCGGGTCCCCTCCTCGCGATCCTGATCGGCGCCTTCAGCCCGGTGGCCGACCCGAGCCGGCTGACCCTGTGGCCCCGGGAGCTGACCCTCGGCAACTTCACCGCCGCCGTCGACCGCGGCGTGCTCGGCTACCTGCTCAACTCCTTCATCGTGGTGGGGTTCGGCCTGCTGCTGCAGATCCTGGTCAGCGTCTCCGCCGCGTACGCCCTGGCCCGGCACCGGTTCCCCGGCATGCGGCTGGTGACGCTGCTGATCCTGTCCACGATGATGCTGCCCGAGGAGGTTCTGGCGATCCCGCTGTCGCTGGTGCTGGCGGACGTGCCGGTCGTCCACGTCAACCTCATCGGCTCCCTGGCCGGAATGATCATCCCGGTCGCCGCCTGGGCCTTCTCGATCCTCGTGATGACCGAGTTCATGAAGGAGATCCCGCTCGAGCTCGAGGAGGCGGCCCGCCTCGACGGCGCCGGCGACCTGCGAATCCTGGTGACCGTGGTGCTGCCGCTGTGCCGCCCGGCGCTCGGCGTGATCGGCATCTTCGGCTTCACCATGATCTGGGACCAGTACATGCTCCCGCTGCTGGTGGCCCGCGACGCCGCCCAGTTCACCCTGCCGCTGGCCCTGCGCACGCTGCGTACCGACGAACAGACCGGCCTCGGCGTCCTGCTCGCCGCCTCACTGCTCGCCCTGCTGCCGTCGGTGCTCGCCTTCCTGGCGCTGCAGCGGCAGTTCCTGAAGGGCCTCACCTCCGGTGCCGTCAAGGGCTGACGCCCGCCCCTGCGAACAGATCAAGGATGCCCATGCGCCTGCACGGCCTGCTCTCGTTCCCGCTCACCCCGTTCACCGCCGGTGACACCGTCGACGCCGGCGTGCTCGCCGAGCACGTCGGCCGGCAGATCGCGGCCGGGCCCGCGGCCCTTTTCGTGGCCTGCGGCACCGGCGAGTTCACCGCGCTCGGCATGGACGAGTACCGCACCGTCGTCCGGACCGCCGTACGCGAGGCGGGCGGCCGGCTGCCCGTGTTCGCCGGCGCCGGCGGAGGTCCGCGGGCGGCCCGCGAGTTCGCCCTCGCCGCCCGGGAGGCCGGCGCGGACGGGTTGCTGCTGCTGCCGCCGTACCTGGTCGCCGCCCCACCGGCCGGGCTGGTGCGGCACATCGCGTACGTGGCCGCGGCCACCGCGCTGCCCATGGTGGTCTACCAGCGGGCTAACGCCGTCCTCGACCCGGCCGCCGCGGTCGCGCTGCTGGACGTGCCCACGGTGCTCGGGATCAAGGACGGGCGCGGCGACGTCGACGCGATGACCCGGCTGGTCACCACGGTGCGGGCCAGCGGCCACCCACGCGCCGGGGAGATGGTGTTCCTCAACGGGCTGCCCACCGCCGAGGTGACCGCCGTGGCCTACCGCGCGATCGGCGTGCCGAGCTACTCGTCGGCCGCGCTGAGCTTCGTACCCGACCTCGCCGTGGCCTTCCACCAGGCCGTCGAGCGCGGCGACGAGGCGGCCTGCCGCACCCTGCTCAGCGAGTTCTTCCTCCCGCTGGTGGCCCTGCGCGAGCAGGTTCCCGGGTACGCGGTCGCGCTGCCCAAGGCCGGCGCCCGGCTGGGCGGCCTCGCCGTCGGAGCCGTCCGGCCACCGCTGGTCGACCTCTCCGCCGAGCACACCGAGCAGCTGGCCGCCCTGATCCGCGACGGCCGGGCGGCGCTGCGGCGGCTGCGAACCGCGCCGGTCACCCCGGGGGTCGCGGCATGAGCGAACGGGCCGTCCTCGGCGTCACCGGGGTCACCATCACCCCGATCGCCTTCCCCGATCCCCCGCTGCTGAACGCGGCCGGCATCCACCAGCCCTGGGCGCTGCGGGCCGTCGTCGAGGTCCGCGCCGCCGACGGCTCGGTCGGCCTCGGCGAGACCTACGGCGACGCCCCGCACCTGGCCCTGCTCGAACGGGTCGCGCCGCTGCTCGACGGCCTCGACGTGTTCGACCTCAATGGACTGCGCGCCCGCGCCGAGGCCGTTCTCGGCGGCGCCGACGCACCCGACCGGCACGGGCTCACCGGCGCGTCCAGCGCCGGAAAGACGGTGGCGCGGGTCGTGTCGCCGTTCGAGGTGGCGCTGCTGGACCTGCAGGGCCGGTGCACCGGGCGCCCGGTGCACGACCTGCTCGGCGGCCGGGTCCGCGACCGGGTCCCGTTCGCCGGATACCTGTTCTACAAGTGGGCCGGGCACCCCGGCGCACCCGAGGACGAGTACGCCGAGGCGCTCGACCCGGACGGCATCGTGCGCCAGGCCCGCCGGCTGATCGACCGGTACGGCTTCGGGTCGCTCAAGCTCAAGGGCGGCGTGTTCCCCCCGGACGAGGAGATCGCCGCGATCGAGGCGCTGCGCGACGCCTTCCCCGGGCACCCGCTGCGGCTCGACCCCAACTGTGCGTGGAGCGTCGAGACCTCCCTGCGGGTCGCGGGCAAGACCGACGGCCTGCTGGAGTACCTGGAGGATCCGACGCCCGGCCTGGCCGGGATGGCCGAGGTGGCCGAGGAGGCGCCGATGCCGCTGGCCACCAACATGTGCGTGGTGCAGATGGCAGACCTGCCCGAGGCCGTACGCCGCGGGTCGGTGCAGATCGTCCTCGCCGACCACCACTACTGGGGCGGGCTCACGGAGTCGGCGCACCTGGCCGCCGTCTGCCGTACGTGGGGACTCGGCCTGTCCATGCACTCCAACAGCCATCTCGGGATCAGCCTCGCCGCCATGGTCCACCTGGGCGCCGCGACGCCTGACCTGACCTACGCCGCGGACACCCACACGCCGTGGCAGCTCGGCGTGGACGTCGTCGCCGAGCCGCTGGCGATCGCGGGCGGGGCGGTGGCCGTACCGGACGGGCCCGGTCTCGGCGTGACCCTGGACCGGGCGGCGCTGGCCCGGATGCACGCCGACTATCTGGCATGCGGCATCCGCGAGCGCGACGACACCGGCTACTTCCAGCGGTTCGAGCCGTCGTACGCGAGGCGGCGGCCGCGATGGTGACGGCAGCGGGTCACGCGTACCCGTGGGACGTGCTGGGCGACCCGGACTTCCCCGGCCGGGTCGCCGAAGCGGGCCTGGACACGGTGACGCTCGCGGCGACGTATCACAGCACCCGGGCCGCGACACCGCTGCATCCGGCACGCCGGCTCGTGGACGCCCGGCACGCGGCGCTCTACCGCCCGGTGCGCGAGGCGGCCTGGGCCGGGCACCGCCTGCGCCCGGCGGCGCCGGACTGGGTGGCCGAGCCGGACGCGTTCGGCGCCGCGGCGGCCCTGCTGCGCGAGGCCGGCCTGCGGGTCACCGCGTGGATCGTGCTGACCCACGACACCCGGCTCGGCCGGCGGCACCCGGACGTCGCGGTGGTCAACTGCTTCGGCGAGCCCTGTCCGTACGCCCTGTGCCCCGCCCACGCCGACGTCCGCCGGTACGCGTCGACCCTGACCGCCGAGGCGCTGCGCGGCGCGGCGGTGGACGCCGTCTCCCTGGAGGCGTGCGGCCAGCTGGGGGTCGATCACCTCGGGCATCACGAGAAGACGGCCGGGGCCTTCACCGCGTACGAGAGAAGGCTCCTGTCCGTCTGCTGTTGCACCGCCTGCCGCGCGGCCTGGCGCCGAGCCGGCGCGGACGACGACGGCATGGTGGGCGCGCTGCGGGCGGCGCTGAGCGGTGGTGCCCCGCTCGACGAGGAGCGGTCGGCGCTGATCCTGGCGACCCGCCACGCGCACACGGACGCGTTGCGCGCGGAGGTGCTCGCCGCCGTGCACCTCGCCGCACCCGCAGCCCCGATCGTGCTGCACGCCAGCCCGGATCCGTGGGCCACGGGCCCGTCGCCCGGCCTGACCGCGACGGCCGCCGGCGACGTCGACGCCCTCCTGGTGCCGGCATGGCCCGCCCACGAGGCCACCGCCGCCCTCGTCGCCGCCGCGGCATCGCACGGCCGGCCGGTGGACGCCTACGTGACCGTGTTGTCCGACGTGGACCGGAAAACGCTCGTCGCGCACGTACGCCGGCTGCGGGACGCCGGGGCCGACCGGTTCAGCCTCTACCACCTCGGACTGGCGCCGGCCGCACGGCAATCCCTCTTCGCCGACCTGCTGGCGGCGGTCCTTTCTCATCGTCCGATCGGAAGTTGACATGCGTTCCCTTCGCGCCGGCTGCGCCGCCGCAACCCTGGCAATGGTCGCCGCCCTCAGCTACGTGCCACCCGCAACCGCCGCCCCCGCCGAGGCGGGTGGTGCCACCGTCACCGTCGACCCGCGGCAGCCCGGCGGACGGCTGCCCGCCGACCTGGTCGGCCTCTCCTTCGAGATGCGCGAGCTGGGCATCGGCAACCTCGACGCCCGCCGCGGCACCATGGCACAGCTGCTGCGCACTCTCGGCCCGAGCAACATCCGGATCTCCGGCAACACCCTCGACCGCGACGGCATCTGGCTGCCGGCCGGTCAAGCGCTGCCCGACCCGCAGCCGGAGTGGCTGCAGCACGTCGTCACCCCGGCCGACATCGAGCGCCTCGACGGGTTCCTGCACGCCACCGGCTGGCGGGCCGAGGTCGGCATCAACCTCGCGCGCTGGGACCCGGTGGCGGCGGCGGACCAGGCCCGCGTCATGCGCAGGGTGCTCGGCCCCGGGCTGGTCGCCGCCGAGTGCGGCAACGAACCGGACCAGTGGGTCGGCAAGGGCTTCCGCCCCGCCGGCTACGGCTACGACGACTACCTGAAGGACTTCGAGGCGTGCGCCGCCGCGGTCGGCCCGCAGCTGCCCCTTGCCGGCCCGGACGCGGCCTCCCCCAGCACCACCTGGGCCGCCGGCCTCGCCCGCGACACCGGCGGCCGGCTCGGCACGATGATGCTGCACCAGTACGCGATGGACCCGACCGGCACCATGGAGCGCCTGCTGTCGCCCCAGACGTACGCGAGCCAGCTCCACTCGATCACCCCCAACCTCGACGCGGCCAGGGCGCTCGGCATCCCGCTGCGCGTCGACGAGACCAACTCGGCGTGGGGTGGCGGCATCGACGGCGTCAGCAACAGGCACGGCTCGGCACTCTGGGCCATGGACTACAGCCTGGAGCTGGGTCAGGCCGGGGTGGCCGGGCTCAACTTCCACGGCGGCCTCGGGGTCTGCGACGCCCCGATCTGGAACGGCAAGTGGCAGCTCTACACCCCGATCTGCGCCCCGGGCAAGGCGGCGGAACTGGCCCAGATCTACCGTGTCCAGCCGATCTACTACGGACTCTGGATGGCCCGCCAGGTGGGCCCCGGCCGCTTCCTGCCGGTCACCCTCACGACCGGACGCAACCTGACCGCGTACGCGGTGCAGGGCGACGACGGAAAGCTGCGGCTGGCCGTCATCAGCAAGGAGGACCCCTCGGCCGGACCGGTCCACGTGGACCTGTCCGTGGGCGGGGGCAACGGCGCCGCCCGCGTGCTGACCATGACCGGCGGCAGCCTGACCGGCGTCGACACGGCGGTGCAGGGCGCGCGGGTGGACAGCGCGGGCCGGCTCACGCCAGGCCGCGGTGACCGCGTCCCGGTGCGCTCGGGGAAGCTGTCGCTGGACCTGCCGGCCGGCTCGGCAGCCGTGATCACCGTCGGATAGGAGCGAGCACCGCCGTGCCCTAGGGTGGACCACAGCCATTCGTGGACATCGATCAAAGGGGATCCGATGAAGTCGAGGCTGTTCGCGGTCGCCGGTGCCGTTCTCCTGGCAGCCGCATTCGCCGCACCACCCGGGGCGGCCGCCGCGCCGGCCGCCCCGCAGGCACCGTCCACCGCCCGGCTCGCCGCCGGTGTGCCCGCCGGCCTCATCCCGGACCGGCCCACCCCTGAGGACGTCGGCCGCGCCCTGGCTCGCGTGGCCCGGGCCGGCGACGGACGGGTCCGCCTCGGCGTCGCCGGCCGCAGCAACGAGCACCGCCCGCTGCGGCTGGCGACCGTCGGCACCGGACCGGCCCGGCTGCTCTACGTCACGCAGCAGCACGGCGACGAGCCGCTGGGCACCCCCGCCGCCGTACGGGCCCTGTGGGCGCTGGGCGTGCCCGACACCGCATGGCACCGGTGGCTGCGGTCCCGGGTGACCATCGACATCGTCGTCCAGGCCAACCCCGACGGCGCCGTGCGCAACCAGCGGTACAACCACGACCCCGGCGCCACCGGCGAGTACTCCGAACCCGGCGTCGGCTACGACATCAACCGCTTCCACAACCCGCTGACGCCGATCGAGGACAACCCCGTACCCGAGGCGCGGGCGATCCTGCGCCGGTGGCACGCCACCCACCCGCAGATCGTGGTGGACTATCACATGCAGGGCCGGTACATGCAGCCCGACGGCCGCGAGACCACGGCCTCCATCCTGTGGCCGACCAGCGCGCTCGCCGGGGATGCGGCGGTGACGCGGTCTCGGCAGCTCGCGGTCCGCAACCACGACGCGATGACGTATGTGGCCGGGGCAAACGTCAGCCGGTATCCCGGCGGTGACTACGAGGGCATCGCGCGCAACGCGTACGGGATCCTGGGAAGCGCTTCAATGCTCGTGGAGCTGTCCGCCCTGCCGGAGGAGCAGGTGGACTTCCAGATCCGCACCGCGTTCGTGTCGATGATCGCCACCGCCCAGGGCGCGGCGGACCGCACCATCTGGCGAACCGACCCCGAGCGCGCCGACAGCATCCCGGAGCGCGGGCCGGCACTGCCGGGGGCGAGCACGCTACGCCGCGCCGACGCCGCCTGACGAAGCGGCGAGCCGGCGTGATCGCTAGGCTCGCCGCCATGCCGTCGCATCTCAGCCCCGGGGCCTCGGGAGCACTCCGCCGCTTCGCCGGCTGGGTGGCGCGTGGCTCGGTCGGCCATCCCCTGCTGGAGGGCATCGACTACTGGAACGAGCTGAGGGAATCGCCGTCGCAGATGGAGATCTGCTTCGCCGTCTTCGCGAACGTCCTCGAGCTCGACGACCAGGGCGAGCCGGTCAACGAGAAGTACGCCGAGCGCCGCGCCGCGACCTGGCTCCACCAGTACTGCACCGGCAGGCTGCCGGACGGCGAGCCGGAGCTCGACGATTGGGAAGTCGCGCTCTACTAGGGGCCCACGATGGCGACGGAGGAACGGACGACGCGGATCCGGGAGGTTCGTGACCGGCTCGCCCGCGAAGGTCCTCCCTGGACACGGGAGTTCGAGCGGGACTTCGAAACGGTCACCCTGCCCGAGAGTGACTGCGATCTGCTCCGCGACCTGTTCGTCCGCGAGGGGGCCCGGACGGTCGTCGAGGTCGGGCTCGCGTACGGCAGCTCCGCCCTCGCCATCGCTACCTCCGCAAGATCGTACGGCCGGGTGGCCTCGTGGTTCTCGACGACGACTGGACGCCGTCGGTGCGGGCCGCGGCCCGCTACTACGAGCGCAACCTCGGCTGGACCGTGCTGCCCGACGCCTTCGCCGGGGGTACGGTCGCGGCCATCGGCGGCGACCCGGCGGCCGAGGCGGTGCCCCGCTGCCGGGCGCTGCGGCTCCCCGATCCCTCGTTCGAGCCGCCGTTCGAGGCCTTCCGCCCGTTCTGAGGCCCTTGAGCAGGTGAGGGGTTACGGGTGGGAAGTGACGACGGTGAGGGTCGCGTGGCCCAGGGAACCGTCCAGCGGCCAAGTGCGGACGGTGAACTCGCCGGCCTCCCGCAGAGGCCCGACGATGAAGTCGCCCGGCCCGAACGCCACACCGCGGTAGGCGACCGCGTCGCTCTGGGCCCGGTGCACCTCGATCCACAGGCCCGGGTTCGCGCCCGCCTCGCGGGTGGTCATGGCGAAGCCGGTGACGCGCAGGGCGACGAACTGGTCCGGCGTACCCGGGAAGGGCAGGTCCTTGTCCTGGCCGACCCGGTCGTAGTTCACCCCCCGGCCGGGGCCGTCGATCCGGGTCCTGCCCAGGAGCTGGCGCGAGGAGACGGCGGCCGCCACCCGCAGGGTCGACGTGGCCTGGATCGGCGCCAGCACCAGCGCGTACGTGCCGTCCCGCGTCAGGGTCGGCACCGGCACCCGGAACGTCGGCCGCACCTGGGGACTCTCCGCGCTGAAGACCGCCACGACGGCGCCGGTGGGGTCGAGGACCGTCGCCCGGCTCGCATAGCCTCGCCAGGTGCCGTCGTCGAGCGGGATGTAGAGGCCGATCGCCAGGTCCTGTCCGGTCCAGCCCTCGAAGGGGTAGCAGACGGCCTGCCCGGGTTCGGTGGTCACCGCGTACGCGGTCCCGCCGTCCACGGTCAGCGGGGCCCGGGCCTGGCAGTCGGTCCCGGTGGACGCTGCCGCGGGGGTGGCCGCGAAGGCCGCGGTCAGCGCGGCGACCGCGATCGCGGCAATGATCCGGATTCTTCTCATGTCTCCACCCTCTTCGGTGCGGCAGCCACCGGCCAGGGATGTCGATGAGTCTTCATAGGACGTTGTCAAGCGTTGAGAACGAGAAATCCGGCGGTGCCGCAGGTGCGGCGCCGCCGGATCTCGTCATGGAATCACCGGACCTTGGGGGTCACCGTCCGTCCCGTGCCCGCGCCGGCCGCGTTGACGGCCTGGACGGTGCAGCGGTAGCGGGAGTTCGCCGCCCCGGTGAAGGTGAAGGACCGGGCCTTGCCGGACACCGTCGTCACGATCGGCGCGCCGCGCCGGGTGCCGTCGGCGTTCAGCCGCTGGCGGGTGATCCGGTACGCCGTGACCGACGCACCGCCCGTCGCGACCGGCGCCGTCCACCGCAGGGTCGCCGTCCGCGCTCCCCCGGACTTCCCGGAGGTGCCGGTGAGGCTCTTCGGGCTACCGGGAGCCGTCCGCGGCGTGACCGTGGCCGAGGTGCGCGAGAAGCCACCCGTACCGATCTCGTTCACGGCGCGCACCCGGAAGCGGTACGCCTTGCCGTTGGCCAGCCCGGTCACCGCCAGGACGGAGGCCGTGGCCGGCGCGGTCCGGATGCCGCCCACCTGGGTGCCGGACGTGGTGAGCACCTGCACCTGGTAGCGGACGATCGGCGAGCCGCCGTTGTCGGCCGGCGCGGTCCAGCGGACGATCGCGAGGCCCTTGCCGGCCGCCGTCGTGCCGATCGACGGGCTGCCCGGAGCGGTGCGGGTGCTCGGCGTACCCGGGGTGCCCGGCGTACCCGGGGTTCCGGGCGTGCCCGGGGTTCCGGGCGTGCCCGGGGTTCCGGGGGTGCCGGGGGTGCCCGAGTTCGTGCCGCCGGCGGGCGGGGTGGTGGTGGTGGTGGTGGTGGTGCCGCCCGGCGTGGTCGTCCCCGTACCGGTTCCCGGCACGACGCGGTTCGAGATCGCCGAGAATGCGCTGGCTCCGGCGGCGTTCACCGCGCGGACCCGGAAGGCGTACGCCGCACCGTTGGTCAGGTCCGGGAAGGTGAGGTCGGTGGCGTCTGCCGCGGCGACGTCCACACCCAGCACCGTGCCGGTCTCGTCCTCGAGCGCCTGCACCTCGTACCCGTAGACCGGGGTGCCGCCGTCGTTCAGCGGCGCCGACCAGTGGACCACCGCGGTGCCGTTGCCCGCCGTCGCGGTGCCGATCGCCGGGGCGTCCGGCGCCTTCGGGATGAACGGGTGCGGAACCGTCGTCGTCGGCGGGGTCACGACCGGAGCCGGGTCCGTCGTGCCCGGGGTGGTGACGACCGGCGCGGGCTGCTCGGGGGTGGTGGTGCCGCCCTCCGGGTTCTCGCCCTCCGGGTTCTCGCCCTCGGGGCCCTGCGCCGCGCCGGCGACCGGCGTGACCGGGTCCGAGGCCGCGGTGAACTCGCCCGGACCCTCAGCGGTGTCGGCGCGGATCCGGAAGGTGACCGGAACGCCGTTGGTCAGGTCGCGGACCACCAGGCTGCGGGCCGTGGCGGGCGCCTCGGTCAGCACCGTGCCGGTGCCGTCGGCACGCTCGATCGTGAAGCCGGTGATCGCCTCGCCGGCGGTGTTGGCCGGCAGCGTCCAGACGAGCGTGGCCTGCCCGTCGCCGGCGAAAGCGGAGATGCCCGCGAAGGCGACCGGCGCCGTGACCTCCACCGTACGGTCGGCGAACGCCAGCTTCTCGATGTTGCGCAGGGTGTCGGTGCCGTTCGGGCCGGACACCATCAGGGCGTCGCCGAAGGGCTCGACGGCGTACTGGTCGCTGGTGCCCGAGAAGACCGCCGTGTCCTGGCCCGCGGAGGGCGCCGTCAGGATCTCCCGTACCAGGAAGATGTTCCCGGGGTTGATCTTGCCGGCGAAGACGTCCGCCTGGAGCTCGGCCATGCTGCGGGCCGAGCGGATCTCCTTGCCGTCGGCGTCGCGGACGCTCAGGCGCACGCTCAGGTACCGGTCGCCGTCGATGATGTCGTTGCCGCCGCGGCCCTCGATCGTGTCGTCGCCGGCGCCGCCGAGCAGGATGTTGCCCTCGCCCCACACGTCGCCGTGCAGGTCACAGGGGCGTCCCGTCTGGTTCGCCACCGCGGTGGCCGGCGTGGGGAGGCTGGTGACGATCCGGTCCAGGCCGATGATCCGGGCGACGCCCGCGGCGTCGAGGGCGTCGCACCCGAGGAAGCCGCCTCCGCCGACCTGCGCCGGGATGAGGTCGTCGCCGCGCAGGACGTCGTCGCCCTTGCCGCCGGAGAGAGCCTCGACCTCGTTGTAGCGGTCGCGCACGCCCACCGCCAGGATGTCCAGCGGGATGAGCGGCAGGTCCAGGTCGGAGTTGATCGGCTGGTCGTCGCCACCCTGCTCGGCGCTCGACCCGATGGACCAGTCGTAGCCGGAGCCGCCGGCGTTCTTCTCGACGCCGGGGCCCTGGACCCCGATGTCGTCGCCGCCCTCCATGTCGTAGTCGTCGTCGCCGCCCTGGCCGATGAGCACGTCGTTGCCGGGCTTGTTGGTGTCGTCGAGGAAGAACAGGCTGCCGCTGTCGCCCTGGAGCAGGTCCGGCGAGTTGCCGCCCTCCTCCCAGTCGTCACCCGAGTCGCCCCAGGTCGCGTCCTCGCCGTCGCCGGCGACGATGAAGTCGTCGCCCTCGCCGCCGAAGGTGCTGTTGGCGTTGGCGCCGCCGTTGGTGAAGTCCTTGCCGGAGCCGCCGTTGACGATGTCGAGGCCGGGGCCCCCGTCGAGGGCGTCGTCACCGTCGCCGCCCTTGGGCATGTCGTCGCCGCTGAGGTCGGTGATGATGTCGTCGCCCTCACCGCCGAGCGAGATGTCGTTGCCGCCGCCGCCCTCGATGACGTCGTCGCCCTCGTTGCCCCAGACCGTGTCGTTGTCGTTGCCGGCCGAGACGCGGTCGCGTCCCTCCGTACCGTTGTAGACGGACTGGCCGTTGATGCCGGACGGGTCGACGCTGTTGCGGGCGCGGTACTTGATGGTGCCGTCGGGCATGCGGATCAGCAGCGCCTGCTCGTCGCAGTCGGTGCCCGGGTCGTCGGCGACCCGGTTGCCGGAGGCCGTGAAGCCGTCCGCCGTGCCGGCCAGGTTGCCGAGCTGGAACTTGCAGTCCGCGGTGGCGAACACGTCGGCCTTCAGGGTGTGCGCCGAGGTGTTGCGCATGATCAGCTCGGCGAACGAGTTGCCCTCGAGCTGGGCGCGCAGGTTCATGCCGGGCGTACGGGCGAGGTAGTAGAGCCGGTCGCCGTTCTGCAGGTTGGTGAGCTGGGTCTCGAAGACGTAGTCGAACGTGCTGCCGAGCAGGCCGCCGAAGGGCTGGGTGGTCTCGGCCAGGCCGCCCACCCACAGGTCGACGTCGTCGAGGCCGGAGGTGGCGGTGGTCCAGGCGCCGCTGGCGTTCAGGAACGCGGACGCGTCGGCCGGTGCCACGTCGCCCGGCTGCGGGTCGACGATCGCGCGGGCTGCCGCCCGCTTGTCCGCCACGGTGCTCGCGGCACGGATCGAGGGGTGCCGGCCGTACGCGGCGACGAAGTTGATCAGCGACTCCGGGTGCTTGAGGTTCTCACCGAAGTCCACCCAGCTGCGGTACGGCGCCAGCCGGCCGTCGTTGGTGCGGTCGTAAACGTTGCGCCGCAGGTTGTTCAGCGACGGCACACCCTCGGAGCGACCACGGGCGATGTTGATGGCGGCGAGGTCCATCGGCAGGCCGAGGAGGTTGTTGCGCAGGGTGTCGGTCATGAACTCGTCGAGCTCGTTGCCGACCTGGTCCGACATGCCCATGACGACCTCGCCGGCCGCCTGCTCCGGGCCCATCGTGCCGCCGTTGGTGTACGCGGGCGGGTTGAGGAACCCGTCGAGCAGCGACATCGACTCGTCGGAGCCGTCCTCGGCGGTACGGGCGATCTTCTCGGTCAGCATGGAGTGGCCGAACCGGTAGACGGAGTGCGCGAACTCGGCGAAGACGGCCGGGTTGATCTCGCTCTGGGTGAAGGCGAACGGCTGGAACGGGTTGATCGCCGGCTGGATCTTGCGGGCGAACTCCTCGAAGACGAGGTGCTGGTACTCCATCTCGTCGACGAACCGCGCGGCCTGGAAGATCCGCTCGCCGTTCCAGTCCTCGCCGAGCTTCCACTCGGCGAGCGCCGGGCCGCCGTCCTCGGTGAGGACGCGCTCGATGTCGGCGACGAGGCGCTCGTGCTCGGAGTGGAAGATCTGGTGCACCGTGGTCAGGCCGATGTTCTCGTTGGAGCGGCCGTCGCCGGCGATGTAGTGCGCGTCCAGCATCTCGTCGTCGTACGTGCCGGCGGGCTGGCTCGCGAAGTCCGCGGAAGCGGTGAGGTCGTCGTCGCGACGGGGCGCGACCGGCGCGGTGGCCGGGTTGTGGTCGGTGTCGACCGGCGACGGGTCAGCGTTGTGCGCGATGTCGGTGAGGAACGGGGTGTCGAAGTACAGCGTCTTCGCCGGCACCGGCACCGGGTTCGCCCGGTCGCCCTCGACCAGGCCGGCCGCCGTCACGTACTGGGGCAGGCCGCGGGCCGGGCCCGGGACGAACTTGCCGTACGGGTCGGTGAGGATCGACGGCACGTTGAGCACGTCGGCGTCGGTGAGCGCCAGGCCCAGCAGGTCACGTGCCTGCTGCTTGGTCTCCGCCCAGGTGGGGAGGCCACCCGCGGCGCCCGACAGCAACCGGCCGGTGGAGACCGTACGCCCGCTCGGGTCCTCGGCGTACTCGCGCAGGAAGACTTGGTGCGCGGCGTGCGAGGTGTACGTCTGGGACAGATCGACGAACGGGGTGTCCGTGTTCCTGGCGTCCTGCACGTCGTCGGCGGTGCCCAGCTTGCCGTCCTTGCCCGGCTGGTTCGCGGCGCGGGTCAGGGCCATGAACCGCATCGACGGGGGCACGTAGCGCGCGTCTCCCGGCTTCGGGTCGTCGGCCGTACCCGGGACGCGGTCGGCGCCGGCGATCAGCGGGTCGTCGGCGCGCAGCGGGACGATCACGGTGCCGCCGCCCTTGACGGTCTGGTCGATGCCGTGGTCGAAGAACTGCCCGAAGAGCGTGAACCACGAGTTGTACGGGGCGCTGAGCCCGACGTCGGTGGTCACGTTGGGGATGAAGAGCGTCTGGCCGTCGACCGCGGGAGTCGCACCGCCGGCGTCCTGGCTGCGGACCGGGTTGCCGGCCGCCGCGACCGCCGCGGGGTTGGCCGCCGTCTGGTCGACGATCAGGTTGCTGATCAGGCGCGGCTGGGAGTCGACGACGGTGTTGTTCGCCTTCTTGTCCGCGTACGTGGTGGGGAAGGCGGGGCTGCCGGGGCCGAAGAGCCCGGCCGGGGCGTTTTCGGCCGCCTTGAAGTCCTTGCCGCCCAGCCGGGGGAAGAGCTGGTCGGCCGCGCCGTGCTTCTCCTGCCCGGCGACGAGGTTGTTGCAGGAGCCGTCGACGGTGCGCAGGCCCATCGACAGCAGCGGGCTGGGCAGCTGGTCGGGACCGCTGCCGAGCAGCGCCCCGCAGGGGCCGGTCTCGCTCGTCGTGGCCGCGGCGTGCGCCTCGGCGATCTTGATCTGCTTGAGGATGTACGCCAGGTCGGCGGGGGTGACGGTGAAGCCCTGACCGGCCGGCGCCGCGGCGGCCGGCGTGGCGATCAGGGTCGTGGCGAGCAGGGCGCCTACGGCGATGCTGAGGGGGAGCTTCATGGACGCGTTCTCCGGGGAGTCAGAGGAAGACCGCTTGATGGCCCCCATCCTGGAGATCGCCGGTGTGGTCGCCCTCACGTCCGCCTGAGCACACGCTGAAGCCGCCCCCGGAACACCGGAGGCGGCTTCAGCGCAAGCGGGAGGTCAGCCGTGGTGGCCGTGGCCACCCGCGGGTTCCGTCAGGTTCGGTACGCCCTGCGACAGGTCCACGCCCGGCCCAGGCAGGTTCGGCGAGACCGACACCCGGTCGGCGGCCACACCGGCGGCCCGCCCCAGCGCCTCGCGCACCGCGAGGACCTGGCCGTCGCTGAGGATGGCCCCGAAGTAGCGCACCGTCAGGCCCGACTCCTGCACCGTGGAGACGTAGTGGTTCAGCGAGTCCGACAGCATGCCCTCTCGGTCGGCCCGGTCCCTGACCTCGGCGGGCGACATGCCCGGGGCCGGGATGACCGCGAACGTGAGGTCGTGCACCAGCACCGGCTGGACCAGGTAGAACGCCACGGTCCGCGGCTGGTGATCGCGCATGAACGCCTCGGCGTCCGGCACCGGGGTGTTCTCCGGCAGCACGAAGGTCATCTCCGGCACCAGGTACTCGAGCATCTGCGGGCTGAAGACCGCGAACGTGGCCTCGGCGAGCTCGCCGACGCCGGCATCGCGCGCCGCCGCCCGCAGCTCCCGGGTGATCTGAGCGCGGTCCGCGCCCTTGGCGGGGTGGATGGCGATCGCCGCCCGCTCGCGCACCATCGCCCCGTCGAAGGTCGTGGTGGCGAGCTCGTCGCCGGCGTCGTCGGTGACCACCCCGGCGGGCTTGATGGCGGGGGCCGCACCGGCGAACCAGCCGCCCTGGCGGAGCACCACCGCCGCGCCGACCAGGATGAAGGCGACGAGCAGCACCCGCCACAGCCGGGTACGGATCGCCGTCGCGGCCGCCATCAGGTGCCCAGCGGGTAGCTGGGGGCGTACATGACCGGCTTCTCCGCCTCGGTGTCGGCGTACGCCGCGTCCGAGTGAATCGGATCGTTGACGTTGATGTCGCCGACCGCGAACTGGATCATCATGTCGTTGTCCTCGTGGACGAGGTTGTGACAGTGCGTCATGTAGCGGCCGCCCGCGTTGCCGTCGCCGGTGGTGAACTGCATGAGCGCGGTGACGGTCTCGTTCTCGCCCAGGTAGAAGACGTCCTTGCCGCCGCCCTCCCAGGCGTGCGCCTTGCCGTCCGGCGTGGTGTTACGGGCGATGATCTTGGCGTCGATGAGGTGGATGTGCAGCGGGTGGTACCAGCCGCCCGACTCGTTGACCAGGTCCCACATCTCGACGTCGTACGGCTGCGGGTTGGAGACCACCCGCTGGAAGTTCGTCTTCTCGACGTCGTCCCAGGTCTCTCCGTTGACCGTCCAGATGCCGTGCTTGCGCTCGAGCCGCAGGGTCCGGCGTACCTTGGCCATCTCCGGCTTCAGTTTGTGAACCTCGATCGCTCCGCGGTTCATGAACGGCTGCGGGCCGAGGTCGAGGGTCTTCGGGATCACATACGGATCCGGGCCGGCCGGGTCGGCGACCACCTCGAACTGCAGGACCTTGCCGGTGTTGGCGAAGTCGACGTTGTTCTTGTTGCTCAGGTTCCGCAGCTCGATCTTCTGTCCCGGCTTGTACTTCCGGAAGTCGATGAGGATCTCGTACCGCTCGGCCGGGGCGTGCCGGTAGGAGGGCACGGCGTTCACCTGCGGCGTCATGCCCGCGTCGTTGCCCACCACGTAGAGCGGGTCGCCCGTGCTCAGCGCGAACCGGTACGAGCGCGAGATGCTGGCCACCAGCATGCGGAACCGGTAGACCCGGGGCTTGACCCGCATCTTCGGCCACGGCACGCCGTTGGCCAGGATGACGTCGCCCATGAAGCCGGCGTTGGCCTCGCCGTCGAATGCCACCGAGCCGTCGGCGTTGAACGCCATGTCGTTGACGATCATCGGGACGTCGTACTCGCCCTGCGGGAGCTGCGCGCGCTCGTACTGGTCGCTCAGGTGGTACTGCGCCGCAAGCCCCGCGAACACGTTCTGCGCCGTGGTCATGTGGTTGTGGTCGTGGTACCAGAGCGTGCGGGCCTGCTGCCAGTTGGGGTACTTGTACGTCTTGCACTGCCCCGGGTACGTCTGGTCGTTCGCGTAGCCGTCGTACTGCGGCAGTGACGCCGACCCGTGCAGGTGGGTCACGGTGCTGAAGGGCTTGCCGTGCAGCGGGTTCACGGTCAGCTTGTTCGCGATGCGGACCTCCGAGCGGGTGCCCTGGGGGACCTTGATGGTCGGGCCGGGGAAGATCCCGTTGTAGCCGGCGATCGTCGTGGTCAGGCCGGGGAGGATGTTGGCCTGGCCGACGCACTGGGTCAGCCGGTAGCGGTGGAACGGGCCCTTCTCGTCGACGCCCTGCTCGGTCGGCATGAGCACCGGCGGGCGGCGGAACATGGCCGTGTACGGCGTGGGCATGTTCTTGGACGCCAGCCGGCTCGACTTCGCCACGACTTGCCCACCGGCCGCCGCGACGATCAGTCCTCCGCCACCGACCGCCAACGCGCCTTTGAGCAGGCCGCGCCGGCTCATGTTTCCTCGAGTCATCCGAACTCCCAGCGATATACGAGCAGGTGATGCAGGACCTTAGGAACGGGCTCTGAGGTGCACCGTTGGAAATCCTGGAGGCGGCGCTGGATCGACGGCCGTCCCTTCAGCCGGTACTCAGCGCCGAAGCCCGGCGGCCCGGAATCGTTCAGCTGCGACGTCCGCTGCCGATCTGAGCCCGGCGAGGAGGTGAGTGATGCGCGTCTGCGTGCTCGGACAGATGACGGTGACGGACGGCGACGGCGTGATCCTGCCCGCCGGCGAGCTGCCGCGCCGCGCCCGGCAGGTCCTGGCGGTCCTCGCCGCCCGCCACGACCGCATCCAGTCGAAGGACGCCCTCGCCGACGCGGTGTGGGGCACGAAGCTGCCCGGCAATCACGTGGCGGCCCTCGAGCACTACGTGTCGGTGATCCGGCGGCGCCTGCAGCCCACCGGCAACGCCGGGTCGTGGTTCATCGTGACCCGCAACAGCGGCTACCTCTTCGACACCAGCCGCGCCGGGCTCGACCTCGCCGAGCTGCGCGCCGCGATCCGCAGCCTGGACGAGCTGCCGCCGGACGGCCAGGAGCGCTTCGTCGCGCATGCCGGCATCCTCGACCTGGCCCGGCAGCTGCCGTTCCCGGAGGACCCGTACGCCGACTGGGCCGAGGCCGCCCGCGCCGAGGTGCAGTTCGCCGCCATCAACTCGCTGCTGGAACTCGCCAAGGCCGCGTTGTCCAGCGACCCCGCGCGCTCACTGCGCCTCGCCCTGGACGCGATCGAGATGAGCCCGTACCTGGAGTCCGGCTACGAGGCGGCGATGGCGGCCGCAGTGGCCATGGAGCGGCCGGACGAGGCGCTGCGCATCTTCGACCGCTGCCGTCGGGTGCTCGACGAGGAACTCGGTGTGCCGCCGTCGCCGGGCCTGGTCCGCCTGCAGCGCACGGTGCTGGCCGAGCGGCACGCCGTCGCGGCCGCCTCCGATCCCGAACCTGACCCGGAATCCGCACCGCGGAAGCCGGTGCTCCGGAGCGTGCCGGCCGCCGTACCCCAGGAGTCCTTCCTCGGCCGGACCACCCAGCTGACCATGCTCTTCGGCCCGGACGCGCCCCGGATCGTGCATGTCGTCGGGCCGGTCGGCGCGGGCAAGTCCGCCTTCCTGGCCGAGATCGCGCGGCACGCGCCCGGCCGGACCGGCATCGGCCACGGCGGCTCGTCGGCCGGTGTGCTGCGACTGGCCTGGCTGCGTGCCGCGCTGCTGGAGCTCGGCGCCGGCCCGGACGTGGTGGCGGTCGTCGACGCCGGCGCCGACCGGCCGCTGCGCCGCGACGAGCTGGAGCTGATCGGTACGGTCTTCGCCGGTCCCGAACCCGCGTTCCTGGCCGTGGACGACGCCGCCGATCTGGACCAGGCGGGCGTCGCCGAGCTGGCGTGGCTCAACCAGCACTGTCCCGCGCTGCGCATCGTGCTGACCTACTGCTATCCGTCCCAGATCGCCGGCCGCCCGCTGACGACCCTGAACACGCCCGTGGTGCTGCGCCTGGCCCCGCTGACGGCCGCCGAGCTGACGCCGCTGGGCGATCCCGCCCTGGCCGAGCGCACCGGCGGCATCCCGGCGCTGGTGGCGGTCGCCTCGCAGCCTGCGGAGATCACCCGCGCGGTGGCGATGCAGATCGCCCGCGAGCGGACCCGGTGGATGCCGGAGCTGGCCTGGGAGGTACTGCGGTCGTGCGCGGTGCTCGGCCCGCTGAGCACCGCCGACCTGGTGCCGATCACCGGCCGCACGGTGCCGGAGCTCCTCTCGTGCATCGACAGCCTCGTGCACGCCAACCTGCTCAGCGAGGGCGAGGAGGGCGAGGTACAACACCGCAGCTCGGTGATCCGCGACGCCATCGCCGAGCAGGTGTCCTCCGCCTCGAGTGCACACCTGCGCAAACAGCTGGCGGCGGCCTCCTGACTTCGGAGACCGCCGCCGTCTGCACGGCTACGCCGTGATCTGATGCTTCGTCAGTTCGTGATCGTGACGTTGACCAGCTGTCGCGCCCCGGCCGTCGTGACGATGCTGACCGTCCGGAAGGTTCCGGGCGGCGGGCCGGTCACCCGGAGGCTGAACGCCCCGGCCGCGTCCACCGCCTGCGGCGTGCCGATCACCCGGCCGTTCAGGTTGCTGCCGAGCACCACCGCGACCCGCTGTCCGGCGAGCACGTCGCTGGTGCCGGAGATCCGCCACTCGTTGCTGCCCGTGCGGTACCGGACCGTGATCCCCGAGAGGGTCTCGGGCTGCGGCCGTACGACCATCTCGTCGACGGCGATGCCGGCCGGGTTGCGCACGGTCAGCTCGAGCACCACCGGGTCGTTGTTGTAGACGTACGCCGCGTTCGGGCCGGGCACCGCGGGCAGCGCCTGCGCCGGGTAGGTGAACGTGGGACGGGCCGACGTCGCGCCGGACAGCGTCACGGCGGGGCCGGACACCTGACGCCACGAGTACGTCTCGACGGCCGCCGACCTCGAGCCGTCCAGCGCCACCGCCCGGCCCCGGACCACGGTCTGGTCCACGCCGGCGTCGGCGGTCGGAACAGCCGCCTGGGTGACGTCGATGGTGACCGCGACCGGGATCGCGGCACCGCCGGGTCCGGCCACGGCGAGGCTGAAGGTGTACGCGCCCGGCACGGTCGGCACGAACGTCGTCAGGGCCGTGGCCGGGTCGGCCAGGGTGACCTGCGGTCCGGCGGTCTGCGTCCACCGGTACGTGTCGATCTCACCGGCCGAGGCGCGGCCGTCGAGGCGCACGGTCTGCCCGATGATGGCCGGGGTGTCGGCCGTGGCCGCCGCGACCGGGGCGCCGGGCCGGAACGCGCGGCCGGTGCTGAGCAGGGACATGGTGGCCGAGCCGCCGGCGGCGGACGTGACCGTGACGGTGGCGGGCGGCGCCACGACGCCGGTGAACGGCGAGTTGGCGATCGGGCCGAACCCGGTGACCGTCAGCCGCGGGCGGGAGTTGCGGTCGCTCGAGGTGGCGTCGACGCTCAGGGTCTGCGCGTCGGCGTCGTAGTCCACGTCCTGGATCTGGACGACGTCCACCAGGGCCCGGGTCTTGTGGGTCGCCGGGTGGTCGCTGGCGTTGACGATCTCGATCGTGGCGCCCGCGGGCGGCGGGCTGGTGACCGGGAAGCGGCCGTAGTAGCGGCCGTTGGCGCCCCGCAGGCGGGTGCCGTGGAAGCCCAGCGCGGGATTGCCGACGATCTCGATGACCTTGTCCGGCTCGCTGGTGGCGAAGACCTCGACCACGCCGGTGCCGTCCGAGCCGACGCTGTAGGTCGCCTGGTCGATGTCCACGCCGGCGTTGGTGGCGTACCGGCCCTGCACGCTGAACACGTCGGTGAAGCCGACCTGGGACAGCACGGCGCCGGTGAGCGGGTCGAGCCGCTCGACCCGCACGAAGTTCGTGTTGTACGGGCTGCCCACCACCTTGTGGTCCTGACCCGGGTCGCCGGTGTATCCGGCCGGAGCCGCCGGGGCGACGGCCGGGTCCCACTTGAGGAACGGGCCGATCCGCGAGTTCAGGGCTCCGCCGAAGGCGCCGGGCGTGATGCCGACGTCCTCGGTCATGTTGACGCCCTTGTCGGTCGCGACGATGTCGTCGATGCCGTACGGGTGGACGATGCGGTAGCGCTCGCCCGCGGGCGCGTCGAACCGGATCCGGACCCGCCCGAACACCATCTGGTCGCCCTCGCGGACCTCGCCGGCGGCCCAGGCACCCTCGAGGTCGAGCCCGATCGTCGCGCGCACGCCGTTGTTCAGCGTCATGTCCGCGCCGGCGAGCTGGTAGAAGAACTCGTCGGGGAAGTTGTCCGGGTATGACACCGAAGCGTCCGGGTTCGGCAGCGTGTCGGGCAGCGCGGGACAAAGCGGATCGTCGAGCGTCACGCACGGTTCGAGGCGCACGTTGTTGCTGTCGCGGTACCACGCCGGAAAGCCGTGCTCGGCGATCGGACCGACCTGCACGAGCTTGCCGGCCCGGGGGGCGGCGGGCGTCACGACGGTGGCGGCCGCGGTGCCGGCTAGCGACGCGACGACCACCACGGCGGCGCCCAAAGCTACCGGCAGGCGAGCCAGTGTCTTCTTCATGGGACTCCTCAGCTGTCTCTGGAGGCCCACACCATGCCGACGGCGCCCGTGGTCCGGCTGAGGTCCGGCTGAGGTTCGCCGAGGGGTTGCGCTCGGGTAGCGGAATGATGTGTCATTCCGTTATGCCACGCACGGTCGACCCCGCCCGCCGAGACGCGATCCTCGACGCCGCCCACTCGGTCTTCGCCCGCAAGGGCTACGCCGCCGCGGGTATCGCCGACCTCGCCGGCGAGCTGGGGATCGGGCACGGCACCGTCTATCGCTACTTCGCCAACAAGCGGGATGTGGCGGCCGCGGTGCTCGACCGGGCGCTGGAGCGGATCGCCGCGGTGGTCGCCGCCGAGGACGCCGCCGCCAGCGCCACCCTCGGCGAGTACCGCGACCAGGTACGCCGGATCGGCCTGCGGCTGTACCGGCTCTTCGCCGAAGACCCGGCGCTGGCCCGGCTGGTCTTCACCGACCTGGCCGCCGTCGACGCCGAGCTGGGCGACCGGATCCTGGCCGCGCAGAACCTGTTCGCGGCCTATACCGCCGCCTACCTGACCAACGGCGTCGAGCGCGGCTTCCTCCGCGCCGGCCTGGACGTGGACACGCTGTCCCGGGTCATCAACGGGATCATCTTCGCGGGCGCCGCGGAGGTCGCCCGCAACCCCGGTCACGCCGAGCTGCGGGACCGGTGGATCGAGGCCGTCCTCACCCTCATGTTCGGCGGCCTCGCCCGCCGGTGACCCCCGGAGGTACCCCATGGTCCAGGTCGACGTCTTCTGGTCGTACGCGATCGGGGCCGGTTACGGCACGGCCGCCGCCGCTTCGGCCGCGGCCCGGCCCGCCGCCCGGCTGCTGGACGACCGCCGGTTCGCCGCCACCGTGCTGTTCCTCGCCTGCGTCTTCGCCCCCAGCGGGATCTGGCTGCTGTGGCGGTTCACCGGCTGGGAGACGATGTACGCCGCGAGCAGCCCGGCCGACCTCCCGGGCTGGCTGGTCGCCGCGTTCGCGCTCACCAACGTCACCCAGGGCATGCTCGGCTACGTGGCCGCGCGGGAGCTGTGGCGGCGGGGTCATCGTTACCTCGCCTGGCTGCAGATGCCGCTCGGATACCTGGCGATGTTCTTCGTGCTGGCGCACGGCTGGGACGGCACCGGCTACCGCCGCTTCTTCGCGCCGACACCGCAAGCGTGGCAAGCCGGGACCGCTCCGGACCTGTCCTCGTTCGCCGGCAGCGAGGTGGGACTCACGCTGCTCGGGATGGGCGTCGTACTGGTGCCGCTGCTGCTGTGGCTGCAGGCGTCCTGGTGGGCCGAGGCCACCGGGGACCGGCCGGCGTCCCGGGCCGCTCTGGTGGGGCTGCTGCTGGTCACCGTGTTCGGCCTGGGGCTCGGTACGGCGGCCGCCGCGACCGCGCTCATGACGTTGCTGGGTCCGGTCGTCGGCGGCGTTGCGGCGCTGGCCCTGGCGGTCGTGGCGCTGCACCCGGCCGGGCCCGGCGGCCGGCTCGCCGGGCGCTTCCACGTCCCGGTGGGCGGCCCGCGCGGGTGATCAGCGCGGGCGATCGGCGCGCCCCTCGCGGCTGCGGGCGAGCGCGCTGAGCGCCACGTGCAGGTCGGCGATGGGCAGCGAGGCGTCCGGGTCCTCGAACCAGCGCGCGATCGACGCGCCGCCGGCGATGGTCAGCAGGAACCCGGCGAGGTCCTCGGCCAGCGGGGCCGTTCCCGGTACCCCGAACACCGATCCGAGCGAGTCGGCCAGCCATCGGCGCAACGCCAGCCGGTAGTCCGCCAGCTCCGCGCGCGCCGCCGAGCAGGCGCTCTCCTCGAGCATGCTGATGCCGACGAGCAGGCGCAGGTCGTGCGGGTGCCGTTCGAACACCTCCGCCACGGCATCCAGGAAAGCGGTGAGCCGTCGCGGCACGTCGGCACCCGGCACCGTGGTCCCGGGCAGGCCGGCCAGCAGCGCGTTCCGGGCCCGCTGGAGCACGGCCAGGTAGATGCCGTCCTTGCTGCCGAAGTGCCAGTAGATCGAGCTGGCGGGCAGGCCGCAGGCCGTGGAGATGCGCGAGATCGACGTGGCGGCGTAGCCGTACCGGGACATCAGCGTGGACGCCGCGTCCAGGATCGCCTCGCGGGACGGCGTGGTGCGCCCCTGCGTCGCCGTGTCGTTCATGCGCCGACTCTATGACATAGACAGGAATCGCTCTGTCTGGAACGCTCGATACAGAGAGATGCCCCTGTCCTCCGACGCCGCTAGGAGTCCACCATGGACGACCGCGCCCTCGATGACGTCCACGTCCTCCCCGCCGACCTGGAACGCCGTCCGGACCCGTACCCCTGGTTCGACGAGCTGCGGGCCGCGGGGCCCGTGCAGCGGGTCCGGCTCCGCGGCGGCACCGAGGCCTGGATGGTGACCCGGCACCGCGACGTGCTCGCCGCCGCCGGCGATCCGCGGCTGTCCAGCGATCCGAGCCGGGTCGACGCCGGCACGCGGATGCTCGGCACACCGACGATGCCGTCGATGCTGACCATCGATCCCCCCGATCACACCCGGCTGCGCCGCCTGGTGTCGCGTGCCTTCACCGCGCGGCGGGTGGAAGGACTGCGGCCCCGCGTCCGCGAGCTCGCCGGGGAGCTGCTCGATGCGATCGCTCCGCGCGGCCACGCCGACCTCGTCGCGGACTTCGCCTTCCCGCTGCCCGTGGCGGTCATCTGCGAGCTGCTCGGCGTACCGTTCGCGGACCGGGCCTTCTTCAGCCGGCAGAGCGCCGAGCTGCTGCGGCCTCCGGTGGACGCGGAGGGCGTCGCGCTCGTCGAGGCCGCGCGGCAGAGGCTGCGCGACTACCTCGCCGCGCTCGTGCGCAGCAAGCGGCTGCACCGCACCGACGACATGCTCGGCGACCTCGTCACCGCCGGCGAGGAGCAGCGGCTCACCGACGAGGAGCTGATCTCGATGGCCGTGCTGCTCCTGGTCGCCGGGCACGAGACCACGGTCAACCTCATCGGTACGGGCATGCTCCTGCTGCTGCGACGGCCGTACGAAATGGCGGCACTGCGCGCCGATCCGGCCCTGCTCGCCCCGGCGGTGGAGGAGTTCCTGCGCTACGACGGCCCGGTGATGACCGGCGTGGTGCGGTACACGACCGAGGACGTCGAGATCGGCGGCCGGACCGTACCGGCCGGCGAGGTGGTCGTCCTGTCGACGGGCGCCGCCAACCGGGACCCGGAGCGCTTCGACCGCCCGGACGAGGTGATCCTCGACCGCGGGGACAACCCGCACGTCGCCTTCGGCCACGGCCTGCACTTCTGCCTCGGGGCGGCGCTGGCCCGGGTGGAAGCGGTCGAGGGCATCGGCGCCCTGCTGCGGCGGCTCCCCCGCCTGACCCTCGCCGTGCCCGAGGACGAGCTGCGGTGGCGTCCCAGCCTGCTGCGCGGGCTGGGGGCGCTCCCGGTCTCCTTCGATCCCGGAGCGCGGTGATCATTACTGTGGGCCCATGAAAACCCAGGTCCTGGTGGTGGGTGCCGGTCCGGTCGGCCTGACCACGGCGCTGCTGCTCGCCTCCGCCGGCGTCGACTTCGAGGTGGTCGACGCCGGCGCCGGGCCCGTGACGCAGTCGCGCGCCACCGATCTGCACGCCGCGACGCTCGAGGCGCTCCAGCCGAGCGGCCTCACCGACGTGCTGCTCCCCCTGGGCCGCCCCACGCACCGGTTCGTCGTGCACTCACCGGACGGCCCGCTCGGCGGCTACCGGACCGACCTGGTGCGCTCGGCGTACCCGTACATCCTGACGGTGCCGCAGTGCGCCACCGAGGGAGCACTCGACGACCGCCTCGCCGCGCTGGGGCGGCGAGCGCGGCGCAACACCCGGATCGACCGGCTGTCGTGGCGACCGGACGGCGCGACCGCCGTGACCGGTGCGGGAGAGACGATCCACGCGCGCTGGGTGGTCGGCTGCGACGGAATCGGCAGCCGGGTCCGTACGGACGCCGGGATCGCATATCGCGGTACGACGTACCGGCACCCCTATCTTCTGGCCGACCTGCGCGCCGACTGTGCCCTCGAAGCCGACGCGTTGCACATGGTGCTCGATCCGGCGGGGCTGCTCGCCGTCCTCCCGATGCATCTCGAAGGCTGGCGCCGCGTGCTCGTCCAGTTGCCGGCGGGGCAGCACCCGGCGGACACCGAGCCGCTGCCCGAGTTGCTGCACCACGCCGAGCGCCGCGGGGTGCCGCTGCACGTCACGGACGTACGGTGGCACAGCGCGTTCCGCATCCACCGCCGCCTCGCCGCCACGTTCCGCCGCGGACCGGTCCTGCTCGCCGGCGACGCGGCGCACGCCTGCAGCCCGATCGGCGGCCAGGGCCTCAACCTGGGGCTCCGCGACGCGGTGACCCTGGCGGGCAGCCTCGCCGACGTCGTGCATGGGCGCGTACCGGACCGGCACCTCGACACCTGGGCCGCCGGGCGCCGCGCCCGGGCCCGCCGGGTGCTCGGCTGGACCCACCTGGCCACCCGCAGCACCACCGTACGGTCCTCCCCCGGCCGATGGCTGCGCGACGCCGCGGTGGCGGCCACCCTGCGCAGCACTGCCGGGCGCCGCCTGCTGGCCGGGACCGTCGCCGGCCGCTGAGCCCCGTTCGGTCCACGATGTGGCCATTGAGGAACGCATCGGGTGACGACTCCCGGCGCGGCCTTGCCAACGGCACCGGCGAGCGAGATTCTGGGGCTGTGCCGACATGCGCCCGGTGATCGGGTGACGATCGGGCGCCCCGGCGTGCCGGGGCGGCGACCATCGCGACCACCTGGCTCACCTGCCGATCGAGGAGGGGGCCATGATCAAGCCACGCATCGTCGTCGGGGCCGACGGTTCGGACGGCGGGACCGCGGCGGTCCGGTGGGCCGCGGCCGAGGCCGCACTGCGCGAGGCGGACCTGCGCGTGGTGACGGCGTTCCACCGCCGACGTTCCATGCTGCGGGACACCTCCGATGCGCAGGCGCGCCAGGCACCGGACGACGACACCGCCGCCGTGCTGCACGCCGCGGTGGCAGCGGCCCGGTCGGTCGCGCCCGGCATCGACGTCCGCGCGCTGGCCCTGCCGGGGTACGCGGCTCCGGTGCTGCTGCACGCCGCGGAGGTGGCCGCCCTGCTCGTCGTCGGCTCCCGCGGCAACCGCAGAATGCCCGGCCTGCCGTCCGGTTCGGTGGGCAACCAGGTGGCGACCCAGTCGCTGGGCTCCGTCGTGGTCGTCCGGGGGCGCACCGGCGCGGACGCCGCGCCGGTGCTCGTCGGCGCCGACGACAGCCCCGCCTGCGGACCGGTCATCGGCCGCGCCTTCGAGGAGGCGGCGCTGCACCGCGCCCCGCTGCTCGCGATCACCGTGCGCGCCGGGTCGGGCGACCCGGCTGCCCTCGATGATCAGCTCACGCCCTGGCAGGAGAAGTATCCCGAGGTCACGGTCGAACGGGAGGTCATCACCGGCAGCCCGGACAGGGTGCTCGCCGAGCGCTCCGGGCAGGCCCGGCTGGTCGTGGTGGGGCCACGCCGGCACGGCTTCGAGGGGGTGCTGCTCGGCGAGGTCGGGACCCGCCTGCTGCACCACGCCGGCTGCCCGGTGCTCATCGCCCGCTCCTGAGCGCCCCGGGTGCCGGTTCGCGCGTTCCGGGTTGCCGACGAGGTGCATCCCTTCATCCGGCGGCCGGGGCGCCGATCAGGTCCGGCGGAAGGAGGCCGGCCTGTGGACAACGTCGAAGTACTGTCGATCGCCCTGGTGGCGATCGAGGACCGCATGATGTGGGACGCACCCGCCACCTTCCGGACCGCTACCGAGCTGGAGCAGCGGGCGGCCGCCCTGGGCGACGAGACCCTGGTCGTTCGCGCCCGGCTCTGCCGGACGAACATGCGGCTGCGGATGGGCGAGCTCGCCGGCGCCAACCGGGAGATCCTCGAGATCCACAAGTGGGCGGTCGCGCACAACGACCGCATGCTGCAGGCTCGTACGCACCTGGTCTGGGCGAACATCCACCGGCTGCTCGGCGACGCCGCCAAGTCGCTGGAGCACTCGCTCAGCTCGGTGGAGCTGCTCGACGAGACCGCCACGCCGCACATGCAGGTCTGGCACGTCACCAAGCTGGCCGACGCGCTGGGCTTCGCCGCGTCGATGACCGACGCCCGGGTCCGCTACGCCCAGGCCGAGCAGGTCGCCCGCGAGCTGAACGAGCCGTGGCTGCACATGCAGGTGTTCAACAACCACGCCTACCTCGAGCACATCACCGGCAACCCGCAGCGCGCGGGGGACGTGGTACGCCGCCTGCTGGCCCACGCCGACGAGCACGGCTTCGAGGTCGACGCGGCGATCCTCGACACCGTCGCCGCGATCCAGATCACCAACGGCCGGTACGCCGAGGCCGAGCGGACCATGCAGCTCTGCCTCGCCCGGCACGAGACCGGCGAGCGGGACGACGCCGACGCGCTGGCCGAGTACTTCCTGACCCTGGCGAAGGCGCAGCGCGGACTCGGCGCGACCGACCAGGCCCAGGGCAGCCTGGACGCGTCCCGGACGGAATGCGTCCAGCGGGGCCTGCACGAGGTCCTGGTACGCGTCAAGCGCGAGCAGGCCGAGCTGCACGCCGCGCGCGGTGAGTTCGCCGCGGCGTTCGCGATGCACAAGGACTTCTTCGAGGCGCACGAGCAGCTGCGCTCCCAGCAGCAGGAGGCGCAGGCCCGTACCCGGCAGGCCATGTTCGAGACGGCCGAGGCCCGCGGCGAGGCCGAGCGCTTCCGCGAGCAGGCCCGCCGCGACCCGCTGACCGGGCTGCGCAACCGGCGCTACATCGACGAGGAGCTGCCGGGGCTCATCGCCTCCGACGCCCAGCTGACGGTGGCGATCGTGGACCTCGACCACTTCAAGCGGATCAACGACCAGCTCTCCCACGACGTCGGCGACCGGGTGCTGGTGCAGGCGGCGAAGATCCTCGACGCCGAGGTCGCCGAGCTCTGCCCGGACGGCTTCGTGGCCCGGCTGGGCGGCGAGGAATTCCTGCTCGTGCTGCCGCACACGCCCGTGGAGCTCGCGATCGCGCGGTTGGAGCAGATCCGCCTGGGAGTCGGCTCGTTCCCCTGGGGGGACACCACCGACGGGCTGCCTGTGACGGTGAGCATCGGCGCGGCGGGCGTCCCCGAGGCCACCGACCGCACCCAGCCACATCTGCTCTCGATCGCCGACCGCAACCTGTACGCGGCCAAGCGCGCCGGCCGCGACTGCGTCGTGACCGGCCCGCTCCGCGAAGCGGCCTGACGGATCAGGCGTAGGTGTACCAGGCCTTGTGGTCCAGCATGTCCGCCGGCCGGACGGTGTTCCAGGGCGCCATCGTGTCGTTGAGGTCGATCACGTTGGCCGTCCCACCCGTCGGGAGGTAGCTCGAGCTCGGGTGCGCGGCCTGCCAGTCCGACCAGATCTTGTCGATGTGGCAGTGGTGCAGCCAGAAGACCGGGTCGTTGGGGGACGTGCCGGCCGTCATGTCGCCGCCGACCCAGACGTGGACCTTGTTGTGCAGGTTCGGGCCGCGCCATCCCTCGACGTTGTTGCGGAAGCCGGTGGCCGAGGTGCTGTTCCACGGCGCCGCGTCGTACGTGGTGATGGCCAGCACGGACTGCAGCTGGGCGGCGGTGGGCAGGGGCTGGCCGTTGGCGCCCAGGGCCCGCCGCAGGTAGTTGCGGCTGTCGGTGCGGACGTTCACGGTCCAGTTGCCACCGCTGAACGCGAACGGGCCGGTGGTGACCCGGCCGTCGCTGCTGCGGCCGTTGCCGCCCATGAAGTCGGCGCCCCAGATCGACGACGTGGTGTCGCGGTCGACGGTCCAGTTCCAGTACGGCAGGTTCACGCTCGGGTCGATCGCCTGCAGCGCGCGCTCGAAGTCGAGCAGGAACTGGCGGTGCCAGGGCAGGAACGACGGCGACCGGTGGCCCACGCGGACGCCGTTGTCGCTGTCGCTGAGGATGAAGCTGTTGTGGGTACGGACGAACTCGTCGTACCGGCCGTTGCGCTTGAGCGCCAGGACGGCGTTGACGAAGTTGCGCCGCTCGGTGGCGGTCAGGTCACGCTGGTTCTTGCGTACGCCCATGGGAATCGAAGCCTTTCGTCGTCTGCGGAGGTCGCGGTGCGGTCAGCTGTGGTGCAGGGGCACCAGCTGGGCGCCGTCGAGCTGGTCGACAGCGGCCCGGGCGACCGCGCGCAGGGACGTGAAGGTCTCGTAGTGGTTCGACACGCTGGTGTAGGTGCCGTCGGCGTTCACCATGACGTGCAGCGGCTTGCCGTCGATCATGACGTGCGGCATGGCCGGCGCGGCGTCGCGGCTCTGCGCGCGAAGGCCGGCCGGGGCGGCCTGGATGCGGCGGCCCTTGTACGTCTCGTCGAGGCCGGCCGTGCTTTCCACGGCGGCGGCCTGCGAGCCGCTCGTGGTCAGCACCTGGACGGCCAGCGCGCCGGTGCCCACGGCGACCGTCCCGGCGGCCGCGAACTTCAGCAGTTCACGGCGGTTCATCGTGCTCATGTGTTCCTCCCCCATACGGAGACCCGGCGCGCGCAACAGAAGATCCTGAGGTTGAGGAGCGCTACAACCTGGTTTTCTATTGCGAAATTCGGCTTGGTCCGAACTTTCTTCGGCGGGTCAGCGCGGCGAAGCTAGCAATGCGATCTTGGTCAAGCAACTCCGGAAGGACGCCGGGCGCCCGGGCCGAGTGCGCTCAGTTGCTTGCAGGCTCACGTATCGACATACCGCAACGGGAAGTGCCCGATGGACGGCACACTCCCCGTGATGGATTTGCATATGTGGATGTAACGCCCCGTGTGGTGAGTTACCTCATAGCGTGCGCACAGTCACGCTCGATCGTGAACACTGTTGCGGACCGAAGGCGCCATCACTGAACGTGACCGCCCGGTACGGCGGCCGCCCCTGTTTGATCCCTTCCCAGGTCGGGTAGCATGTGCCGCATTCGCAGGACGCGATCGACATCGTGACCGGGCTGCGCCGCGGGGGAACCGCGGCGCGTCGACACGGTGAGTGATGGGCCGGGTCCGAACAACGGACGAAGGGGGTCACGATGCGATCGCTCGCCGGACGCTACCGGGTGGACGAGCCCGTCGGTCGCGGCGGCAGCGCTGTCGTGCACCGCGGCTACGACAAGACGCTCAAGCGCCCCATCGCGATCAAGCTGTTCTCGCCGTACCGGCCGGACAGCACCGAGCCCTCGGTCGACGTGCTGCGCGAGGCCCGGGCGGCCGCGGGACTGAGCCACCCGAACGTGGCACGCGTCTACGACTACGGCGAGTTCACCGAGAACAACCAGCGGCTGCCGTACCTGGTCATGGAATTCCTCGAGGGCGAGACCCTCGCCGACGAGCTGGCCCGCGGGGGTGCCCTCGAGTGGCGCCGGGCCGCCGCCATCTGCCGCGACACCGCCGCCGCGCTGGCCGCCGCGCACGAACGCGACCTCGTGCACCGCGACGTCAAGCCGCGCAACGTCATGCTGACCCCGACCGGGGTCAAGGTGCTCGACTTCGGTATCGCCGCGGCCGCCGGCCAGAACAGCTTCGACACCCACGGACGTTTGTGGGGCACCCCGGCGCACCTCGCGCCGGAGCAGCTGCGCGGCGAGCCGACCTTCGGCGCTGCAGACGTCTACGCGCTGGGCCTGCTGCTGTTCGAGTGCCTCACCGGCGTCCGCGCCTGGCCGGGCAGCAGCGTCGGGGAGATCCTCGCCGCCCGCCACGAGCGCCGGGCGCCCCGCCTGCCGCGCATCCCGGGGCTCCCCCGCGACGTCGTCCGTCTGTACGACGCCTGTGTCGCCGAGGAAGCGGACCGGCGCCCGTCGGCCGCGGAGGCAGCCGAGATCCTGCGGCACGCCGCTTCCCCGCTGCCCACTGTGCGTCCGCCGGTCGCCGTCGTCGGCAACCTTCCGGCGGCACGGCGTACCCGTTCCCGCCGCCGCGCGGCCGTCACGGCCTCGATAGCGGTCGCCGCGGCGGTCTTCAGTGTCGTCGGGCTCCAGGTGGCCAACGGCTATTCGGCACCGCGCGGCCGGCAGGCCGAGGCGGCCGTCGAGGGCCCGGCCGACGCCGTCGCGCCGACCCGTACGCCGCAGGTGTCCGCCAGGCCGCCGGCGCCCAGCATCACCCCGCGGCCGGCCACGGCCCGGCCGATCCGCGACGTGCCGGTCGCGGCCGAGCCTCCGGTCCAGCGGCAGACGGACACCCCGGCGCGGGACGTGACCACCTCGCCGACGCACCACACCTCACCCCCGGCCAAGCCGTCGAGCCGTCCCACCACCACGGCACCGACCAGGCCGTCGTCATCGCCCACACATACGCACACGCCGAGCAACCCGCCGCCGACCTCCTCGGAGCCGGAGCCGTCGGAGACCCCGACCACCAGCATGCCTTCCACCGAAGCCACCACGAGCCCGCCGCAGTCGCCGGAGCCGGTGGATCCGCCGGCATCCGCGTCGGTCCAGGTGGGAATCGTGCTCGTCGGCACGACCCCCTGAGACGCAGGACGCCGCGAGGGCGGCGGGCGGCCGAACCGCTGGCTAAGCGTCCTCCGGGATGTGCCGATCAGGGAATGTGGCCTCGTTCAAGCGCTTCCGCACCGCTCTGTCCCAGATGACGATCGCCAGGGCGCTACGTACCGGCTTCGCGGTGCTGATAGCCCTCCTGGTCGTTTCGGCCGTGGTCTCCGCTGTCTTCCTGCTTCAGGCCACCCGCCGGATCGGGGACCTGGCGAAGAGCGGCATTCCCGCGATGCGCCTCACGGGCGAGATCGACGGCATGATGAACAAGTACCGCAAGGAACAGTGGGAATTCCTCGCGGCCCTCGACGACGCCGAGACCCGCAAGGACGCCGTCGACTCGATGGCCGAAGAGGACGCCGACATGCGGGGCCTGATCAAGGACCTGCGGGCCGTCCCGACGAGCGCCGGCACCCGGACGATCCTCACCCGCTTCGAGGGCCACTGGGTGGAGTACGTCCGGATCACCGCAGCCGAGGTGTCGCTCGGCGAGGCCGGGAAGGCGGCCGAGGCCCGGGAGACGTTCGACGCCGGGCCCGGTGACGAGCAGTGGGACGGCCTGAAGGACAGCCTCGCGGCCCTGCGCGACGAGCAGACCCACGAGTCGGCCGCCTCCAGCCGCGTTGCGGACCGCCAGGCGATCATCGCGTTCGCCGTCCTGGCGGCGCTGCTGCTCGCGGGGGTGACCATCTCACTGACGGTGCGCCGGATGCTCACCCGCCGGATCACTGACGGCCTCGACCAGGTCACGGTCGCGGCCCGCGGGATCGCCCGCGGCGAGCTGGACCAGCGGGTACGGGTGGAAGCCGACGACGAGGTGGCCCGGGTGGCCGCGGCGTTCGAGGACATGGTCGGGTACCTGAACGCCAAGGCCGAGGTCTCGCAGCGGATGGCGGCCGGGGACCTCGCGGTGGAGGCGCCGGCGGCGTCGGCCGGCGACCGGCTGGGCAACGCCTTCACGGCGATGATCGACAGCCTGAACGCATCGGTACGGCAGGTGCACCGGTCCATCACCGCCCTCGACGACGCCTCGGCCGGGCTGGGCGGCGTGTCCGACGAGATCCGGGCGGCGGCCGTGGACGTCGTGACCAACGCCGAACGCCAGGTGGAGCTGCTTCACGCGGCCCAGCAGGCGGCCCGGCAGACGTCCGGCTACGTCGACGAGGGCGTGGACACGGTGACGAACCTGACCCGGGTGATGCTCGACCTGGACGAGAAGGCCGCCCGCATCGGCGGCATCGTGGACGCGATCACCCGCATCGCGGGACAGACGAACCTGCTGGCGCTGAACGCGTCGATCGAGGCCGCCCGGGCCGGCACCCAGGGCGCAGGCTTCGCCGTCGTCGCGAACGAGGTGCGCAACCTCGCGGAGGAGAGCGGCGGGGCCGCCAAGACGATCGCCGCGCTGGTCGCCGAGATCCAGCAGACGAGCTCCGAGGCGGTCACCGTGGTCGACGCCGAGGCCCGGGGAGCCTTCGAACGCATCGCCGGCGGCACCGCCGAGCTGCACTCGGCCCTGGAGGCGGTGGGCTCGTTCGCCGGCGCCAACCGGGGCTCGACCGAACGCATGGCGGCCGCGACCGCGACCGCCGCGGAATCGGTGCGCCAGCTGACCGAGACGGCGTCCGACCTGCGCGAGGTCGCCGGCCAGTTCACCGTCCGCGACGCCTGACCCCCGGCTCGCCCGCCCGGCCCGTGCAAGGTGCCTGTACCTTGTGTTCGGCGTATCGACGGGCATGGTGGGGACGTGGTGGCGGGTCGACCGGGGGCGGAGGTCGCGGCGTTGTCGCCGCGCGATCCGGCGAGCATCGGCCCGTACCGTCTCGTCGGCCGGCTCGGCGAGGGCGGCATGGGCACCGTCTATCTCGCCACCGATCCCGCCGGACGCCGGGTGGCCGTCAAGGTCGTGCGCACCCACCTCGCCGCCGACCCCGAGTTCGCCCAGCGGTTCCGCCGTGAGATCGACGGGGCCCGCCAGGTGCCGCCGTTCTGCACCGCCGAGGTCCTGGACGCGGATCCCGACCACCCGACGCCGTACCTGGTCGTCGAGTACGTCGACGGGCCCAGCCTGGCGGACGTGATCAGCCGGGACGGCCCGCTCACCGCGTCGAACCTGCACGCGCTGGCGATCGGGGTGGCCACCGCCCTGACCGCCATCCACGGCGCCGGGGTGGTCCACCGCGATCTCAAGCCCCGCAACGTCCTGCTGCCACCCGGCAGCCCGAAGGTCATCGACTTCGGCATCGCCCACGCGCTGCAGTCGACGAGCCGGCTCACCGCCGAGAACCAGATGATCGGCACGGTCGGCTACATGGCGCCGGAACGCTTCAACCCGCGGCCGGGCGCCCCGGTCGAGCCCTCCGCCGACATCTTCTCCTGGGGTGCGGTCGTCACCCTCGCCGGTACGGGCCACGAACCGTTCCGGGCCCCCTCCCCCATGGCCACGGCGGCCCGCATCATCAACGAGGAGCCGAACCTCGACGGGCTGCACGGCCCCCTGCGCGACCTCGTGGCCGAGGCGCTCGCCAAGGACCCGGCCCGGCGCCCGACGGCGCGCCAGCTCCTGGACCGACTCCTGAACCCCGGCACGGTGGCCCACGGCACCACGGTCCTGCAGGATCAGCCCGACCTCCGCGCCGCGGTCGAGGCGGTGACCTGGCGGTACGCCACCCCCGCCGGATCGGCCCGCCGTCGCCGCCGGATCGCCGTGGCCGCCGTCGTGGTCGCGCTGCTCGGCGGGGCTGCGGCCGTACCGTTGATCCAGGATCGTGGTTCTCCCGGCGGAGCCGCGGCATCGCCCGCACCGTCGGCGACCCTGTCGGCGAGCCCGGCGGCGACGCCGTCCGCGACCCCGTCGGCGGCCGACTGGGTCGGTGAGCTCCAGCAGAGCTTCGGCAGACCCGAACCGGTGCACCTGCTGTTCGCGCTCAAGGCCGACCGCGGCATCATCCGGTACCCGCGCCTCGGCTGCTCCGGCACGGTGACCGTGACCGAACGCACCAGCGAGAAGATCGTCCTGGTCGAGCGCATCGACGACGGACCCTGCAGCAAGCGGGGCGACATCGTGCTCTGGCCGACCGGCCCGGACTCGATGCTGCTGGACTACAGGGCCGCCAACGGCCAGTACACCGCCCGCGCCTCGATGACGAAGGACTGACGCTCAGGCCGCCGCGACAGTGGCGGGCCGCCAACCCCGTCGCAGCGGCGCCCCGGCCTGCACCACCGTGGCCGCGGCCTCCCGCACCAGGCTGTCACGTGTACGGCGGGCCAGCTCGGCGTCGTGCCACGCGGCCCGTTCCGCGGCCACCGCCCGCTGGTAGCGCTGCCACAGCCAGGCCACCGACGCACGGACGATCACCAGCTCCTGGTCCACCGGGTGCAGCCGCGCGTCCCAGCCGTTGCGGCCGGCCGGCGCGTCCGCCACGGCGGACGGCGGCAGGTCCCCACGGTCGGCCGCCGCGGCCACGGCACGGTGCAGGAAACGCTCGCGGGCCGCGTACTCGTCGCAGGTGCGCACCGGCACCGGCGGGCCCCACGCCGCCGCCGCGACGAGGTTCCGCAGCCGGGCGTCGGCGTCCTGCCACGCCTGCCAGGCCCCGTCGACCTCGTCCGCGGAGCGCTGCCACACCTGCTGCCAGCGCTCCGCACCCGCGGCGGCCCGGTCGGCGGCGACGCGAACCTCCCCGGCGTACCGCGCGGCCTGCGCAGCCTCCGCGGCCTGCCGCCGCAACTCCTCGCGGTGCCCGCGCAGCGCCGCGACGATCTCCCGGGCGGCCAGCCGGGGATGACGCATCCCGGTGGGGCTGCCCAGCAGCAGCAACGCTGGAAGGGTGAGCACCGTCAGCGTCGCCCAGATGACCGCCGGGGCTGGGGTGAGAAGCATGTCCGCGACCACGTTCATGTCAATTGATCCGTCCGCTCGTGCCGATGAAGGGACTGCGACCACCGAGCAGCGGACAGGCCGGTCGAGTGGTCAGGCGGACGCGGCGGGCGGCGCGCGGGAACCGCGGACACCCGCGGTGAACTGGGTGAGCAGGGCGGGGGCGCGGTCTGTGGGCGCCGATATCGCGTCCGTCGCGGAGTCCACGACGGATTCGGGCTGCTCGGGCGAGGCCGCGGCGGGCGCGGCGGCGGCGGTGACGGCCGTCCGCGGGGCGGCGGATGCCCGATGCGGAGCCGCGACCAGGGAGAGCAGCACGACCAGCAGGGCGGGCAGGAGGGCCGGCAGCAGCCTCGCGCGCAGCCCGTCTCCCGCCATGTGTCCACTCTAGCGAGTCACCCTCGGTTCCTCCGCCGCGGGACGAGCTGATCAGAATCACATTGATGACGGACAATAGGTAATATGCTAATAATTCTTGCTTTTCGTACGCCCGCTATTAACACTCCTTACCAATGAGTCCTTTCGTTGTCAGGAGGCTGTCGTGCGGAAAATCGGAATCGGATTGGCGATGGCCCTGCTCGCCGGCACCGCCGTCACGTTCGCCCCTCCGGCGGTTGCAGCGCCCATCACTCCCGCCGATGCGAATTTCGCCCTGTCCACGCTGTCCGACTCACTTGCCCGCGCGCTCGGTGACCGCTCCGCCGGCTCGTACGTCACCGGCGACGGGACCCTCGTCGTGACCGTGACCGACCCTGCCGGGGCGGCCGTTGTCAGAGCGGCCGGCGCCGTGCCGCGGCACGTGAGGCGCGGCGGCGCCACCCTCGCAAAAGCCACCGCGACGCTGCAGGCCCGGGCCCGGATCACCGGTACGGCCTGGGCCGTCGACCCGATCAGCGACCAGGTCGTGGTGACCGCCGACAGCACTGTCAGAGGTACGCGGCTCGCCCGGCTCACCTCCGTCGTGACGAGCCTGGGAGACGCCGCGCGCCTGCGGATCGAGCCCGGCACGCAGAGCACTCGCATCACCGGCGGCAACGCGATCTATGTCAGCGGCGCACGCTGTTCCCTGGGCTTCAACGTCCGCAGCGGCTCCACGCCGTACTTCCTCACCGCCGGCCACTGCACCAACATCGGCGCGACCTGGTCCGACGGCTCCACCACGCTCGGCACGCGCACCGGCACGAGTTTTCCGGGCAACGACTACGGCATCGTGCGGTACACGAACACCGGCATCTCCCGCCCCGGTGCGGTCGACCTCTACAACGGCAGCACCCGGGACATCGCCTCGGCCGGTAGCGCCACCGTGGGGCAGAGTGTGCAGCGCAGCGGCAGCACCACCGGCGTACACGGCGGAACGGTGACCGCGGTCAATGCCACGGTGAACTACGCCGAGGGACAGGTCACCGGGCTGATCCGAACGACGGTCTGCGCGGAACCCGGCGACTCCGGCGGCTCGCTCTTCGCCGGCTCGGTCGCCCTGGGACTCACCTCGGGCGGCAGCGGTAACTGCTCGTCCGGTGGTACTACGTATTTTCAGCCCGTCACCGAGGCGCTGAGTGCTTACGGCGTACAGATCTACTGACGCCGCGGTGATTCGCCGAGCCCTTTGACCCTGGTCGTCACGCGGCGGAAGGTCGGAGGAAGTCGCCGACCCACTGGGTGCCGTTCCAGCTGCCGCCGTTGGCATTGAGCTGGAGGTTCGCGGTGCCGGAGAGCAGGTTCAGGTCCTCGTAGTCGTAGTGCGGCTGCCCGTCGACGGTGAAGCTGACGCTCACCCTGACGCCGTAGATCGGGCGGGGGTCGGTGCGGTCGACGGTCACCACGGCGGGCCCGGCCGTGCTGGCGGCGGTACGCAGGAGGTCGCCGACCCAGCGTGAGCCGTTCCAGGTGGCGCCGTTGCCGTCCAGGTTCAGCGTGGTCGAGTGGTCGAGGGTGCCGGTGTCCTCGAAGTCGTCGTGCCACTCGTCGTTGATGAGGAACTCGGTGCGGACCCGCAGGCCGGTGATGGTGCGGGGATCGGTCTTGGTGATCCGGACGGCGTCCGGGGTCTCGGCGCCCGCCACCCGCAGCAGGGCGACCCCGTGAGAGGGCACCGCGGTGGTGTAGCCGCCGGTGAAGCTCCCCCGGTCGGCGCGGGCGTGCAGGTCGCGTACCGTCGCGGTGCCGGCGCCGAGCCCGATGTCGCTCCAGTCGACGTGGATGGATGCCGTCGCGGCGGCGCGGTTCCACAGTGCCACCACCCGTACACCCGAGCCTTGGACCTTCTTGGACCAGATCTCCTGGTCGCCGAGGTCGCGGATCCGGCGGCCCTGGGCCCCCAGCGGGTCCTGGTCGACCGCGATGACCTCGGGGTTGGTGAGGATCGTCCGGGTGGCCGCGTTCATGGCGGTGAGGTCGTTGCCGGCGATGAGCGGCGCCGCCATCAGCGCCCACATGCTGAAGTGGGTCTGGTACTCGGTGTCGGTCATGCCGTTGCCGTTGGTGCTGCCGGTGCCGTAGTTGCCGACCTGGAGCATGTCGGGGTCGTTGAAGTAGCCGGGGTGGGCGTACATCGCGTAGTCGTTGTTGATGTCGATGATCCGGTCGACCGGCAGCAGGCCGTTGCCCGGGTGGGAGGTGTAGTCGTCACCGATGTCGCCGGTGGTCCGCGCCTGGTTCCCGGCCTTGGGCTGCCACGGCTTGAACTCCCAGGCGCAGATGCTGTAGACGATCTGGCGGCCGGAGGCGGCGAGGGCGTCCCGCATGGTCTCGTACTGGCTCTGCTGGTCCAGCTGGGCGTTGCAGTTGTCGTACTTGAGCAGGTCGACGCCCCAGGCGGCGTACGACCGTGCGTCCTGGTACTCGTGGCCCTGGGAGCCCGGCCGGCCCGCGCAGGTCAGCGTGCCGCGGTCGGAGTAGACGCCGAACTTCAGCCCGCGGGCGTGGATGTAGTCGCCCAGCGCCTTCATGCCGCCCGGGAACCGGACCGGGTCCGCGACGATGTTTCCCGCGCTGTCCCGGCTGGACTGCCAGCAGTCGTCCACGTTGATGTAGCGGTATCCGGCGTCGCGCATGCCGGTGCTCACCATCGCGTCGGCCTGCCGGCGGACCAGCGCCTCGTTGATGTTGCACTGGTAGCGGTTCCAGCTGTTCCACCCCATGACCGGGGTCCGCTCCAGGCCGTTGTCGAGCGCCGCCGCCGGCCGATGGTGGGCGTCGATCGCCGCCGTGCCGGCGAGCATCAGCGAGGTCAGCAGCGCGCAGAGGGCGGCTCGGGACCGGGTGGGTCGCACGGCGGGACTCCTTACGTCGACGATCGTCGATGTCCCGTACAGTGTGCCCGTGCCGACAAAGCTCCACAAGAACAGATATGGATTACGATCGATTTCGTTCGGTCGTGTCGGGTTCAGCGGTGCTTGTGCAGGCGGATCGTGGTGCCCGCCGGACATGAGTGCACGCGTACCAGGTCGCACAGGTCATGCGTCAGGATCAGGCCGAAGCCGCCTGGACGTTCCCGGTCCGGCATCCGCCGGCCGGCGAGCGGATCGGTCAGGTGACCGGTGTCCTCCACCTGGCAGACGAGCATGCCCGGCTCGGTCCAGACAGTCATCCGCCCGTGGCCCGGCGTGTGCTCGATCGTGTTCGCGGCCAGCTCGTTCGCGGCCAGCACCAGTTCCTCCGTGCTGTCCGGGGAGAGGAAGGCGGACGCGTGCCGCCGCACGAAGCAGCGCACCGCCGCCAGCGACGAGTGCTCGCCGTAGGAGAGCGTCTCCGCGTCCGCCGGCGGCGGCGGGAGTGGTTGGTTGAAGGCGTGCGCCGTCTCCAGCGGATCGGCGTACCGGTCGCTGACGCGGATGTCCCCGAACTCGATCATCATCGGGTGGGTGAGCCAGGCGTCCTCGATCACCGAGTCGTCCAGCCGCTCGGCGTCGTACGGGCACAGGATCGCGGCGTCCCGGCCGGCGAACACCGCGTTGATCACGGCCTCGTGCATGGCGCAGGCCGGATACTCCAGTTCCGTGCGGCCCGGCCAGATGGGCTCGCCGACCATCGCCACCCGGCGTCCCGGGTGGTCGGCCGCGAACTTCGTCAGCACCCGCGGCAGGATCCGGCCAGGGTTGCGGCCGGCCACCGCCATGTCGGCGAAGACGACCCGGTCGGCGACGTCGGTCAGGGCGTTCCGGAGAAGGCCGAGGTTCGTCCCGGGCACGGCGACCAGGACCGGATTGTGCTCGGCCACCGCGGAGCGTACGAACGCCGTGGTGCCGGTGAGGTACTCGTCGTCGCCGCGATACAGCAGCGCCGGGTGGTCGAAGCCTGAATCGGACCTGAGGCCGTTCATGCGGTGGATCCCTCTTCGCACACGAAGGTGCAGTCGGTCATGCGGAGTTCCTGGCGACGTCCGATTTCTGGTCCTGCCCGAGCCGGCTGCCGTGGAAGTCGAGCAGCCGGATCAGCGCCGGGGAGCTGCCCACGAGCCGCAGCCGGCCTTCCGCACGGTCCGCCGCCTGCGCCAGGATACCGGCGGCCGCCGTGTCGGCGAACCGCAACCCGGACACGTCGACCACGGCGTGGCCGTCGGCGGGCAGCTCGTCGACGAGGCGGGCGACCACCGTACTGAGCGCCTGCCGGTTGAACATGTCCGCCTCGCCCTCCAGCCGTAGCCCGTACGGGCGCCGCGTGCGCCGTATGCGCAGCGTGGAACCCGGATCGAACGGCATCCCCGTCCCGGCGGCCCCGGGGTGCGCGCCCGCGTGCCGGCGCAGACTGAGCGGGTCGAAAAGCCGGCGATCGTACGCGCAGACACCCAGCAGGTAACCCTCAGCGAAGAACGAGTTGAGCTCGGCTTCGTAACGGGGCAAATGCTCCGCACCCGGTAACGGCCGGCTCGCCCAGGACATGTCGGCGATCAGGCGCAGCCCCGCGAAGCCGTCCCGGCGCGCCTCCTCCTGCTCCTGCTGGAGGCAGGCGAAGGCCGCGGCCGGATCGAAGGCTCCGGCGACCAGGAAGGTCGACTCCACCGTCGACGTCCGGAGGCTGCCCGAGGCCACCGCCTCGGCGACGGGCACCCCGCGGCGCTCGATACCGGAGATCATTCCGTCGGGGTCGGCACCGGAATAGATGACCCGGTCACATTCCCGGAGGCCCGCCAGCACGACACCGGCCAGCGTGTCGAGGCGTGCGGTCTCGTCGTCGACGATCCAGCAGACGTGGTCGCCCCGGGTGACTCGATCGAGTAGCGCTGCCCCGGCCACGAACCTTCCCTCGTCCTCACGGTTTGTCTGCGATTCACCGTACTCGCCGGAGGGGCCCGCGGCGCTGACCCGATGGAGTGACAGCGAGGTCCCTAAGCTTCCGCATCTTCCGGCAGAGGCCGCTGTTACAGTCCTTTGATGGCGCAGGAGCTCTACTCCGTCGAGCAGGTAGCCGAGCGGCTCGGGCTGCACGTGCGCACCATTCGCAACTACGTCCGGGACGGGCGGCTCAAGGCGGTCCGGATCGGCAAGCAGTACCGGATCGCGCACGCCGACCTTCAGGCGCTGACCGGCGGCGCCGAGGCCGGCGGCGCCGAGGCGGACGCCGCCGGGGTGTCGAATGTGGAGGTCTCCACCGTCGTGGCGATCGACGCCGTCGGTCGCCGGGCGGCGGACCGGGTGAGCAACACCGTCGTGGCTGCCGCCGAAGGGCTGCGCGTGCAGACGATCTACGACGAGGACCGCGCCCACCTGAAGGTCGTCATCTTCGGGGACCTCGAGACGACCGCGGGCATGCTGCAGATCATCCACACGCTCGTGGACGCGAACCGCACCTAGCGCTCCTATCCCAGGGTGTACGCGGTGGCGCCGCTCCCGATGCCGGCTATCAGCATCGTGGAGCTGACGTCCAGGCGGCTCGCCGGTCCGGCCGTGGTCGTCGACCAGAGCGTCGTGCCGGTGGCCGGATCCACCTCGTGCAGCACGGAGTCATGGGCGCCGGCGAAGAGCCGATCCCCGCCGGCCGCGGCGACGGCGGGGTTGAGCAGCGGGCGGCGCCACCGGACGGCGCCGGTGCCGGCGTCCATCGCGACCAGGCCGGCATGGCGCAGGGTGAGCTCCTCGCTGGTGACCGCCGCCACCACGAGCCCACCGGCGGCGGCGAGCCCGGCCACCTCGACCGTCACGCCCGAGTCCTGTTCCGTGAGGCCCTGCACCGGCCCGTCCGGGTGCTGCACGACGGGCACGGCCCAGCTCCGCCTGCCGGTGCGGGCGTCCACAGCGACCAGGGTCCACCCCTCATGGTCGAGGATGACGGCGTACGCGCGGTCGCCGTGACCCCACAGGGTGACGCTGTGGTCGGCTGCGGTGGACAGCCGAGTCTTCCAGAGCACTGTGGCGCCCCGCGTGTCGATGCCGCAGAGCAGGGACTCGTCTCCGCGGGTGACGACGACGCAGAACACGCCGTCCGGGCCGGCGACCTGCTGGTAACCGAAGTGCTCGTCGATCCGCAGGCGCCACCGCTGCCGGCCGGTGGTGGCGTCGTACGCGATCATGGTCGAGCCCGCGCCGCTCGATGCCGGCTGGACCAGGAAGAGCCCGTCCGCTCCGGCAACGCTGGTCGCCTCGACGGGGCTTCGCCAGCGCACCGCTCCAGTGCCGGCGTCCAGGGCCCGGTAGCCCTTGGACCCGTCGACGAGCACCATGGAGGTGCCGATCGCGCCGACCCGCCACACGTCGCCGGGTCCGCTGCGCCAGCGTTGCTCGCCGGTCTCCGCGTCCAGAGCCACCACCGCGTCGGCGTGCCGGCTCACGAATGTGGAGCCCACCAGCACGGCGCCGGGCACGTCGTCGCGCTGCCAGGCGGGCCGGCCGAGGCCCACGGGGCGGGGCGGCGCCGAGGGCGAGGTCCGGTTGCCTTCCCTGCGCGCCGTACCCCAGAAGCCTCCGCCGATCGCCGCCGCCGCGGTGACGCCCGCGCCGGTGAGCAGGAGCCGCCGGGACACCCTCGGCCGCCGGACGGCGCCGCCGAGCAGCAACCGGCGGCTCTCCTCGGCGGTCGGCCGCTTGCCCGGGTCGGCGCTCAGCAGCCGCATCAGCAGCGGGGCCAGGTCGCCGGCCCGCTGCGGCGGGCGGATCTCATGACGGGTGTACGCGACCAGCATCGGCAGGTACCCGTCGCGCTGGAACGGCCCCCGGCCCTCGATCGCGTAGTACAGCGTGGCGCCGAAGCCGAACACGTCGGCGGCCGGGCCGGGCGGCAGCCCCCTGGCCTGTTCCGGGGCGAGGTAGCCCGGGGTGCCGAGCGCCACGCCGGTCTCGGTGAGGGTCTCGGCGTCGGGCAGGACGGCCAGCCCGAAGTCGGTCAGCCGGACCCGGTCCCCCTCGGACACGAGCACGTTGGCCGGCTTGACGTCGCGGTGCGTGATGCCGGCCCGGTGAGCGGCCTCGAGTGCCGCCAGCAGTTGCAGCGCGATGCCGACAGCGCGGCCGACCGGCAACGGCCCGTCGTCGGCCACCACGTCCTTCAGCGACTGTCCGGTGACGAGCTCCATGACGATCCAGGGCCGGCCGTCGTGCTCGACGATGTCGTACACGCCGACGATGCCGGGGTGATCCAGCGCGGCGGCGGCGCGGGCCTCGCGCAGGCTGCGCTCGCGTCCCTGGGCCACGGTCCGGTCGGAGCTGCCCCAGCCGTGCCGCAGCTCCTTGACGGCGACCCGGCGGTGCAGCACCTCGTCGCGGCCGGACCAGACCACTCCCATGCCGCCGCTGCCGATGCGCCGCAGCAGGCGGTAGCGGCCGCCCACGAGGAGGCCCTCCCCCGGGCCGGCGAGCTGATCCGGTCGGTCGGCGAAGGGCGGCACGGGGCCACGCTAGTCCACCGCCGCCAGCGGAACGATCTCAAGAAAAGCTCAAAAAAGAGCTCATGACTTTGAGTCACAGGTCGACTACAAGGCGCAACACCGGATCATTCAAGGAGTAAACATGGTCACTCGCATCGTCCAGACCCTGGTCAGCACCGCCGCCGGCAACGACGACGAAGGCGCCACGGCCGTGGAGTACGGCCTGATGGTGGCCCTCATCGCGGTCGTCATCATCGGCGCGGTGATCCTGCTCGGCGACAACCTCAGCGGCATGTTCGGCGGCGTGGCCGACCAGGTGCAGGCGCCGACCCCGTGAGCCGGGAGGGACGTGGCCGGCAAGGGGGGCCGGCCACGCCCGCGCCCGGCGAGCAGGGAGCGGCGGCGGTGGAGATGGCGCTGGTCCTGCCTCTGCTGCTGCTCCTGTTGTTCGGGATCATCGACTTCGGCCGCGCGTTGAACGCCCAGATCACCGTCACCGAGGCGGCGCGCGAAGGGGCCAGGGCCGCGGCCCTGGGACTCGACGGCCGCGCCCGCGTCACGTCGGCCGCCGGAACCGTCACGGTCGACTCCCTCCAGATCACCCCGTGCGCCGGCGACCTGAGCGCCGACGCCGTGGTGCGCGTGTCGCACGCCTTCCGCCCGGTGACCCCGATCGGTTCCCTGATGAGCTTCTTCGGCGGCCGGTCCGACGGGTCCTTCCCCATCGTCGCGCGAGGAGTCATGCCATGCGTCGGTTGACCGTACGGCGCCGGCCGGCCCGCGGCGACGACGGCGCGATCGCCGCGACCGTCGCGCTGTTGCTCGGCGTCGGCGTCCTGCTCGGCGTGGCCGCGGTCGTGGTCGACGTCGGCCGGCTCTACGCCGAACGCGAGCAGCTGCAGAGCGGCGCGGACGCGGCGGCCTGGGCGATCGGCGAGGGCTGCGCCACGACGCCCGCCGGGTGCGCGGACCAGGCTTCCACCGCCGGGCGGTACGCCGACGGCAACGCCGCCGACGCCGCGGCCACCGTGACCGCGATCTGCGGTACCGGACCGGGCCTGCCCCCGTGCCCCGCCGCGGCGGAGAACCGGACCGGCTGCCTGGGCGTCGTGCCGCAGACGGTCCCGTACGCGGAGGTCCGCGTCGAGACCCGGCTGCCCGACGGCACGACCGTGCTGCCGCCGGTGTTCGCCCGCACGCTCAGCGGCGGGTACGACGGCACGAGCGTCGGCGCCTGCGCCCGGGTCGCGTGGGGGCCGCCCAAGGTGGCGGAGGGCTTCGGCGTGACGTTCTCGCTCTGTGAATGGCAGGAACTCACCGGGAACGGGACGACGTTCTGGCCCTCTCCCGCGGTGGGCGTACCGCCGGCGGCCGCCGAGCGCGTCATCCGGCTCAAGGGCCCGGCCGGCGTGAGCACCTGCCCGGCCGGCCCGTCCGGCTGGGACCGCCCGGGCGGCTTCGGCTGGCTCGACGACCCCTCCGCGTCCTGCGCGGTGACCGTCGAGGCGGACGGCACCTTCGGCGGCAACACCGGGAACTCGGTGTCGAAGCCGTGCAAGGACGCCATGGAGGGGGCGCTGGAGGCGCACAGCGTCGTGTTGATCCCGGTCTACGACACCGTGCGGTCGCAGGGCGCGCGGACCACGTACCACCTGACCGGCTTCGCCTCCTTCGTCCTGACCGGATACGCGCAATCCGGGTTCTCCGCACCGTCGTGGCTCAGCGGCCGGCGGCTGTGCGGCGGCTCCGAACGGTGCCTGTACGGCTACTTCGTCCGTGGCCTCGTCCGTACGACGGGCGCAGAGATCGGCGGGCCGGACCTCGGCGCCGCCATCGTCAATCTCGTCGGCTGACACAGGAAGGACAGACATGAGACGGCGACTTCTCGCGGTGCTCGTCGCGGCCGTCCTCGCCGGCGCCGGCTGCCTGGCGGTGGTCGCGTACGTGCGCGGCGCCGACCGGCGGGCCCTCGCCGGCCGGGAGGCGGTCTGGGTGCTCGTCACCAGGCAGCAGATCCCGGCGGGCACGAGCGCGGCGGCCATCCGCGACGGCGGGTACGCCGAACGGGTCGCCATGCCGGCGGCCACGGTGCCCGGCAACGCCCTCGGCGAGGTGGACGAGCAGCTCGACGGGCTCGTGCTCACCGCCGACGTGGCCCCCAGCCGGCTGCTGCTGCGCGGAATGTTCGCCGAGCCGAGCCAGGTGACCGGCGGTCTCGCCGTACCGGACGGCAAGCTCGCGGTGAGCGTGCAGGTCAGCGCCGCCGCGCGGGTCGCCGGATTCGTCCGCCCCGGCTCGCGGGTCGCCGTCTTCACCACGTTCACGGTGCGCGAGGGGCGGGGCCGGGTGCCGGCCGGCGACGGCCTCAGCAGCGGCCACGACTACAACCAGGCCACCCGCCTGCTGCTGCCGCGCGTCGAGGTGATCGCGGTGGGCGAGCGGGGTGCCGCCGGGGCGGCGACCTCCGGTGACAGCACCGCCCCCGGCCCGTCCGCGCCGGCGACCTCGTCCGGCGCCAAGACGGCCGCCGGCATGCTCGTCACCGTCGCCGTGACCCAGGCCGAGGCCGAGAAGCTGCTCCACGTCTCGCTGACCGGCGTGCTGTCGCTCGCGCTGCTGGACGACACCGCCACCGTGGAACCCGACGAGGGCGTCGACAACAACTCCCTCTTCCCGTGACGGCGGCTGCGATGACGATGACCATCTACTGTGAACCGGGTCTGGACGCCACGTTCCCGGGTTCCGCCGAGCCCGCGTACGCCGTACCGGAACCGGCGCTGCTGCCGGCGCTGCTGGCGGACCGACCCGAGGCGCAGCTGGTGGTGATGGGCCCCGGCGTCCCGCTCGCCGAGGCCGTCGCGTTCACCACCCGCCAGCGTGTCGAGCGGCCCGCTCTCGGCGTCGTGCTGCTGCGCGACCACGTCGAGGTGGACGTGCTCGCCGAGGCCATGCGCGCCGGCGTCCGCGAGGTCGTCGCGGCTGGGGACCCCACCGCCGTGGACGCCGCGTGCATCCGGTCGCTGGACCTGACGCGCCGCCTCAACCCGGCGGCACCCACGGCGGGGGCCCAGGTGATCACCGTCTTCGCCGGCAAGGGCGGCGTCGGCAAGAGCACGATCGCCACCAACCTGGCCGTGACGCTGGCCGCCGGCGGCCGGCGCCGGGTCTGCCTCGTCGACCTCGACCTCCAGTTCGGCGACGTCGGCATCCTCCTGCAACTGCCGCCGGATCACAGCCTGGCGGACGCCGTCGCGATGGCCGGCCGGCTGGACGAGGACGGGGTACGGTCGCTGCTCACCCCGTACCGCCCGGGCATCGACGCGCTGCTGGCCCCGGCCGGCCCCGCCGAGGGCGACCAGGTGAGCCGCGAGCTGGTCACCGAGCTCCTGAGCGTGCTCGGGCCGATGTACGACTTCATCGTGGTGGACACCCCGCCGTACGTCAGCGACCAGGTGCTGGCCGCGCTCGACCGCACCGACTGGTTCGCCCTCGTCGTGACGCCGGACCTGCCCGCCCTCAAGAGCGCCCGGCTGACGCTCACCACCTTCGAGATGCTGGAGTATCCGGCGGACCGCCGGCTGATCGTTCTGAATCGGGCGGACTCGGAGGTCGGACTCACCGTCGCTGATGTCGAGAAGGCGCTGGGTCAGCCGGCCGCGGTGCTGATGCCGTCCTCCCGGGACGTACCGCTGTCGGTGAACCGTGGCGTGCCGCTCGCCGCCGACCGGCCCGCCCACCCGGTGTCCCGGGCCATGGCCGACCTCGCCGCACGCTGCGGCGCCCGCGACGACGCCCCGGCGCGCCGCCCGATGGCGCGGCTGTTCGGCCGGAGGCGCTGAGATGGGCCTGAGCGAACACCTCTCGCAGCGTCAGCGGCCCGGGGAACCGGCCCGGCCCGAGACCGGCCAGCCGCGGACCGCCGCCGGGCGTCCCGCGCCGGACCCGCTCGCCGACGTCCGGCAGCGCATCCAGCGCCGGCTGGCGGAGCTGCTCGGCCCGAAGCTGTACGACGACATGGGCGCCGCCGAGGAGCTGGAGCTGCAGGTCCGCCGCACCGTCGCCGAGCTGCTCGCCGCCGAGGAGACCCCGCTGACCAGCGCCGACCGGGCGCGGATCACCGGCGAGGTGACCGACGAGATCCTCGGGCACGGGCCGATCGAGCCGCTGCTGCGCGACGCGAGCGTCAACGAGGTGATGGTGAACGGCCCGCACCGGGTCTACGTCGAGCGCGGCGGGCGCCTGGAGCCCGCGGGTATCGAGTTCGCCGACGAGGCCCACCTGCGCCGGGTCATCGACCGCATCGTGTCGCGGGTGGGCCGCCGCGTCGACGAGGCCAGCCCGATGGTCGACGCCCGCCTGCCCGACGGCAGCCGGGTGAACGCCGTCGTGCCGCCCATCGCGCTCGACGGCTCGACGCTGACCATCCGCAAGTTCTCCCGAGACCCGTTCACCGTCGAGGACCTCATCGCCTTCGGCACGCTGACCCGGCAGACGGCCGATCTCCTGCGGGCCTGCGTACGCGGGCACCTCAACATCGTGGTCAGCGGCGGCACCGGCTCCGGCAAGACCACCACGCTCAACGTCCTCTCCGGGTTCGTGCCCGCCGAGGAGCGGATCGTCACCATCGAGGACGCCGCCGAGCTGCAACTGCACCAGGACCACGTGGTACGCCTCGAGTCCCGTCCGCCGAACGTGGAGGGTCGCGGCGCCGTGACGACCCGGGACCTGGTCCGCAACGCGCTGCGGATGCGGCCGGACCGCATCGTCGTCGGTGAGGTCCGCGACGGCGCGGCGCTGGACATGCTCCAGGCCATGAACACCGGCCACGACGGGTCGCTGACCACCCTGCACGCCAACACGCCCCGCGACGCGCTGGCCCGGCTCGAGACGATGGTCCTGATGGCCGGCATGGACCTGCCCGTACGCGCCATCCGCGAGCAGGTCGCCTCGGCGGTGCACCTGATCATCCAGGTGAGCCGGCTGCAGGACGGTACCCGGCGGATCACGCATGTCACCGAGGTCGTCGGCATGGAGTCCGGCACCATCACGCTGCAGGACCTGTTCCTCTTCGACATGCGGGCCGGCACCGACGCCGCCGGGCGGTTCCGCGGCAAGCTGGGGCCCACCGGGCTGCGCCCGCGGTTCCTGGAGCATCTGGCCGCCCACGGGATCACGGTCCCCGTCGACGTCTTCCAGGCCGGCGCCCGATGATCCGGAACCTGATCGCGGCCGCCGCCCTGCTGACCCTCACCGTCCTGCCGGCACACGGCGCCGCGGCGGCACCGGCGGGCGCGCCGGGCATCGTGGTCACCGGCGTGCAGCCGTCGCCCGGCGCCGTGGAGTTCTTCGTCTCGGGCCGGCACCTGCCTGCCGGAACGACGCTCTCCGGGGCGCTGGTCACGGTGACGGCGGATGGTGTCACGCTCGCGGCCCGGGGCCGTACCGTCGCGGGCACGTCCGAAAAGACTCCGGCCCGCGCGGTCGTGCTGGTCCTCGACACCAGCGGGTCGATGGCGGGTGCCCGGCTGGCGGCCGCCCGTGCGGCGGCGCTCGACTACGCGGCGGCCGCACCGGCGGACATCCGGCTGGGGGTGGTCACGATCTCGGACGACGCCGCCGTGGCGCTGAGGCCGACCACCGACCGGGCGGCGTTCCGCGCGACGATCTCCCATCTCGCCGCCGAGGGCCGGACCGCCCTGTACGACGGCGTCCGCGCCGCCCAGGAGCTGCTCGACGCACAGGAGGTGCTCGAGCGCCGCATCGTCGTGCTGTCCGACGGCGCCGACACCTCCTCGAAGGTGAGCGCGGAACGGCTGCTGACGGCCATGGCGCGGGCCGACGCCTCGCTGGACGCGGTGGCGTTCGGCGCCGAGGCGGACCGGCAGCGGCTGGCCGACCTCGCCGGTGTCACCGGCGGCCGGGTCCTGACCGCCGGCGACGCGCCGGCGCTTCGAGCGTCCTTTCGCGACATGGCAGAGGACCTCTCGGCGCCGATGGTGGTTCGCGTCGTCGTACCGGCGGAGCTGGCGGGCCGGCCCACGCTGCTGCGCGTACGGCTGCGACTCGGCGAGCTGGAGCTCGGCGCCGACGCCCCGGTCACCTTCCGCGCCGACCCGGCGGCGGGATCCGCTCCCCCGCCTGTGACGCTCGCCGGGCCCGCTTCGCCCGGACCGGCACCCACGCTGGCGGTGGTGGCGGTCGCCATCTTCGGTTCGGTGCTGCTGGCCCTGCGTCCCCTCCTCGGCCGCGGGCGGGTCCGGCGACGGCTCCGGGAGCTGGACCGGTTCGTTCCGGCCCGCCGCGGCGCACCGGCGGAGGCGGCGGCCGGCGGCAACGGACTCGTCCGCGCCGTGATGGAGGTGTCGGAGCGCGCGGTCCGCAAGCCGGACCGCCACCGGCGCCTGGAACTCATGCTCGACCGCGCCGGCAGTTCGCTGCGCCCGGCGGAGTGGCAGCTGATCCGGCTCGGCTGCGCGGTGGGCGGGGCGGTCGCGCTGGCGGCCCTGCTGCCCTGGTGGGCCGGCGTACCGGGCGGGTTGCTGGCCGGGTGGGGGGCGGCCGGACTGCACCTGCGGTTCCGCGCCGCCCGGCGGGTCCGGTCGTTCGCCGTCCAGCTGCCGGACGCCCTGCAACTGCTGGTCGGCTCCCTGCGCTCCGGCTTCTCGCTGCCGCAGTCGCTGGACGCGCTGGTCCGCGACGGCGCCGAGCCGATCGCCGGGGAGCTCGGCCGCGCGCTGGCCGAGACCCGGCTCGGCGGGGACCTCGAGGAGTCGCTCGAACGCGTAGCCGAGCGCAATGCCAGCCAGGATCTCTCGTGGCTGGTCATGGCGATCCGGATCCAGCGCGAGGTCGGCGGCAGCCTCTCGGAGGTCCTGGAGACGGCGGTGGGCACCATGCGGGAGCGGGCTCGCCTGCACCGGCACGTCCGCGCGCTCTCGGCGGAGGGACGGCTGTCGGCGATGATCCTCTTCGGCATGCCCATCGTGCTCGGGGCGTGGATGTTCGTGTTCCGGCGTGAATACCTGCGCCCGCTCTACACCGAGCCGCTGGGGCTGCTGATGCTCTCCGCGTCGGTGGTCGGCGTCCTCATCGGCGGCGTCTGGCTGCGCAAGCTCATCAAGGTGGAGGTGTAGCGTGCCGCCCTCGATGCTGCTCGGCCTCGGCCTGGTCGCCCTGACCGGCGCCGTGCTGGTGCTGGCGCTGGCCTTCGCCGGCGCCCCGGCCGGCGCGGCGGTGGCCCGGCTGCTCGAGTCGACGCCCCGGCCGGACCCGGCGACGTTCGTGGCGCCCCGCGACCGGCCGCTCGCCGAGCGGCTGGGTGCGCCGCTGACGCGGCAACTGGGCCGGCTGGGCACGGTGCTGACCCCGTCCGCAGTCGTCGCACGCCTCCAGCGGCACCTGGACTACGCCGGGAACCCACCGGCGCTGCCGCTGCAGCGGGTCGTGCCGCTCAAGGGCGTCACCCTCGTGGCCGGCGCGATCGCCGGTGCCGGCTTCGGCGGCCTGCTGGGCGCCGCGGGCGGTGCCGTGACCGGCGGCGTGCTGGGCGCGGCCGCCGGGTTCTTCGGGCCGGACCTGCTGATCTACAACATGGCGCTGAAGCGGCAGCAGGAACTGCTGCTGTCCATGCCCGACGTGCTCGACACGCTGGTCATCAGCGTCGAGGCGGGCCTGGCCTTCGACGCGGCGATGGCACAGGTCGCGCAGCACGGCCGCACTCCGATGGCGCGGGAGTTGTTGCGCGTCCTGCAGGAGATGCAGCTGGGCGTCGGGCGGGCCGCCGCGCTGCGCGCGCTGGCCGCCCGGACCACCGTCCCCGAGCTGCGCACGTTCGTGACGGCGGTGGTGCAGGCCGGCGAGCTGGGCATCCCGATCGCCGGGGTGCTGCGCGAGCACGCCTCCGAGATGCGGGTGCGGCGCCGCCAGCGCGCCGAGGAGATCGCGCAGAAGGTGCCGATCAAGATCCTGTTTCCGGTGTTGTTCTGCCTGTTCCCGGCCCTGTTCGTGGTGATCCTCGGACCGGGCGTGTTGCAGATGATCCACGCGTTCGCGCGGTGAGAGGAGAGGCATGGCCAAGGTCCTGGTGGTCGACGACGACCCGGCGATCCGGCAGTTGCTCAGCGACGTCCTGGAGCTGGACGGTCACGAGGTGCATGTCGCCGTGGACGGCGCCGAGGGTGTGCGGGCGTACGCGAGCGTGCGGCCGGACTTCGTGGTGCTGGACGTCATGATGCCGCGGCTGGACGGGTACGACGTGCTGCGCAGCATCCGGGCCGGGGAGGGCTCCGAGGTGCCGGTGCTGCTGCTGTCCGCGGCTCCCGACTGCGCCACGCGCGGCCGGGAGATCGGGGCGAGCTACTACCTCGCCAAGCCGTTCACCGCGGACGAGGTGCTGTACCTGATCGACGGCGTCGTCGGGCACCAGACCCCGATCGCCGACGTCCGGGCGGCCGTCGACGTCGCCCGGGGCCGCGGCTACTCCGGCTACGCCTGACGCGCCGGGCGGACACCTTTCGTCCGCCCGGCGCCAGGAGTACGCCCTACGAGACGGCCACAGTGGAGAGCGTGGAGTTCGCGCCCGCGGTGTACGCGACCACGTGGTAGGCGGAGGTCTTCGCGCGCGCCTCCGGGTCGATCCACTGCTCGGTACGCGTACCGGCGACCAGCCCGAGCCGGTCGACGAGGTGCACCTCGTCGGCGACCGTACCCTCGATGAGGTACCAGGCCTGCACCGACACCGCGTCGGCCGGCGCCTGGAACGTGTAGCTGCTGGTGATCCAGCCGTTCGCCGAGTCGGTCGTGGCGTGGTTGTTCGTGGCGAGGTTGTACACCGAGCCCGTGGCGGTGGTGAACTTCAGGCCGGCGCGTACCCAGCGGCCGGCGCCCGCGGCCTTCGCGGAGATGACCGAGGTGTAGCTCTGGCCCGGCGTGACGCTCAGCGCCCGGCCGGCGAAGCTGACCTCGCCGGAGCCGCTGGAGGTCAGCGACATGGCGCCCGTACCGACGGCGCCGGTGTCGACGCGGTCCAAGGTGGTGCGGAATCCCGCGGTCCACCCGGCGATGCCCGCGGCGGCGTCCTCGAAGCCGGCCTCGTCGGCCGTGAGCAGGTTGCCCGGGATCGTCGCGCTGCCCACGGGCACGTCCCCGACGAGCTCGTCGTCGCGGTACACGCGGTATCCGGCGATCGGGCGGTCCTCCAGCGCGTACGACTCCTCCCAGCTCAGGGTGGCGCCGCTCGCGGTGAGGCCGGCGGGCGCCTCGGGGGCCAGGGCCACATCGCGGTAGGCACCGGCGATCACCCTGGTCACCGCGTTGGTCTCCCCCGCCGGGCCGGTGAGCACGGTGTTCGACGGTACGGTGGGCGCGCGGCGGGCACCCAGCTGGATGCCGTACCAGGTGGTCCTGTGCGCCCGGCGGTCGCCGACGACGTTGCCGTAGATGCGGTCGCCTTCGCCGATCGACAGGCCGATGCCGGCGGTGTCGAAGAGCCCGGCGCCGGTGTCGTAACCGGTCGAGCCGCCCCAGCCGGAGTTGCGGACCCGGTTGCCGGTGATGGTGTCGGGGGCGTTCTTGGCGTGGCCGTAGCTGCCGAGGACGAGGATGCCCGACTGGCCGGAGTACCGCACGACGTTGTCGCGGACGACGTTGTTGCCGCCGGGGCGCACGACGTGGTCGCCGGCGGCGGTGCTGTGGTCGTCCCAGCCCCCGGTGGTGCCGGCCGTGCCGTCGGCGTCGCGGTAGTCGTCGTAGACGATGACGATTCCCGCGTCCTCGGCGTGGCTGATCCGGTTGCCCGAGACCACGGAGTCGCGCGGGTTGGTGATGTCCCGGTTCTCGCCGCTGTGGTCGTAGCCGCCGTTGGTCTTGAGGCTGATCTGGGCGCCGTACAGGACGTTGTCGGCGACGGTGGCCTGGACCAGGCCCTCGAGGTACATGTTCCCGTAGAGCGACTTGTCGCCGCGGGCGGCGGCGACGGCACGGTCGGACGTGACGCTGTTGTGACGCACCGTGGTCCGGATGGCGTTGGTGAAGTCGAAGCTGTTGCCCCGGATCGTCTTGTCGAACTGGTTGTCCTCGACGACGACGCCGTCGTTGCGGCTGCCGCCGCCCACGTTGTCCTCGTCACCGGACTCCGCGCCGCCCCAGTTGTCGAAGCGGTTGTCGACGATCCGGACGTCCTTCACCCCGTCGCCGACCCAGATCTTGAAGTACTCGAGGTTGGTGAAGCGCACCTGGCGTACCGTCCACCGGTCGCCGACCGCGATGCCGCCGCCGGCGTTCGTGCTGGCCAGATCGCCCTGGGGCCCGCGGAAGTCGCAGTACGCGCCCGGGCGGCCGGGCAGATCCCGGCGGACCGGCGCGCCGGCGCCCTCGCGGCAGTTGCCGTTCACGGTGAGGTCGGCGACGAGGTTGCTGCTGCCGGCCCGGCGGGTGTGGTAGTCCCAGCTGATCAGGTAGCCGTACGTGAAGTTCTGCCAGGAGGCCGTGATCATCGAGACCGTGGTGTCGGTGATGCCCCGGCCCCGCAGGTTCACGTCGGGCGGCAGCTGCAGGCCGCGGCTCAGCCGGTACGTGCCGGCGCCGAGCAGCACCGTGGCCGGCCGGGCGGCCCGGAGCACGGATCCGTCGGCCTTCAGCACCGCCGGGACGACCAGGGTGGCCGCCTTGGCGACCGCGGCCTGCAGCGCGGCGTGGTCGTCGGCGCCGGACGGGTCCGGCGCGAAGACGCAGGCGGCGTCGGCGCGGCAGTCGCGGACCTTCATGGCCGCGGGGGCCACCGTCGCCGCCAACGAGTACCGGGGCGGGTCCGCGGGGGCAGCCTGCGCCGGCCGGCCCACCAGCCCCGGGATCGAGACGAGCGGCAACAGGGCGGCGGCAGCCCACCGCCGGGCGAGGTACGTCATGCGTGCCCCATCGGCTCCTCACCTCAACGGCGGGTCAACGCGGGGTCATCTCGGGCGCAGGTCAGGCCGGCCGGTCCAGGAAGTCGACGAGGAACGGCAGGGTACGGGCCAGCGGGCCGGTGTCCCCCGCGGCGGCCAGTTCGCCCAGGTAGTCGCCGTGGTTGCCGGGCACGATCAGCACACGGGCGTCCGGGATGAGCGAGGCGAGGCGGACCGCGTGCTCGGTGCGGACCACGTCCCGGTCGGCGGCCACGACGAGGGTCGGCGCGGTGATCGAGGCGACCAGGGCCTCGGGCCAGTCGGTGAAGCCGGTGAGCATGAGGTCCCGGTCCAGGTGGAACATGAGCTCGGCGTGTGCGGGATCACCGCTGACGGCCAGGTCCGCCTCGCGGTACGGCTCGGGGAGGTCGGCGTACGTCGCCGCCGCCAGTCCGTCCCAGAACCCGTCGACCATGCCGTCGCGGCGGAACGGCGCGGAGGCGACGACGAGCCGGTGCACGGCGGCCGGGTGCCGTACGGCCAGCTGCATGGCGACCTGCCCGCCGTTGCTGAACCCGAGCACGTCGACCGGTCCGAGGGCAAGTTCGGCCAGCAGCCCCGCGACGCCGTCCGCCGACCGCTCGAAGGACGCGGCCCGGTCGCCCGCACCGGTGCGTCCGTGTCCCTGGAGCTCGACCGCGAGCATCCGCCGGGATTCCCGCAGGGCCGGGATGAGCCGGCCCCAGTTGGAGTCGATCGTCGATCCGCCGCCGTGCAGGAGCAGCAGCGGAGGGCTCGAGCCGTGCGGCGTGCCGTGCCATTCGAAATACAGCGGGAGCCCGGCCGACGAATACCCGTACTCGTCGCTCATGACAACGCCGGCAGGCCGTCGATGCTGTGGGCGTTGCGGGTACGCCGGTACTGCGCCAGGTCCTCGTCGCTCTTGCGTTCCGCCCACCGGACGAGCAGGTCCCGGTCCCCCGCGTACTCCATGAGCGGGACCTGGTAGCCGCAGGAGTCGCTGATCCGCTCGACGGCGACCTCGATGACCGACCGCAGGCCGTGGGCCGGCTCGCCGGGGAACAGCGTGAGCAGATCCGCGAATCCGGCGTCCTCGGGTGCGACCACCCGCCCCCGCCCGTGCAGCCGGACGATCTTCGGCGGCCCCTGGAACGCGCACAGCATCAGCGTGATGCGCCCGTTCTCGCGGAGGTGCGCGATGGTCTCTGCTCCGCTGCCAGTGTAGTCCAGATATGCCACCCGATTCTCGTCCGGCACCGCCAGGCAGCCGGTGCCGCCCTTCGGGGAGACGTTCACGTGTCCGCCGGAGCCGCTCGGTGCGGTGGCGACGAAGAACATCGGCTGCCCGAGGATGAACTCGCGCAGCCGGCCGTCGATCGCTTCGTAGACCTTGCCCATGCGCCCGATCGTCGCAGCAACCGTCCCCCCACGGCCAGTGCCCCCACCGGGATGCGCCGTCGTGCAAGGATGTGCCGCGCCACCTTCCGACGAGAGCAGAGTAGAGGGTCAATGCGTACGACGCGCTTCAAGCTTCCGGTGATCCCGGCCCTGGCAGTGGTCGCAGTGGCCGTCACCGGTACGGCGTTCGCCGTCGGCACCGCCTCCGCCCAGACGACGACGGCCGCCTCGGACGCGGCCCTGGTCGCGACGCTGGACCAGGTGCTCGCCGACCCCCGCCTGGCCGGCTCCACCACCGCCCTGCAGGTCCGGGACGCGACCAGCGGGGCGGTCATCTACTCCCACAACGTCGACCAGCGGGTCATCCCGGCCTCGAACGAGAAGCTGATGACCTCCGCGGCGGCCCTCGAGGTGCTGGGCACCGGCTACAAGTTCCACACGGTCGCCCGCTACTCGGGCACCAAGAGCGGCACGACCGTCTCCGGCAACGTCTACCTGAAGGGCCAGGGCGACCCCACGCTGACGTACGCGCAGTTCGACGCGATCGCCGCGGCTGTCTCCGGGGCCGGGATCAAGAAGTTCACCGGGTCCCTGGTCGCCGACGACTCGTGGTTCGACCACACGCCGCTGGGCCTGGACTGGTCGTGGCAGGACGAGACGTACGCCGACAACGCCCGGATCTCGGCGCTGACGATCGCCGCCGACGCCAACTTCAACACCGGCGCCCTCTCCGTGCAGACCAAGCCCGGCACCGCCGCGGGCCATGCGGGCACCCTGACGCTCACGCCGGCCAACTCGGTCGTGAAGGTGGTCAACAACACGGTCACCGGCGCGGCCGGTACGGCCACCACCATCTCGGCCACCCGCGGGCACGGCACCAACACCGTCACCGTGGCGGGCTCGATCCCGCTCGGTGGCGCCACGAAGACGAACCTCGTCTCCGTGCAGGACCCGACCAAGCTCGCCGCCGGCGTCTTCCGCGACGCCCTCAAGCGCCACGGCGTGACGGTCTCCGGCTCCACCACCACCGGGACCACGCCCAGCTCCGCCAAGACGATCACCGACCACGCCTCGATCTCGCTCGGCCAGCTGCTGCCGTACTTCCTGAAGCTGTCCAACAACGGCCACGCCGAGCTGCTGACCAAGGCGATGGGCCGGGCCAAGACGCCCGGGTCGGCCGGCAGCTGGAGCACCGGCCTGACCGCCGCCACCGGCGCGCTGAAGAGCATCGGCGTCGACACCAGCAAGATCACCATGGGTGACGGCTCGGGCCTGACCCGCCGCGACTGGCTCACCACCGCCCAGATCGCCACCCTGCTCCACGCCGCGCAGTCCCGCCCGTGGTTCGACACCTGGTACGCAGCGCTGCCGATCGCCGGTGACCCGAACCCCCTGATCGGCGGAACCCTCGCCAGCCGCATGCGCGGCACTCCCGCCGCCGGCAACCTGCACGGCAAGACCGGCACCCTCTCGGGCGTCAACGCCCTGTCCGGCTACGTCGCCGACCGCGCCGGACGCAAGCTGCTCTTCTCGTCGATCTCCAACGCCGCGCAGTCGAACGTCAGCGACCTGCTGGACACCGCCGCCGTGGCCATGGCGAGCTCCGGTGGTCCGTCGGCGGCGTCGCTGCGGGCACGGCAGCTGCCGACGGTGCCGCGCCACGTCGTCACCCGCAACGGCGAGGACGTCGAGTGCTCGTGGGTGCCGGACGCCTGCTAGCCGGACTGCTCCGGGGCATCCGGTGGCGGAATGCGGCGACGCACGTCCGCCACCGTGCCCGGACCGGGCTGCCAGGCGGCCACCCAGGCGTTGTCGCTCGGCGGCGCGACCATGCCTTCCTCGAGGAAGGCGTACCGCCCGTCGAGCAGGCGCCGCGCCGCCTTCCCGTCCAGCGCGTCGGTGTTGTCCCAGAGCGCGGTGAAGAGGGCCTCCACCCGCAGCCGGGCCTGGCGGCAGAACAGGTCCGCCAGCTCCGTGCCCGCCGGCCGGTCGCGCCGCTCGGCCCGGGCGCGGACGCAGGTCGCCGACATCGCGAACAGCTCCGCCCCGATGTCGACGATCCGGCCGAGGAAGCCCTGCTTGCGCTCGAGCTTTCCCTGCCAGCGGGACATCGCGTAGAACGTCGAGCGGGCCAGTTTGCGCGAGGCGCGCTCGACGTACCGCAGGTGGGCGGCGAGCGGGCCGAACTCGGCGTACGCGTTGAGCGTCTGACCGCGGCCGACCGCCAGGGTCGGCAGCCAGCGCGCGTAGAAGGCCCCGGCCCGCGCTCCGGCCCGGGCCTTGCGGGCCAGCCCGGCCTCCGGGTCGACGATGTCACCGGCGACCGCCAGGTGGGCGTCCACCGCCTCGCGGGCGATGAGCAGGTGCATGATCTCCGTGGAGCCCTCGAAGATGCGGTTGATCCGCAGGTCCCGCAGGATCTGCTCGGCCTCGGCCGGGCGCTCGCCGCGGGCGTCGAGCGAGGCGGCCGTCTCGAAGCCGCGGCCGCCGCGGATCTGGACGAGCTCGTCGGCGACCCGCCAGGCCATCTCGCTGGCGAAGAGTTTGACCAGCGCCGCCTCGATGCGGATGTCGTTGCGGTCGTCGTCGGCGATCAGGCAGCTGAGGTCCAGCATCGACTCCATCGCGTACGTCGTCGCCGCGATGAACGCGAGCTTCGTGGACACCGCCTCGTGCTGACCGACCGGGCGGCCCCACTGCACGCGGTCCGCCGACCATTCGCGCGCGATCTGGAGTGACCGCTTGCCCGCACCGACGCACATGGCGGGCAGGGACAGCCGGCCGGTGTTGAGCGTGGTCAGCGCGATCTTGAGGCCCTTGCCGAGGCCACCGATGACGTTCTCCGCGGGCACGAACACGTCGTGGAACCGGGTGACGCTGTTCTCGAGCCCGCGCAGCCCGAGGAACTCGTTGCGCCGTTCGACCGTGATGCCCGGCGCGTCGCCCTCCACCACGAACGCGGTGATGCCCTTGTCGGGCACCCGGGCCATCACGACCAGCAGGGTGGCCACCGTGCCGTTGGTGGCCCACAGCTTGATGCCGTTGAGCCGGTAGCCGCCCTCGACCGGTTCGGCGACTGTTCCCAGGCGGGCCGGGTCGGAGCCGACATCGGGCTCGGTGAGCAGGAACGCGGACACCTCCCCCGCCGCGAGCCGGGGCAGGAAGGCCTTCTTCTGCTCGGCGCTGCCGAAGATCTTGAGTGGCTGTGGCACGCCGATCGACTGGTGCGCCGACAGCAGCGCGCCGACGGCGGGGCTCACCGAGCCGACGAGCGTCAGCGCCTTGCAGTAGTGCAGGTTGGACAGTCCGAGGCCGCCGTACTCCTTGTCGATCTTCATGCCGAAGGCGCCGAGGCGGGCGAGGCCGTGGAAGACCTCGTCCGGGATGCGGGCCTCGCGCTCGATGCGGGCACCGTCCATCTCGGAGCGGGCGTACGCGTCCAGCCTGGCGAGGAAGTCGTCGGCATCGGGGCGCGGCTCCGGGGCCGGCCAGGGATCGATGAGGTCGAGCCGGAAGCGCCCGAGGAACAACTCCTTGCCGAAGCTGGGCTTGCGCCACTCGGTCTCCCGAGCCGCCTCGGCCACCCGTCGCGCCTGCTGCTCGGAGACGTCGGCCGGCTTGCGCTGCGTCGTGGTCACGGTTTACCCCCTTGACCCGGGTACGGCTACCGCCACGACGCTACCCATCTCCGTTACCGAGCGGTAGCTCCCCGCGCTCGCCAACGAAATGTTAAAGAGTGTTGACAATAAGTCTTTCCATCGACGAGGCTCCATGAAACGAGCCTCAGGAGGAGCGATGAGACCCTTGCACCGGTGGGTGGCGCTGGTGGCGGGAGCAGCCACCGTGGCAGCGGCGATGATGACGGCGCCGGCCAGTTTCGCGGCGACCGGCAGCGGCGCCTCGGTTCTCGTGGCATGCTCCGCCCCGGCCTGGGCGGAAGGCACCGCGTACGCGGCGGGCGCCCAGGTCACCTACGGCGGACGGCTCTACCAGGCCCTCGTGGCGCACACCCCGCCGCCGGGCGCGGGCTGGAACCCCGTCGCCGCCCCGTCGCTCTGGCGTGACCTCGGCGCCTGCGACGGCGGCACCCCGCCCACCACACCGCCCACGACCCCGCCGACCGTGCCGCCCCCCACGACGGCCGGGCTGGCCACCGCGCCGTACGTGGACATGGGCGCCTGGCCCACCCCGTCGCTGGCGTCCATGGTGAGCAGCGGGAACCTGAAGAACGTCACGCTCGCGTTCATCACCGCGTCCGGGTGCAAGGCCATGTGGTTCAACGCGTACGACCCCCGGGCCGGGTGGGCCAGGGACCAGATCGACGCCGTCCGGGCCCGCGGCGGGGACGTGAAGATCTCCTTCGGCGGCGCCACCGGCATCGAGCTGGCCCAGTCGTGCACCAGCGTGGCCGCCCTGCAGGCCGAGTACCAGGCGGTGGTCAGCGCGTACGGCCTCAAGTACATCGATCTCGACATCGAGGGGGCGGCCTCCGCGGACCCCACGTCCGTCAACCGCCGGTCGCAGGCGCTCGCCGGGTTGCAGCGCGCCAACCCCAGCCTGCGGATCTCGCTCACCCTGCCCGTACTGCCGGAGGGCCTCACCGCGGACGGGCTCAACGTGGTCCGCTCCGCCCGGGACGCCGGCGTGGCCGTCGATCTGGTGAACGTCATGGCCATGGACTACTACCGGGCCGGGGACTACGGCGATCTGGCCGTACAGGCGGCGAACTCGACCTTCGGCCAGCTGAAGTCCCTGTATCCGGGCCGGACCGACGCCCAGGTCTGGAAGATGGTCGGGGTCACCCCGATGCTCGGGCAGAACGACGACGGCCACGTCTACGACCAGAACGACGCCCGCCAGATGGTGTCCTTCGCCCAGGGCAAGCACCTCGGCATGCTGTCCTTCTGGGAGCTGACCCGCGACCGCAACGCTTGCACCGGCGCGCTCTACATGTGCACGAACATCCCGCAGGCGGCGTACGAGTTCAGCCGCATCTTCGCCGGCTACACGGGATAAGGGGCCACCCGGCCGGGTGGCCCCTTATCCCGGCCGGGTCAGATCTGGAAGCCGGCGACGAGCGTGTGCAGCTCGTTGCTCATCCGGGCCAGGTCGGTGGAGGCCTGCTGAGCCTGGGTGACGCCGGTCGCGGTGGTACGGACGGCGACGGCGACGCCGGCCATGTTGTCGGCGATCTCCCGGCTGCCGGACGCCGCCTCGGCGACGTTGCGGCTCATCTCGGAGGCCGTCGCGGTCTGCTCCTCCACGGCGGCCGCGATGAGGTTCTGCGAGTCGCTGATCCGGCCGATCACGTCGCTGATCCGGCCGATCGCACCCACCGCGCTGTCCGTGTCCGCCTGGATGGACTGCACCCGGCGGGCGATGTCCTCGGTGGCCTTCGCGGTCTCCTGGGCCAGGTCCTTGACCTCGCCGGCGACCACTGCGAAGCCCTTGCCCATCTCACCGGCGCGGGCGGCCTCGATGGTGGCGTTGAGCGCCAGCAGGTTGGTCTGCTCCGCGATCGCCGTGATCACCTTGACCACGTCGCCGATCTCCGCCGAGGACGTGCCCAGCTTGCCGACCGTCGTGGTGGTGTCCCGGGCGGCCGTCACCGCCTCGGCGGCGGTGCGAGCGGCCTCGCCGGCGTTGCGGGCGATCTCCTGGATCGACAGGCCCATCTCCTCGCTGCCGGCCGCCAGCGTGTTGACGTTGCCGGACACCTGGTCGGCGGCGCCGGTCACCACGTTGGCCTGAGCGTCGGCCTCCTCCGCGGAGGCGGCGATCTCCGTCGACACGGCGGACAGCTCCTCCGAGGCGGCCGACAGGGTGCCGGCGTGCCCGGCGATGGTCGACACGGTCTCGCGCAGGGCGGCCGCGGTGGAGTTGAGCGCCTCACCGAGCCGGCCCATCTCGTCCTTGGAGCGGACGTCGGCCTGCGCGGTCAGGTCACGCTGGGCGAGCCGGTGCAGCGCCGAGACGACGACCGAGAGCGGGCGTACGACGGACCGGGTGACCAGAATGCTCAGCAGCACCGCCAGCAACAGGGCCACCGCCAGTGCCACGCCGAGCACCGTCAGGCTGGCGACCCGCGCCTTGGCCGCCTCCTTCCGCAGGGACGCGACCCGCGTGTCGACCGACTTCTCCAGCTCGGCGGTGATGTCCAGGACCGCGCCGTACGAGTCGGCCGCCTCGCCGCCGTTGATGCTCTTCATCGCCTTGGCCCGGGCCTCCTGGGTGTCCGGCTTCAGCCACTCCATAAGGGTGTCGTCCCACTTGAAGAAGTCGTCCCAGGCGGGCTTGAGCTCGGCGAACTTGGCCTGCTCGGCCGGGGTCATGTCGGCGGTGTGCGCCGCCGCGTACGTGGCGTAGATGGAGGCCTTCGACTTCAGCTCGCCCTGGCGGTTGTAGCCGTCGGCGCCGGTGGCATATGCGTACCCGAACGCGCCGGCGTCGGCGACCACGAGGCCCTGCCACCCGGTGACGTCCGCCGCGTAGTACTTCATCAGCTGCACGTCGTCGCGGACCTGCTCCATGGCGGCCAGCCGCCGCTGGGCGTCGTCCTGCTGGCGCAGGCCCCACCAGCCGGCACCCGCGGCCGCCAGGATGAGCACGGTCAGGACGCAGAAGGAGAACGCCAGCCGCTTGCCGACGCTCACGTCACGGAAATACCGCACGACACAACTCCAGGGCTTTTCGGGAAAGCTTGGGAATACGTCTTAATGATCGGCAGCTTCGGCGCGCAGCAAAGGTCTGACTTTGGTGCTAACAGCCAATAAGGCACCCCGCGGTCTGCGAAGGTGGCTCTGGGGAGTCGTCACGACGGGAGTCATGCATGCCGCAGAGCTACGAGGGGCGCCCACTCGCCCGGCCGGGCGAGGAGCTCACCGACCAGGGCCTGGGCTTCGACCTGGGCACCCTGATCGACCGCCGGCAGCTCCTGCGGGCGCTCGGCCTCGGCGCCGCCACCCTCGGCCTGGCCGGCTGCACCGACGACGACCGGCCCACCGTCCGCAGCACCCCGGGGAAGTCGTTCTCGCCGGTGCCGCTGGGCGAGATCCCGGACGAGACCGCCGGCCCGTATCCCGGCGACGGGTCCAACGGCCCGGACGTGCTCGAGCAGAGCGGGGTCGTCCGCGCCGACATCCGGTCCAGTTTCGGTACGGCGAGCGGCACGGCCGAGGGCGTTCCCATGAAGCTCGAGCTCACCCTGCTCGACCTCGCCAACCGCGGTCAGCCCTTCGCCGGGGCGGCGGTGTACGTGTGGCACTGCGACCGGGCGGGCCGCTACTCGCTGTACTCCGAGGGCATCCAGGACCAGAACTACCTGCGCGGCGTGCAGATCGCCGACACGGACGGGCGGGTGCGCTTCACGAGCATCTTCCCGGCCTGCTACAGCGGGCGCTGGCCGCACATCCACTTCGAGGTCTACCGGGTCCAGGACGACATCACGGACCCTGCGAAGGCCGTCGCCACCTCCCAGGTCGCCCTGCCGAAGGACGCCTGCGACAAGGTCTACCACCAGTCCGGCTACGAGGCCTCGGTCACCAACCTCGCCCAGGTCAGCCTGTCGGGCGACAACGTGTTCGGCGACGACTCCGCCGCCCACCAGCTCGGCGTGGTGGCCGGGGACCCGGGCAGCGGTTACACCGTCTCGCTCGACGTCGCCGTCGACGCGACCACAGCCCCGGGCGGAGGCCAGCTGACCGGCGACGGCGCACCGTCCGGCGCACCGGGCGGCACCCCGCCGAGCGGCCCCCGGCCCACCGGTCCGCCGCCCACCACGGGGCCCTGAGCTACCGGGACCCCGGCAGCCCGGCGTCCACGCGGAACCGGCCGACCATGGTCTGCAGGCGTTCCGAGACCATGGCGAGTTCGTCGGCGGAGGTCCGTACCTGCCCGATCCCCTCGGCGGTCGCCTGCGTGGTGTGCGCGATGAGGCGGACGTTGTCGGCGATGCGGCCGGTGCCCGCCGCGGCCTCGGCGATGTGCCGTCCCATGCCCTCGGTGGTGCTGCTCTGCGCCTGGACCGCGTCGGCGATCGTTCCCTGATGCTTGTTGACCTCGCCGATGACCTCGCCGGTCACCGAGATGGCCGACACGGCCCGGTGCACCTCAGTCTGGATGGCGGTGATCCGGCGGGTGATGTCCTCCGTCGCCTTCGCGGTCTCCTGAGCCAGGTCCTTGACCTCCCCGGCGACGATCCCGAAGCCCCGGCCGGCCTCGCCGGCCCTGGCCGCCTCGATCGTGGCGTTGAGGGCGAGGAGGTTCGTCTGTTCGGCGATCCCGTTGATGATTGCCACGACATCGGTGATGGCCGCGGACGACTCGCCCAGCTTCGTCACGGTGCCGGTCGCATCCTCGGACCGGGACACGGCCGTGCGACCGGCCGCGCTGGCGTTCGCCGCGCTGCGGGCGATGTCGCCGACGGAGGCGGTCATCTCCTCGGTGCCCTCGGCGACCGTGTGCACGCTGCGCGACACCTCTTCGGCCGCCGAGGCCGCCGACTCCGCCTCCTGATGGGCCTGCCGGGCGCTCTGCGACATCTCGTTGCTCACGGTCGAGAGCTCCTGCGCGGCGGCGGCGGCGCTGGTCGCCGACTCGGCGATGTCGCGCACCAGGTTGGCGATGCCGTCGACGAACCGGTTGAACCGTCGGGCCAGGTCGCCGACCTCGTCGCGGCGGGTCTCGTCGACCCGCCGGGTCAGGTCGCCGTCGCCGTTGGCGATGTCGTCGATGCGGCGCGACAGCTCGTTGATCGGCGTGGTGATGCCCCGCGTGAGCCACAGCGCCAGGAGCACCAGCGACACGAGCGCCAGCGCCGTACCGCCGAGGACCACCGAGGCGGTGCTGGTGGCGGCCGCGGCGGAGGCGTCCTGCCGCTTCGCGACCACCGCACGCTGGGCGGCCAACATCTTCCCCACGACGGTCTCGACCCCGCTCATGAGCTGCTGACCCAGGTCCGTGGCCTCGAGCGCGCTCGCGGCGGCCAGCCCCTGGCCGCGGCGGGCCTCGATGATCCGTGACATGAGCGCGAACCGCGCGTCGACCAGCGGCCGCAGCTCCCGGATGAGGTTGCGCTGCACCAGGTCGGAGTGCGTCGACGCCGCGACGCGGGCGATGAGGTCGTCGACCGATCGGCGGGCGGCGTCGAACGGCGCGAGCGAGTCCTGGTCGTTCGTGATGAGGTAGCCGCGCTCGCCGTTCTCGGCCCGCGAGAGCGTGACACCCAGCGCCTGCAGGTCGTCCATCACCGAGCGGGCATGCGTCACGGCGCTCTCGTTGGAACGCAGCCGTGTGGTGTTGTAGTACGAGATGCCGCCGACAGCCGTCAGCAGCACCAGCGCCACGGCGAAACCGGCGAGCAGCCGCCGGCCGATCGTCCAGCGCCAGCGCCAGCGCCCGCGCGGCGGCGCGGACGCCGGCGCGCCGCTGCTCCGCTTCATCGCGTGATGGAAGGGCCGCACCGTGACCTCCAGGCGTAGTCGGATCCGGCTGGTCGGGGGCTATTCGTCCCGGGTGAACTTCGTGATGGAGGAGTCCTTGGCGACGGCGTCGGCGGCCCGCTGGAGCTTGGCCGAGAACGTCGCGGGAGTCGTCAGAGCGCCGGACATCACCTCGGCGATGGCCGCCTGCCAGGCCTTGTCGAGGTCTCCGTACCAGTCGCTGAACCGCCAGCTGATGGTGTTCGTACCGGCCTGCTTCATGACCGCCGCGGCCGAGGTGAGCCCGGCGGAACCGGTGACCGCGTCGGCGGCCCCGGCCACGCAGGACAGTGACCGGGTCAGCTCGGAGAACTTCTGCGCGGCCGGACGCGACAGCATGATGCGCAGGTATTCCAGGCCACCGGCCTTGTTGACGGCCTTCGTCGGCACCACGAACGCGCCGGCCGCCGACGCGCGTACCGTCTCGTAGGGCATCTTGTCGCCGGCGGCGGCGCTCCACACCGGAGCGATCGTCAGCTTCACCTCGGCGGGCAGCGTGTCCTTCATCTCGTTCTCGAGCCAGGTGCCGCACGGCAGAAGGGCGGCCTTGCCGTCGATGAGGGCCTGCTGGGATTCGGTGTGCGAGAGCTTGTCGCTGCCCGCCAGCACGTACCCCTTCCGGACCATCTCGATGACCATGGAGATGGCGGTCTGCACCGCATCCTGGCGCCAGGCGTTCGGCTCCAGGTTGTCGATCTTCATGGCGGCCTCCCGCCCGCCGATCTTCTGGATCCAGTCGGCGATGGGCCAGCCCATGTAGTACGGATACTGGCCCGCGTGCGCCCACGGCGCCACGCCCGCGGCCTTGATCTTCGGCGCGAGCGCCATGAACTCGTCCCAGGTCTTCGGTGGCTGCCAGCCCTGGCGGTCCCACAGCGAGGCGTCCCGGAACAAGCCGAAGACGGTGAACGCGTAGTTCATCGAGTAGAGCTTGCCGTTGAAGGTGCCGGCGGCGACCGTGCCGGGCACCAGCGCGTCGCCGACCTTGGCGCCCGGGTCGTCCAGGCTCGGCGCCTGGAGCAGCTCGGTGAGGTCGCACAGGGCGCCCTCGTTGACGAGCGTGCCGATCACGAACGCGTCCGCCCCGTCGTTGTTCATCACGTCCGGCGGCGTGCCGGCGGCGAACCGCGGCTGCAGGTCGTCGTGGATCGTCTTGGTGGCGGTGTGGGTCACCTTGGTACCCGGAAACCGCTGCACGAACATCGCCTCGTGGGCCTTGGCGTAGTCCTCGCCGAAGCCGCCGTTGAAGATGACAACGTCGAGCGGCTGGGCGCCCGCGCCTCCGAAATAGTCGGCGGCCGCTCCCGTCCCGGACCCGTTGTCGCAGGCTCCGAGCAGCGGGACGGCGGACGTGCCGACCACGGCGGCCACGGCGGTCCTCAGAAGAGTCCGGCGTGCGAGGACGCCGTCCAGATCCCCCACGGATACGCCACCCTTCCCATAGTCCACAGGTCAGCGCGACGGCGGGGGGCAGCTCCCCGGGTCACAATGGTCAGACCTTCACGGGCGCCGCAACGGCTCCATCGCAACCGGATCGGCGCCGCATCCGGCGCCGTGATCCTCACGTTCGGGTCAAGGGTAGATCGTCTCCCGGCGGCGTGTGCCGTTGATCGGGAAAGCTAAGGATGTTTAGTCGGCCGCTGCGTCGAGCCCGGCACGACGGCCGCGGAGGAAGGCCCGTTCGGTCCCGGTGCCGGCCAGTGCGATCGCCTCGTCGTAGGCGGCCGCGGCCTCCGCTCTGCGGCCGAGCCGCGCCAGCAGGTCGGCCCGGGTGGCCGGAAGCAGGTGGTAGCCCGGCAGCTCGACGCCCTCCAGGGTGGCCAGGGCCACCGCCGGCCCGTGCACCTCGGCGACCGCCACCGCGCGGTTGAGCGCGACCACCGGCGTCGGCGCCACGGCCTGGAGCTGGTCGTAGAGCGCCAGGACCTGGGACCAGTCGGTGGCGGCGCCGTCGGTGTGCACGGCGTTGATCGCCGCCTGGATCTGGTACGGACCCCGCCGGTTGCGCCGCAGGCAGCGGCGGACCAGGTCGTGCCCCTCGGCGATGAGCGCCTTGTTCCACAGCGACCGGTCCTGGTCCGGCAGCAGCACCAGCTCGCCGGCCGGGCCGAGCCGGGCGGGCCGGCGGGCCTCGGTGAGCAGCAGCAGGGCGAGCAGGCCGAGCACCTCGGGCTCGTCGGGCATCAAGGCGGCCAGCTCCCGGGCCAGCCGGACGGCCTCGGCGCACAGGTCCGTACGGATGAGCGACCCCGACGTGGCCGCGTAGCCCTCGTTGAACATCAGATAGAGCACCGTCAGGACCGGCGGCAGGCGATCCGGAAGCTCCTCGGCCGCCGGCACCCGGTACGGAATGCCGGCGTCGCGGATCTTCTTCTTGGCGCGCACGATGCGCTGGGCGACGGTGGCCTCCGGCACGAGGTAGGCCCGCGCGATCTCCGGCACCTCGAGCCCGCCGAGCAGGCGCAGCGTGAGGGCGGTCCGCGCGTCGGCGGCGAGCGCCGGGTGGCAGCAGGTGAAGATGAGCCGGAGCTGGTCGTCCCGCACGGGTCCCACCTCCCGAGGCTCGTCCGGCTGATGCAGCAGCAGTGCTTGGGCGTGCCGTGCCTCACGGGTCGACTCACGGCGCAGCCGGTCGACGGCACGGTTGCGGGCGGTGGTCACGATCCAGGCGCCCGGGTTCGGCGGCAGGGTCTCCCACTTCTCCAGGGCCACCGCGAAGGCGTCCTGGACGGCCTCCTCGGCGACGTTGATGTCGCCGAGGAGGCGGACGAGCGTGGCCACGCAGCGGCCGTACTCCGCGCGGTAGACGCCGTCGAGGTCCATGTCGGTGTGCCGGTCCGCGGTCAGCTCTCGGGTTCGTCCTGGAAGGGCCGCACCTCGACCGGCCCCATGCAGGCCTCCGCGCACTTGGCCGCCCAGGCCAGCGCCTGGTCGAGATCCTCGCAGCGCAGGACCCAGAACCCGCCGAGCTGTTCCTTGGTCTCGGCGAACGGTCCGTCGGTCATGGTGGTCCGGCCGTTCTCCGACCGGACGACGGTGGCGGCCTCCGCCGGCAGGAGACCTCCGCCGAAGACCCAGGCTCCGGCCGCCTGCAACTCGCGGTTGACCACGTCGACCTGGCCGTAGAGGGTCTGCATCTCCTCTTCCGACGGGGTCGGCTGGCCCTCGACCATGTGTACGGCGAGCAGGTACTGCTTCATGACGTTCCTCCGATGAAGTGGACGGGTGAAATGGTGGCAGAAGCGGGGTGACAGCGGTACCGGTCAGGCCGGCAGGCGGCGCGCGACGGCGGGGATCACGATGGCGGCGGCGATCAGGTGGGTGAGCATCAGCAGCGCCTTGGTGCCGACGGCGGCGTCCGCGAGCACGTCCGGGACCAGCGACAGGACCGTCAGCACCACCGTCGTACGGACGAAGGCGCGGCGCGGGGCGCGGACCGTGCGCGCGAGGACCGCGGCCAGGGCCAGGCCGATGATCGAGCAGATCGCCGTCAGCACGCCGAACCCGGACAGCGGGATCGGGGCCCCGCCGACGTCCAGGCTGAGGCCGGCGGCCCGGCCGGTGGCGGCGACGGTCATGGTCGCGGCGCAGGCGGCCGCTGCGGCGGCGATCCCGGTCCCGATCAGCGCGGCGAGGCTCGAGTCGGCGGCGCGGGTCGTCTTCGCGGTGGTGGTCATCGTGCCCTCCGGTGGTTCGGCAACCGGCTCGGTGCCGGCCTCTCACCAGGGCTACGAAAACGGGCCGCCCCGATCGACAGGGCGGCCCGAATTTCTCAGAAGTTTTTTGACCAGTGCGTCAGACGGCTACCGGTGCGGTCGCCGTCGCGATGTCCAGGGCCGGCTTGGGGTCGCCGACCACCCCGCCGGTCTCCAGCGCGAGGAACGCCTCCACGACGTGGGCGGGAAACTGCCGCCCGCTGCCGCGGCTCAGTTCGGCACGGGCCTGGTCCACCGGCAGTCCCGGGTGTCCCGGACCGGGCATCCGCAGGACGGCCCACGCGGCGCAGACGCCGGTCACCGCGCTGGCCGGAACCGGCACCGCGTCCGGGCGCCGGCGGGCGACCTCGGCCACGATCGTGGCCCAGTCCTGGATGCTCTGGTCGAGCTCCACCAGCTCGTCCGGGACGGCCGGGGCCGGCTGCGTCCGGACGGCCGGGTCGGCGATCACCACGCGGTCGCGGCCACCGCGCTTGGCCGCGTAGAGGGCGGCGTCGGCGGCGTTGACGAGCTTGTCGGCCGCGACCACGTGCGGCGACCCGGAGGCGGCACCACCGATCGACACGGTGACCACGACGGGCGTACGGCCGTCGACCAGCACCGGCGCCTCCTTCATCCGGGTCCGGATGCGTTCGGCCAGGACGGCCAGATCCTCCTGGTCGGTGGCGGTGGCCAGGACGGCGAACTCCTCGCCGCCGAAGCGGGCCACCACGTCGCTGCCGCGGCAGGTGCTCCGCAGCCGGCGGGCGACCTCGACGAGGACCTGATCGCCCGCGGGGTGCCCGTGCGTGTCGTTGACGCGCTTGAAGTGGTCCACGTCGAGAAGCAGCAGCGCGAACGAGCCGCCGTGCCGGGACGCCCGGTCGATCTCGACGCGCAGCTGCTCCGACAGGAAGCGGCGGGTGTAGAGGCCGGTGAGGGCGTCGGTGATCGCCAGCCGCCGCTGCGCCGCGATCAGCCCGGCCATCCGGAGCAGGACGAGCAGGAACAGCGCCGCCGATGCGCCGACCACCATGAGGTCGGAGCTGGCGGCACCCCGCAGGTTCTGCACCACGAGGACGGCAGGGGCCATCGAGGTGGCGATCCCGAGCAGCACGAGCCGGTACGACGTGGCGCCCGAGCGGGTCTCCGCCGGGTCCGCCGTGCGCCGCATCGACGGGTGCAGGCCCGCCGCCCCGAGCGCGATGTAGCTGAGCATCCAGATCGCGTCGGGCCAGCCGCCGTCGGTGAACGAGCCCATCAGGGTGAGCAGGCCGTAGGTGGTGTCGGCGAGCAGGGTGAGGCCGAGGAAGGCCAGTAGCAGCTGGTAGGCCGGCTGGCGGGCCCCGCCGCTGAGCAGCATGCGGATGGCCACGGTCAGCACGCACAGGTCCATCACCGGGTACGCGGTGGCCGCGACCCGGTCCAGCGTGCCGATGCCCGGGGTGGTGACCGTCGGGTGGATGAGGAAGACCCACCACAGCACCCCGACGCCGATCGCGAGGATCGCGGTGTCGACCAGCGCGGCGAGGTTGCGTTCCGGGGAACGCTTCCGGCTCAGCCGCACCAGGGCGGCGGCGACGAGCACGTACTGGCCCAGGTAGAGGACGTTCGCCAGCGGCGGGTAGCTGGAGTCGTTCTGCGAGGCGATGTAGTAGGTGATGTCGCCGCTCAGGTACATCACCTGGCCGGCGGCGAGCAGCCACCAGACCGAGGAGAGCTGTGGCCGGTGCCGGCGGATGCCCGCCACGATCGCGACCGACGCCGACCCGCTGATCAGGCAGTAGAGCCACGTCTGCAGCCCGGGCGCACCGACGGCGGGAACCACGTAGTAGCCGGCGAGGGGCACCAGAGCGCCCACCGTCCAGACGACCCAGGCCCACCGCCACACGTCGGGACGCGCCGGGGTGCCACCTGTCTGGCCATCACGAGAAGTCACGAAATCCATCCCATCATCGGGCGTTCACCGATCGGTAGTGCGCGGGTTGCCCCTGGGGAGCCGTCAGCCGCCGGTGATCGACCAGTGCCAGGCCTCGGAGGGCAGGTTCACGAACCCGTACCGGCCGGCGTTGGCGGCCAGCCACCGGAACGCGGCGCTGTCGCGGCCGATCGTCCTTCCCTCGGAGCTGATGTCGATGGCCAGGCCGAGCTCGTGCAGCGACCGGCCGGGAATCGCCGTCGGCACCCGGCACGAGGAGGCCGGCGCGGTCCAGACGTCCGGGCAGCCGTTGACCTTCCGCAGCTTGATCTGCTGCTGCTTGGTCCGGAACCCGCCGCCGGAGAGGACGATCCCGTCGGCCTTCGCGTCGGCGAGCATCCGCCGGAACGTGAACGCGACGCTCTTGTGCACGGTGATGCCGTTGACCGTGGTGGTGTCCGCGACGGTGAACCGGGTCCGCACGTCGGTGACGACGTCCCGGCTGATGGCCGCGGCCTGCCCGGCGAACTCGGCGGACTTGTCGAGCGCGATGAGCCGCTGCTGGTTGGTCCGGATCGCCGTCGTGAGGCGCTGGTACGCGGCGACCACCCGGTCGAGGGTCACGGTGGCGGTCCGGGCGGAGGACTGCGCCGCCTTCAGCGCCACGGCGGTCTTGCGCGCCTGGACACTGCGGGTGCTCGCGGACTGCACCGCGGCGGTGACGGCACCCTTCGCCCCGGCCACCACGACGCCGCTGCGCGGCCGCTGCTGCGACACCAGGGTCAGCCTGTTGCGAGCGCTGGTCAGTCCCTCGCGGGCGACGGCATAGCTGGTACGGGCGGCAGCGTCGGCGGCCACGGCCGTGGTCAGCTCGGCCTGGGCGGCGGTGTGCGCCTCCCGGCCCTTGCTGACCCGGGCGGACTGGGTCCGGAGGGAGGCCCGCTGAGCGGCGAGCGTGGTGCGCACCCGGACGTACGCGGCGGACGGGGTGAGGCTGTGGTGCATCAGCGAGGCCCACTGCTGCGCAACCTGGGGCACCGCGGCCGACGTGGGAATGGGTGTACCGGTGATGGTCAGCACAGCGGCAAGGGCCGCGACCAGCAAGAATCGAATTCGCGGTGTCGTCATCGGCGTACGCTCCTCGGCCTGAACGGTCAGGGGGCGGGACAGAGACGAACACCGGATGGTCCGTACCAATACCGAACCGCCCGCGACGGTGGCCGTCGCGGGGCGGAAGGCGAGCCCCGAGCTTGTCCAGACGAGTCTCGAAGCCCAGGGGTGCAGCTCCGGACCGGAGCCGGGAGCGGAAAGGTTGCCGTGGCCGGCGCTACATCCGGCCGACCACCTGCCGGGCCAGCGTGGTCACCCGGGCGACGTCGGCCTGCGGGGTGAGGGTCCGGCCCTTGAGGTACTGCACCGCCACGGTGACGTACAGGTCGCCGTCGAGCACCTTCACCTCGGTCTGGCCGCGGTGGTAGTACGAGTACGCCTTGTCCCCGATGCCGCTCACGTCCCTGGCCTCGGGCCGGACCTTCCGGACCGTCGCGTACTCCTTGGCGGCGCCGTTCGACGGCTTCGCCAGCTCGAGATACACCCACGACTCGCCCGAGCCGTCCTTCCACTGGCAGAACCGCGAGCTCCCGATGCCGTTGGGCTGCGGTTCGCCGACCGGCCCGCCGAAGAGGGTCTCCATGTCGGCACGGGTGAGCAGCCCGCACGCGTACGCCTCGTCCTCGTAGCCGCCCACCGGCTCCGCGGCCTCCGCCTCGGTGCCAGTTTCGGCATCGGCTGTCGCGCCCGGCGGCGCGGCGGCCGGAGGCTGCGGGTCGTCGTGGGAGGCGCCACATCCGGCGAGCGCGAGAACCGCGAGCATCAGTGCACTTGTCAGAAGCTTCTTCACGCCTGAGAAGGCTCCAGGAGTCACCGGGCGGCCGCATCCGTGCCCGCACGTACGCCTGGGATCTACGTGTCTCGCCCGGCCGGCCTCACTTCGGCCAGGAGTCCTCGATGCGCCGCAGCGTCGTCCCGGTGTCCGCGCCCTTGATCCACTGGGTCATGCCGGTCCAGAACGTACCGGCTCCCACCGTCGCCGGCATCATGTCCGAGCCGTCGAACCGAATCGTCACCGAGCCGTCGGTGAGGACGCCGGCGGAGAGCTTGTCGACGGAGGTGCGGGTGTTCGCCGGGTCGAAACCCTTGTTGGCACTGACCGCACCACCGAACTTGGCCCGCTCGTTCGCCCACTCCGGGGTCGACAGGTACGCGGCCACGGCCTGCACCTCGGGCCGGTCGGCGAACGCACCCACGAACTCGCCCGCCACCAGGATCTGCCGGCCCTTGGCCGGGTCGATCGGCGGCAGGACGAAGGCGAAGATGTCACCGTCGGGGGCGATGGTGGCGCTCTTGGGCCACAGGTCGGCGTAGAACGACGCCTGCCGGTGCATCGCGCATTTGCCGTCCAGGATCGGCAGACCGGCCTGGTCGAAGGAGGTGGAGACAACGCTCTTGGCGCTGCCGTTGATGTACGCCGGGTTGCGCAGGATCCGCCCGATGCGGTCCAGCGCGGCGGCCACCCGGGGGTCGTCGAACGGGATCTCGTGCTCCACCCACTGGTCGTAGACGTCCGCACCGAACTGGCGCAGCATCACGTCCTCCAGCCAGTCGGTCACCGGCCAGCCGGTCGCCGCGCCCGACGCGATCCCGAGGCACCAGGGCTTCATGCCGTCGGCCGCGATCCGGTCGCTGAGGGAGATCATCTCGGCCCAGGTCTTGGGTACGTCATAGCCGCGCGCGCGGAACATCTTGGGCGAGTACCAGACGTACGACTTGATGTTGGCGGTGTAGGGCGCGGCGTAGAGGACGTTGTCGACGGTGCCGTATCGGCTCCAGTCGGGCGAGAACCACTTCGCGACGTTCTCGCGTACCGTCGCCGGGGCCGGCTTGACCGCGCCCGCCCGGGCCAGGTCGGCGAGCAGCCCGGGTTGCGGAATGACCGCCAGGTCCGGAGCGGCGCCCTGCTGGACCCGCCGCCGGAGCTCGGGCTCGAACTCCGCCGAGCCCTCGAACCGGATGTCGATGCCGGTGCAGTCCTCGAACCGCTCCCACGACTGGTCGGCCTGCTGGACGCCGAGGCCGCGGATCGCCGAGAACATCGACACCGACGTGCCTGAGTGGCCGAGGTAGCCGGCGAACGCCTCGCACCCCGACTCCACCGCCGGCGAGCCGCCGGAGCACCCCGTGGTGCCGGCGAGAACGACCAGAGTCGCCGCAACCGCTGCACGTAGCCTCATGTCATCGCCTTCAACTGGTCGAACCGCACGACGGTGTTCTTGCCTTGCGCCTTGGCGGCGTACATCGCCACGTCGGCGTCGCGGATCAGGGCGTCGATGTCGGTGTGGCCGTTCCACAGCGCCACGCCGATGCTGGCCCGGGGCCGCAGCTCCACCTCGGGGAGCACGAGCGGTTCCCCGATGCTCGTGAGCAGGCGGTCCGCCACCGCGTACGCGTCGCCGGGCTTGGCGAACCCGTCGAGCAGGACCGCGAACTCGTCGCCCCCGAGGCGGGCGGCCGTGTCGTCGGGGCGCTGGAGGCCGTCGCGCAGCCGTTCGGCGACGGCGACCAGCAGGACGTCACCGACGCCGTGGCCGTACAGGTCGTTGATCTCCTTGAACCCGTCGAGGTCGACGAGGATGAGGGCCAGGTGGGCGCCCGGGCCGCTGCGGGCGAACGCATCGGTGAGCAGGTCCCGGAGCAGGGCCCGGTTGGGCAGCCCCGTGAGGTTGTCGTGGTACGCCTGGTGCTTGAGTCCCGCGAAGGCATCGCGCAGCGCCACGAGGGCCGTGTTCAACGCGTGACCCATCTGCCCGACCTCGTCGTTGCCCCGGACGGTGAGCCGGCGGTTGAAGTCGCCCCGGCCCACCGCGGTCAACACGTCGACGGCCTCCCGCAGCGGCCGGGACAGCGTCCGCGCCGCCAGGATCGACAGGGTGACGGCGACCAGCGCGCCGGCTACCAGCGACAGCAGCATCAGCCGCTCGGTGGCCCGGCTGCTGGACAGGGACTCGCGGGCGCCCGCGGCCACGGAATCGACGAGCTGGCTTAGCACGGCGTCGGCGCGGGTTTTCACCGACCGTGCCACCGCCTCGGACTGCACCAGGAGGATCGTGGTCGCCTTCTGCCGGTCGCCGCTGCGGCTGGCGTCGAGCGCGGTGTCGCGGGCGGTGCGCCACAGGTCCAGTAGCGATCCGAACGCCTCGAGGGCCCGCTTCTCCGGCCGGGCGAGGTCGAGCCGGCGCAGCTCCGCCAGGTCGACGTCGAGCCGATCGTCCGTCGTCGCGATCATCGTCTCGTACTGGCGCCGGTAGAAACCCGGCTCGGACAAGATGTGGGAGACGGTCGCCTCGAGCTGGGTGCCGACGGCGGAGCGGGCGTCGGTCATGTGGGACAGGGCCAGCACGTTGGTCTGGTACTGGTAGTCCTGTTGCGCCGCCAGGTCCTTGATCCGGAGCAGACCGACGACCCCGACCATCGCGAACACCGAGGCCACCACGAGGGCGACACTCACGATCTTGGTGTTGATCCGAAGGTCGGCGAAGGCCTGCTTCGGGTGCGTGACCCCGCGCAGCAGCCTGCTCGACACGGGCGCCTCCCCCCGGATACGCATCACCGACTGCGGACTCTCCTCCCATCGGTCGCGCGCGCCGCCAATCAAGCGAATAGCTGATCACCGCGGAAGGGGGCCACTATGCTGAGTTCGCCGGCCGGTCCTCGTCCTCGGAAGGGTGGTGCCATGCCCGGGCGCCGACGCGGCCCGCTCAGCGTGGCCCTGGTCCTTCTTCTGGCCCTCGTATCGGCGTGCGGGAACGGCACCGAGGACGGCGGGTCGGAGCGCCCCGACGACAAGGTCGAGGTCTTCTCGTGGTGGGACGGGCCCGGCGAGAAAGAGGGCTACGAGGCTCTCATCGCGTATTTCCAGCAGAACAATCCGACCATCGAATTCGTGAACGCCGCCGTCGCGGGTGGTGCCGGGATCAATGCGCGGGCCGTGCTCGCCAGCCGCCTGGCGGCGGGTGATCCGCCCGACTCCTACCAGATCCACGCCGGGCTGGAGCAGACCAGCGACATCAAGGCCGGCAAGGTCGAGGACCTCACGGCCATGTACGAGCGGAACGGCTGGCGGAAGCTGTTCCCGCAGGCGCTGCTGGACGCCACCACCATCGGCGGGAAGATCTATTCCGTACCGGTGACGATTCACCGCTCGAACGTGCTGTGGTTCAACGTCCGGACGCTGAGCGCCGCCGGCATCACGAAACCGCCGGCCACCTGGTCGGAGTTCCTGACGATCGCGGCGAAATTGAAGGCGAAGAACATCACGCCGTTGTCGATCGGCCCCGGCTGGACCCAGAAACATCTGCTGGAGAACGTGCTGCTCGGCGAATTGGGACCCGAGAAGTACACCGGACTCTGGAACGGTAAGACGAATTGGCTCGGCAAGGACGTACGGGCGGCCTTCGAGGTGTTCGCCAAGGTCCTCGCGGCATCGAACATCAAGACGTTCGGCGGTGACTGGCAGTCGACGCTGGACAGGATGATCGCCGGCGACGCCGCCTACACCGTGATGGGCGACTGGGCCGACGCCTACCTGGGCCGGGCCAAGGGCCTCAGGTACGGGACGGACTACGGTGCGGTGGCCTCCCCGGGCACCAGCGGCGTGTTCAACTTCCTGTCCGACGCGTTCACGCTGCCCAAGGGTGCCCCGCACCGGAGCGCGGCGGAGAAGTGGCTCACCGCGTGCGCGTCGCTCGAGGGCCAGGAGGCGCTCAGTGTGAAGAAGGGGTCGCTGCCGGCCCGGCTCGACACCGACCGGGCGAAGTACAGCGACTACCTGGCCACGGCGCTGGCGGCCTGGCAGGATCCGGCCACGGTGGTGGTGGGGTCGGCGACCCACGGCGTCACGGTCGACCCCGCGCGCAGCACCGAGATCGACACGGCGCTGGCGACGTTCGTCGAGGACCGCGACGTCGACGCGTTCGTGCGTTCGGTCGCCAAGACGTACGCCGGCTACCAGCCCTCCTGAGCCGCCCCGGTCACGCGGGCACCTTCGCCGGCTGCGTCGCGTACTCCTCGCGCAGTTCCTCCGGGCTGATCGCCGGGCCGAAGAGCCAGCCCTGACCGAGGTCGACCCCGACCGCCGCGAGGGCGGCGGCGTCGCACTCGGTCTCCACGCCCTCCGCGACCACGGTGGCCCCCGTGGCCCGGGCCAGGTCGACCAGGGAGTGGGTCACCACGCTCAGCACCGGGTCGGCGCCGATGCCCGTGACGATGCTGCGGTCCAGCTTGATGACGTCCGGCTGGGTGACCACGATGTGCCGCAGCGACGAGAACCCGGCGCCCACGTCGTCGATCGCCAGCCGCATGCCGCGGGCCCGCAGCGGGGCCAGCACGGCCTTGAGGGCGTCGTAGTCCTCGACCGGCTCGTGCTCGGAGAGCTCGAGCACGACCCGCTCCAGCGGAAAGCGCTCGAGCAGCCGGCTGCAGGCCCGGGTCAGCAGCGTCGCCGGCGAGACGTTCATGGTCACGTAGTGCGCCACGCGGTCGAGGTGCTCCGCGGCCCGGCGCAGGGCCAGCAGCTCGAGCCGGTGGCCCTCGCCGATGGTGTGCGCGTCGGCGAAGCAGCGGTCCGGCGGCAGATTCCACTCCTGGGGGAAGCGGCTCAGCGCCTCCGCGCCCACCCGGCGCCGGCTCGCCAGGTCGACGATCGGCTGGAGCAGGACGACGGGCCCGCCGGCGTCGAGGATGGGGCCGAGCCGCCCGGCGATCTCCGCCTGGCGCACGTGCTCCCGCAGGGTCGGCTCGATGATCATGGAGGCGGCGTGCGACAGCACGTCCATCAGGGCCCGGTCCCGGGGGGTGAGCGCGGGGTTCGAGTCGAAGCCGGCGGCACAGAAGGTGCCGTACACGGTTCCGTCGCTGAGCACCACCGGCACCGAGACGAAGCTGCGCAGCCACGGCACCTGCGCCCCGGGGAGGTGCATGGCCTCCGGGTGCACGGTGACGTCCGCCATCACCGGCGGGAGCCGCCCGTCCATGATCGCCTGGCAGAACGAGGACTCCTGCGGCTGGGACATGCCGGGGCGGAACACGTTCGGGATCGTGGACTCGACGGCCTCCAGGTGCTGGATCTCGCCGTCCATCCGGGTGAGGAAAGCGACGCCGAGGCCCAGCGACTTACGCGCTGTCTGCAGCAGGTCGGTGAGCTGCTGCGTCGCTTCCTTATGCTGCTTGAGCACGTCGCCTCCTTTCGCGGCGTCGGAGCCGCCGTCAGAGACAATCGGCGGCTTCGCCGCCTTCTTGAGCGCCCGTGACCGCTAGTCCGGCGAGGCGGCGCACCACCAGCAGGGCGATGTCGTCCATGGGATCGTGACCGGCGTCGATGGCGAGGAGGTGGTCGCACATGGCCTCGGCCGGTCCGGACTCGGCGGCGAGGGCGAGCCGGTCGATGCCGACGTCGATCACCTCGCCACGGCGTTCCACGAGCCCGTCGGTGTAGAAGACGAGGGCCGCGCCCGGCGGGATGGGTACGACGGTGGTGCGGCGGACGGCGGGCGGGTTCCCGACTCCCAGCGGCCGGTCGACGCGGATGTCCACGAGTCTCGCGGGCTCACCCGGAACCGCCAGCATCGGCAGCAGGTGCCCCGCCGACGAGAGGTGCATCGTCGCCCGGTCCGGGGCGATGAGGGCGTACATGGCGGTCGTGAGCGATCCGGCCTCGAAGTGGTGGATCTTGCGGTCGAGCGCGGTGAGCACCTCTGCGGGGTCGTCGATGATCAGCGCGTACGCCCGCAGGGCACTCCGGATGCGGCCCATGACGACCGCGGAGGGCAGCCCGTGGCCGGAGACGTCACCGATGACGGCGCCCACCCAGCCACCCGGGAGCTCGAAGACGTCGTACCAGTCGCCGCCGATGCCCAGGTCGTGCCCGGGCAGGTACCGGGCCGCGAGGTCGAGGCCCGGCAGCGCGGGCAGCCGGCTGGGCAGCAGGCTGCGTTGCAGGGCCAGCGCCGCCTGCCGGTCGAGGATCTGCAGCCGGGTCTGAGCGGCCTGCCCGGCCCGGTCCGCGACGAGTTGCAGCAGCTGGATGTCGTCCTGACCGAACTGCCGTGGCGTGAGCGTGCCGACGTGCAGGACGCCGACGAGCTGACCGCCGACGATCATCGGCACGCCGAGCAGGGACCGGAGGCCCTTGTCGATCAGCAACGGATTGATGACGCTGTCCGGCGTCACGTCGTTGATGATCACCGGTCGCCGGCCGGCCGCCACGCTCCCGGCGAAGCCCTGGCCGACGCCGATGCGAAAGCTGCGCCGTACCTCTTCCTCCAGGCCCTTGGCCGCGGTCGCGACCATCTCGTTGGTGTGACCGTCGACCAGCAGGATGACGGCGGTGTCGACGGTGAGCAGTTCCCGCGCGCGGTCCAGCAGCTCGTCGAGCAGCTCCGCGACGTGCAGGTCCGACAGCGACGCATCGGTGATGGCGGTGATACGACGCAGACGCTCCTCGTCGGTCATCGGTTCGGTAGGCGCCACGCACGCAGCCTAGACCGTCACTTGGCGGAGGCCCCTTGTAACCGATCGGTACCTCCTCGCGGCGCCCCCGGCGGCGTAGCGTGGGCCCCAGCGACGCGCAGAAGGGTGGGATGCGTGCGGACGATCTCGGTGGACACCGATGCCGACGGCCGGCTCACTGTGTTCCTGCGGGGTGATCTGGACTTCACCAATGCGTCGCAGGTCGCCGGGGCGGTGCAGGAGGCGATCCACCGGGGCCGCCCGGCCGCCGTGCAGGTCGACCTCGCCGACGTCACCTTCCTGGACTCCTCCGGCATCGGCCTGCTCGTGCGGGCCATGAAGGCGGCGGAGGAGGGCGGAGCCGGCTTCCGCGTCGCGAACCCCACCGCCAAGGTCCTCGACCAGCTGTGGATGTCCGGCCTGCTGGAGGCGTTCGGCCTGGCCGACCCCTCCGAGGACCCGTGATGGGCGAGCGGCCGCGCCGGGCCCTCGCCGGCGGCTGAGGGCCGGCATGGCGACCGAGGCGGACCCCGGGTACCTGCAGCGCCTGGCCGAGCTCGAGGCCCAGGTGAGCGAGGCCACACTGAGCTCCGACGTCGTGTGCGAGCGAGCCGCCGGGCTGCTCGCCGGACGGATCGGCTGCCGCATCGACGAGGCCCACGCGCACCTGCGGCACCTCGCCGGCCAGCAGGACCGGGAGGTCGCCGCGGTCGCCTCCGGCGTGCTCGCCGTCCTCGAGACCCAGGAGACCACGCCCTCGGGACGACTGCACCGCAGTGCCGAGGAGGTCCTGCGAGTGGCCCGGGCGCCCCGGGAGGCGCGGCCCCGCTCCCGGTCGCGACCCTCCCCCACGCCCCGGGACGACTGGACCGGCGTCGTGCAGCAGGTGCTCGACACCGTGCCCGGGGAGTACATCGTGGTCACCGCGCTCCGCGACGAGGCCGGAGACATCGCGGACTACGAGATCGTCGCGGTCAGCCGTACCGTCTCGGACCGGTCGGGCCGCACCGGCCCGCACCTGATCGGCCGGCAGGTCAGCGAGGTGTTCCCCGCGGTCGTCGGCGGACCGGTCTGGCGGGCCTGGTCCGACGCACTGGGCGACGGCCGGCACCGCCAGGTCGGCGGAGCGACCGCGTTCCACCAGGAGGACCGGCATGCGATGCCGCACCTGTCCGTGCGGGTCCGGCCGGTCGGGCCGGGCCTGATCACCACCTGGTCCCGCGCCGACGAACAGACCCGGCTGGCCGAGCGCATCGCGCAGACCGAACGGCTGGGCAATCTGGGCTGGGGCGAGTGGGACCTGGTCACCGACGCGACGGTGTGGTCCGACGAGATGTACCGCATCTATGAACGCGACCCCGCGCAGGGGCCGCTGCCCCGGGAGGAGTCCGACGCGCTCGGCCTGCCCGAGGACGAGCCGCTGCGGCGGCAGGCCATGGAGGCGTTCGGGCGGGGCGAGACCATCGACCTCACCGCCCGCACCGTCATCAACGGCACGATCAAGCACCTGAGAGCCGTCATCGACGCCGTCCGCGACGCCGACGGCAGGCCGGTGAAGGTGTACGGGATCATCCAGGACGTCACCGCCCGCGAGACGAGCCGCCTCAAGCTGGCCGAGGTGCAGCAGCAGCTGCGCGAGCACCAGGAGAGCCTGGCGGCCGAACACCGCCTCGCCGCCCGGTTGCAGCACATCGTCCTGCCCATCCCGGACGCCCCGATCGACCTGCCCGGACTGCGCGCGGCCGTCCGGTATCTCCCGGCGGAGCAGGCCAGCCGGGTCGGCGGCGACTGGTACCACGCCGCGACCGCCGGTGACGGCCGCATCGTGCTGGCCGTCGGCGACGTCGCCGGTCACGGTCTCAAGGCCGCGGCCACCATGGCCCAGCTGCGCCACGCGATGGCCGCTCTCGCCGTCACCACCACCTCCGACCCCGCGGTCCTCCTGGCGCATCTCAACAGGCTGCTCTACGCCGGTGACGCCGAGACCGGCACCGCCACCGCGGTCATCGCCCGCTACGACCCCGGCACCCACGAGTTGACGTGGGCGCAGGCCGGCCACCCGGCACCGCTGCATGCCCGGGCGGGCACCGTCACCGAACTCCCCCGGCGCCGGGGACCGCTGCTGGGGGCCCTCCGCGGCGCCGAGTACCACAGCTCGGTCACCCACCTCGAACCCGGCGACGTGCTGCTGCTCTACACCGACGGCCTCATCGAACACCGGTCGCACACGCTCGACGAGGGGCTGGCCCCCGTCCTGAGCGTCCTGCGCCGCGTCACCGGCGTACCGGGCGGGCAGCCCCTGGAGGACCTGCTCAGGGAGCTGCGCCGCGCCAACCCCGACGACGACACCTGCCTCCTCGCCGCACGCCGGCACCCCGGCCCACCACCCGACCCCGGAGCCCACCGTGGCTGACTCCCCCGCTCCCGAGCAACCGTCCGCCTCGCCACTGCTCGACCGCGACTTCGACACGGGGACCCTGGTGACGCTGCGCCGTGAGGTGGAGCGCTGCGCGCAGAGCAACGGCTTGGCGGATCTGGACCTGTACAGGTTCGTCGTGGCGGTCAACGAGATCACCACCAACGCCGTACGCCACGGAGGCGGGCGGGGACGGCTCGAACTGTGGCTCTCCACCGACCGCCTGCACTGCCGGATCACGGACGAGGGCGCCGGCATACCCGCCGAGTACCACCGGCCCCGGCGTCCGGAAATCCATGCGGTGGGTGGGCGCGGGCTGTGGCTCGCCCGCAACGGCATCCCCGCCTTCGCCATCGAGACCGGCGCCTCCGGCACCGAGATCACCCTCTCCAGCGCGGCCACCGCCGGGTGAGTTGATTCCGGGGGGCCGTGGGGCCAGCCTGGAGGGATGTCCCTGGTCCGCTCCGCCGGTCTGCAGAAGTTCCGGCAGGTCGTCGAGTCGCTCGGCGGGGACGCCGTCGGCTGTGCGCGGCGGGTGGGACTGCCGGTCGAGGCCCTGGACACCGACGAGCTGCTGGTGGAGGACTCGAAGCTGGCGGCTGTGCTCGAGGTGGCGGCCACCGGCCTCGGCTGCCCCGATCTCGGGTTGCGCGTGGGCCAGGTCCAGGACCTCGGCCTGCTCGGGCCGCTGGCGGTCGCGATCCAGCATTCGCCGTCGGTGGCCGACGCCTTGGAGTGCACCTCGCGCTACCTGTTCGTGCATGCCCGCGATCACAGCGTCGCGGTCGTCGAGGATCCGGAGGGGGCCCGTGGTGTGGTCGCCCTGCGCTACGCGTTTCCCGGGCGGCGGCCGCTGCCGCAGGCGACGGACATGACGGTGCTGTTCCTGCACCGTACGGTGATGTTCCTCGCCGGCGGCCCGTACGGGCTGAAGTCCGTCGACCTGCCGCACGAGCCGGTCGCACCCCGGCGGCGGTACGAGGAGGCGTTCGGCGCGCGCGTGCGCTTCGGCCGCAGCGTGGCGGTGCTGCGGATGCCGTCGAGCCTGCTGTCACGCACGCTGGACGGGGTCGACGCGACCGTACGGAGCCTGGCGATGGCCTTCCTGTCGAGGCAGTCGCCGGAGTCGGGCAAGGCGGTGACGTCGCGGGTACGGGCGGTCCTCGACCAGTCGCTGGGGACCGGGCCGACCGACCTTGCGGACGTTGCGAGCGTGCTGGCGGTGCATCCCCGTACGCTCCAGCGGCAGCTCGCCGCGGAGGAGACCTCGTTCGGGGCGGTGCTGGACTCGGTACGCCGGGCGCGGGCTCGGTCGTACCTCACCACCACGACCATGCCCTTGGCGCAGGTGAGCAACCTGGTGGGGTTCGCGGAACAGGCGGTGCTGACCCGGTGTGCGAAGCGGTGGTGGGGACGGACGCCTTCGCAGTTGCGGCGGGAGGCCCGGAACCGGCCCTGAGGGTGTCGCGCAGAATCAAATGCTTGTCGCGTACGATCAATTAATTCCGGTGTGGCTGCCTAGGCTGAAGTCATGGATTTCAGTCCCTCCCCCCGGGCCGCCGAACTGACCGAGGCGGTTCGCGCCTTCGTCGAGGCCGAGATCGCCCCCGTCGAGCGGCACCTGCACGACCGGGCGGGCGAGGTGCGCCGACACGGCACCGGAGCCGACCTGTGGCACGTGCCCGACGAGGTGCGCGAGCTGCAGCGCAAGGCCCGGAAGCTGGGGCTGTGGAACCTGTTCCTGCCGGCGGAGCACGCAGGCCCGTACGCGGAGCGGTTCGGCACCCGCGACGGCATGGGCCTGAGTAACCTGGACTACGCCCCCGTCGCCGAGGCGACCGGCTGGTCGGCCCTCGCGCCCTTCGTCTTCAACTGCAACGCGCCGGATTCCGGCAATGCCGAGGTGCTGCTGCGCTACGGCTCGCCGGAGCAGCGGGAGCGCTGGCTCGAGCCCCTGCTCGACGGGCGGATCCGGTCGGCGTTCGCGATGACCGAGCCCGCGGTGGCGTCCTCGGACGCGACGAACATGCAGCTGACCGCCGTGCTCGACGGCGACGAGGTGGTGCTCGACGGCCGGAAGTGGTGGACGACCGGCATCGGTCATCCCGACTGCGCGGTACTGATCGTCATGGGTCTCAGCAACCCGGACGCCCCCGGCACGGCCGGCACTCGATGGTGCTCGTCCCGCGCGACGCACCCGGCGTGAAAGTGGAGCGGATGCTCGACACGATGGGGTTCTTCGACGAGCCGTTCGGCCACGGCGAGGTCTCGTTCACCGACGTCCGCGTGCCGGCCTCCGAGGTCGTCGCCGGTCCGGGCCGGGCGTTCGAGATCGCCCAGGGCCGGCTCGGGCCGGGCCGGGTGCACCACGCGATGCGCATGATCGGCCTGGCCGAACGGGCCCTGCACCTGGCGTGCGAGCGCGGCCTGTCGCGTACGGCGTTCGGCAGGCCGCTGGTGGACCTCGGCGGCAACCGGGAACGCATCGCGGAGGCCCGCATCGCCATCGACTCCGCGCGGCTGCTGATCCTGCACGCGGCGTGGAAACTCGACCGGTACGGCCCGGCGGGCGCCGTCAGCGAGGTCAGCGCGATCAAGGTCGCCGCGCCCGCCGTGGCGCAGCAGGTCGTCGACTTCGCCATGCAGATCCACGGCGGCGCGGGCCTGTCCAGCGACTTCCCCCTGGCCGAGGCATGGACGGCGGCCCGCGCGGTACGCCTCGCCGACGGGCCCGACGAGGTACACAAGGGCACCGTCGCCCGCCGGGAACTCGCCAAGCACGGAGCTGCCCGATGAGCGCGCGCCGGGTCCTCATCACCGGCGGCGCGTCCGGCCTGGGCCGGGCCCTCGCCGTACGCCTCGCGGCCCGCGGGGATCGGGTGCTGGTCACCGACCTGGCGGCGGCCGCGACGGTGCCGCCGGACGCGCTCTACCAGCGCCTCGACATCACCTCCACCGACGATTGGGCGGCGGCCCTGCAACGGGTCGAGCACGACCTCGGCGGGCTGGACCTGCTCGTCAACAACGCGGGCATCGCCGCCGGCGGGCGCATCGACCGGCTCGACGACGCGCACTGGCGGCGCGTCCTCGAGATCAACGTGCTCGGGACGGTCAACGGCTGCCGCACCTTCGCGCCGATGTTCAAGGCCCAGGAAGGCGGCCACGTCGTCAACGTCGCCTCGGTCGCCGGTCTCATCCACGCGGCCGCGATGAGCTCGTACAACGCCAGCAAGGCGGCGGTCGTCGCGCTGTCGGAGACCCTGCGCTACGAGCTGGGCCCCTGGGGCGTGGACGTCAGCGTCGTCTGCCCGTCGTTCTTCCGCACCAACCTCCCGGCGTCGCTCGGCGGCGACGACCCGCTCATGGAGACGATCGCGGCCAAGCTCATCGCCCGGGCGCCGCTCGACGCCGCGGAGATGGCCGAGCGGGTCCTGCGGGGTGTCGACGCCCGGCGCTTCCTGATCGTGCCGGACCGGCCGGCCCGGCGCATGTTCTGGACCAAGCGCCTCATGCGTCCGCTGTACGACCGCCGGATGCTCGCCGGCGCGGCCCGCTTCCGGCAGGCCGAGCGGCGTGCGGGCAGCGCAACGGAGCCGCGGTGACCGGCGGGGGCGTCGTGCTGATCACCGGCGCCAGCGCCGGGCTCGGCGAGGAGATGGCCCGCCAGTTCGCCGCCCTCGGCTACGATCTGGCCCTGTGCGCGCGGCGCACGGACCGCCTCGACGTGCTCGCCGAGGCGATTCGCCGGGCGACCGGCCGGCGGGTCGAGACCGCCTCGCTGGACGTCACCGATGCCGATGCGGTCGACAAGGTCTTCCACGGCTTCGCCGACTCGTTCGGCCGGATCGACCGTGTGATCGTCAACGCCGGCATCGGCAAGGGCGCCCCGCTGGGCACCGGCCGGGCCGACGCCAACCGCGCCACGGCGATGACCAACTTCGTCGGCGCCCTGGCGCAGTGCGAGGCCGCGCTGGAGATCTTCCGCCACCAGCGGCGCGGTCACCTGGTCCTCATCTCGTCGATGTCGGCGCTGCGCGGCATGCGCCGGTCGATGACCACGTACGCCGCCACGAAGGCGGGGGTGGCGGCGATCGCCGAGGGCCTGCGCTCGGAGCGCATCCAGGGTCTCGACGTGTCGGTGATCTATCCGGGCTACATCCGCTCGGAGATGAACGCCCACGTCGAGCAGAAGACGCGTTTCATGGTGGACACCGAGACCGGCGTACGGGCCATGGTCCAGGCGATCGAGAAGCGGCGCATCAAGGCGTACGTGCCACGGTGGCCGTGGGTGCCGCTGGGCGCCGCCATGAAGCTGCTGCCCCTGCGGATCGTCCGGCGGCTCGTGTGAGCGCACGGGAGGTTCGCCAGGAGGACGCCTTCGACGCCGGCGCCATGGCCGCCTGGCTGGCCGGCAACGCGGCCGCCGGTTCCGGGATCGACCTGACCACGGTCCCCGAGGTCCGCCAGTTCTCCGGCGGCGTGTCGAACCTGACCTACCTGCTGCGCTACCCCGGCGGCGACCTCATCCTGCGCCGCCCGCCCAAGGGCGAGCATCGCAAGGGCGCCCACGACATGGCCCGCGAGCACAGGATCCAGACCCAGCTCGCCCGGCACCTGCCCTACGTTCCGCGGACCGTGGCCCTGTGCGAGGACACCTCGGTCATCGGTACGCCGTTCTACGTCATGCAGCGCCTCACCGGGCCGATCCCGCGCAAGGAGCTTCCCCGGGGCGTACAGCTGGATCGCGAGCAGACCGCGGCACTCTGCCGCAACGTGATCGACCTGCTGGTGGACCTGCATTCGGTCGACGTCGCCGCCACCGGGCTGGGCGACCTCGGCAAGGGCGAGGGGTACGTCGCACGGCAGGTGGCCGGCTGGTCCGAGCGCTACCGCAGGGCCCGGACCCGCAGCGCCGGTTCCTTCGAGACGGAGATGGACTGGCTGGACCGGCACCAGCCCCGCGAGCGGCCGCACACCCTGGTCCACAACGACTTCCGCTTCGACAACGTGGTGCTGGACCCCGCCGATCCCACCCGTCCCGTGGGCCTGCTCGACTGGGAGCTCGCCACGGTGGGCGATCCGCTCCTCGACCTCGCCAACTCGCTCGGCTACTGGGTCCAGCGCGGCGACGGACCGCTGATGCAGCTGTTCCGCCGCCAGCCCACCCACCTGCCCGGGATGATGACCCGCGAGCAGGTCGTCGCCTACTACTGCGCCCGGACCGGCGCGACGGTCACCCATGCCGAATGGGCTTGGTACCAGGTATTCGGCCTCTTCCGGGTCGCCGTCATCGCGCAGCAGGTGTACCAGCGATACGTGACGGGACAGACGACGAACAAGAAGTTCCGGCACTTCGGTAGCGCCGTCCTGATCCTCGAGCTGCGGTGCCGCCGCATCATCCGCCGCGCCCGCAAGATGTCCCCGCGAACCGCCGCCACACCCATCCGGCCGTCCCGTCAGGGGCGGCGTTCGACGACCGAGGAGCCATCCGTATGAGCCGCATCAACAGTCAGTACCGGCTGGCAGCCCGCCCCAGCGGGTTGCCCAAGCCGACCGACTGGAAGTACGTCGAGGAACCGGCCGCCGAGCCGGCCGAGGGTGAGCTCCTGATCCAGGTCCTCCACCTGTCGCTCGACCCGGCCATGCGCGGCTGGATGAACGAGGGCAAGTCCTACATCCGCCCGGTGGAGATCGGCGAGGTCATGCGCGCCGGCGGCGTCGGCCGGGTGGTTGCCTCCCGCCACCCGAAGTACGCCGTGGGCGACCACGTGTCGGGCACCCTCGGCGTGCAGGAGTACTGCCTCTCGGACGGCCGGGGTCTGACCAAGGTGGACCCCGCCCTGGCGCCGCTGCCGGTGTACCTCGGCGTGCTCGGCATGCCGGGCATGACCGCGTACTTCGGGCTGCTCGACATCGGACGCCCCGAGGCCGGGCAGACCGTCGTGGTGTCGGGCGCGGCCGGTGCGGTCGGCACCGTGGTCGGCCAGATCGCCAAGCTCAAGGGCTGCCGGGTGATCGGCATCGCCGGCGGGGAGCGCAAATGCCGGCTCGTCGTCGACGAACTCGGCTTCGACGCCTGCATCGACTACAAGTCCCAGGACGTCCGCAAGGAGCTGCGCGAGCTGGCGCCCGACGGCGTGGACGTCTACTTCGACAACGTCGGTGGTGACATCCTCGACGCCGCGCTCACCCGGCTGGCCCGCGGAGCCCGCATCGTCATCTGCGGCGCGATCTCGCAGTACAACGCGACCGAGCCGGTCAAGGGCCCGGCCAACTACATGTCGCTGCTGGTCAATCGCGCCTCGATGACCGGCATGGTGGTCTTCGACTACGCCGACCGGTACGCCGAGGCCGCCGCGGAGATGTCCGGCTGGCTGGCCGCCGGGAAGCTGCGGTCGCTGGAGGACGTGGTGGACGGTGGCGTCAAGGCGTTCCCCGACACGCTGCTGCGGCTGTTCAAGGGCGAGAACACCGGCAAGCTCGTGCTGAAGGTGGCCGACTGATCCCTGCCGGGTACCTGCTCAGGCCGGGGCGCGCCGACGGCCGCCCCGGCCCGCCTTCTCGGCATAGAGCTGGGCGTCGGCGTGCGCGTACAACGCGTCGAAGTCGTCGCCGTCGAGGCCGAGCGTGGCCCGGCCCATGCTGGCCGACGTGCGCTCGGCCAGGAGATCGCGCAGGTGTTCCGCGACAGCTCCGGCCTCCCCCTCGGTCAGCAGCACGACGAACTCGTCGCCACCCAGCCGGCCCACGGCGTCGCGCGCCTCGAGATTCGCGGTGAGCGTGGCGGCCACCCAGCACAGCAGCTCGTCCCCCGCGGCGTGGCCCTGCTGGTCGTTGACCTGTTTGAAGCCGTCGAGGTCGTAGATCAGCAGGGAGATCGCCGGGCCACCGCGGCCGGCGCGCGCCGACTCCGCGGCGAACCGCTCCTCGAAGCCACGCCGGTTGAGCACCCCGGTCAGCACGTCGACGCGGGACAGCTCGGTCAGGCGCCGCCGCTGCAGGGCGGCGGCGCGGCCCTGCATCCCGCACACGATCGACACCGCCACGGCGCCCGCGAGATGCAGGGCACCGTACCAACCGCTCGGCGCGTGCACCGTCACCGCGACCGCGGCGTACACGCAGGCGTAGAGGCCGAGGACGGGGACCGCCACCCGGGCAGGGCTGCTCAGCGCGATGAGCGGCATCGGCACCAGGATGGCGAGCTCGCAGACGGTGCCGGCTCCGCCGTTGAGCGCGCTCAGCGTGCCGCCCATGACGGCCATGACGACGGCGTACGCGAGCATGATGTCCCGGACGCCGCCCGCCCGGCTGAGCCGGCCGGCCCCCGCGATCAGTCCGGCCCCGACGACCCAACCGGCGGTGGCGAGCAGGCCGATGGCCAGCCGATGCGGCTCTTCACCGGCGAAGGCCGCGCTGTAGAGCACCCCGATGCAGGAGTCGAACAGGGCGATCCAGCCCATGTCGGCGATGGAACGGCGGCGCCGCTCACGGTGGGAGACCCGCAGCCCGGGAGCACGCTGGTCGACCGTCTCCCGCACCATGGCCACCGTGGCCGGGGACGGTAGCGGGCGGTCGCGGGCCGTCTTGTCCGCGTACACCCGGGCGTCCGCTGCCCGGCGCAGCTCGGCCGGCGTCGTGGCGTCGTACGGGAAGCAGGCGTGACCGATGCTCACCGGGACCACCCCGTCGAGGGAGTCGCGCAGCCGCTGGACGATGACGGTCGCAGCCTCGGGCCCCGTGTCGCTGAGCACGGCGGCGAACTCATCACCGCCGATGCGTCCCACGGCGTCGTGTGCCCGCAGGCCCTGCGACAGCCGGCCCGCGATCCACGTCAGAAGGCGGTCGCCGGCCTGGTGCCCGTACCTGTCGTTGATCTCCTTGAACCGGTCGAGGTCGGCGAAGACCACCGTGAGGGACTCGCCGGAGCGCCGCGCCTCGGCGAACGCGGCCTCGAGGCGCTCGTCGAAGCCCCGGCGGTTCAGCGCCTGGGTGAGCGGGTCGATCGCCGACACCTTCGCCAGGCGCCGTCGCAGCGAGACCAGTGCACCCGCGTGCCGCACGCAGAGGTAGCCCAGGCCGCTGGAGGCCAGCGTGTACACGACCGCGTACCCCGGCGGCGCCGGCTCGCCGAGCAGCGCGACCGCCCAGTACGCCACCGCACCGACGACCCCCAGCGCCGCGTAGGCCAGGGGCGGCGTCACGAGCGCCAGGAAGATGAACGAGAACGGCAGCAGCGCGCCCAGCGGACCGGCGATCCCGCCGTCGAGCAGGGTGAGCTCCGCGGCACCGAGGATGGCGATCAGAACCCCGGCCACCCGCAGCGGAACCTCGGCTCGCGACGCGGCCAGGGTGGCGGCGAACCCCCAGGTCATCGCGCAGACGACCAGCATCGCCGCGGACACCAGCAGCATCGACGGTCGTTCCGGATGTGCCGGGTTCGCGAGGGCGTAGGCGATCGCGATGCCGGGGCCGCCCAGTCCGCGGACGGCACCGGAGCGGATGGCGCGTACGCGCGCGGGCACAGCGGGTGCCGAGCCGGCGCCCGTTGCTACCATCTCCGCGGCCCCCGATCGGCTAGGACTACGCCCTTCCGATCGCCCGGCGGCGCCGACACCTGAGGATAGACCCGGCCCCGGCCACCGTCGGGTCCCTGCCAGCAGGTGCGGCGCCGAAGTGGTTCTCAGAGCCGAAGATGCGGCGGGTGATCCCCGTATCGGGCCGCAGGTGCGAACCCGTAGGGTGGTCGCCGTGACGGCATTTCGCATCGGTGAGGCGGCGGAGCTGCTCGGGGTCAGCCCGGACACGGTACGGCGCTGGGTCGATGCGGGCCGTCTCCCGGCGCAGCGGGACGAGCACGGCCACCGGGTGATCAGCGGGCCGGAGCTGGCCGGGTTCGTGCGGGCGCAGGCCGCCGACCCGGACGGCCGGCTGGGCGCGTCGTCGGCGCGCAACCGGCTGCGCGGCATCGTGACCGCGGTGGTCCGCGACACGGTGATGGCCCAGGTGGACATCCAGGCCGGCCCGTTCCGGGTGGTCTCGCTGATGAGCCGGGAGGCGGTCGACGCGCTCGGCCTCGAGGTCGGGTCGGTGGCCGTCGCGGTGATCAAGTCGACCACCGTGGTGGTGGAGCGTTCCACCCCCGGCGTGGGACAGGGGAGAGACGGTTGAGAACACTGCGGGTCACGGTGGCGGGAATCGCCGCGCTGCTCACACTCGGGCCGGCCGGCTGCGGGGACACGGCCTCGCCGGGCGGGGGCGCGAGCTCCGGGGCCGGCGGCGCGGTCACCGTCTTCGCGGCGGCGTCGCTGACCGAGTCCTTCACCACCATCGGGAAGCAGTACGAGTCCGCCCATCCGGGGTCGAAGGTGACGTTCAACTTCGCCGGGAGCTCCGCGCTGGCGACGCAGATCAATCAGGGCGCACCGGCGGACGTGTTCGCCTCGGCCGCGCCGAAGAACATGGCCACCGTCACCGATGCCGGCACGCCGGTCACCTTCGTGAAGAACCAGCTGATCGTCGCGGTGGCGAAGGGCAATCCGAGAGGCATCACCGGCCTGGCCGACCTGACGAAGCCCGGCGTGAAGGTGGCGCTGTGCGCCGAGGCAGTGCCGTGCGGCGCCGCGGCCAGGACGGCCCTGGAGACCGCCGGGGTGAAGCTCACGCCGGTCACGCTGGAGCAGGACGTGAAGGCGGCGCTGTCCAAGGTCAAGCTCGGGGAGGTCGACGCGTCGCTGGTCTACCGCACCGATGCCAGGACGGCGACGGCCGACGTGGACGCGGTCGAGTTCCCCGAGTCGGCGAAGGCGATCAACGACTACCCCATCGCCGTGCTCAAGAGCGCGAAGAACCCGGCCGGCGCCCAGGCATTCGTCGACTACGTGCTGTCCGCCGACGGCGCGAAGGTGTTGACGCAAGCCGGCTTCCAGGCGCCGTGACACCGGGCCGGAGCGGCCGCGTGCCGGTGGCCCTGCTGCTGCCGGCCGTGGCCGCGGTGGTGTTCCTCGTGGTGCCGCTCGTGGGACTGCTCGCCCGCACGCCGTGGGCGAGCCTGCCGCAACGGCTCACCGCGCCGGGCGTGCTGACCGCGCTGCGGCTCTCGATGCTCACCGCGACCCTCGCCACGCTGCTCTGCGTAGCGCTCGGCGTGCCGCTGGCCTGGCTGCTGGCCCGGGTCGACTTCCCCGGCCGCCGGCTGGTCCGGGCACTGATCACCGTGCCCCTGGTGCTGCCGCCGGTGGTCGGCGGCATCGCCCTGCTGCTGGCGCTGGGCCGGCGCGGCCTGCTCGGGTCCTGGCTCGACACCACCTTCGGGATCACGCTGCCGTTCACCACCGCCGGCGTGGTCGTCGCCGAGTCGTTCGTGGCCCTGCCGTTCCTGGTCATCGCCGTCGAGGGGGCGCTGCGCGGTTCCGACACCCGCTACGAGGAGGCGGCCGCCACCCTCGGCGCCACCCGCTGGACCGCGTTCACGCACGTCACCCTGCCGCTCGTCGCCCCGGGCATCGCCGCGGGCGCGGTGCTGTGCTGGGCTCGCGCGCTGGGCGAGTTCGGTGCCACGATCACCTTCGCCGGTAACTACCCGGGCATCACCCAGACCATGCCGCTGGCCGTCTACCAGACCATGGAGAGCGGCGACCTGGACGGGGCGGTGGTGCTCAGCCTCGTTCTGCTCGCGGTCTCCGTCACGATCCTCACCGCCCTGCGCGACCGCTGGCTGACCGCGCCGTGACCGGGCCGCTGCTGGACGCCCGTCTCGTGGTCCGGCGCGACGGGTTCCACCTGGACGCCGGCCTGCGCATCCACCGCGGTGAGACGGTCGCCCTGCTCGGGCCGAACGGTGCCGGCAAGACCACCGCCCTGCGTACCCTCGCCGGTCTCACCTCGCTGTCGGCCGGGCACGTCAGCCTGGACGGCCACGACCTGGACCGGCCTGGCGCGCAGAGCTGGACGCCGCCGGAGCGCCGTCCGATCGGTGTCGTGTTCCAGGACTACCTGCTGTTCCCCCACCTGAGCGCCCGCGACAACGTCGCGTTCGGGCCCCGCCGGCACGGAGCCGACCGGCGCAGCGCGCACGCCGTCGCGGACCGATGGCTGGAGCGCGTCGGGCTCGCCGAGTACGCGCGCCGCAAGCCCCGGCACCTGTCCGGCGGGCAGGCGCAGCGGGTCGCCCTCGCCCGGGCGCTAGCCGTCGACCCGGTCCTCCTGCTGCTCGACGAGCCGCTCGCGGCGCTGGACGCGCGGACCCGGCTCGACACCCGCGCGGAGCTCGGCCGGCACCTCGCCGCGCACCCGGGCGCCACCCTGCTGGTCACCCACGACCCGCTCGACGCCCTGGTGCTCGCCGACCGGCTCGTGATCCTCGAGCACGGCCGGGTCGTCCAGGAGGGCGACGCCGCGACCATCACGGCCCGGCCGCGCACCGACTACGTCGCCCGGCTGGTCGGGCTCAACCTTTATCGCGGCCGGGGCGAGGGCCACACCGTCGGCCTGGCCGGCGGCCTCACCCTCACGACCACCGACACCGTGCACGGTGACGCGTTCGTGGCCTTCCCACCCACGGCGGTCGCGCTGCACTCCCGGGAGCCGGACGGGAGCCCGCGCAACACCTGGCCGGCCGTGCTCGCCGACATCCAGCGCCACGGGGACAACCTGCGGATCCGCCTCGACGGCCCGATAACCGTGGCCGCCGACATCACCCCCGCCGCCGCGGCGCACCTGAGGCTGGAGCCCGGCCGGGAGCTGTGGGTCGCGGTCAAGGCGAGCGAGACCCGGGCCTACCCCGCCACGCCCGAATCGCCGCGCTGAGCACCGAACCACCGGGGCAGCCGGGGGAGCAGGTCCCGCTGCTCGTCGCCCACCCACGCCACATGACCGTCCGGCCGCATCAGCGCCGCGGGCACGTCCAGCTCCGCGCCCGCGTCGGCGAGCACCAGGCCGGTCGGACCACCGCCGGCGATCAGGACGCCGATCACGCCTGACCTCAGGTGAGGTCCAGCCCGGCGCGGACGATGCTGTCGGTGTCGATGCCGTGCTGCCGGTACACCGCGTCGAGCGCGCCGGACTGGCCGAAGGTGCTCACCCCCAGGTGGCGGGCCGGCCGGCGGTGCACGCCGGCCAGGAACGCCAGCGTGTGCGGGTGGCCGTCCAGCACGGTCAGCAGCGGGGCCGCCCGCTCGGCGGGGAACGCCGCGTCGAGGATCCACGTGTCGGCGCTGCCCTGCCCCGAGCGGGCCTGCATGGCGGCGAAGAGCAGGCCGGGGCTGGTCAGGCAGACGACGTCGGCGGGGGTGCCGAGGGCCGCGAGCCGGTCGGCGGCGGCGAGCGCCTCGGGCACCATCGCGCCCATGGCGGCGATGGTCAGCGCCGGCGGCTCCGGTGCGCGGCGCAGCAGGTAGCCGCCGGCGACGACCTGGCGGCGGCGCCGTTCGCGGGCCGCGGGGTCGGCCGGGACGGCGGCGAGTCCCTGGTCGACCGGGCGGGAGGAGAGCCGCAGGTACGCCGAGCTGCCGCCGGGCCGGCCGAGGCGGGCGAGCGCGGCGAGCAGCGTCCATTCCAGGTCGAGAGCGAAGGCGGGCTCGTAGCTGACGCATCCGGGCTGCTCGAGGCCGATCGACGGGGTCTTGATGGACTGGTGGGCACCGCCCTCGGCGGCCAGGGTGACCCCGGCCGGGGTGCCGACCAGGATCGACTGCCCGCCGGCGTACATGCCGAAGGACCACGGTTCCAGGGCGCGTTCCACGAAGGGGTCGTAGACCACGCCGATCGGCAGCAGCGGCTGTCCCCAGCGGCTCCACGTGGCACCCAGCTCGCCGAGCAGGCCCACCAGGTTGACCTCGGCGATGCCGAGTTCGATGTGCTGGCCGGTGGGGCGTTCCCGCCAGTGCAGGATGGTCTCGGGATCGTCGTCGAACCAGTTGCGCCGGTCGTCGGTCGACCAGACCCCGACCTTGTTGATCCAGCCGCCGAGGTTCGTCGACGACGCCACGTCGGGTGCCGCGGTCACCACGCGGCGCGCCACGGCGGGGGCCTGCCGGGTGAGGTCGAGCAGGGCCCGGCCGAGTCCCGCCTGGGTGGACGAGGTGCCCGCCGGCGTACGGCCGAGGTCGGTGGGGACGTCCGGGACCGGCTGCGCGGCCACCGGGGCGCGCTGGAGACGGTCGGCGACCTGCGCGCACAGCCGTCCGGGGGCCGACTCGGGCGCGAAGCGGGCCCAAGGCGCGGCCGGCGACATGCCGACGCGGTCGCCGAGCTCGCGCAGCTGCGTCTCGGTCAGCATCGAGGAGTGGTTCTGCGGGTGGCCCTCGGTGGCGAGGCCGTACCCCTTCACGGTGTAGGCGAAGATGACGGTCGGGCGGCTGTCGTCGATCGCGTCCAGGGTGGCGCCCAGGGTCTCCAGGTCGTGGCCGCCCAGGTTGCGCAGCGCCGCCACCAGGGTGCTGTCGTCGAGGTCGCTCACCAGCTCACGCAACGCCGGGGCGCCGGGGCCGTCGCCGGGCAGCCGGTCCCGCAGCTGCTCGGGCGAGCAGCGCAGCAGCCGCTGGAACTCCGCGTTGGACATGTCGTCGATCCGCCGGCGCAGCTCGTCGCCGCCGGGCCGGTCGAAGATCGCGCTGAGCAGCCGCCCGTACTTGGCGGTCAGGACCTGCCAGCCGGCGGCCTCGAACATGGCCTGCATCCGGGCCGCCGCGACGTGCGGGACGACCCGGTCCAGCGACTGGCGGTTGAGGTCGACGATCCAGCAGACCTCGCCGAGCCCGCCGACCATCGGGTCGAGGATCGCCTCCCAGCAGGCGCCCTCGTCCAGCTCGGCGTCGCCGACCAGCGAGTACTGGCGGCCCGTGCCGGTCGCCGCGCCGCAGGTGTCGACGTACCGGCGGGCCAGCGCTCCCCAGATCGGGGCGGTCGCGCCGATGCCGACCGAGCCGGTGGAGTAGTCGACCGGGTCGGGGTCCTTGCTCCGGCTCGGGTAGCTCTGCAGCCCGCCGAACGAGCGCAGGGTGGTCAGGTACCGCTCGTCCAGGCTCCCGAGCAGGTAGTTGATGGCGTGCAGCACCGGTGAGGCATGCGGCTTCACCGAGACGCGGTCGCCCTCGGCCAGGTGGCCGAACCACAGCGCCGTCATGATCGTCGCCATCGACGCGCTCGACGCCTGGTGTCCGCCGACCTTCAGGCCGTCGGTGTTGGGCCGGACCCGGTTGGCGTGGTCGATCATGGCCGTGGCGAGCCAGAGCACCCGCTTCTCCACCTCGCGCAACACGGCGACGCGGTCCGCGACGGCGGGCTCGGCCATGGTCATTGCCACCTCCATGAGGTTTCTCAGAGATCCGCGAGCAGGGTCGCGGGCTGTTCCACGCAATCGGCAACGTAACGCAGGAAGCCGCCGGCCGCGCCGCCATCGCAGACCCGGTGGTCGAAACTCAGCGACAGCTGGGTGACCTTGCGGACCGCGAGCTGCCCGCCGACCACCCAGGGCTTGTCGACGATGCGCCCGATGCCGAGGATGCCGGCCTCCGGGTGGTTGATGATCGCATTCGAGCCGTCGACGCCGAAGACGCCGTAGTTGTTGAGCGTGAAGGTGCCACCGGTCATCGCGGCGGGCGGCAGCGTACCCCTGCGGGCCAGCCCGGCGAGGCGGCTCACCTCGGCGCCGAGCTCGGCAGTGCTCATCAGGTGCGCCCCCTGCACCACGGGCACCATCAGGCCTCGGTCGGTCTGCGCGGCGAAACCGAGGTTGACGTACGGGAGCCGCAGGATCTCCCCCGCGGCCACGTCCACGGTCGAGTTGAGCTCGGGGAAACGCCGCAGGCCGGCGACGCAGATCCGGGCCAGCAGGGCGAGCAGGCTCACGCCCCGGCCGGCGAGCGCGTTCTTCGCCTCGATGAGGCCGGTGGCGTCGACGTCCACCCACGTGGTCGCGTCGGGGATCTCGCTGCGGCTGCGGGACAGCTTGTCGGCGACCGCCCGGCGCACACCCCGCAACGGAATGCGTTCGATCCCGGCCACGGGCTCGGCCGCGGCGACCGGCCGGGCGGCGGCGATGGCCTGCTCGACGTCCTGGCGCCGGATGACACCGTGCGCGGCGCCCGGCACGACGGTGGCGAGATCCACCCCGTGCTCGCGGGCGAGCTTGCGGACCAGCGGCGAGATGACCTGAGGTGCGACCGGCCCTGCACCCACGACCGGCCCGGCGCCCGCGACCGGCCCGGCGCCCGCGACCTGCGCCGGCCTCCCCCGGCGCGCACGGCGCCGGGAGGCGGGGGCATGGCCGGTGCCGTACCCGATCAGGACGTTGCCGGATCCCGCCCGCTCCTCGGTGCGGTACTGCTCGGCCGCGCCGGAGGCCTCGGCGGCCACCGAGATCAGCGGTGCCCCGACGGCCACGACCGAGCCGGCCTCGGCGTGCAGCATCGAGACCGTGCCCGCGTACGGGACAGGGACCTCGACCATCGCCTTGGCCGTCTCGACCTCGACGACGACCTGGTCGACGGTCACGGTGTCGCCGGCCGCGACGTGCCACTGGACGACTTCCGCCTCGGTCAGGCCCTCGCCCAGGTCGGGCAGGCGGAAGACCTGCTCCCCGCTCACGCCGCGGTCCCGGTGTGACGCAGGTCCGGCTCGTCGTCGAACTGCAGGCGGTCGACGGCGTCCAGGATCCGGTCCACGGTGGGCAGGTGGGGGTGCTCCATCTTCGGCGGCGGGTACGGGATGTCGTACCCGGTCACCCGCAGCACCGGCGCGGCCAGCGAGTGGAAGCACCGCTCCTGGACCCGGGCGGCGATCTCCGCGGCGACGCCCGCGAAGCCCTGCGCCTCCTGGACGACGACGCAGCGGCCGGTGCGGCGTACCGATCGCATCAGGGTCTCGTCGTCGAACGGCACCAGCGTGCGCAGGTCGACGACCTCGAGGCTGATCCCCTCGGCCGCTGCGGCCTCCGCCGCCTGCAGGGCGAGCGGCACGGTCGGCCCGTAGGCCGCCAGGGTCACGTCCGTGCCGGAGCGGCGCACCGCGGCCTCGCCCATCGGAGCGGCCGACCGGGTGGTGAGGTCGACCCGGTCCTTGCTCCAGTACAGGCGCTTGGGCTCCATGAAGACGACCGGGTCGGGGTCGGCGATCGCGTCGCGCAGCAGCCAGTACGCGTCCTCGACGGTGGCCGGCGTGACCACCTTGAGGCCCGGCGTGTGCGCGTAGTACGCCTCGCTGGAGTCGCAGTGGTGCTCGACGCCGCCGATGCCCCCGGCGAACGGCACCCGGATCACCATCGGCATGGTCAGGGCGCTGCGGGTCCGGTTGCGCATCTTCGCCACGTGCGAGGCGATCTGCTCGAACGCGGGGTACGCGAACGCGTCGAACTGCATCTCCACGACCGGCCGCATACCGCCCATGGCCAGGCCGACGGCGAACCCGACGATGCCGGACTCGGCCAGCGGCGTGTCGAAGCAGCGCTCCTCGCCGAACTTGCGGGTGAGGCCGTCGGTGATCCGGAAGACGCCGCCCAGCGGGCCGACGTCCTCGCCGAAGACCAGCACCGACTCGTCGTCACCCATGGCGTCGCAGAGGGCGGCGTTCAGCGCTTGAGCCATGGTCATCTCGGTCATGTCACGCCTCCCCGGCGTCGAGTTCGGCGACGAGCTGCGCCCGCTGCTCGCGAAGCTGCGCGGTCCGCTCGGCGAACACGTGATCGAACAGGGTCCGCGGGTCGGCCGTCACGTCCGCGTTCAGCGCGGTCCGCACCTGCTCGGCGAAGGTCTCCGCCTCGGCCTCGGCGGTCCGCACGGCCTCGTCGTCGATCAGGCCCCGGTTCATCAGGTACGTCCGCAGCCGGGCCAGCGGATCCGCGGCGGCCCACCGGGTCACCTCGTCCTCGTCCCGGTACCGGGTCGCGTCGTCCGCGTTGGTGTGCGCCTCCATCCGGTAGGTGTGCGCCTCCACCAGGTAGGGGCCACGGCCGGACCGGGCGTGCTCCACGGCGGTGGTCAGCACGGAGAGCACAGCGAGCAGGTCGTTGCCGTCGACCTGTTCGGAGCTGATCCCGTACCCGATGCCCTTGTATGCGAGCGCGGGCGCCGCGCTCTGCCGGGCCAGGGGCACCGAGATCGCGTAGCCGTTGTTCTGGATGAAGAAGACGACCGGCGCGCGCCGCACGGCGGCGAAGTTGAGCGCCTCGTGGAAGTCGCCCTCGCTGGTGCCGCCGTCGCCGATCAGCGCCAGCACCACGCCGTCCTCGCCCTTGCGGCGCATGGCCTCGGCCAGGCCGACCGCGTGGATGGTCTGCGTAGCCAGCGGCGTGCACTGCGGCGCCACCCGGGTCGCCGCCGGGTCGTAGCCGCAGTGCCAGTCGCCGCGCAGCAGGGTCAGCACCTCGGCCGGGTCGAGGCCCCGCGCGATCAGGGCGACGCTGTCGCGGTACGTGGGGAACAGCCAGTCGTCGTCGCGCAGGGCCAGGACGGCGGCGATCTGGCACGCCTCCTGGCCGCGGCTGGACGGGTACACCGCCAGCCGGCCCTGCCGGGTCAGCGCGGTCGCCTGGGTGTCGAAGCGCCGGCCGAGCACCATCCGCCGGTACGCCTCGACGAGCCGGTCGTCCGCGGGTCGCCGGTGTCCGGCCGGTGCCGCCGTCTCGGTGCCGTCCGCCGCGACGAATCGCACGGGCTCCGCGGAGGGCAGCAGGTCCTCAAGATGCATTGTGACGCTCGCCTCTCCCTGGACGGCTGATCGCATCAGCGTGATTTCACGGCGATGTACGGTCAAGAGCGCCGCGTCATCAAGGACGAACTGCCGAATCCGGCGCACAGGAGTGACAACATGTCCACCGAGACACCCCCCGCGGACGGTTCCGCTGGACGTTCTGCCGGACCGCTCGACCCGACCGACACGGCCCTGCTGGCGGAGCTGCAGCGCGACGGCCGCCTGTCCATCCGGGCGCTGGCCGAGCGCACCCACATCTCGCGGTCGAACGCGTACACACGCGTGGCGCGGATGGTCGAGGACGGCACGATCCGCGGCTTCACCGCCCTGCTGAACCCGCACAGCATCGGCCTGGGCACCACCGCATACGTGGCGATCACCATCGACCAGACCGCGTGGCGCCTGGTCGCCGCCGGCATCCGCGAGATCCCGTACGTGGAGCACTTCGCCCTGATCGGCGGCGACCACGACGTCCTCGCTCTGGTCCGCACCCCGGACAACACCGCCCTGCGCGACGTCGTGCTGGACCGCATCCAGGACATCCCCGGGGTACGCACCACCCGCACCTGGCTGGTCTTCGAGGAGGAGACCGGCCGCGGCGTCACCGAGTCCGGCCACCTCCCCTGAGCATCGCTATGCTGACGGGGAGCAGGAAGCGTGGCGGTGACGTTCCCATGACAGGACTCTCGCAGGCGCGGCGATGACCGCCAACGGGTCCGCTACTGCCGCCATCGAGGATGCGTACCCGCCCTACCTGGGAACTCTCGCCCGCCAGGACGAACGTGCGGCCGTCGATCTGGTCCTCGAGCTGTGCACGCCCGACATCGACACCGAGACGATCCTGCTCCAGCTCGTCGCGCGGGCGATGGTGCAGATCGGACGCTGGTGGCAGAGCAACGTGTGGACGGTGGCGCAGGAGCACGGCGCCTCCCACATCACGGGCAGGGTCGTCGCCGCCCTCGCGGCCACCGCCGGTAGCCCCGTACCGGACCGGCGGGTGGTGGTGGCCTGCATCGAGCGCGAGCTGCACGCCATGCCCGCCCTGCTGCTCGCCGAGACCCTGCGGCTGCGGGGATGGAACTGCATCTTCCTCGGCGCCGACGTCCCCACCCCGCACCTGGTGACCTTCCTGCGCCGCATCCGGCCCGTCGCGGTGGCGCTCAGCTGCAGCCTGCCCATGCGCCTGCCGGGCGCGCACCGGGCCATCGCCGCGTGCCGGCGCATCGGCGTACCCGTCATCGCGGGAGGGCGGGCCTTCGGACCCGACGGACGCTGGGCCGCGCGCCTCGGCGTTGCGTGGGCGGCGAACGGGGCCGCCGCGGTCACGCTTCTGGGCCGGCCGCAGCCGTCGGCCGACATCATCAGCCGGCGGGTGGGTGACGAATACCTCGCGCTCACCAGCCGGCGGGGCGAGCTCGTCCACGAGACCCTCCGCCGGCTCCGCGCCGCCTACCCGGAGCTGACGGCCGAGGGCCATCCCCTCGACATGACGGTGACCGACCTGGGCTACATCGTCGATCATCTCGCCGCAGCGGCGTACATCGGTGACGCGGCCCTGTTCACCGACTTCACCGGCTGGCTCGCCGACGTGCTGGGCAGCCGCGGCGTACCGGCCGGCTCCGTGGAGCTCGCCCTGACCGAGCTGGCCCGCCTCCTGCACGACCGTCCCCGCAGCCGGCGCTGTCTCGAGGCCGGGTACACCACCTTCCGGGTGGCCTCGATCCTGAGCTGAGCCGCGTACCGGTGCTCAGATGAGGCCGAGGCGGCGCACGGCGTCGCGTTCCTCGACCAGCTCGGCCACGGACGCGTCGATCCGCGAGCGGGAGAAGTCGTGGATCTCGAGCCCCGGCACGATCTCGAAGCGACCGCCGCGGGCGATGACCGGGAACGACGAGATCAGGCCCGCGGGTACGCCGTAGGAGCCGTCCGAGACCACGGCGGCGGAGGTCCAGTCCCCGTCGGCGGTGCCGTCGACCCAGTCGTGGACGTGGTCGATGGCGGCGGAGGCGGCCGAGGCGGCCGAGGACGCGCCGCGCACGTCGATGATCTCCGCTCCGCGCTTGGCGACCCGGGGGATGAACTCGTCGGCCAGCCACGACCGGTCCTCGGCGAGGTCGGTCAGGCTGCGCCCGTCGAGCCGGGCGTGGAAGACGTCGGGGTACTGCGTCGCCGAATGGTTGCCCCAGATCGCGACCCTCGTCAGCTGCGACACCGACACGCCGAGCTTGCGGGCGAGCTGCGCCAGTGCCCGGTTGTGGTCCAGCCGGGTCATCGCGGTGAAGCGTTCCGCCGGCACGTCGGGGGCATGGGACTGCGCGATCAGGGCGTTGGTGTTGGCCGGGTTGCCCACCACGAGAACCTTGACGTCCGCGGCGGCCCCGGCGTTGATCGCCTCGCCCTGAGGCTTGAAGATGCCCCCGTTGGCCTCGAGAAGATCACCGCGTTCCATCCCCCGGGTACGCGGCCGCGCACCGACGAGCAGGGCGATGTTCACCCCGTCGAACGCCGGTCCGGCGCTGTCGAACACGTCCACGCCCGCGAGCATGGGAAAAGCGGCGTCCTCGAGCTCCATGGCCGTGCCCTCGGCGGCCCGCGCCGCGGCCGGGATCTCGAGCAGGCGCAACCTGACGGGCCGGTCGGGGCCGAGCATCTGCCCGGACGCGATGCGGAACAGCAGGGCGTAGCCGATCTGCCCCGCCGCCCCGGTGACGGTCACGGTGACCGGTGCCTGCGCCATAGCCATTCCCCTGTCCTCGAAGGATGCCGGATCGAGCTTGATCCTCTCGACCCTAGCCATAGCGCGGACCGCCGGGACTGTGATAAACATCCTGGCAAGAGCTTTCCAGGTAGAAAGTACTACCCCTCGGGAGAGTGCCATGACCGACCATGACGCCCGCGCGGCGCGTGCCGCCCTGGCGGACATCGACGTGCGGACCCGCCAGGCCGTCGCCGCTTCGGCCGGCGTCGCGACCACCGTCTACCTGGTCGCGGCCGCGTTCGCCCTCAACCGGTGGCACGGCCGCCGGGCGTGAAAGAGCGATCCGATCCCGTGCGGCCGGACCCGGTCCTGTCGACGATGACCCGGCTGTCCCTGGTGGCCTTCCTCGCCGCCACGACGGAGGCCGACTTCGCCGGCGTCCGGGACGCGGTCGGGCTGACCGACTCGAACCTGTCCAAGCACGCCACCGCGCTCGAGACCGCCGGCTACGTCGCCGTCCGCAAGGGATACGTCGGCCGCCGCCCCCGGACCTGGCTCGCGCTCACCCCGGCCGGCCGACGGGCGCTCAAGACCCATGTGGCCGCGCTCAACGCGATTCTCGCCGACGCCGGCGAGCAGCTCGCCCCATGACGGCGGCACGCCCCGCCGGTCGTGCTAAATCGTTTGCGGCGACGCAACCGTTCGGGTGAAGGATGGCGATGGTACGGCCGATCTCAGGCACTATGCCTGGAGCGGGGGATTCCACCGCACCTGGGGAGGGTCCGATTTCCATGCCGGACGACGACTTCGCTGCCACCGGACTGCTGGCCCGGCTCCAGCTGTTGCTGCAGGCGATCGCGGCAGCGCCGGGGGACGTCGACGTCCTCGAGCTGGCGCTGGCCCAGGCGATCGCGGCCACCGGAGCCGACAGCGCGGTGCTCGGGCAGTTACGGCACCACCGGGGTGCCATGGCGATGATGGAGTTCCGGGCCGGTGGCGTGGTCCACCGGGGCGGCACGCTGCTGGTAGGTCCGCGATATCCCCTGACCGACGCCATCGCCCGGGAGGAGTCGATCTGGCTGTCGTCGCTCCCGGAGATCCGGACCACGTATCCCACCGCGGGCCGGTTGTGGGGCCGGGCCTTCGCCGCGGTGCCGTTGATGGTGCGGCACGTACCGGTGGGGGCGATCGCGGTCATCCACGACACCGGCGGGCACGAATTCACCGAGACCGAGCGGCTCTTCCTCCGATCGGTGGCCGACCTCTGCGCCCCTGTCGTCGCCGAGCTCGCGTGCCGGGACAAGCCGGCGGAGAGCACCTCATGGCCGGCCGGCCTGTCGGACCGGCCATGAGGTGAGTCACCCCCGGTCAGGCACCGTCGAGGGTGGTCGCGAAGATCCTGCTGCGGCGGATGTCCTCCTCGGTGATCAGCACGAGGTCGTCCCGGCCGACCTGACCGGGGAGTGCCACCAGGCGGTTCGCCTGCCGCAGCCGGGCCCGTTCGAGCGCGTTGCGGACGCTGCGCGCATTCGCGAACCGCGGCATCGTCCGCCGGCGTTCGAGATATTCGAGGAAGGCCGCGCGGCCCGCCTCGGTGAAGCAGTAGTCGTCGCGGGTGAGCATGAGCTCGGCGATCTCGGCCAGCTCGTCGGTGGCGTAGTCCTCGAACTGGATGTGGTGGGCCACGCGCGAGCTCAGTCCGGGGTTCGAGGAGAAGAACGTCTCCATCCGGTCCTCGTAGCCGGCGAAGATCACCACCAGCGACGCCCGGGCGGACTCCATCTCCTGGAGCAGGATCTCGATGGCCTCCTGCCCGTAGTCGCGCTCGTTGTCCGGCCGGTAGAGGTAGTAGGCCTCGTCGATGAACAGCACGCCGCCGGCCGCCCGGGCCAGGGCTTCCTTGGTCTTGGGCGCGGTGTGCCCGATGAACTGGCCGACCAGGTCGTCGCGGGTGACCGGGTGCACCCGCGGCGCCCGCAGGTAGCCCAGCGCGTGCAGGATCTCGGCCATCCGCAGGGCGACGGTGGTCTTGCCGGTGCCCGGCCCGCCGGCGAAGCTCATGTGCAGCGACGGCCTGCTCGCCGAGAGACCGAACCGCGCGCGTGCGCGGTCGACCATGAGCAGGGCCGCGATCTCCCGGATGCGCCGCTTGACCCCGGCGAGACCGACGAGGTCCGAGTCGACGGCGGCCAGGACCTCGCGCACCCGCGCGGCGGCCTCGTCGGCCTGGATGTCGACCTTGGCCTGCGGGTCCAGGACCGGCGTCTCCGGCTCCGCCTCCGCCGCGGTCGCCGGGGTCCCCGGGCGGTGCATCGAGAATCCCGGCGTCGTCACCGTACGTCCCCACCGCCGCGGCCGTAGCGGGCGCCGGCCGGTGCCTCGGTGGCGTACGAGTGCACGGCGTACCGCTGCACCCGGTTGCTGCCCTCGCTGCGGTCCAGCCGGAAGCCGGGTTCCTCGGCTGGGCGCTGGACCACGAAGCTCATCGCGGTCGTCTGCCGGCCCAGGCTCGCGTCGTAGGCCAGCACCCGGACGTAGTGCTGCGGGAACGTCGCGCGGCAGTCGTTGATCTCCCGCAGGACGCCGTCCGGCTCGGCCAGGTCGAACATGGGCAGTCCCCACAGCTCCCAGTAGACGTTGCGGGGGTGCGGGTCGTCGGTGTACTCCACCGAGACCGGCCAGCCGTTCAGCAGCGCGTAGCGGACCTGCGCGCCGATCTCGTCGTCGGTCAGTTCCGGCAGGTAGGAGAACGATCCGTGGCGCAGATACATGGCGGCTCCTAGACGCTCGGGGTGGGTACGGCATCGGGGGCGTCGGTCGCGGCGTAGTCGAAGGTGACGTCGCCCCAGGTGGCGAGCGCCACCTCGAGCGGCCGGTTGCGCTGGGCGGCGGTCCGCAGGATGTCCGGGCCCTCCTTGACGAGGTTGCGTCCCTCGTTGCGGGCCTTGATGACGGCCTCGAGCGCCACCCGGTTGGCCTCGGCGCCGGCCGCGATCCCCAGCGGGTGGCCGATGGTGCCGCCGCCGAACTGCAGGATGACGTCCTCGCCGAGCAGGTCGACGAGCTGGTGCATCTGCCCGGCGTGGATGCCGCCCGAGGCGACCGGCATGACGCCCGGCATGCTCGCCCAGTCCTGGTCGAAGTAGATCCCGTTGCCGTGGTCGGCCGGGACGTGCGGGAGGCGCAGCGTGTCGTAGAACCCCTTGGTGGTGGCGGGGTCGCCCTCGAGCTTGCCCACGATCGTGCCGGCGTGGACGTGGTCGACGCCGATCAGCCGGCACCACTTGGCGATGACCCGGAAGCTGACCCCGTGCGTCTTCTGCCGGGTGTACGTGCTGTGCCCGGCCCGGTGCAGATGCAGCAGCACGCTGTTGCGGCGGGCCCAGTGCGCCATCGACTGCATCGCCGAGTAGCCGACGGTCAGGTCCATCATCACGATGACGCTGCCGAGCTCCTTGGCGAACTCGGCGCGCTCGTACATGTCCTCGACGGTCGCGGCGGTGATGTTGAGGTAGTGCCCCTTGGTCTCGCCGGTCTGCGCCGTCGCCCGGTTCACCCCCTCCATCGCGTAGAGGAACCGGTCGCGCCAGCGCATGAAGGGCTGGGAGTTGATGTTCTCGTCGTCCTTGGTGAAGTCCAGGCCGCCCCGGCAGGCCTCGTACACCACCCGGCCGTAGTTGCGCGCCGACAGGCCCAGCTTCGGCTTGATCGTCGCCCCCAGCAGCGGGCGCCCGAACTTGTTGAGGATCTCGCGCTCGGTCACGATGCCGTGCGCCGGACCCTGGAACGTCTTCACGTACGCGACCGGGATGCGCATGTCCTCCAGGCGCAGGGCCTTCAGCGGCTTGAAGCCGAACACGTTGCCGATGATCGACGACGTGAGGTTGGCGATCGAGCCCTCCTCGAACAGGTCGATGTCATAGGCGACGTACGCGTAGTACTCCCCCTCGCGCCCGGGCACCGGGTCGACCCGGTAGCACTTGGCCTGATAGTGCGTGTTCGCGGTCAGCCGGTCGGTCCACACCACGGTCCAGGTCGCCGTGGACGACTCCCCCGCCACCGCCGCCGCGGCCTCCACCGGGTCGACGCCCGGCTGGGGGGTGACCCGGAACAGGGCCAGCACGTCGGTGTCCTTCGGACGGTAGTCGGCGTCGTAGTAGCCCATGCTGGCGTAGCTGTGCACACCCGGATCCCACCGGGCCGGCTCGGCCTCGCCGGACGTCAGGTCGATCGACACTGGCTCCTCCTGGCTGGTTCGGCCCGGATGCCCCGGGCACGGGTACACGGTCTCCCGTCACACCTTGAGCCGTCCAGCGAGTGTTTGCCGTGGACACATGAGCAATCGCTTGACTAAGGTGGCGAGCCGTGACCCCCGCCCGGCTCCAGACCTTCCTGGCGGTCGTCGACCACGGCTCGGCACGGGCCGCGGCCGAGCGGCTGTCGGTGACCGAGTCGGCCGTGTCCGCCGCGCTGGCGGCCCTGCACCGCGAGCTCGGCGTCCCGCTGTTCGAGCGGCACGGCCGGGGACTGCGCATCACCGAGTCCGGACGGGTTTTCGCCGGCTATGCGCGCCGCATCCTCGGCCTGATCGACGAGGGGACGGGCGCCGCCCGGGAGAGCGGCGACCCCGAGCGGGGCCGGGTCCGGCTGGGCGCCGTCACGACCGCCGGCGAGTACCTGGTGCCGGGGCTGCTGGCGTCGTTCCGTACCCGTCATCCCCGGGTCGAGGTGACCCTGGACGTCGGCGTCCGGGACCGGGTCTCCGCCCTCCTGGCCGACCACCGCCTCGACATCGTCATCGGCGGCCGTCCGCGGGCCGGACGGGGCCTGACCACCCGGGCCACCCGGCCGAACGCGCTGATCGTCGTGGCCGCACCGGGCCCGGCGCCGGACCTCTCGGCCACGACCTGGTTGTTGCGCGAACCGGGCTCCGGGACCCGCGACACCACCCTCGCGCTGCTCGACTCCCTGCAGCTGAGGCCGCCGACCCTGGCACTGGGGTCGCACGGCGCCGTCGTCGCCTCGGCCGTGCTCGGCCTGGGGGTCACGCTGGTGTCCGCCGATGCCGTCACCGATCACCTGCGGCAGGGATCGCTGCAGCGCGTACCGGTGCGCGGAACGCCGCTGGACCGGCCGTGGCACGCCGTCACCGCCGCCGCTCCCACCGCCACCGCGCGGCTGTTCCTCGACCACATCACACATCCCGGCTCCGCCGGTGAGCTGGCGTTCCGCGCTCGCCGCGGCACGCTCACCCCCACGGCCCCCCGTACGGGTGAGGCCTGACGGCGCCGTCCCGCCTAGCGTCGCCTCCATCGCTGGCGAAGGAGGCCGCCGTGCCCGAGGTGCACAAGACCCTGACCCGCTACACCATCGAGCAGGAGCACCGGCATCTCGACTCGACCGGTGACTTCTCCGGCCTGCTGAACGCGATCAGCACGGCCGTGAAGATCATCGCGAACCAGGTGAACAAGGGTGCGCTGGTGGGTGCGCCGAAGAACCTCGACGTCATCAGCAACGACGTGATGATCGGCGAGACCGAGTGGGCCGGCCACCTCGCGGCCGTGGCGTCCGGCCGGATGCCGGAGATCCACCCGATCCCCCCGTCGTACCGGCGCGGGAAGTACCTGCTGGTCTTCGACCCGCTCGACGGCTCCGGCGGGATCGACGTCGACATGGCGGCCGGCACGATCTTCTCCATCCTGCGCAGCCCCCGCCCGGGCGAGCCGGCCGGCGTCGCCGACTTCCTGCAACCGGGCGCCGAGCAGGTCTGCGCCGGGTTCGCGCTGTACGGACCGGCGACGATGCTCGTGCTCACCACCGGGGACGGCGTGGACGGCTTCACACTGGACCGCGACATCGGTGCCTTCGTCCTGACCCATCCCCGCATGCGGATACCCGAGACCACCAACGAGTTCGCCATCAACGCCTCCAACGAGCGCTTCTGGGAACCGCCCGTGCAGCGGTACGTCGCCGAGTGCCTGGCCGGCCGCTCGGGGACGCGGGAGGTCGACTTCACCATGCGCTGGGTCGCCTGCCTGGTCGCCGAGACGTTCCGCATCCTCACCCGCGGCGGCGTCTTCCTCGACCCGGGCGAGGGTGACCCGGACGACGGTGCCGCCGGCCGCCCGGACCGTCCCCGCCTGCTGTCCGCGGCCAACCCGGTCGCATTCCTCGTCGAGCAGGCCGGCGGGCTGGCGAGCACCGGCCGGCGCCGGCTGATGGACCAGGTGCCCGGCAGCCTGCACGAGCGGGCTCCCCTGATCTTCGGCTCGCGCCAGGAGGTGGCCCGGATCGAGCGCTACCACCGCGACCGCGCCGGGCTGCCCGACGACGACTTCTCACTGTTCAACACCCGTTCTCTGTTCCGTACGTGACGCTAGGAGCAGCCGCCTTGTCAGTCAGACACCCGGTCATCGCCATCACCGGCTCGTCCGGTGCCGGCACGACGTCGGTCACCAGGACGATGCAGCAGATCTTCCGCCGCGAGGACATCACTCCCGTGGTGGTCGAGGGCGACTCGTTCCACCGCTTCGACCGGACCGCGATGCAGGCCGAGATGGCTCGGGCCGAGGCCGAGGGCAACCACCACTTCTGCCACTTCGGCCCGGAGGCCAACCTTCTCGAGGAGCTCGAGGAGCTGTTCCGGGGCTACGCCGAGACCGGCTCCGGCAAGGTGCGCAAGTATCTGCACGACGACGAGGAGGCGGGACCGTACGGGCAGCCGCCCGGCACCTTCACCGCGTGGGAGGACATCCCGCCCGGCACGGACGTGCTGTTCTACGAGGGGCTGCACGGCGCCGCCGTCACCGACAAGATCGATGTCGCCCGGCACACCGACCTGGCCGTCGGCGTCGTACCGATCATCAACCTCGAGTGGATCCAGAAGCTGCACCGCGACCGCACCGCGCGGGGCTACAGCAGCGAGGCGGTCGTCGACACCATCCTGCGCCGGATGCCGGACTACCTGAACTACATCTGCCCGCAGTTCTCGCGTACACACATCAACTTCCAGCGGGTGCCCACCGTGGACACCTCCAACCCCTTCATCGCCCGCCACATCCCGACGGCCGACGAGAGTTTCCTCGTCATCCGGTTCGCGGACCCCAAGGGCATCGACTTCCCGTACCTGCTGGCGATGCTGCACGACTCCTTCATGTCGCGGCCCAACATCATCGTCGCGCCCGGCGGCAAGATGGAGCTGGCCATGCAGCTGATCCTGACCCCGATGGTGCTGCGGCTGATGGAGCAACGCCGGCGCGCCGGCTGAGCGTTCAGAGCACGGTCGGCACGGTCACCTCGACGGTGGTGCCCTCGCCCGGCTGCGACCCGATCCGCAGCCGGCCGCCCAGCAGATGCACCCGCTCGGCCATGCCCCGCAGCCCGTAGGTCGAGGCCTGACCCGGCGCGTCGAACCCGCAGCCGTCGTCCGTGACGCTGAGCATGACCATGTGACCGTGCTTGGCGAGGCGGATCACGGCCCGGCTCGCCCCCGCGTGCTTGACGACGTTCTGCACGGACTCCTGGGCGATGCGGAACAGCGAGGTACCCACGTGGTGCGGTACGGGGAACTCGGCGGCGTCGACCTCGACCCGCAACCCCGGCACCGCCCGCGCCATGGCCGCCAGCCCGGCCGCCAGCCCCTGGTCGTCCAGGACCGGGCTGTGCAGCCCGGTGATGGCGCTGCGGGTCTCGCCCAGCGCCAGGTCGGCGAGGGAACGGGCTGCCGCCACCTGCTCGGCCACGTAACCCACGTCGCCGTCGCCGAGGGCCACGTCCGCCGCCGAGAGGTGGAACGTCAGGCTGGCGATCGCCTGGGTGAGCCCGTCGTGCAGGTCGGCGGCCACCCGGCGGCGTTCCGCCTCCTGGGCCGCGACGGCGCCGGCCACGACGGCGTCCCACTCGTCCTGGTGGTCGCGCATCGTCGCGAGCGCGGCCGCCACGCAGACCCGCAGGCCGACGAGATCCGCCACCCGCTGCGCCGCGTCCACCTCCGCCCCGCCGAACTCCCGGCGCGTACGGCTGTGCACGGCCAGGACGGCGCAGCTGCCTCCGCCGGCCACCCGCGCCGGTACGCACAGCCGCGACACCGTCTGCCCCGCCCCCAGGCCGAGCACTTCGCGGTGCCCCGGATGCCGCGGGCTGTCGTCCTCGCAGGACACCGGCACCCCGTCCGCCGCCGCGCGCCCCGCGAGGCCGGATCCCTCCGGCACCCGCACCGGCGGGCCGGTGGAGGCCACACGGGGGTGACTCGCCGCCAGCACCAGGTCACCGCCGCTCTCGGCGAGGAAGACCAGGCACCCGTCGGCGCCGAGGGCGTCGGTGAGCAGCCTCGCGACCTCGGCCAGCATGGTGGTCAGGGCCGGCTCACCGGTCACCGGCCGCGTCACCGCGGCGATCAGGGCGTCCATCAGTGGAACAGGCCCTCCCGCAACGCGGTCGCAACCGCGCCCCCGCGGTCCCGGACCTCCAGCTTGCGGTACAGGCCCCGCAGGTGCGTCTTGACCGTGTCGTCGCTGACGACGAGCCGGGCCGCGATGGCCTTGTTGGACAGCCCGCCGACCAGCAGCCCGAGCACCTCGCTCTCCCGCTGGGTCAGGCCCAGCCGGGCACCCGGCCAGAACTCCCCCCGCTGCACGTGCGCGGCGGAGGCGGCGATCCGCCCGGCGAGGCCGGGATCGATGACGATCTCCCCCAGGCCCACGTTCTCCAGGTGCCGCACCAGCTCCCGGGCGTCCACCCGCTTGAGCAGGTAACCGGACGCGCCCGCCCGCAACGCCTGGTAGAGGTACTGCTCGTCGTCGTAGACCGTCAGGAAGACCACCTTCGCCCGGTCGTCGACCTCGCGGATCGCCTTGCAGACGTCGAGCCCGCTCGCCCGGCGCAGCCGCACGTCGCAGAGCACGATGTCCGGGCGCGCCTCGGTGACAGCGCGTACCGCGCACGGCAGCTCGGTCGCCGTGCCGATGACCTGCACCCGCTCGGGGAAGCGGGACAGCATCGCGGACACGCCCTGGAGCACCATCTCGTGGTCGTCGACCAACAGGACGCGGATCGGCGGCATGGACCCACGGTAGCGGCCCTCATCGATGGATTCACCCTCGGCCGAGGACCGGCGTCGGCGGGGGGGGGGGGGGGGCGGCGCGCCCCCCCCCCCCCGCCCCC